>JBBQWT010000013.1:0-95822 GCA_038210375.1 Terriglobales bacterium | reverse complement strand
TATCCCCCGGGAATTTGCAGCAGCAGGTATCCCCAGAAAAAAGCGCCGGCGATGGACCCGGCCTGCAGCGAGTTCATGTGCAGGTCACGGCTCATGGCCGGCAATGCCTGCGACACGTTGGTGCGATTGATGAAGGCGATCGCATACATGATGGTGGCGACCGGAATGATTCGCAGCCAGCGTTGGTTGGTCATAGTTTGCTTTCCGCGCTGGACCGGCGCAACATAGCCTTCTGAAGTTCAATTCGCATACTTATGTATGGACCTCAAGGGTGCGAGCAATCGCCTCAAACCTCAGTTGGTAATAACAGCCCGAGTCACTCATCGAGCTATTCAAATCGATCTACGTCTTCGGCAAGTGGCCGGCCTGTGGGTGTTGAAAAAGTCGGAGCCGCTTTCGTCCGTTTTTGGGCTTGAACCCCGTAGTTGCCTTAATCGGTGCGAACGTGCATTCGACTCGAATATCGTGGCGATATCAAAGTCGGGTCGGTGAGGACGCGTGTCAGCCTGCCCCCAGGGGGGAAGCCTCAGAAGATGATTTTCAACGCGAACTGGAGTTGCCGGCTGGATGTGGCAACAGCAGTGAGGACGCCGGCGGTACCGGAGAGTGCACCATTGGAGCCGTATATCTGTGTCTGCGCCGCGGCTGGGTTGGCAAAGTTGGTGTGGTTGGTGACATTGAACGCCTGGACCTGAAACTGTGCCCGTATCCTTTCGGTGATGCGCTGATCTTTCATCAGTCCAGTGGTCCAGATGAAGAGGCCGGGGCCAGCCAGGGTATTACGGCGACTGGTGCCGAGGCGTGGACCGTTGAGACTGTTGTTCGGGCCATAGGCTACGGTTGTGGGGAAGGCAAAGCAACTCGTGTCGATGTAGTGGATGCTATGACCGTTGGTGCACTTGCGATCGTTGACGATGCGGTCGGGAAACTGAAAAGGCTGCGAGCCGAGGAGACCGAGAGTATCTCCTCCAACGATGGGGGTGAAGGGAATGCCGCTGCGGATGTTGAAGATATTGTTGAAGGTCCAGTGCCGGAGAACGGAAGTATAGATGCCGCCACGCGCGATATTCGGCAAGGGAACAACGGCGTTGGCGGAAAAGACGTGGCGGAGATCGAAGTCGGAGTTTGCTCGGTCCAGGCTGAGATCAAAGGCCGGTAGACCAGAGATAGAATTGCCAAAGCTAGCACCGGAGATCTGCGAGGAGCTGTCGTCAATAGAATGTGACCAGGTATAGGCGACTTTGCCGGTGACGCCTTTAGGCGACGAGTAGCTGATCGAGGTCTGAAGCGAGTGGTAGATAGAACTGCCACCGTAAAAGCTGTCAGACTCCGTACCTACGTTGGGATTGAGTGCAAGAGCGGCGCGGGCCGCGCCGGCGACAGCGAGGAGGTCAGGCCAATAGTAGTTCCCGCCAGCGTCCTTGCCGACGAAGGGTACGTTGTTGATGTCATTGGTGTTGAAGAGCTGATGGACGCCATGCGATCCGATGTAGCCGATCTGCAAGACGGTGTTTTGCGTAAGCTGCTGCTGCAGGTTTACGCTGCTTTGGATAGAGTAGCTGCGCGGAGGCTTGGGTGGCGTGTAGATGACGCGAAGCTTGGGGATGATGGTGTTGAAGGGGTTGGAGGGAAACAGACCCTTGCCCGTGGTGCCGGGATAGACGACACGGCCCTCCTGGTAAGATGGCGCACTGGAGATGACCTGGAGTTGATAGGTGTAGTTCAACGGGAGCAGGTCGTAGATGCCGGATGCAGCGGTAATAATGGTCTTGCCGTTCTGGTAGGGGTCCCAGGCTAAGCCAATGCGGGGCTCAAAGTTCTTGGTGGTGGGGTTGTTGGTGAAGAAGCTGTGGACCGCGACGGCGGCAGGCGAGGTGGGGGTGGGGAGAGAGCCGAGGCGACCGCGGGTCTCGGTCGTATTGGTGACCATCTCATAACGCAGGCCGAGGTTGACGGTGAGATTGTGGCGTGCCTTCCAGCTGTCCTGCACGTAGGCGGCATAAAGGGTCTGGCGCAGGTCGTGCGGGATAACTGGAGTGCCGGGGACGCCTCCCTCAAAGAACGTCGGGACGTTGGTGAGGAACGAATTGATGGAGCCGAAGCTCCACTGGCCGTTGGGCAGCACGCCGCCGAGTGTATTGTTTTGGAGAAACTCGAGGCCACCGCCGAAGTTGAAGGAGTGTTTGCCTAACAGGTAATTAGCGTCGTCATAGAGCTGGTAGGAGTTGTAGTGAAACTTGTTGGTGCCGACAGCGCCAGAGCCGCCCTGCACGGTGGTGAGAGAGGAGACGAGCAACTGGCCAACGCTGCGGCCAGAGTAATAGGAGAGCGCGGGATTGTTGATGGCGGGATTGATGACCGATTTGAGGTTAGGCGCGATGGCTACAGAGCGGTTATAGCCCAGGCGGAAGGAGTTGGTAAGGTGTGAGGTGAAGACGTGGACCTCCTCCAGACTCGCGGTAGTGCGGCGGGAGAGAGCCTCGTCGTAGAGGGTGTTGGTCTGGTCGGCCGAGTCGAGCGAGGCTGTGCCGTACAAGAGAGTGCTGTGGAGCGAATCATTCTCTGAAAAATTGTGGTCCAGATGAACCGTGGAGAGGTCTTCATTGGCCTTCTGCGTGGTGACGAAAGTGTAGATGCCGGTGTTGCCCGTGATCGTGCCATTGGGCAGGGGATAAAGGGCGAGATAGGGGAGGACGGCCGGATCGACGGCAAGCTGCTGCACTCCGTCGGCCCCGGGAGGCGCCTGCGTTTTAGTACCGACAGTGAAGCAGGCCTTATTCTGAGTACCGGTGATCCGCTGTGAGCAGGTGACCAGTCCGGTGCGGGCGTTTGGCGAAAGCACGGTGGATTGGATGGTGACGCCCTGTGCTTGGCGATAGCCCTCATAATTGAAGAAGAAGAAGGTCTTGTTCTTGATGATAGGGCCGCCGACGGTGGCGCCGAACTGGTTGCGCCGGAAGGAGGGCTCACCGCTGAGCGGATCGAAGAAGTTGCGTGCGTCAAAAACGCTGTTGCGGAGGAAGTCGTAAACGGAGCCGTGGAACTGGTTGGTGCCCTGCCGGGTGATGGAGTTGATGACACCGCCGGACATGCGGCCATACTGTGCAGGGGCGTTGGAGGTGATGACGCTGAACTCCTGCACGGCGTCGACTCCGAGAGTTGCGCCGGAGACGGAACCAGGGCCTCCATTGGCGTAGTCGTTAATGTTGACGCCGTCGAGGCGGTAGCTGTTGCCCTGGGGGCGGTTGCCACCGATGGTGAGTTGCGCTCCAAGGCCGCGGGAGAGGCGTGTGGTGGCCGTAGCGGCACCGGCAAATTGGGTGAGGATCTGGGAGACGCCGCTGTTAAGCGTGGCGAGGGTGGTCCAGTCGCGGCCATTGAGGGGAAGGTCACGGGTCTGTTTTCCGTCCACGACGCCCTGTATCGAGGTGTCGGCCGGATTGACCTGGTTGGAGGAAGCTTCGACATTGATCGTCATCTCCGCAGAGGAGATGGTAAGCACCACATCCAAATCACGAACGGCGCCCACGGACAGCACCACATCGTTGTTTACCTTGGATGAGAAACCTGGAGCGGCGGTAGTGACTGTATACCGGCCAGCGCTAATGGCAGGAGCGGAGTAAATGCCGTTGCTATTGGCTTCGGCATCGTGCACGACGCCTGTGGCGATGGAGACGATGCGAATATGTGCGTTGGGAATGACAGCCCCGCTAGGATCGGTCACCGTGCCTTGCAGTGTTGCGCCGCCGCTTTGCGCATAAAGGACAGGCGAGAGAGCGAGAACCAAGACTGCGAGGAAAGCGGTGAAATCGTGGCGGAGAGCAGAGAACATTCGAGCTCCTGACTTGTCGATGGAGTATAGTCTCCTCCCCTTTCAAAACATTATGGGAGAAATTTTTGAGTCGTTAGCACTTTGAAACCAGCGAATGAAGGATGTGTGAAGCGAAAATGAAAACGGCTTCATGTACAGATGCTCTCCTTGGGCTTATGTGTTAAGACGCTTTAGAGCAATTTATGGAGAACGCGTCATGGGAGGCAGCAGCGGATGGGTGAAATGAACTAGTTTTAACATTGCCTTCAGGCAAACTTCATGTGTGTAGATTGAAGTGGGTCGGCTCGGCAAACAAACTGGAAAGGACCTTGCAGGCCACAATATGAAGCGGATTCTCACTATCACCTTTGGCTTAATAGGATGCACTCTGGCCGGCGCGCAGAATCTGGAGACACCGGCACCGAAGCCCAATCCCCCGCTGCCTTACAATGCCACGGTGGATGCCGCGATTCCGTCGTACAAGCCGGTGAAAGGTTTGTACGGGATTTTGAAGGGTGTTGAATCGAATACGGTCAACGATATAACCGACGCGTGGATTGCCGGCTTTACGAAAATCTACCCGAACGTGAAGATATCGGTGGACATCGGCGGATCGGGTCAGGCAGGGCCGAGGCTGACTGCGGGTACGGCAGACTTCGGCTTCATTGCACGCGAGATGCTGGGGAGGGAAGAGTTTCCGTTTGACGACAAGTTCGGTTATCAGCCGCTGGCGATTGCCGTCTCCGGCGGGAGCCTGGGGGTGAAAGCGTTTACGGACTGTATTGTTTTCATTGTCAACAGAGACAATCCCCTGGATGAGATCACCTACCCGCAGCTCGACGCGCTCTATTCGGCGACACACAACCGAGGCATCAAGCCGCCGATCACGACGTGGGGACAACTTGGACTGACGGGGGAGTGGGCCGACAAGCCGATCCACTTGTGGGGCGTAGAGATTCCGAACGGCTACGACAGCTTCGTGAACATACATGTGCTGGCGAATGGACAGTGGCGCGACGGCCTCAAATCAGAGCACACGGTGATCCCGCTCTCTGACAGGGTAGCCGCAGACAAGTACGCGATGAGCTACACGGGCCTCGCGTGGAACACGAATCCTAAAACGAAGGTGCTGAAGCTTGCGGTGCATCAGGGCGGCCCGTATCTGGCCCCGACCTTCGAAAATGTAGCTTCGCAGGCGTATCCGTTAAGCCGCGCCATCTACATCTTCATCAATCGCGAGCCAGGAAAGCCAATCAGCCCATTGCTGCGCGAATTCATTAAATATGCACTGAGCAAAGAAGGGCAGCAAGCGATCGTGAAGGACGCAATCTTTACGCCGCTGCCGGCCACGCGGGACGCCAAAGAGGCTGAGAAACTGAAATAGGGGGAGACCGTGCCCGCTGCGAAAGCCGTGCAGAAATTAGTTGCGTGCGAGGTTGCGGCGTTTTTACTGGCCGCTGCCTGTGTGGCGCAGGAGCAATATCCAAAGCCCCTGATTCATACGCCCGCCGACCATCCGGCAGCGCGCGTCGTTTTGCTGGAGGCCGGGGGGCTGAATGCAGTGGACCTGGCGCTGTGGGTGGAGTCGCATCCTAACTCTGCGATGGCGGAGCTGAGCCGCCGCGGCGTCACCTACACCAATGCGCACGTACCGTGGACCGACGAGGCTGCCGGGTTGGTGGCGTTGGTGACGGGCGGTACTCCAGTCTCTACGGGCGTTGTGAGCGCCGATGGATATGACCACGCCTTGTCTCCGGCGGGTTCAGCATGTCGGACAAAGGGAACCGCACTGATGCTGGAGATGGACGCGGTGAAGATGCCGCTGGATCCGAAACATTCCTGCTCCCCGGTCGCTCCCCATGCGCTGCTGCATGTGAACAACATCTTTGAAGTGATGAACGAGAAGGGCACCCGCACGGCGTGGGCAGGCACGAATGCGGCTCTGACCGATCTGTACGCTGGGCCATCGGGCAGCGGTTTGAGCGAGGCGTGCGGTTGGGCTGCGCCGGAGCGGGGAGACCAGATGCGCGTTGCTGCCGTCATGCGTTGGATTGACGGGAAGGATTGCGGCGGCAAACTGGACGCGCCCGTGCCGGTGGTGATGGGCATCAGCTTCAGCGCCGTAGGCAAAGCGAAGATGATGGCCGGGAACAACGGATATGCCGATTCTACCGGCAGGCCCGCGACGGAGCTGACCAAGGCGCTGGGCAGCGTGGACGATTCGATTGCGGCGATCGTGCGCGAGTTGAAGACAAAGAAGCTCTTTGATTCGACCTGGATTGTGGTGACCGCATCCTATGGGCGGGGGCCTGTCACAGCGCGCAGCATTCGAACCGTGAACTTGTCCGCCTTGAAGGCTGTGGCAGAGAGGGTGCCGCACGCGATCGTGTCCCACATCGGTGCGTCGGGCAGCGCAATGGTGTGGCTCAAGGATCCTTCCATGACTGCGGCTGTGGCGAAGGCGCTGAGCGCGCAGGCGAGTTTGCTGGGCATTGAAGAAGTTGTCATCGGCCAACGCCTGGGTTTGACGGTGAACCTTCCGGCAGAGGACAGCCGGATACCGGATATTATCCTCCGCTCGCGTTCGGACGTGCGGTGGGCTCCTGCCGGACACGGCAGCGCTACAGATGAGGACGCGCATGTGGCGCTGCTGGTGAGCGGTGTGCAATTGACGGGGCGTCTGGACAAGACGCCGGTGCCTACGACGCAACTGCCGCCGCTGCTACTGCGGGCGCTCGGTATGGAGAAGTTTGACCTACAGGCCCTGCATCGCGAGCATAGCCCCGCACTACCGGGGATCTTCTAGAACCACCAGTAACCACCTGGGCTAATTGAGAGAAAGTACTGAGATGGCTGCTTTCTCTTTCCGAACGGAGGCCTTATCGTCGCTCCACTTCTTCCAGGTGGCGTCGGAGGTGGCCAGCTCAGCGCGGGTTTTGTTCTTGACCGCTTCGCGAGCCGCGAGCGACTTCAAGTTTTTGTATTCAAGGACTATGAAGCTGGACCACGGCGCACCGGCGGGGTTCTGGTTGACGAAACAGGAGTACGAGGAGAGGATGCCGGCGGTGCTCCATCCCTTGAACTGCGGCGCCACGTAGCCGTGGACGTAGCTGACATATTTTGGCATATCCACAGTGACGTCGTATTCAAGCACGAAGAACTGCGAATCCTTGGTAGTGGGGGCGCCTGAGCCTTCATCGACAATATCAGCGGTGTTGGAGGTCTCCGCCACGCCGAGCCTCTGGGCGCTATCGGTAAGGCCGCCGGGGTAAGTCTCTTCGATCTTCTGCCAGTTTCCGAGATCCGTGAAGTGTTTGAAGCGGAGAACGAGAAACATGTCGGGCACGGTGTCCGCTGCGTATGCGGTGAAAAGGATGCTGTAACTGGAGAAAACGCCGTCCTTTTGCCACTTGTTCAACTTTGCAACGCCCTCGGTCTGCATTACCTTTCGGAAGGCGGAGCGATCGCCGGATTTGGCATGGTAGGTGATGATGAGGGCAGTCGGACCATCCACCCGATCCTGTGCCCGCAGCTGCGGAACAAGCGCAATGAAGGCACAGAGAACAGCGGCGAAAATACTGTGGCGAAGTGTCATACTTATCCTATCTTCCGCCCAAAGCCCAGGCTGCGCACGAGTCGAAGAGCTTGATGCCGTCGGGGATTAGGAGATCGAACTGGTCGGGAGATAGGCCCATGAAGATACGGCGCCCTGGCGCGACGAACTCGTGATCCATGTAGACGCCTTTTTCATAGGCGAAGATGAAGCCCTTAGTGGGTTCGCCGGGAAGGAAAGCGATGACTTGCGCGGAGGGCTCCGGACGGCCCCAGTTGTAGATTTTGATGGCGTGCTTAACGGGCATAAACATGCCATTAGGGAAGCCGGCCTGGATAGGGTTGGGCGCGTTGATAAGCCAGAGGAAAGACTGCTCTGCCTTTTCGTCTTCGCCATAGTCCTTCTGGGGCTGATATCCGGTCATGCCCAAGAAGTCAAGCAGCCAGGGCTTGGTCGTGAACACGGGAACGGTCGTGGCGCGGTAGGTGTTGGTAATGGTCTTGGCTTTGACGTCACTGGCAAGGAAAACGAGGTTGTAGCCTTCGGCCGGGGGCGGATGGATGTCTGAAACCATAGTGACCGTCATGCCGAGGCTCTCAAAGTGCTTCTTGATGTTCGCGTCCACGGGTGCCGTGGGGCTGGAGGTGGCCGCGATCAGAAGTAGCTTCTTGCCTTTGAAGATGGGGTCGGGAGTGTCGGATGCAAACGCGGTTGAGACAGCAAAGAGAACGACTGCGCTGAGGGCAAGTAGGCGACCACAAAGCTTGGGCATAATAATGCTCCTGAAAAGGGATGATGTTTTGCAAGAAAAACTCAGTTTGGCGGACTGGAGATGGTCCAAAGGGTAACCGCGTCGAAGAGTGTGTGACCCTCTGGAGTCAGGTCGTCGAAAGCAGGATTGTCCACGGGGATCATGGAGCGGCGTGCCGGAGCAACGAATTCGTCGGCCATGGCCGCGCCTTTTTCGTAGCCGAAGATGGCGCGTTCATGGAAGGAGTTTGGCAGCGTTGCGATGATGATGGCCGAAGGAAGCGGCATCGCCCATTTCAGCACGTCTGCCTCCTTGATAAATTTGACGTAACCGGGTCTTAGACCGGCAGCCATGGTGTGGTAGGACCCGACGATCTCGAGGTAAGCCTCGGGTGGATCTTCGCTCTCCCTGGCTTCGCCATGTTCTCCGTAGTCGACGAAGCGGTGACGGTTGGCCATCTTGAGCGAGTCCGCGCTGAGCCCTTCGAGGCACATCAGAGGGACCTTCACATCACGGTACTTGTTGGAGAGTTTGTACTTGGAGCTGGTGGCCGAGAGAACCACGAAGTCCTGTCCGTCTGCCATGGTGTCCGGCTGGCTCTGGTCGGCTTCCGTGACTGTGAAGCCAAGATCCTTGAAGTGCTCGGAGATATGGTCGTCCGACTCTTCACCCTCAGGCGTGTTGAGCCGGCGCACAAAGAGCAGCTTTTTTCCCTTGGCAACTGAAGCAAGTTTCGTCTTCAAAGCCTGTGGATCGTAAGCTTCTGGCCTCACGGCGGGGCTGAGCGCCCAGCGGATGCTGGCGTCGAAGAGTTTCAGACTGACCCACCACTGCGACAAGTTGGCATCGCGCTCCGCTTCGCCATGTACCGCGGTGAGATAGTGGAAGGTCGCATCGCTAAGATAGAAGCCAACGCGGCGAGCGGGCGCCACGAAGCCGCCATACATAGTGGCGCCCTTCTCATAGGTGAAGACCCCGGCGTGGGTGGTTTCGCCCTCGACGTTGACAACGATGCTGGCCGAGGGGGCAGGCCGCGCCCATCCGAAAGCCTGCGGCAGCAGGTAGCCGGTACCGAACATCTGCGAACGCGGAATGCCCAGCTCATGCACGATAGGGTTCGTGACGTTCGGAAAGTAGCCGTAGAGCATGGTGAAGGCGCGCGCGTAGTCCTGCACCGGATCCAGCGTCTCGAAGTCGACGTGGCGCTCGGGTCCGCTCATCTTCATGTCTGGATAATCAACGGTGTTCCAGGTGAAGACAGGCACTGACGCGCTGGCATACTTGTCCGCAATCTCGCGTGGGTCGGCGGTACTGCTGATAATGATGAGGTCCTGCCCGGCGGCCTTTGCGGGGTCGTCTTCTTCCTTGGCCATGGTGACGACGTAGCCCTGGCTCCCCAGGTGCTTCTTGACGACCATGTCGTCGTTCGGGTGGTCATTTTTAGGCTCGCCTGCGACAATCAGAATTTTCTTGCCGCGCAGTTGTTCCGCGCTCACGATGCCTTGTGCGTGCAGATTGGGAACGAAGACGAGGCCAAGAGCGGCAGCAGCTACCAGGCACGGCAAAATATTGAAGGAAAAGTTTTTTGTCATTGCATTAGTCCGTTTCACGTTGATCAGTACCCTGCGAGAAGCACGACGGGTTTGCCCGCGTTCATTGACGTAATCAGTAGCCGGTGAGTCTTGGCGTCGTAAGCCACGCTGCCAAGGCCGGGAGTCAGCTTGTACTGGCCGCCGATGGAGTAGTTGATGAAGGCGTTCATGCGGATGCCGGTAAGAGTGCCGTCTTCCTGCACGATGAACGACGCGGCCTTCCATTGGCCCTTGCCCTGCGGAGTCCAGATGAACGTTTCGCGCGCCTTGCCCGTACCGGCCTTCAATTCGATGAAGGTGAAGCCGGAGTCCGTATCGATGATTTCCACCGTGCCGTCCTCGCAGGCGACGAAGAGACGGCGGCCCTTGGGGTCCAGTGACAGACCGGAGGGCTTGCTTCCCGTCATGATGGGGTAGTCGCCGTCATCTTTTCCAGTGCCGTGGTTTAGCACATGGACGACATTGGCGGCGGTGTCCGCGACGTACACGTGTTTTAGAGTGCCGCAGGCGATCTGTCCCGCGCCAGTGCCGACGCGCCAGAACTTCACCACCTTGCCGGATTCGGCGTCAATCGCAGCGAGCGAACCTCCGGCGCTGACGGCCGCAACTGTCTTCGCGTCGTCGTCATAGCAGAGCGAGGACGCGCCGCCGGTCGGGAGCTTGACCGACGCGGTGACCTTCATACCCTCCGGCGAGAAGGTAACGACCGTGCCGTTGCCGGTGGCAAAGCCCATGGTGGAGGCGGCGCGCTCTTCACCTTTCATAACGGGAATCAGCAGAACATCCTGCGCATCCTTCAGCTGAATGGTGCCGAGGGTTGCGCCCGTATCCGCATCGAGGACGACGATACCGCCATCGCCGGCGACAAAAAGACGGCGGCTGATGGAATCCACTGCCAGGCCATGCGCCGCGGAGCCAGGCAACATGTACTGACCGATGACCTTGTAGGTTTGAGCAGCAGCACCGGCAACCGCGCCCGCCGCGCTCAGCAGGCCTATGAGAAAGGCCCCTACAATTTTTAGAGTGGGGTGCATTATCGACTCCCGAAATGAAATTGTGAATTGCGTCACGAACTTTAGTCTGACGCAATTGCGCTGTCAACGATTTCAGGGTGCGTTGGGCTTACATGAATAAATTTTTATCCAAATAGAAGAATGCATTCATAAAACGACTCGTGAACCTGGAGGTGTGAGAGTTTTGCCAGATCGTTGGTGTTCGCTCGACGTTGTGTTAGTACGCTTTCAATCTCGGCACGCGGACAGACGGAGGAATGAGTGACGGTGTGCGTGCGGCTGCAATTTGACACCTGAACGGATTTTCATCTTCAGTTCAGCCGTATTTCATGTGCGGAAAAGTAAATGGCGAGGCGAACTAAAAGGATTACCTGATGTTCAACTCGTACAGGAGGCGCCACACCTGCGAGCCACTCGCAGGCGTGTGCACTGCCTTGCTGTTGTTTGGAGCCGCCATGGCGCAGACAGCAGAGGCGCCACTCTATACGCCGTCACGCCAGGTGAGTGGTGTCATCCGCACCTGGGGAAGCCCGCAGATGGGCGACCTGCTGAAGCGCTACGAAGAGAGTTTCCACGCCTATCAGCCCGGTGTGCGGTTTGACGATCAACTGCACAGCACGATCACGGCGGTGGCGGGCGTCTACACCGGTCGCGCTGAGATAGGTGTGCTTGGCCGTGAGATTTGGCCCCTCGAAGAGCAGGCCTTTGAGTCCGTAACCGGGCACGCGCCAACAATGGTTGACATAGCGACAGGCTCCTACGACGTGCCTAAGGCGACGTTTGCGCTAATGATCTTCGTGCATCGCTCCAATCCGCTGGTGAGCGTCACCACCGAACAGTTAGAGCGCACCTTCGGTAGCTCCGAGAGACCAATAAGAACATGGGGAGATCTTGGAGTAAAGGGATCATGGGCGGGGCATGCGATTCATCTTTATGGCTTCACCACGGAGAACGACAAAGCAGTGATCTTCCGTAACCTGGTCTTCAGGCAAAAGGCTCACTGGAGCTGCACTCTGCGCGAGTTGGCAAACGGCACGGGAGCTGACGGCCTCGACGCCGGCGAGTTGATTGTGCAGACTATAGCCAAGGACCCGTACGGTATCGGCATCTCGAATGTCCACTATGCGACGAGGGAGGTGCGAGCACTGCCACTCACTCCGTCCGCTACTGCTGCGCCCATTAACCCGTCACGTGAAAATGTGGCCTCAAGGGTTTACCCGTTGACGCGAGCGGTGTATTTTGTGCTCGACCGCAGCGCCGACCATCCGCTTAGCGAAGCCACCAGCGAGTTCTTGAAGTATGTGCTGAGCCGGCAGGCCGCCGCCGATGTGCTGCGTGAAGGCAACTACCTGCCGTTGCCGCCAAAGTCAGCGAACGGCGAGCGCAAAAGGCTGTTGCTGGATCCATACCAGACGCCTGTTGCAAGCCAAGCCGAAAGAGGGAGGGCGAAATAATGAAAGTAAGAGAAAGATGCGGAGCGTGGATAATTCGGTGTACGGCCGCCATGCTGCTGCACCTGGCATTGGGCGCCCCGTTGTGGAGTCAAGGCCCGTCACCGTCCAAACAGGTGCAGCCGCGCAGCGGAGCTGGCTACGTTGCCGGGGATGGTCACATACAGGTGATTGCCTGCAGCTGCATGGGCGAGACGGTGGATGCCCTGAATTCACTCTTTGTAACCACCCATCCAGGAATCAGCTTTAATGTGCGACTGGGCGACAACTACTCCGCCATGGCAGCCCTGACGTTCGATCGCACGGCTTATGCCGCGATGGGCAGCGAGTACACGCGCATCGGTCTGGGCGACAACCTGAAGATCACCGCGCCGCCCATCGGTATACGCATTGCGCACGCCTCCATTACCCCGGGAACCGCCGTGCCCGCGCTGGCGGTGATCGTTAACAGCGGCAGTCCGCTTTCCGCGCTGACGATGGACCAGTTGGCGCGAATCTTTACTGTAGGCGCGCCTGGGGGGGACATCGCCATGTGGGGACAAGCGGGCGTCGAAGGTCCGCTGGCAAACCGTGAGATACATCTCTTCGGACCGCCGGGCAGCGACTACGTCGATTCCGACGACCCGCAGGTTGGAGAGTTCCTGAGCACAGACAAGTTTGGCGGTCTCAACTTTACGCACGGCTACCAGGCAGTGACGCATTACGCCGACGTGGTGGATCGAGTTCGCGAGGATCCCTCCGCGATAGGCATCACCGCCGTGAATGTGTCGCTGGCGGGCGTCAAGGTGGTTGCGCTAAAGCGGAGCAGTACCACCCCGGCCGTAAGTCCAGGCGCGACGGAGATCGCCGCCGGCAGGTATCCGCTGGACCGCTATGTCTACTTATACCTGCGATCGAACAAGGGTACTGGGCTTGACCCTTTTTCGGCAGAGCTTGCGCGGTCGGCGCTTTCTAGCGAAGGCCAGCGCGCACTTGCCGCCGGCACTGCCGGATATCTCCCGCTGACCAAGGACGAGCTGGCGGAAGAGCGCGCGAAGCTATCGCCCTAGGGCACGACTTATGAAAGGAAAAGCAAGGGTATGAGTGGACGAGCAAATCGATCGCAGAGCAGGCCAGTTCAGAAAAACGTGGCGGCATGCGCGCTGTGGTTGGCGTGTGTCGTATGTGGCTGGGGGCAGCAGGCTGAAGTGGTTCTGCCCCGCTATGTGCCTCATCCGGTAGCATCGCCTGCGCCGGACGCTACCTATTTGCTGCCGGACAAGACAATTTACGTACTGGCGAACGATCTCGTAGGCCCCTATTTCGAAGCTCTCGATGAGATCTTTACACGCACGCATCCCAATATCAAAATCACACTTAACCCTCTCGGCTCAGAGCCGGCGCTGGCTGCGCTTACCACCGGCGTCTCCGCCTTCACGCCGCTTGGCCGCGATGGCATCCGGCAAGATCTTGACGGTTTCAAGGCCCTACATGGATATTCGCCGGAAAGCTTTCTGCTGGGCTACGACCAGTCTCCGGATCCGGATATCTTTCCTCCGGGCAAGACGCCCTCCGCCATTTGGATCAACGCAAAGAACCCGCTGCCAAAACTCACCATCGCGCAGGCTGCGCAGATATTTACGACCGGCTCCCGCGCTGGAAACATCACGCATTGGAGCCAGCTCGGTGTACGCGGTGACTGGAGCAAGCGCGAAATACACGTTTACCTGCCAGCCAAGCGGGATTCGGCTTTCTTGTTCATCGACGGTTACAAATTGGGAGGCCGTCCATGGACCCCGCGCGCGGAGTGGGTGGAAGCCTCGCAGGACGTGATGGCTGCGGTCGCACAGGATCCTTACGGCATCGGCATTGTGGGGTTCTGGCCGCCAGACTCCGGCTGGGAACGCGAGGGGGAGCTCGGCCGGCAGGCCAAGGTGGTCGCGCTCGCAGAGAACGAAAACGCGCACTACTCGCACGCCGGTGTGGGAGATGTCTATCCGCTGACCGGCTCCATTCGGGTGTACTTCAATTCGCCGCCGGGCAAACCGCTCGAGCCGTGGATGCGCGAGTACATGCGGCTCGCTCTCTCTCGCGAAGGGCAGGAACTGCTGCAGTCGCTGTCGAAAGAAAATGGCTACATCGCGCTGGAGCCGGCGAAGGCCGCGGAAGAGCTTTCGCGATTGAAGTGACGATCAGTAAATGGAGCGTCTGGTGATGATTTCTGGAAGGCATCTGCTAAATCTTAGCTTCGTTGGGTTGTGTCCTCTCTTGGCGCCCGGCTGCGGGCGCAGATCCCGCCCGCGTTCCAGCCAGAGCATGTTGCCCCTTCCAAACTATTGAAGGGAAAGATAGTTCCATGGCCGTCATTGTTCGCGGATGAAAAAAAGCTCGTATCCTATTGAAAGGATTGGTGGGCCCGGCAGGATTTGAACCTGCGACCAATGGATTATGAGTCCACTGCTCTAACCAGCTGAGCTACAGGCCCGTTCACGACTTGCAGACGATCGATTCCCAGTTTACCGAGAACTGCAGCGGCTTAGCAGGAGTTGGGCTACTGCATCCTCGAGCATTCGCTGCCGATCAGAGTCTTGCAGGCGCTCGAACCCACGCTCGACCTCGTCCGGAGGGTAACGCACGTGCCGCTGGGAGACCGTAATGCTGCCCGGCGATCCTCATGATGGTGAAGGTATCGATCCCCGACTCTCCAAGTCTGCTTAGCATTGTATGGCGTAAGCAGTGAATGACGAAATCATCCTGGATGGCCGTGCGGCTGCTTACCAGTATTGATGCTTGATGCTTGTGCATGATGTGGAATGAAGAAGGTCAAGGTTGAAAGTGTGACCCTCCAGCAGGGCCTTCCAACTTCCCCCAACCTCCGCATCGCCGGTCATCCGCCAGTTGCACGGTTACGTGCGACAGGGCGATGATCACCAGTTACTGGCCAGCACAGCCGCGTGCTGGCGCTATCGGAAAACATCGTTCGGCTATACTCCCTTCGCAGGATGGCGAAATGGCAGGCGCCCCCTTGCATGTCCTGGAGATTTGAGGAGAACCATGAGCAAGACACGCAGAAACTTCATCAAGAGCGCGGGAGCGGCCGGAGCGGTTGCAGCGTTGGGCGGTTTGGGCGTGGCCAGAGCGTCGGCCAGCAAGCGCGGCAGTGCAGCGCCTTGCGCCGTGCCCCAACTGCATTGCATCGAGACCGGGAAGAATAAGGCGGGCAAGTCGGTGATCGTGAGCAAAGACGCGGTGCATGCGGTGAGAGCTGCTTTGGCTCCGGGATATGAATTTTACCGCCTGTGGGGTAGCGACTCGGCGCCCGCACTCCCCTCCGACGGGACTCCGCCCGCGCAGCCTCGGTATTTTCCGCCAAAGAACGGCTTTCGCTTCGGGATGTTCACCCTGCCGCCGGCCACAACCGCGGCGCCGGCGCCGGCCAGCACCCCGGCAAATATCGCGGAATTCGATCGCCTACTGCCGGGAATGGGGGGAGTTCTCGAGCCCGACCATCCCGGAATGCATACCACCGATGCCGTGGACTTCGACGTTGTGGTGTTCGGCGAGGTGGTCATGGAACTGGACGACGGCGCCGAGGTGCTGCTCAAAGCTGGGGATTGCGTCATCCAGAATGGGACCCGCCACGCCTGGCATAATCGGTCGTCCCAGGTAGCCATGATCGCGTTCTCGCTCCTAGGAGCGGAGCGCAAAGTGTAGTCACAATCAGGAGACTGGCGCTGGCAAGGAAACCGATCGCAGCCGCCCGAAATTCACCGATCATCCTGCTCCGCCGGGCGTGCCAGTGGCGATCAACAATGGATGTCGCGAGCCGAACGCCTGGAGCATACCGGCCTCACCTGTGGAGCTGAAGCTAGCCGTTTTCGACGCGCTCCTTGATATCCAGATACGCCGCATCGATGAGTCTGCGTAGCGCGGCGGCGGGGATGGCCGTTCCCGGCCTCAGCTTCACATGACGCATGAATTTGCCGTTGCCTTGCAACAAGCGCCCCGGATCCGGCAACGCCGCGCCCTGAAAAAACCCTACGTTTACATGCGAAGTAAATACATTGACGTAGCCGAAAGGCGCATCCCCCAAACATGCAACCGGACAGCCGTCATGCAATAGCTCGCGGACTTCGTCCCCGCATTGGCGCATCTCCTCAAACCACCGCTGGGCGATCGCTCCCAATTCACCTGGATGCTCCTTCATCCAGGCCTCGATGGCTGGATCGCGCTCGACAGTGCCGTTGAATCGCAGCAATTCCGTTCTCATGGGCTGCTCGGAATCTACACCCGCAGATCATCAAGAAACTCAGACGCCGGCTCGACGCTGGTAACCAGTAAGTAGTCCCGCGCGCGAGTGCAGGCGACATAGAGCAAGTGCCGCTCCGTCTCGTACACTTCTTGCAGGTCGGCATCGTCACCCACTGCTTCAATTCTCCCCTGTAAAGGAATGACCTCATCGTCACACGCCATTACAGCCACCGCACGAAATTCCAGGCCTTTGGCCATATCCATGGTGCTGATGGATAGGTGCCCGCTGGTGGTTTCTACTTTTTGGTCCAGAATTCTGAATTTGAGACCCGCCCCCTCAACCGCAGCTTGGGCTCGATCCAGTTGCGCATCTGACCGGACGAAAACGCCGAACTCGTGCGGCCGCACTCCATCATGAGCGCGCGCAGTAATCCAGCTCGCTACCGCCTCGATCTCTTCGTTTTGATGCTTGAAAGATTGGATCGTTGGCGGAGTACCATTGAAAACTGAAACTGTGTCGCTCCGGTCGTCTTTGTTGCCGTCAACATCGGCCACCTCCGCACTGAGCAGACGATCGGCCTGGGTCCGAATTTGGTGTGACGTACGGTAATTAACGCGTAGCGTGCGAGAGCGGCCGCGAATATCAGTTCCCAGGGCTTTCCACGAGAAGGGCTGTTGGAAAATACGCTGACCCAGGTCGCCTGCAAAAAACAGGGCGTTAGGCCGGTCCGAACCCAGGGCGGCAAGAAAGCGAAGGTGGGCGACGCTAATGTCCTGCGCTTCGTCGACCACCGCGAAATCGAAAATTTCCGACATTTTGTTTGAGATTACTTTGGCAAGCTCAGTAAAGAGCTCGGCATAAGTGATCAACTTGCGTGCCATCAATTCTGCGCGTACGCGCTCAAAGATGGACCACAAGACCTTGCGTTGTGCCTCCGGAAGCCGCGTCTTTCGTCCCAGCCGCGCGACATCGCGATACGACTCCCAATTTTCCAGTTGCCACGCATCGACGACCTGCTCCCATTCTGCGAACAGAAAATGCGTCCCGAATTTGTGGCTAGGCACTGAACTTGCCGCCTCCTTGATAAGCTCAACCAGCACTGCGCGGCTGGCAATCGTTGCCTCTCCCACATGTGCCTTGTAGAGCCGTAGGCCAATGGTATTGAGCGAGTAAACATCGATTCTCTCGGCAAGACGAGGCTCACTCCCCAACAAACGTCTTAGTTTCGTTCGTAGGGCATTTGCCAGGGTGTCGGAAAAGGTTGTTAACAGAACGCGCGCTTCGGGGTTCGCCCGAGCCAAGTGAGCGGCGCGGTGCAGTGCCACGATTGTCTTCCCAGTGCCCGCTGAACCGGAAATTCGCGCTGGCCCCGCGTAGTCCCGCTCTATCCATTGTCGTTGCTCAGGGTGAAGAAAGACCGTCCACTTCTCCCAGGGAAACTCCAGGGCGCGCTCCAACTCTTCCACATTCGCCATAACCCGAAAACGTCGCTGGGAATCGGGATGATCGAACGGATTTGCCGCAGGCGACGAGAATGGCGGCACGCGAGGCTTGCCACCGGTCGCAATTTCCAGCAATGCCTCGGCGGCCTCCGCTGGAAGGTGATCGGTTAATGCCAGCACTGTCTCTTCGTTGGAATTCTTGACATCACTCAGCCATTCAGCAGGCACGCCATAGCCAAGTAACTCATCGTCGGAGATGCCGGCAAAAATGCGCTTCCGGATCACTCGATTCGGGGTCACGTCTGCGGCTACCTGCACATAGACCGGCACAACAATTTCTTTTAGGGTTTCTCGTATTTCGACAAGCTGCGCGGCGCCCGTTGTTGGGTGCGTCTCCACCTTGCGCCGTTCCGCCCAGTCATAGGCCTTTTCGTGATGGCCGACATAGCAAAGCAGGAGACTCGAATCGCTCTTATGAACGATCATCCGAATGTCGCTGCCAACCCGTACGGACCAGAAATTTTTGTCTCTCGCCTTTTCCAGCTTATGAAAGCTCATGCCGGGGTTGGCCGGGTTGAGTTGCAAGTCAAACGCCGTGGTTTTGACAGCCTTCTGCTCTTCACCGGTAAGGCGAGCCAGGCTGTCTGTGAAGGTATCGGCTATCCGGAATTCCATCAAAGTCTTAAGGTATAGGCCAGAGTTTTACCGCAAGATCAGCAAATTTTACTGATCTTTTAGCAACTTGAGCAAACCTGAACTCGTGATAGTCAGTCGGAAGCGACTTCGTTATCTTGATAGCAGAATGGATGTAAGCCTCCTTTTTACGTTTGTAAGGGTTATTCGAAGCCCCGATATTGAGAGTCCCCGAAAACAAACTGAGATTGCCTATTCTTGAAACAAATTGAGGGTGCTTCGCTTCCGAATTCGCGCCTAGATAGGCGGGCCAATCGCCGAACTCATCCTTTGCCCTCTTGGTCTTTATTTTCTGAGGGATAATATGCTCGACGTGGACCGTGTCCGGGCCACCCGGTATCAGTTCCAGGTAGTCTCCGTGCTGATGCATTTCGATCTGCTCCAAGCAATACCGGGCGCGATCAATCAATGCCGAGTTAAATTTCGCTGTAGCGAATTCCGCATTAAACTTCTCGTCGATGGGGCAATATTCGCGGTAGCTCTTCCGCACTTGATCCAGAGGGTTGGCCGGATCCACGGCGCAAAGCCGGGCAAACACGGTCTCGTTGTCATTCGTCCGCTCGCGGCAAATGTGGCGACGCAAGAGGAATACCTCCGTTAATTGAAGGACCTCCTCGAAGTGCGAATCGCTGCATTTACCTGCGCGCAGAGTCATCAGGAAACCATAGCTTTGCAGTGACTTAATCAGCCTCAGATTGCGCAGACGACGGTCGATCTTGGGCTTGCCTGTCAGCCCCAGGACGATTTCGCGGTAAGTTTTCGAACTCCCCACAAGCTGATCGAGAAAGTCCGTAAAGGAGATCTTGGGTAGTGATTCCTTAATTCCATTTTCCTCTTCCTCTTCAGTTTCATCTTCGTCATTCCCTTCGATCACGCTTTCCTCTTCATCTTCGTCGCTATGATCGGCTTGGACGTCGTAATACCGCCCCCGATCCGGAAGCGATTCAGCCTCCCGCACTTGCTTCATGAATGATGACTGAAACTCCTTTACAACCGAGGACTTTGTGACGCGACTCTTGAGTAGAGAGACCATGAACTGCCTAAAAAACGTCTCCGTGCTGATACCGTCAAGATGGCGAAGCAATTCGGCCCACTTGATTTTCGCAACTTCCAACTGATACTGCCCAAACCGGGCAGCATTACCCAAAATGAAATTCTTGATTATGTCGGTTGGGCTCAGCCGTAGGCCGCGGTTGTTGATGGTCTCAAACAGCTTGAAAGCGTCCTTGGCCTCGCTGACGTCCAGTCGGATGACGTTTGCCTGATATCTCAACCTGTAAAGCACGGTTTCGACCTCTTGGAGATCGCACTCGTCAAGCCATTCGTTGAAGAATTCAAAGGCATCCGCCAGTCTAGGGTTGTCGACGGACTCTACTTTCGTGCCAGTGACGTGAAGTTCGAACTGCCTCGCATCAAGTGAATCGAGAGCGACCTTCGGCTGAGGGCCTCCCCCGAGAGGGTTTGCCTTCAATAGCCGCTCAAGCTCGTGCGCTTGGGCAGCTCTTCCTTCTCGCTTAAGACGCTGCAGCAAACAGTAGAGAAGGATGCTGATGGTCGCAAGTCGCTGCTGACCGTCGACGAGTTCTAAGCGGTTGATTCCCGCTGCATGTTGTCCTGTAAGGCAAACGATCGTTCCAAGCAAGTGCGTGTCTCGTTCTTCCAGTACACGCAAATCATCCCACAGGTCTTCGACCTGATGCCGTTTCCATGAATAACGGCGCTGGTAAGCTGGGATCACATACTGTTCATTTTCGGAACCCAGAAGTTGGGCAATGGTGAGAGAGTTCGGAGTGATTTTCATGCCATCTTCCTTTCGAGCGATTAGACCTTAAACACTTTCATCACTTCATCACCCAAGTGGTTGATCACTTTCACGGCGATTCTTCCCGATTTCGGCTTCTCAAACGGGCGAGAGGTGTCGCTGTTCAACGTGGCCCAGGCTTCATGGTCAATTTCAGCCTTTAGAGTGGTCTTGAGGGCGCTATATGGGTCGTTAGCGCCGAGGAAGTAGGCGTGGCGGACGAAAAAACTCTCCTCGTTATAGTCAGTATCGATGAACCAACAGGCAATCCCATCCGCGTTATCGCTGATCACTTCTCCGGTCTGAGGCTTAAAAACGTCGACACCCTTGACCTTCACGCGCAAGTTGCCGTCATCCTCTTTGATCAGGTCGATATCGGGTTCGCCGAAGATTACGAACAGGTTGCCCTTGCCGGTGTTTTTGAGATCCTCCGACATATGGAGGTCCGCGTTCATTCGTGCCTTGAGCACGGGAATGCGTCCCAACTTAGCGAATTCGGTGGTGTGGGCTTCGTAGTTGAACGCACACGCAATCAAGACATCGAACATTGAATCGCCAGCCTCGCGAGCGGCTTCGACGAGGTCGGCGCGCTGCACCGTACCGAACTCCGGGCCGATGAAGATGGCGGCGCGTTTCTCAGTGTCCCCTTCCATATAATGGCCCTCTCCGCAGACCAAGTCGCCCGGCCATCGTGCGAGCGCGGTGAAGGTGATCTTGTCTTCTTTGTGTGCCTGCTGCACACCGGCGGTCTTGAGATTCTCCAAAATCATCTGAGGAAAGGACTGCTTGGTTCCGTGTTCCGCATTTTCTTGCTCGACCGCGCCGATCAATTCATCGTTCTCATCCACGCCAAGCATGCGATGTGGGCTTAGACTCTCCACAGTGAAGGGGCCCGCGACTCGGACCTTTTTGTTGTCAGAATAAGGCTTGTCATAAAGGTACTCATACTCTGCCTTTGCGGCGATGGAGGCGTCGATTTCCTTCTGCCGGGCGGTTCGCGCTAGCCACCAATCCGCGAGGAGCTTTTTTGCTAGTTCGGACCAGGATTCGTCCACTTCCCGCGGAATCTCCCATTGTTCCCATTGCTTCCCGAGGGCCGCGTTCAGGTTCTCGCGCAACGGCTCCAACACAAACTGCCATTTGTCCCAGATGACATCAATTTCCGCGTTATTTGCAATGGATCCTTGGGTAATGTGTGCTGCACGCTCGTACACGAAGCCGTGTCGAATGTTTCCGAACACGGGCTGTGAACTCGGTGCAGTGCGGGTGATCTCGGATTCTTTGAGCTGACCTTCGCGGGAGTCAGCGAGGAGGTAGAAAGGATAGCGTGTGCCCATGATTCGGGCGCGGGCCAGCGCCAGTGCCACGCGCGAGGTGTCAATCGTGATCCAGCGGCGGCCCCATTGCTCGGCGACTGCAGCAGTAGTGCCGGAACCGCAGGTGGGGTCGAGTACGAGGTCACCGGGATCTGAGGTCATGAGGAGGCATCGCTCCAAGGGTTTAGCATCAGTCTGCACGACATATCGCGGGTCGTCTTCACCTCGGGTATCAGTCCAAATGTTCGTGAGCGGGCGATAAGGAAAGTCTAAAAAATATCGCTTGTAGATTCTGAGACCGGACTGCCGAAGCAGTCTGCCGATCTTCCAGAGTTTGCGAATACCGTTAGCGCCGGGCTTCCAGTGGCGATTAGGTTTACATGACAATCGGATAACACCTTGGCTTGAAGGAAACTCGAGGTCGGCCTCATCTCCGCCCTTTGAAACGATGCTGTCGGTGGCAAATATCTTGGCGCCTGGCGGTAGAGTGAGCTTTGCTCCCGTTGTGAATCGGCTTATTGGAATAAGCGAAGTGTCAGGAAGCTCTACCCTCTTGTATTCCTTCGCACCCTCTTCCCCCGGGGTCTGCGGGGAATAGAGTTTTCTGATCTTCACATGCTCCGCAGATTTTGCATACCAAAGCAGCGTATCAAATACCGCCGCGATGGTGTCAGCGGTCGAACCAGTGGTCTTCGTAAACACAATCTGAGCGACGCAGTTATTTTCCCCAAAGACTTCATCCACCACTGCTCGGACGCGGTGAACGTTCTCATCGCCAATCTGCACGAAGATTGAACCCGAGTCCGTGAGCAGATCGCGGGCCACGGTCAGGCGGTCGCGGAGATAGGTGAGATAACTATGGATGCCGTCGCGCCACGTGTCGCGGAAGGCTTTGACCTGCTCTGGCTCGCGGGTGATTTGGGTGACCTTGCCGTCATCCGCGTCGCGGCTGGTAGTGGACCACTGGAAGTTGCTATTGAACTTGATACCATAAGGCGGATCGAAGTAGATGCACTGCACCTTTCCGCGTAGGCCCTCGCGCTCTGCCAAACTCGCCATAACCTGGAGCGAGTCGCCAAGGATCATGCGGTTCGACCAATTCTGGTTGTGCTGGTAGAACTCTGTCTTGTCCACGTCCTTGGGTATGCCGTTGAAATCTGCGAAGAGGTCGGGAGTAATCATCCCGCCCTCATGCTCCCGCTCCTTCGTGGCGCGCAGCAGGTCGTCAATGAGCACCTTGGGATGGACTTTCTCTTGAATGTAAATTGGTGGCGCATGAACGACTAAATCACTCCAATCCTGCTCATCTTTTCCCTTCCACACGAGTTGGGGGTCGAGATCGACGTTGCGCGGGTAGCGCTTCTCCAGCGGCTTCTGCTCCGCCGGCTTCAGCACGGACTGAAACTCCGCTGTCGGAATGTTCTTGCGCTTGTCGGCGTCGTGTTTCAAGGTCTCGACGGTCTTGGTGCGGGGAGGCTTCTTGGCCATGGTTAATCTTTTTCCTTGTGCCAGTCTTCGGGCTTCATGTTCGCGACAAATGTTGCAACAGCATCAATAACGCCATGGTCGTGTGCCCAGTGAAGGTGGACATGAAAACGTTCTCGCTTGCTGATGTTTGGCGAGTCCCACCATGCCGCCAGAATTAACGGTAGAGGCGGCTCCCAGCCTCCCCCTCGCCTCTGGCGATCTGGAAGCATTTCCCATAGACGGTTCCATACTGCGGGCTGAGGGCAAACCCGGCCATCCTTGCTTGCTTCAGCGATGATTTCTTCTAGTGTCATGCAGATTGAGAAGTTGCGCGTAGGATCATCTTATTGAACTCGCCTTCAACCTTGACGCTGAAATCAGTTTGGATCTGGTAAACGTCGGTGAACTCCGCAAACCCCCAGCGGCCATAAGAGCCGAGATGGTTTACCCCCGGCGCCCAGTAGGTTTCCATCGTCGACTTCTTCTCCTTCGCATCCTCTAATCGGTAACCCTTGATCTCTACCACCAGATGCAGCAGGTCATCGGGGTCGTGGCCGTCATCCACCAGCACGATGAAGTCGGGCAGGTACTTTCGCATCTCAGAACCGTAGCGATAGGGCACTTCCAAGCCCAGGTTGTGGTTCTTCACATAGGCGCGGACCTGGGGGTGCGACTCCGCTACCCGGCAAAACTCCCCCTCCCAATCGCTATCGAGGATGACCCAGTTGACGTGGCAGAACTTGGAACTGGTTTCCCAGCGGTCAGTCCGCGAGGTATTGAACCTGACGTGACTGGTTGAGCCTGTCGGATTGTATGGATCAAGCAGCGCCTTGATCGGCCGCTCACCTAGGAACTTCCGCGTGATCCCTGCCGTGATGCGATTGCAGGCCATGTCGGCCAACTCCTGATACATAAGCTGTGCGGGATAGGTTTCCCCTTTGCACACAAGGCAGGTCTCGAGCCATAGCTTGGTAATGCGTTTGAGCTGCCCAAAGAGATAATGCTTAGGGTCTTCCCCGGGGTCGCGCCACTTGGAGTAAAGCAACCGGTGTGTGAGATTGAATAGCAGCGATGACGGCCGCATATCGCCGAGATGTTCGAGGTTCATGTCCACGCCCTCCCCGATAATGCCGGAATTGTGGGTAATGGACGGCCCGACCAGGTCAGGGCTGAGCACCAAAATCGAGTCGTCGTTGAAATCTGCGGATAGCCGTTCCTCGGGCAATTCGACGCGATAACCCTCTACCCGGGGAAACCGGATTTCCAATGAATCACGCTCGGGCCGCATGGCCTTCACTTGGATCGTCTCGCGCGGCGGCTGCGGTGGCGCCACCACCGGCTTGGCCGTGAAGTCAAAGGGAATGCCGAAAACATCGGCGTATTCGACGTTAAATAAACCTTCTTCGTTCAGGTCGTAGGACTGGCGGCGCAAAGCTCGGCCAATCACCTGTTCACATAGCAACTGCGTGCCGAAGGCGCGGATGCCAAGAACATGGGTGACCGTATTCGCATCCCAGCCCTCGGTGAGCATGGATACAGACACCACGCAACGAATGGCGCCGCCGAGCTGACCGGACTTGCCCACAGTATTCATGACCTCACGGAGCAATTCCTGGTCGGTAATGTCATCGCCTGCCCGAGCACCACCGCTGCGCTCCCCAATTTCACGGCGAAAGCGCTCAATCTCATCGGCTGCCATGGCACGGAAGTTGTCATCCAGCGCGTCACCCGCTTCAAGTTGTTCGCTGTCAATCAGTAAAGTGTTGGGCCGAGCCAGAGGATTACCAGTGCTGTCGTCGAAGTTACGAAACAGCGGCAGCCGGCCATTGATGGGCGTTGCAGTGCCATCTTCGTTCTTGCGATAAAACCCCGAGACGAAGTCGTACACGAGCTTGGAGATGGCAGTGTTCTGGCAAACGATGATGAAGCAGGGCGGGACCTTGACACCTGCATCTTGCCATAATTTGAAGGTTTTTTCGTAGTGTCCGTAAAGTGATTGCAGAGCGGTTTGCAATCGCGTAGGAAGTTTGAGCGGATCGAGTTCTTCTCCCTTGCCCCGTCCCTTCTTGGGCATGTCCTTGCGGATGTTCTCCCACAGGTTGCGGTACATGGGCAGCTCTTTGCCAGGGATGTTTTCCGCCACCGGGACACGCGGAAGTTTGACGATTCCGGACTCGATCGCATCCATGAGCGAGAAGTCGCTCATCGTCCACGGGAAAAGCGTGCCCTCCGCATAACCGGAACCGCGCAGAAAAAACGGGGTCGCCGACAAATCAACGACTCGGCTCAGCCCAAGCTTGCGGTTTACTGCCTCCAGCCCTGAAATCCAGAGCCGGGCGGCTTCATTATTCTTCTCCGCTTCTTTTCTTTCGTCGCCCTTCAGATCTTCATCGCTGGCGTCCTTAGGCTTTTCCCGATAGCAGTGGTGGGCCTCATCATTAATAACCAGAACGTTTTTAATGCCCATCAATTCAGGCATCACGCGTTGGACCATCTGCCCTTCGGTCTCCAGGGTATTGAGTTCATCGCCCCCGCGACCTTGTAGCAAAGCCCGGCCTCCGGCTGAGAGTTCGATACGCTCTCGCAGCTTGAACGCGTGATAGTTTGTGATCACGATTTTGGACCGATTAACGTCGTCGAGCATGTCCCCGGGAACGAGTTCCCGGTTGCCATAATAAGCATCGGGATCATTGGGCTGCAGTACGCGCAATCGGTCCTTAATCGTCAGGCCTGGCGCGCAGACCAGGAAGCCACGGGTGAAGTGTTTACTCCCCGGATAGCGAACGGCATTGATCGCTTGCCACGCAATCAGCATTGCCATAACGGTTGTCTTTCCCGCGCCTGTGGCAAGCTTTAAAGCAAATCGCATCAGCTCGGGGTTGGCGTCGCGGTTTGCGGAACTCAGGTGTTCGAGCACGCGCTTTCCGTTCTTTGATTGCGGCGCGACTTCGATAAGCCATATCGCGGTTTCTACCGCCTCGATCTGGCAGAAGAAGGGACGAACCCCGCCGAACTGGTGATGCCGCCAATGCTCAAGGAGACGGGCGGTTTCCGGCGTCACATTCCACTGCGCCCGGTTGGGCAGGGAGCGCCATGTATCCACATATCCACGCACTTCGTTGATGATCGAAGTTGGATCATATTGCTGTTCTTTCGTCGAAAGGCCTTTGCCTTCATCGAACACCATTTCGTCCTGGGCTGCAGAGCTCTTCCGCTTTTTCGGCTTCGGGATAGGAGTAATGAACTCTGCCCGGCGGCGCGTTTCAACAATTCTCTGCGTAGGTTGACCTTGTTCATCCAGTTCCCAGTGGTGAGCAGGAGGAGCATAGGGTGAGTTCAAGATCGGATGTTCGAAAAACGAATTAACCGTGTCTGGGGCCACGCTGCAACTCTTTCGCTGCGAAACAATTTATCGGCTTTACCGAGGTTGATAAGAAGGTATACACGATTTTTCCGCTTAGGCCCGAGCATTGACGTACTTTTTCCGAAAAGGGCTCATTGCATTGCGATGCAAAGCCAAACTCGAGGTCTCTCCACTACGCCCCGCCAGGGCTCGGGGTCTCCGGTCGAGATGACACTCGGGTTGGGGTTGGCCCGCGGCTCCGGTTTGGGCTGTGGCTCGGATAATCATCCCCGAACCGGCCGCGTTAGCGATTATGTTCGTTTGTACTTTCGGTGGATGAAGCAGGCTTCAGATTGGTGCTAAGGGTTCTTTGAGCAAAGGCTCTAAGTCGGCTGCGACGTTTGATCAATACATCCGGAGCTGATCCAGATTCAAACAAATCGCAAGGTCCTTCGCGCAGACAAGAAGCGAAAGCTCGCTCCAGGATGACAAGGGATAGGGGGTTTTCGCTTATCGGGGGTGAATCAAGCGACTTCTTAAGATTGTTGCGGTTTACATTCAACCGCGAATCATCAAAAGAACCATTGTCGCCCAAATATGGCGCGAAAGCTCGCGCGTATCGCTGATTAAGTCGAACCCTGCTTCCGCACCGCACTTCCTACTCGATCACACCTTTATCTGACCAGTCTCCGCCGCCCGCACCAATGCCTGCTGCAACTCGCCCAGCTTTCCCGCGGCTAATTTCTTTCCCTCGATGGTCAGATAAAACACGTCGATCGCGGATTGGCCTTCGGTATCGATCAGCGCTACCTCGATGTTGCATCCGGCCTTTGCAATGGCGGCGTTTAGATCGTGCAGCAGGCCGGGACGGTCTTGGGCTACTACCTCCAGCAGGGTGCTGTGGCTGGAGAGTTCGGTATCCATCCATACCCGGGTTGGCACTTTGACCTTTTGTCTCGCCGCAGTCTTGCCGGCGGGCCTTGCGGCCATCAGCGTGGCCAGGCTGGCGCTGCCTTCGATTACGCCGATCAGGCTGTGCTCGAACCTCGTCCGCTCAGAGGGATTCAAGTCCAGGGTGTTGAAGCGGTCGCTGAAATGAAACGTGTCGAGGACCACGCCCGCGGAATTACTGAACGCGTTGGCTTTGACTATGTTCATGCCCCAGGCGGCGATGGCGCCGGCTATGGTGGCGAACAGTTGCGGGCGGTCGGCGGTCACCACCGTGAGCCGGAAGAGATCGCGAATTTTTTCCACTTTCACCGATGCGGAGCCGGTTTCCATCCATTGCGCCATCACATAATGCTGGGCGATCTCGGCGGGGGAATGCATCTTCAAATAGCGCGCGGGGAGGCCGGCTAAATTTTCCAGTCAGCGCCCGGCATAATTCGTTGCATGAACTCATCGAAGAGAGGGACGGTGAACGCAGTATCGCCGTGATGAGGACTCCAGATCATGCCCTTGAAAATGAGCTGGCTCCTGGTGGGGCCGAGAGAGCTCACTACGCGCCCCAATTGTTCAGCTATGTCTCCCGACCGGTGAGGCCCGGGGCCCAATTCAGCCATGGCTCGGAGGTATCTCTTCTCCGCGGGGGTGAGCCGGTCAAACCTTACACGAAAAAAACTCTCGTCAAGGGCTGCAACCGCCGAGGCCGTCGCATGATTCACATCCGACTGGGTGATCGGCGAAGACTCGGCAACATCCCATGAATGCTTGCCCCACTCCTGCACGAAGTATGGGTAGCAGCGCGTCTCTTGCACGATCATTTCCAAGGCCTCAGGCGTCACTTCAACCCCCTGGTCCCCAGCCGGTTTGGAGATGGCGTATTTTGCCGCATCAGCAGGAAGGGGACCAATCTCCGGGAAGTCGAAGAGCCGTTCCGCATAAGATTTAGCTCGGCCCATTCGGCCCCTCAATTGCGGCAGCCCGGCCCCCACCAGAATGACGGGAAGGCGTTTTTGTGCGGTGCGATGCAGAGCGGTGATCAGGGCTGCGAGTTCTTCTTCTTTTACGTACTGCAATTCATCCACGAAGATCGCCAGCGCGGTATTCGCCTTCTGCGCTGCCTGTCCGGATGCCTCCAGCAGAGCCTGCAAATCGTGTTCCAGGTCGCCATTGTCGGCGAGGCCAGGTTCGGGATCAAAGTCGAACCCTACCTCGATGTCCTGGTATTTCATTTTGAGAGACTTGGCGAATCCCGCCAGTGCCCGAAGCGCCCTTTGGGCAAGGTCTCTGGCCTGTTCATTGCGCGAAAGCTTAAGCAGAACCTGGCGCAATTGGGGAGCGAGAATTGAGGGCAAGGACCGATTCTCAGGCGCTTCAACTCGCAATGTGTGAATGCCTACTCCCTCTGCGTCATCCCTCATTCTGTCGAGCAGCACTGTTTTTCCCACTCCTCGAAGTCCCACCATCAAAATGCTTTTCGTGGGCAGGCCCCTTTTAGCTCGCTCGATTGCGATGCGGATCGCCCCCCGAAGTTCATCACGTCCTGCCAGTTCTGGGGGAGGCGTACCTGCTCCTGGGGAGAATGGGTTAGTGATTGGATCCATGGCAAATTATACCAATATTAGGGAAATTACATAAAATTGATAAATTGCCTAATTTCGGTATATATCCTCAAACCATCAAAACAAAACGCAAGGTCCTTCGCTCAAACAAGAAACGAGAGCTCGCTCCAGGATGACAGGGATAGGGGTTTTCGCTTATTGAGGGTGTCTCAAGCGACTTCTTAAGATTGTTGGGGCTTACATTCAACCGCGAATCATCAAGAGAACCATCGTCGCCCAAACAAAGACCGAAAGCTGGCGCGTTTCGCTGATTAAATTGAACCCATCTTCCGCACCGCACTTCCTGCTGGATCACACCTTTTTTTGACCGGTCTCCGCGGCCAGCACCAATGCCTGCTGCAATTCGTCCTGTTTTTCCGCAAGTAATTTTTCTCCCTCGCTAGTCAGATAAAACACGTCGATCGCGGATTGGCCTTCGGTATCGATTAGCGCTACCTCGATATTGCAGCCGGCCTGTGAAATGGCGGAGTTCAGATCGTGCAGCAGGCCGGGACGGTCTTGTGCTACTACCTCCAGCAGGGTGCTGTGGCTGGAGAGCTCGTTATCCATCCATATCCGGGTTTGCACTTTGACCTTCTGCCTGGCCGCAGGGTTGCCGGCGGGCCTTGAGGCCATCAGCGTGGCCAGGCTGGCGCTGCCTTCAATTACTTCGATCAGGCTGTGCTCGAACCTCGTCCGCTCAGAGGGATTCAAATCCAGGGTGTTGAAGCGGTCGCTGAAATGAAACGTGTCGAGGACCACGCCCGCGGAATTACTGAACGCGTTAGCCTTGACTATGTTCATGCCCCAGGCGGCGATGGCGCCGGCTATGGCGGCGAACAGTTGCGGGCGGTCGGCGGTCACCACCGTGAGCCGGTATAGGTCGCGAACTTTTACCACTTTCACCGATGCGGAGCCGGTTTCCATCCATTGCGCCATCACATAATGCTGGGCGATCTCGGCGGGGGAATGCATCTTCAAATAGCGCGCGGGGAGGCCGGCTAGAAACTTTCGCAGCGCGGCCGCGTCGGCGGCGGTGTCTAACAGCGCCAGTACCTCGTTTAGAAGCCCCAGCGCCGTGGCAGCCTGCTCCGGGGGAAATGAATCCTTGCTTAAGCGGTCGTCGTCGAGGCTGCGGTTCAAGTGGTTGGTGGTGGCGGCATAGAGTTGCCACAGGGTTTCGGCCTTCCATGGGGTCAAGGCCTCGGGGTTGACCGACTTGAAATCGGCGTAGGTCAGCAGGGTCAGCATTTTCAACGATTGCTGCGAGCCTACCTTCCTGGCGAACTCCCGCACGGTTTCAGGATCGAAAATATCGCGGCGCAGCAGCGTGCTCGACATTTCCAGGTGACTGGCAATCAGGAAGCGCACCGCTTCCCGCTCGGGGCCATCTACATTCATCCTGGCCATCGCGGCCTGCAAGGCCTGCACGCTGCCCTGCACGTGATCGCCGGTTGCCATGCCCTTGCCTACGTCGTGAAATAGCAGCGCGAAGAACAACAGCTCGGGCTGTTGCAGCGCGGAAAGTATCTCCTGGTAGCGGCGCTCCACATCGGTTTCCGGCTGGTGCAGCCGGGCGAGGTTGTCGATGGCCATCAACGAATGCTCGTCCACCGTATAGCGATGGTAAAAATCGCGGATGACCAGCGAATCGATGGCCTCGAACTCGGGGAAAAAAGCGCTTAGCAATCCCGCCTCGTGCATTCCCCGGAGAGCCTGCGCGGCGAAGGGCAGCACCAGGATGCGGCAGAATTGAAGCCACAGGCCGGGAAATTGCGTCCAGGAACCGTGGCTCTGGGCCAGCGCACTGGCGGACTGGGTCTCAGCTTCCCGGCTGATGGGCAGGCCGTGCCGCGCGACAAACTCGAAGAGGTCGAGCACGGCGGCGGCCGAGTTGAGCGCGGCGGGCTGCCGCAGATAGATGCGTCCGCGGACCACCGAGAACTCGGCGTTGGAGAGACGCGATCGCCAGCCTTCGTAGAGCGAATACAGTGACGAACGCGCCGGCGGCATGTCCTCGAGAAAATGGGTGGTCATGCGCTGGATGCAGCGGGCATGGCGAAAATAATTCCGCATCCAGTCGGCGGTTTCGAGGCGTTCCTCAGCGCCGGCGCCGATGCTCAGCGCCGCGGCCTCGTCCTGCAGCTCATAGGTGAGCAGGTTGTTATCGCGTCCGTGACGATAGTGCAGAAAACAGCGGGTGGCGGCGAAGAACTCGAAGGCGCGGCCGGGTTCGGGGCCGATTTGGGTGAGCAGTAGCGACTCCGCGGGCGGCCAGTCGCGGCTTTGGGTCAGGCTTTGGATCAGGGCCAGCCAATAGGAGACGTTGTAATCGCGCAGGCCGCCGGGAACGTCTTTGATGCTGGGTTCAAGATGAAAGATGGTGTTGCCGTTGCGCTGGTGGCGCTGGCGGGTCATGTCGGAAAGGTTCTGCACCAGCTCGGAGCGCTCGCGGGCGACCAGTTGGGGAATGATCTGGTCATGCAACCGGGCGAACAGCGTGGCATCGCCGGTGAGAAAACGGGAATCCAGCAACGCGATATTGAATTCCAGATTGTCGCGGTGCAGGTGGCTGCATTCATCGAGGGTGCGGGTGGTGGGGCTCACGCGCAGCTGCAGGTCCCACATCGTGCGGCACAGTTCGGCGATATGTTCCTGGTGGCGCTCTTCGACGCGGCGATCGGCGCACAGAAAGAGAAGATCGATGTCGGAGTAGGGAAACAGAACGCCGCGTCCCAGGCCACCGAGCGCGACCAAGCAGAAATCCTTTGCCGCGCCGAGACCTGCGCCCTCGAGGTTATCGAAGAGCGCGATGGCCAGGCGGCCGGCGGCTTCGGCCAGCTGGCTTACGGTTGCGACGCCCTGGCTGTGATTTTCAAATCCCAGGCCGATGGCATTGGTCTGCGCAACGTAGAGCTGCAAAGGGCCTGAGTGGGCGGCCGCCATCATTCCTCCGTCCCGCCCCGCCGGCGCTGACAGGGGCTCGGCGCCTATAGCGCCCCCTTGCCGCGTTCGTCATTGCGGATTCGGATTGCGTCTTCCACTTTGGAAAGGAAAACTTTGCCGTCGCCAATTTTTCCGGTGCGGGCGGCTTTCACGATGGCGGCCATGGCGGGCTCGGCCAGCTCGTCGGATAAAAACAGCTCGATCTTCACCTTGGGGACGAGATCGACGGTGTATTCGCTTCCCCGGTAGCGTTCGGTGTGGCCTTTCTGGCGGCCGTGCCCGCGAACGTCGGTGACCGTCATTCCCTCCACGCCCAGCTCGTGCAGCGCCTCTTTGACTGCTTCGAACTTCGAGGGCTGGATGATTGCTTCGACCTTCACCATACGATCTCTCCCTGCATGGGACGCGCGGCATTAAATCCAACCCTATCTCCATGACCGCGGGCCGTCCAACAAATTTAATCTATGGCCGGCATAAGCGAAACCGTAGCGGATTGAGCGCGTCGCGAGGGTAGTTAAAACAGGCGGCGGAAAAGCGGGTTTTGTTTTTCGGTGGAAACAGCGGCCTTCAGGGCTTGGGTCAAAACCAAGACTCTCACACTCTTTTGCATTTCGGTGGAAGCAGTGGGCTTCAGTCCACTGAATGGCGATCTTTATGATTTCGGCTTTAGCCCCGGTGGAGAGTGCTTACAGGGGAACGCGCCGCGTTTAGTAGCAATCTTGGCCACGCAAAGTGTCGAACCGCGCTCAGCGCCTTATTTTGAGTCTCGCATTTGATTCTCGTCACAGCGGCTGAAGCCGTCATTCTTAAGGGCATCCATTCAGCGGCCTGAAGGCCGCCGCTTCCACCGAAGAACAAAAACTCCTGAATTCGGCGCCCTGGTCGTGACACAAACTCTTGAGTCCGCTGAAAATAGCCGCGTTTAGGTTGGAAGTCAGTTTTTATTTTTCGGTGGAAACAGAGGCGTTGAGAGTCTGGGTCAAAGCCAAGACTCCTACATCTTTTGCATTTCGGTGGAAGCAGTGGGCTTCAGCCCACTGAATAGGGATCTTTATGATTTGGGCTTCAGCCCCGGTGGCGCCGCGTCAATTTTGATTGCGGTGTGGGCCGAACAGTACGGATATTTATCGGGAGACGCAGCTAAACCAGTCCGCACCGGATTATTACGGATGTAGCTACGATGGACGGCGTAATCGCCGCTGTCTTTGATCCGATGTTCTTTGAATCCGCGCTGCCAAACCGCAAGCTTGGAGCGCATTTCCTTTTTCTGCCGAAATGAATAGCCACCCTTTATCAGCTGCATGACTTTCTCCAGAGAAATATTGGGGGCGGGTGTGATCAGGAGATGAAAGTGGTCAGGCATTAGTACGATTTCATGTAACAAGAAGTGATTGAGCTCGCGATTGCGCTGCACGACTTCCAAAAAGAGCGATGCGAGTCTTTCCGAAGCAAAAATTGGCCGGCGTTCGTGGGTCACGGAGGTTACAAAGAAAGTCCTGCGACCCTGGGATGACATGGCGGTAATCTTATCCTCTGCGGATGCGGTTTCGCGACTCAATTCCCTACTCGTCACAGCGGCTGAAGCCGTAATTCTTAAGGGCATCCATTCAGCGGCCTGAAGGCCGCTGCTTCCACCGAAGAACAAAAACTCCTAAATTCGGCGCCCTGCTTGTGACACAGACTCTGAAGGCCGCCGCTTCCACCGAAGAGCAAACTCACTTCCCCAAATAAACCGATCCGAAAGCCCCACCCGAAAAGCCTTGACTCGTTGCGCGACCGCACTGCTCCCATAAATTAATTTGATAAACGTCATTGCAAATATGCGTTAGGAACTGTTCGTGACCGCGCGATACATTGCAAACATCGGCGAGAAAGATCTTCCGCGGGCTCATCGCGGTTTTTACCTGAGCTGAGGAATGCAAATTCTTGTGGAGGAGTTTTGTGAAGTCTGCCAGGGCGCGGGGCCGGAGGACTTTATCTTTATCGCAGAAATTCTCCCGGATGGCGGAGCGCCTGCGGCATCCCGAATGGCGCCGGCACGCCCTATTGCTGATTGCCGGCAAGATGCTGGGAGTGGCTCTGCTGCTGGCGGCCATGTCGGCGGTCTCCTATGTCTTCTTCAGCAAGGTTTACGCCGCCGCGCCTGACGTCAAAGCCGCTGACATCGTGAACCCGCTGAATACCGCGTGGACCCTGATCGCCGCCTTCCTGGTCTTCGGCATGCAAGTGGGTTTCACCATGCTGGAGGCCGGTTTCTGCCGCTCGCGCGAAACCGTGAACGTGCTCATGGAATGCGTGGTCGATACCTGTTTGTGCGGACTGCTTTTTTTTGCCTTCGGCTTCGCCTTCATGTTCAGCCACGGCAACGGGTTCATCGGCTACCACTGGTTTTTTCTGCAGGGAGTTCCCGCCACCTATGAAACCACCGGCGTGGCCTTTATGGCGTTCTGGCTTTTCCAGTTCGCCTTCGCCGACACCTGCTCGACCATCACCTCGGGCGCCATGATCGGCCGCACCGGTTTCGTGGGGGACCTGCTGTATAGCGTGGCGGTTTCCGGCTTTATCTATCCCATCATCGGCCATTGGGCGTGGGGGCCCGACGGCTGGCTGGCTGTCATGGGCAGCGAAGGCCACCTGCTGCCGGCGCTGGGGACAGGCTTCCACGATTTTGCCGGGTCCACGGTGGTGCACACCATCGGGGGATTTGTGGCGCTGGCGGGAACCATCGTCCTCGGCCCGCGGCTGGGCAGAAGGTTCAAGCGCGACGGCGGCGCTCCCATGCAGCCCCACGACCTCACCATCGCGGTGTGCGGCGGCTTGTTGCTGTGGTTTGGCTGGTACGGATTCAACCCCGGCAGCACCCTGTCGGCCATGGATTTCGAAGGGATCGGACGGGTGGCCGCCAATACCACCCTGGCGGCATGCGCCGCGGGATTGACCGCGCTGTTCTGGTCGTACCGCTCGTCGCGCAAGTGGGATGCCAGCTTCACCACTAACGGATTTCTCGCCGGCCTGGTGGCCATTACCGCTCCCTGTTACTGGGTCACCCCGGTGGGCTCGATTGTGCTGGGCGGCGTGGCCGGCATCCTGGTCATTCTGGGCGTCGAGCTGCTGGAATGGCTGCGCATCGATGACCCCATCGGCGCGGTGCCGGTGCATGGCTTCTGCGGCATCTGGGGAACGCTTTCCCTGGGATTATTTGCCTGCGGGCGCTATGGCTCGACCGGCCCGATTGCGCCGGACAACTCGGCGGCCCTGAAAGGATTGTTTTATGGCGGGGGGACGAAACTGCTGGCGGCGCAGGCCATCGGCAGCGCGGCCATTACGTTGACCACATTCGCGGTCTCGCTGGCGGTGATGTATGCGGTGAACGCAACTGGAACTTTGCGGGTATCAGAACAGGGCGAATTGTACGGCCTCGATCTGCATGAGCATGGAATCTCAGCCTATCCCGAATACGTGATTTCGGCGGTGTCGCGGCCCGGGGGCACGGGTTTCAATCCACAATAAATATACGTTTCACCGCGGAACCGTACCGACGAGCTTTCCGCACAAACTATATTTTTGCAATGCCGCAAAGCCATCCCCCCTCACCGTAACGGTTTTCAAGCCGGCTTGCCTCGGCGATGGCAGCGAGCGCATGGATAATTACTTTAGTAATAGCAGTGCGGGGACTGTATTTGGGTATTATTGAAGAGTTATATTCTCTAAAGGGGTGCAGGTTGGCGACCAGCAATCATAAAGTAAACGGGAAGCACAGAATATTAGTAGTGGACGATGAGCGTCCTATCGCCGATATGCTAGCGGTGATCCTGAACCGTAACAACTACGAGGCTGAGGCGGCATACGGCGGCTTGCAGGCGGTGGAGTACTCGCGCAAGTTTTGTCCCGACTTGGTGCTGACCGATGTGATGATGCCCGACTTGAACGGGGTCGAGGCGGCGATGCAGATCCGCAAGATCTGTCCGGATTGCCACATCCTGCTGTTTTCCGGCATGGCCACCACCGCCGACCTGCTGGCAAACGCGCGCGAACAGGGCGAAAGTTTTGAGATGATCGCCAAGCCCGTGCACCCGCGCTACATCCTGGAGCGGCTGACTAAGGCCCTGGTCTAGCGGTTCCTGGCCGGGCAGGATACCTGCCGGTCAGCGCGTTCCAGCGAACCGCTGAAATGTCGGCCACGATTTTCAGGCCATCCACGTAAGGATTGATCTTGGAGCGGGCGTCGTTCGCCCACTGCACCGGGACTTCCACGATGGGGAACCCCCAATGCCGCGCCAGGTACAGCAGCTCCGGGTCGAATCCCCAGCCTTCCACCAGTTGAGCCGCAAATAACGCATCGGCGGCGGGGCGGCTGAACGCCTTGAACCCGCACTGGGTGTCTTTGAACGGCAGGTTCAGCACCACGCACAGGTATAAGTTGAAGAGCCGTCCGCCCAGTTGGCGATAGAGCGGCTGGCGCGTGGTCTGGGTCGCTCGTTGCAGCCAGCGTGAACCGATGGCCACGCCGGCGCCGGCTTCAATTTCGCAAAAGAGTTTCGCCGCCTCGGTGATGGGAGCAGACAGGTCGGCATCGGTGAACAGCAGCACGTCGCCGGTGGCCTCGCGCATGCCGTGGCGCACGCTGTATCCCTTGCCGCGGTTTCCCGGGTTGGAAACTAGCCGGATGATGGGATGGCGGGCCGCGTATTCCCGGACGATCTCCGCGGTGGTATCTCGCGAGCCATCGTCCACCACGATGATTTCGGCGGCCAGGCCCTCCCGGCCTACCCACTCCACGATGAGATCCAGCGCCCTGCCAATGCGTTCGGTTTCGTTGAATGCCGGGATCACGATGCTGTATTGATGGGCTGCCATGGTGGGCGAAGACGATAATTCCGCAAACAGCACTGTAAAACACTTTTATGTTTAGTAACAGGCTTCTTCCCCTAGACTGCTTGCGATAAGCCCGCGCGGCAGGCGCCGGCGGGGGGATCTGGCCGAGGAGGAAACTTTGTTCGCAAATAAGAACGCGAAAACGATTCTGGTTCAACGCTTCGCTGCCACCGGTGTGGCGCTTCTGGTTTTATGTCTATGGCCGCTGGCGCTGAATGCCGCTCCGCGCAAGCCGCACGTCATCACCTTTGGCGCGTGGCAAAAAGTGCGGTGGTCCACCGACCTCGAAGATAGTCATTCAGCCGAGACCAGGATTCGGCCTCTGGTGGTGGATGGCCGCATGCGCGAGTACACCACCGGCGACCCGCACGAGATCACCGACCGCAGTTTCGTGGTGCGGCGCGCCTTCCGCCTGAACGACGCGCTGCCCGATGAAGCCAAGGGCGCGCCACGCTGGAAGTGGCAGCCGGGTGTGTGGTTGAGCGTGGACCGGCTCACCGGCCACGTGGCCACCCTCAATTTCCCCGATTTCGATCCCTTCCTGTCGAGCGGAAGCTGGTTCAGGGATTACCTGGCGTACTGCGGAGTGTCCGACGAAGGCGACAAGTCGTTTGCCATCGTGGCCCAGGCGGGCAGAAAGAAATCTACATTGCGAAAATCGCTGGCGTCGCTCAAAGCCAGCGACGAGTCGCCCGCGTGCGGCCCTCCTAAATGGGAGCGGCAGCCGGTGCGGGTGAGCTTTGAAGGCCGCGGAGGTGAGAAAATGACTTTTGTGGTGCGCGGACGTTCCGCGGAAATTGCGCCGCAAGGGGCCTACCCTGAAGAAGATTAAAAAGTGAAGACGCTCGACCAATACCTGCTCGATGCCGAACGCGCCCACGGCCATCTCTGCGCCGGGCAGGTGCTGGGCGTCCGCATGGCCATGCTGGGCATGGGCCGGCTCGGCATCGAAGACCCGCAAGGCAAAGACCGCAAGCGATTGGTAACGTTCGTGGAAATCGATCGCTGCGCCACCGACGCGGTCATGGTTGTCACCGGCTGCCGGCTGGGAAAGCGCGCCCTGAAGTTTCGCGACTGGGGAAAGATGGCGGCAACGTTCGTTGACATCGCTTCCGGCAACGCGGTCCGGATCGTGGCGCGGGAATCATCGAAGCAACTGGCCCAGGAGCGCCATCCTGAGCTGGCCACCGCCGGGGAGCAGCAGATGCTGGCTTACCGCGAGATGCCGGATGCCGAATTATTCGATTGTCAGCGGGTGGCGGTGGACCTCCCGCCGGAAGAATTCCCCGGGTACAAGAGCCCGCGGGTGCTCTGTGGGAAATGCGGTGAAGGCATCAACTTCCGGCGGGAAGTATCAGTCGAGGGAGACATGCTTTGCCGGTCGTGCGCGGGGGAGAGTTATTACCGCGTTCTGGATTCCGTTGGGTGATTCGGGAAATGGTGCGGCTTGGTTTTACATTTCCGCTCAAATCTCAAGAAGTTGCATAAAGCAGTTTGGCAAACGAATACACTCTCAACCTTGTCATCCTAGAGCGAGCTCTTGTTTTTTGTTTTAGCGAAGGATCTCGCGCTTTCTTTTGCTGCTGTTTTCCAGGTAACGAGATCGAAATCGCACGACGACCCGTTGAACAGTAGGGGTTCTTCTTCACCCCGGTGAAGCTGGGGGGGGGCGTCATAATGACAACTACATACGATGGTTTCGCTGGTTAGTTTTTATGCAACTTCCTGAGGTTTTTTCTGAGGAACAACACCAGGAGCAAGAGAAAACGCAAGGTTCTTCGCTCAAACAAGAGGCAAGAGCTCGCTCCAGAATGACAAGTCCATTGGGGGTCTTTGCTGGCTAGTTTTTCTTATGCAACTTCTTGAGGTTCTTGCTGAGGAACAACGGCAAGAGCGAAAGCAAGCTTGAGGTTCTTCGATTCGCTGGGGAACGACCTTGCTTCACTGGTTGGCCAGGGCGTGTTCCAAGGCCTGGGCGACCCTCATGATGCCCGCTTCGTCAAAATGTTTTCCCAGAATCTGGGCACCGACCGGCAGGCCCGATTGCGAGACCCCGCAGGGGACTGATATGCCGGGGATGCCGGCCAGGTCGGCGGTCACTGTGTAAATATCGGCCAGATACATGGCCAGGGGATCGTCTGATTTTTCGCCCAGCTTGAACGCCGGGGTGGGCGCGGTGGGCGTGAGCACTACATCGACCTGGGCGAACGCCTGCTCAAAATCGCGCGCCAGCAAGGTGCGCACCTGCTGCGCCTTGACGTAATAGGCGTCGTAATAGCCGGCGCTCAAGGCATACGTGCCCAGCATGATTCTGCGCTTGACCTCGGCGCCGAAGCCTTCATCGCGGCTGTGGCGATACATCTGCGCCAGGGTCGCGCTTTGCGACGAGCGGAACCCGTAGCGCACTCCGTCAAAGCGCGCCAGGTTGGCGGAAGCTTCGGCGGTGGCCACCACGTAGTACGTGGGAATCGCATACTTCGTATGCGGCAGGCTGATGGGAACGATCTCGCATCCCGCGCCGCGCAGCAGGTCGATCGATTTCTCTACCAGGGCGCGAACTTCGCTATCTAATCCTTCGCCGAAATATTCGGCGGGAATGCCCACGCGGGTTCCCGCGACCGGCCGCTGCATTTCGTCAAGGTAATTGGGCACGGGGACTGCGGCCGAGGTGGCGTCCCGGGGATCCTGCCCGGCAATTTGCTGCAGCAGCAGCGCGGCATCCTTGACTGAACGGGTGAGCGGGCCGATGTGATCGAGCGAGGAGGCAAAAGCGATGAGGCCGTAGCGCGAGACGCGGCCGTAGGTGGGCATCAAGCCCACCACGCCGCAAAACGACGCCGGCTGCCGGATCGATCCCCCGGTATCGGAACCCAGCGCGGCGACCGAAGTTCCGGCGGCGACGGACGCGGCGGCCCCGCCCGACGATCCCCCGGGAACCCGGCTGGTGTCATGCGGGTTGCGCACCGGGCCGTACGCCGAATTTTCGTTGGACGAACCCATGGCGAACTCATCGCAGTTCACCTTGCCCAGGATAATAGCGCCCGCCTGCTCCAGGCGCTCGACGGCGGTGCAGTCATATGGGGGAATGTAGTTTTCCAGTATCTTCGAGCCGGCAGTGGTGCGCACGCCGCGCGTCACCATGACGTCCTTGATGGCGATGGGAACGCCGGCCAGCGGGGGCAGCGGGTCACCCTTGCCCGCCAGTTCGTCGATGCGCGCGGCCTGGGCCAGGGCGCGCTCGCGGCACAGCGTGAGATAGGCATTGATCTGCTTATCCTCGGCGGCGATCTTGACGTAAAACTGCTCGACCAGCGCGGCAGCCGTGGTCTGCCGCTCTTCGATGGCGGAGCGGGTGGAGGCGACGGTGAGCAGTTTTAAATCCATAGCGGAGGTACAGGAAGAACGGTGTCGCGGCTGGCTATTCCCCGGTTGAAATCACTCGTGGGACTTTGAAGAACCCCTTGGCTTGCTGGGGAGCATTCTGCAAGACGGTTTCGCGGTCGAGCGAAGGCAGCGCCTGGTCTTCGCGCAGCGTCGAGGCTTCGCCGCGTTCGGGTTGCGCGGCAGGAAGCGGATTCAACATGGCGATCTGGGCCAGGGGCGGCACCCCGCTGGTGTCGAGCTCATTCAACCGGCTGATGTAATGAATGATCGCGCCCAGGTCTTTGACCATGCGGCTGCGTTCATCGGCGGTGAGCTCGAGCGACGCCAGGTCAGCTACGTACGCCACGTCTTTTTCAGTGATGTCCATAGGTTTTTGATGGATAACGGTCAGGCTTCATGCGGCAGCACGAAGGCAATACTTGAAATTTTCTCTCCCGCCAGTTCATGCAGGGCGGCGGCGTACTGCGGGGCCAGGCGGGAAAGCTCATTGCGCCAGCCGGCGTCGGGCACCCTGACGCGAAGAACGCCGCGATGAAAATCAAGGGCCTCGGTCTTCTCCGCCACCGCGGCGCCGCATACCAGCGGCCAGGCGATCACCGGAGACTCGCCGCGTGGCGCGCCGCGAAGTATACCCGCCGCCATTGTCTGCATGGATGATTTGATTCGCTGCAATGGTCCCACCAGGATTGAGATTCGGAAGTGGCGAACGCCGGGCATCAAAAGCGCCGCCCGAAGTTACCGCGGCTTTCGCATCCGCACAATTACTCGAGAAACGCCACCGACTGGATTCCGGAAACCTCGAAGCGCTTGCGACAGCGCATATTCTTGCACATCATCATGTCGTCTTTGCGGACCATGTAGGATTTCGCCTTGGCAAATTTGGCGCGGTCGCGCTCGTCGGCGCGTCCCGGCAGCTGTTTCTTGCGGGTGCGCACCAGCCACGCCATTTCATACTCACCTTCCTGCCGGCAATGCGGACAGTTGAGGGTGACCGGCTTTTTCTGTTCTTTCTCGTCGTAAAACTCGCGCTCTTCCATAGAATGAACCTTGGGTGCATCGGCCAGCTGCAGGCATCGGTAGTAAGCACCAGTTTCCAAGCATCAGTCCAAGCGTAAAACCCCGGATGCTTGCTCACGATTATTGCATAGTTTCAGGGGCGCCAAGCACGCCTGCCGGGCGCCCGCAGCAAAGAGCTGGATCATGGCAAAGAAGAAGAAAATCAAGCCGTTTCGCGCGGTAAAGGCGGTCAAGGCCTTGGCCCGGAAGAACATCGGCGCGCCTCCGCCCACCTATCGCCAGGAAAATACCCGGAAGCCGGCGCCGCCGCGGCACAAAGAACGCCTTGACAGGTTGATTGAGGACGCCGAGTAAGTTCTTTCCGGTTTGAATGCAACCTGCGGTTTGCCTGTACTCATCTTTGATATTACGTATTACCCAAGGAGAAAAAAATTATGGGCAGCAATGATTTGACCGACAAAGGCGAGCAGGATGGCGACGCTCCCGAAGTGAATTACGGCAGCAACGAGAAGGGCGGGATTCAAGAGGATGACAGCCGCGGCGGGCCGCCACCGCACACCGGGAAAGACCTCGTTGGCGATGACGATGGGGAAGGCCAGTCGGGAACTACGCAGCCGGGGTAGATTTCTGCCTCCATATTGCTGCCTGCCGTTATATTGCTGCCGGGCCCAGCATTCAAAACAAACGCAAGGTCCTTCGCTCGACCAGAAGCAAAAGCTCGCTCCACGATGACAAAGGGTGAGGGCACGTTCGCGTATCCAAACTCATTCATGCAACTTCTTGAGATTTTGGCGGTTCTGGTCAAGTGCAGTAGTCGGTAAACCCCACCAACCCTCGGCCCCCGCTATCCCAGGTTGAGGTGACCCAGGATCAGGAATGAACCGCCTACCGCGACAGCATCTTCCAGCAGGGCCGCTATCAAGTCGGGAACTTTGAGGCGATTTACCATCCACCGCCGCAGATGAAATCCGCCAAAGCTTCCCGCTACCGCGCCACCCGCGCCAAGAAGCAAACCCGCCACGTCAAAATCGTTGGTGGCCATGGCCACCGCGATGCCGCACACCGCGCCCAACACAATGCGCACCAACAGCGGCGCCAGTTTGGTGCGACGGGGGACGAACGACGTCTTATCCGCGATGAGTTCACCCAACGCCAGTGCGGTGAGGATATAAACCACCGGCGTCGAGCCCAGCACGGCGAAGTGGGAATCGCTGATGTCGATCCACTTCAGATGCGCGGCCCAGCCGATTGCGGCGATTGGGGTCATAGAGCGCAGGCCCACCAGCACCCCAATGGCAAACTCCATCGCAAATATCCATTCAGTGTTCATGCACGAGTTTTTTAGTCCACTGCGATGGAGGTGTCAACCAAAAGGTTAATCGCGTCCGGCAGATGGGCGGGGGTCAAGAGGGAAAAATCCGCCGAAGTCCCGGCGAAATCGGGAGGAGTTGAACCAGAAGTACAGAAAATCATGAAAACCGGGGTTACCCTGCGGGCTCGTTACTGGGGAAAGTGGTCGATGGGAAAATCGAGCGGAGAGCCCAGATCGAGCTCGTCCGACGGGCCCTCTGCTCCGGGTTCACCGGTCTGCTTTTCCTGCTTGCGCTGTTCTTTCTTAGCGGATTTGTCGCGCCGTTTTTCCTGGCGCTTCTGTTCCTTCTGCTGCTTGCCAAATGTGGAGCGTGATCGACCGGCCACGGGCGTTCCTCTTCATCATGAAATCAAAAAAACGTGGGCCCTTGAAGGGCGCTTACTCAATGATAACAGCAGCGGGGCGAACTGCCCTCCGATTGAACTTCCGCGGCGCAAAAATCGTAGAATACTCAGCGATATTGCTCTTTCAGGAGAATCCCATGTTCTGTAATCAGTGTGGAACGCCGCTGCAGCCTGGGTCCAGCGTTTGTGCCAGGTGCGGAGCAACGGTGATCGCCGCGCCGCCGGTCGCGGCTTATTCGCCCGGAATTTATCCCATGGCGGCTGCCATTCCGGCGGGATCAATACCGCTGCCTTCGAGCCTCTCTGCCGCAGTCGCTTTTGAAGTGCTGAAATTGCCCTACCAGCAACAAATCATTTTCGTGGACGAATACCGCCGCCGCTCCAAGGAACTGGCGATCGCCTACTTGTTCCTGATTTGCCTGTTCTCCCATTACGCGTACCTGGGCCGGTGGGGCCTGCAGGTCGCATTTTGGCTTACGGCGGGCGGCGCCGGAATCTGGTGGCTGGTGGATATTTTTCGCCTTCCCGGAGTCGTCAGGCAATACAACGACTGGGTGGCCCTCGATCTGCTTCAGCAGACGAATGCACGCATCGCCGCGGTTGCTTAAATAAGTTGGCGGAAGCGTGTGCGAGTCGAACGCACCATCACCACCGCGAGGGTGGCAATCGCCGGTTTTGAAGACCGGAAGGATCACCGGATCCCATTCGCTTCCACAAGGGGCGGACTACTTCTTTTCGCTTTCCGCCAGGGTCTTATAGGAAAGGTACCAGTCTTTTACCTCGAAACCTGTGTCCCCGGCAAGCCGGGTGGCCGCATCCTGCTGGGTGGCCGGCGCGGGGACGATCACCTTCTCTCCGGGCTTCCAGTTGGCCGGGGTGGAGCAGGCATGGGCGTCAGCCGTCTGCAAGGCATCGATAATCCGCAGGAATTCCGGAATGTTCCTGCCTAGCGACATGGGGTAATAAACCAGCGCGCGGATGTTCCTCTTGGGATCGATGATGAAAACAGCACGCACCGTGGCGGTGTCGCTCACCGCCTGGTGGACCATGCCGTAGGCGCGGGCCACCGCCTGGTCGAGGTCGGCGATGACCGGGAACCGCACTGCTACCCCGAAGTTTTCTTCTATGCTGCGCACCCATGCGATGTGGGCGTACACGCTATCGACCGAGACCCCGATCAATTGCACATTGCGCTGCTCGAAATCGGTGAAGCTGGAAGCGAAGCCGACAAACTCGGTGGTGCAAACCGGGGTGAAATCCGCGGGATGGGAAAACAGCAGCACCCACTTACCCTTACCGGTGTAGTGGCTCAGCTTGATCATGCCATGGGTGGATTTGGCCTCGAAATCAGGCGCCGGCTCGTTGATTCGCGGCACCGATGGAGGGGCCGCCTGATGGTTCACTTCTGACTTGACCTCAATGCTCATCGTCTTCTCCGTTGTGGTGATGCGGTGATTTTTTGGGGGCCATGGGAAAAACAAGGTTCGCGGGTAAGCTAAAATCCTGGATGGCGGTTCAGCTCAACAACAGCGCCGGCCGCAGGTTCCCGAGGCGGCCAACAGGGTGCCGGCCATACGACGCCTGCTCTTGCCATGAAGAGTTCGGACTATTAGCATTTTTATAAAGATGCCTGTTTGCGCGGGAGCGATGCAACAATTTCCTGACTCATTTCAGGACCTGGAGACCGTTTAGCAATGGATTTAGCAGGCTTGGACTTACCCGGTGACGCGGCTTCTCCCGGCGCGGGCGCCGCGCGGCGCAACTTTGATTTCGTGCAGATTGACGTGTTCAGCGCAAAGGCGCTGGCCGGAAACCCACTGGCGGTTTTTCTCGACGCTCGCGGGCTGAAGGATGAGGAAATGCAGGCGCTGGCTCGCGAGACCAATTTATGTGAAACCACTTTCATCATTCCGCGTGACCCCGAAATTGAACGTGAACGCGGCGTGCAGGTCAGGATATTCACCATTGCCGAGGAACTGAAGTTTGCCGGCCATCCCACGCTGGGGACGGCCTTGACCCTGCGGGCACAACATCCCGAGCGCTTCAAACAAAAGGTGGAACTCGATCTGAAAGTGGGCAAGATCCCCGTCACCTTCGACGAACGACCCGGGGGACTGGTATTTGGGGAGATGCGGCAGCAGGAGCCGGAATTTGGCTCGATCCATTCGCGGGAGATGGTCGCGGCCGCATTGGGATTGAACCTCGAAGACATTGCCGCCGACGTTCCCATCCAGACGGTTTCCACCGGCATGCCGTTTGCGATTCTCCCGGTGGTAAGTCTTTCCGCATTGCGGAACATTGATTTCGTATGGTCGCGCGCCGCCAGGTATCTGGCCGGGACCGACGCCAAATTCATGTACCTGGTGAGCCGCGAAACCAGCGGCCCCTCGGTGCGATTGCAGGCGCGAATGATTTTCTATAATGGAGAAGACCCGGCGACGGGCTCGGCGGCAGGATGCGCCGCGGCATGGATGGTGCGCTACGGCATCGCCGCTTCCGGCGAGCAGGTGCGGATCGGCCAGGGGATCGAGATGAAGCGGGCCAGCCAGATTTTCGTACGCGCGGATGCCGATGGGGAGCGGGTCAGTAACGTGCGCGTCGGCGGGCACGGTGCGGCGGTGATGCGGGGGCGGTATTCTCTGTAGGGTCGCCGGTCACGCGAGGTTCTTCAGGTTGCTACGCGGATTCTAAATCGTTCGATGCCAACCCGGCAGGACTACACCACTGCAACAAAAATAATTTCAAGTAGTAGAAGTTTTAATAACTCTCACGATACTTCACAGCTTCCTTCTCGCACCATAGGATTCAGCTTCGCTTCTCGGGCCGCAATCTTCCGCGGTTGGAGATACGTCCAAAATTAAATTTATGATCGCCGCCTGGCGCTCCCCAATCCAACCCGGGGAGAGGACTCGCAATTCGGCATCTTTGATACGGGAAAGATCCGGAGCGACATTCATGCGGCCACGTAAGACAATCCTGTGTGTTGATAATGACGAGCATTCCCTTTCCATTCGCAAGGTCATGCTGGAGACGCGCGGCTATCGCGTGATTCAGGCTACCCGCGGCCGCGATGCGCTGGAAATTTTTGCCCGCGGTGGAATCGATCTTTTGCTGACCGACCTGGTAATGCCGGAGCTGGATGGGCATGACCTCATCGTGCAGATCAAGGCGATGTCCCCGGAAACGCCGGCGGTACTTCTCTCCGGCCGGGTGCGCAACTACGACCGCGAAAGCGTGGCCGATGTTTTTCTTTCCAAAGGCAACTGCGACGCCGCCGCATTGCTGGAGAGAATTCGCATACTCCTGATCCGCAAGCCCGGACCCAAGCGGGCAGCCATGGCTACGGCGGCCCCGAGGCCGGTCAGTGCTGCCTCCTGACCTCTTAGTTTTGCTTTAGATCAAACTCGTGACTCCGCCGGGTCTTGGATTCGCATTCCCCGTGTGCCGCTGGAATTTACCGGCGGCCCCGCTCGCGGAAGGGCGTTGCGAGGTTCGTGTAATATCGAATGGCAGCGCTTTCGCGCTGCTCCATTGCTCATGCCGCCCATCATTCAGACTGAAGATCTAAACAAGACCTATCGTATCGGCAAGGTGGACGTGCGTGCCCTTCGCGGAGTCACCCTTTCGGTGGATCGCGGCGAGTTTGTCAGCGTCGTGGGGCCGTCGGGAAGCGGCAAGTCCACGCTTTTTTATCTGCTGGGCGGGTTGCTGAGCGCGACCTCGGGCAAGGTGGTGGTCGATGGCGACGATTTTGCGCAGATGTCGGGATCGATGCGCGCCGCGATGCGCAAGAAAAAAATCGGGTTTGTTTTTCAGAAATTCAACCTGCTGCCCACCCTGGACGCGGGCTCCAACATTTTTATCGCCCACCAGATCGGCGGGGACAAGGCGCGCGGAGTGGACCGCGCCTATCTCGATAGGATCACGGACATGCTGGGAATCGCGGACCGGCTGCACCATCGTCCTTCCGAGCTTTCCGGGGGCGAGCAGCAGCGGGTGGCTCTGGCGCGCGCGCTGATCAACAAGCCGGCCATCCTGTTGGCGGATGAGCCCACTGGCAACCTGGACTCGGCCAACTCTGAAATTGTGCTGAACATGCTCGCACATTCCAACAAGGAACTGGGCCAGACCATTCTGATGATTACCCACAATCCCGAGGCCGCGGCTTATGGCGGCCGCACCTTCTACATGCGCGACGGACAGATGTCCGCGCACGACCTTCATCCTGCCACAGTGTTTTCACCTGCGGCCCAGCACTGATGGTGGACTGAGACTATGCCTGACGACTCCAATCCCAACGGTCCCGGCGGATTGAAGGCTGATCCCAAGGCGGACCTCCGCATCCCCATACTGCCCGGCAAGGGCGCCAGCGACTACGAGCGCTACCTCCGCATTGATGAGCTGCTGGGACTGCAAAAACCCGGCAACGAGCTTCTGCACCCCGATGAAATGACGTTCCAGGTGGTGCACCAGAGCTCCGAGTTGCTGATGAAGGCCTGCGTGCATGAGCTGGAACGCGGCTGCGTGTACATCACAGCGGGAGACTACGGCAACGCGCTGCGGCTGCTGCATCGCGCCAACCTGATGCTCGACTATCCCATTTCCATGCTGCATGTGCTCGAAACCATCACGCCTTACGAATACCAGGTGATTCGCGGCGGCCTGGGACACGGCAGCGGCCTAGATTCGCCCGGTTTCCTGGGGCTGCTGCATATTGCTCCGCGACTGGGAGAAGCCTTTTTCGGACAACTTCAGGGTTCAGGCTTAAGCGTGCTGCAACTGTACCGGCGCTGGCAGGAATTTCTAGGATTACATGAGGTGGCGGAGGCCCTGCTCGATTACGACGAGCGCCTGCAGCTTTTCCGCTATCACCACCTCAAGCTGGCGGAACGAATCATCGGCCGCGGAGTGATCGGAACCATGGGCACTCCCGTTGAGGTCCTCAAGCAGCGCCAGGAATTTGTCTTTTATAAAGAGCTATGGGACGTGCGCAACCAGATCACCGCGGAGATCAACGCGGCCAGCGGGTTATAGAGGCACACGAGCATCTCGGCCCAGAAGGCTTGACTCCTTCGGCCGACAGCGATTCAACCCCAACGCTGGTCATGAGTTTTGGTGGGAGCAGCGGACTTCAGAGCATGGGTCACAACTAGACAACTTCGGAAGTGTGTCTTTGCTTTTCCGCCGCAAGCAGCGGACTTCAGAATCTGTGTCAAAGCCAAAACTCTCACACGCGAAGAACTGTTCTGGCTTTCGGTGGAAGCAGGGGGCTTCAGCCCACTGAATAGTTGATCTTTATGATTTGGGCTTTAAACCCCGGTGGAAAGTGATTGCACCAAACTAAGAGTTCGCGTCTGTTCTACCTGCGTAATTTCAGAAATATTAAGACATTCATGAAGGAGCGAAGCCCCCTTGCAGATAACGACGGGACGTTTGATCTGCAACCACTCATCACAGCGGCTGAAAGCCGCAATTCTTAAGAGCATCTATTCAGCGGCCTGAAAGGCCGCTGCTTCCACCGAGGACCGAGAACCCCTAAATTCAGCGCTCTGGTTGTGTCACAGGCTTACCGTGGGCTTCCGGCTGTTGGAGAGATCGCCGCCATGTCACCCAGGAGTGCAGAGCTTTCCGTGCGGTGATCGGACACCCGACCTACCAAAATGCTCTAGCGAATCTCTTGATTTCCCTTGAACCGCTGCAGGACTGTGGCTATGTTCTCGACCAGCTTGGCTGGACCTTCGACTTTATTCATCAGCAGGTCGGCGGCCTGGGCTTCGGGGGGAAATTCGTTGACGCCGGAGACCAGGATGATGGGAAGCTTGTGGCCGCGCTCCTTGACCTGCTTAATGAGCTCGGCCCCCGACATCTCTGGCATCAGCAGATCGGATAAGAGAAGGTCAATCTTGTGGGTCTCGAGAAGCTCCAGCGCTTTCTGCCCGGAGTTGGCGACGATGACCTCATAGCCTGATTTCTGCAGGACGAGTTTCCTTAGAAACAACGAGTTTTCTTCGTCGTCCACGCACAAAATGACCGGCTTGGCCTGCTCCACGGATTCTCCCCGTATTTTTTTTATTTCGTGGCGGTACTGAACGCGGCGGGTTCTTGTATCTTGTCCCCGGGCAGCGGCGTGGGGAAGAATACCCGGAAGCACGTGGCATTCCCGGTGGAAAAGTGCATACTGCGGAAACAAATCGAGCCATCGTATTTTTGCACGATTCCCTTGCTGATCCAAAGGCCGAGGCCCGTGCCCTTGGTGGATTTGGTGCTGAAAAACGGCTCGAACAGGCGCCGGGCGTCGTCGGACTTGATGCCGGAGCCGTTGTCGCACACCGACAGATAAACGCCGCGGCGTTTCTTCCGCCATTCCTGACTTTCGAAAACATGAACCTGCAACATTCCCCCCTTGGGGGTCGCCTGCACCGCGTTGCCAATCAGGTTGAGGAACACCTGTTTGAGCTCCACGGGAAAGCCCTCGATCTCGCCGCGGCTGTGATATTTTTTCCGTAGAGTGATTCCGCTCATTTGAATGCTGCGCGACTGCAATTCGAGGACATCGTCCACCAGGTCACTCACCGCGACCGCGACCGGTTTCTGCGATTCGCGGTAAAAGCTCAGGGTCTGCCGGGTGATATGGCTGACCCGCAGCAACTCCTGCTCCCCCATGCGCGCATAGTGCTGGGCTTCTTCATCCAGTGACGGATGGCTGGAGAGCAAATAAAAGGCGTTGGTGATGGCTTCAAGTGGATTGTTGATTTCGTGGGCGATGATGCCGGCGACGCGGCCCATGGCGGCCAGCCGCTCGGTTTTGCGCAGTGCGTCTTCAGCTTGCAACTGCGAAGTGATATCACGATTGATTTCAAGGATGACGTCCCGGGTCGCATTGGACTTCAGGCCCTGGCGGCTGGCCACCGTGAGTTCCCTGCCGTCCCGGGTCTGTTGCACCAGATTGCCCTCCCAGCGCCCCTCGACCGCCAGGCTGGATTGGATTTCGGCGGCGGAGACGGGCAGGCGGGTCTGCAGGATCTGATGAGCGTTCTTGCCCAGTACTTCCTCACGCTTCCAGCCGTAGAGGGCTTCAGCGCCGCTGTTCCAGAATTCCAGGATGCCCTCGGTATTGCTCACCATAATGGCTTCGGTGGCGAGCTCCAGCAGATCGGCGCGCTCGCGCAGCTCTTCAGTGCGCTCGGCAACGCGCTGTTCAAGCTCGCGGTTCAGGTTTTCGAGCTGCCGGGTCTTGCGGTGCAGCTCGGCAAACACGGTGACCTTGGCGCGCAACAGCTCGGGAACCACCGGCACTGAAATGTAATCCACGGCTCCGCGCTGGTATCCCTTGATGCGATCGACGTCGGTCAAATGCACGGCGGATATAAAGATGATGGCAGTCTTCTGAAACCGGGGATGCTGGCGGATCATGTCCGCCAACTCGAAACCGTCGATCTCCGGCATGCTCACGTCCATGAGCACCACGGCGACGTCGTTCTTCAAAAGCTGCTCCAGGGCTTCGCGGCCCGAGGTGACCTTGATCAGGTTTTCGCCTAGCTCTTTCAGAATGACTTCATAGCTGAGGAGCTTGGCGGGCTGGTCGTCCACCATCAGGATATTCACCATGTCGTTAGCAGCCATCGGTCGTCTTTCGGTCTCCTATGGGCCTTGGTCAAACGGCTTGATTTAGCGGTGCAGCCACATACGCAGCGCGGAAAGCAATTGCTCGGTGTTGACGGGCTTGGCCAGGTACTCCGAAGCGCCCGCTTCGAGACATTTTTCGCGATCGCCCTTCATGGCCTTGGCGGTCAAGGCGATGATGGGCAAACGGCGCAGCGAAGCATTCTGGCGGATGACCTGCATGGTTTCATAGCCATCCATTTCCGGCATCATGATGTCCATGAGAACAATGGCGACGTCGGGCGTGGATTCAAGGGTGGTGATGGCTTCGCGCCCGGTGCCGGCGGTGAGCACCACCATGCCGCGGCGTTCCAGTACGCTGCTCAAGGCAAAAATGTTGCGGACGTCGTCATCGACGACCAGCACCTTGCGTCCCACCAGCGCATCGTCGGAACGGTGCAGGCGGTCGAGCATGTTCTGTTTTTCCTTGGGCAGATCCGCCACTACCCGATGCAGGAACAGGGCCGTCTCATCGAGCAGGCGTTCCGGCGATTCCACGTCTTTGACCACCACGCTGCGGGCGAGCATGTGCAGGCGGGCATCTTCTTCCGGAGAGAGTTCCTTGCCGGTAAAGACCACCACCGGAAGGTCGCTCAGGGTGGGCATATCGGCCATGCGTTCGAGCACCTCGAAGCCGCTCATGTCGGGCAGCCGCAGGTCAAGAACCATGCAGTCAAAACTCTCATTGCGCACCGCCTCGAGGGCCTCGCTGCCCTTGCCCAGCACGGTGACGTCGATGTCGTCGTAGCCCAGCAGTTCCTTGATGGTGAACTGCTCGGCGGGGTTGTCTTCGACGACCAACAGGCGCTTGCGCCGCGGGCTGGCGTAGTCCTTGATCTTGGCGAGCGCGGCTTCGATGCCTTCAGTGGAAGTGGGCTTGGTAACGAAGGAGAAGGCGCCGCGCGACAAGCCGTGGTGCCAGTCTTCGTCGGTGGTGAGGATCTGTACCGGGATGTGCCGGGTGGCGGGGTCCTGCTTCAAATGGTTCAGGACGGTCCAGCCCAGCATGTCGGGCAGGAAGACGTCGAGCGAGACCGCGGTGGGATGGAATTCGCGGGCCAAGGCCAGGGCTTCGGCGCCACGCATGGCCACCAGCACCTTGAGCCCGATATCGCGGGAGAGGTCGCAAAGAATACGCGCGTAGTGCGGGTCGTCCTCAACGATCAGCAGCACCGCGTCTCCCGGTTCCAGGTTGTTGCGGTCGTCCTCAATTTTTTCCACCGCGTGTTCGGCCACGGCGGCGCCCGAGAATTGCAGGGACGAAACGATGCTTGCCGATTGACTGGCAGGCTGCGCCGCGATCGCGGTAGTCGGGCCCACATACATCTGGGGAAGATAAAGGGTGAAGGTGCTGCCCTGCCCGGGAGCGCTGCGCAGTTGAATTTCTCCGCCGAGCAGGCTGGCCAGTTCGCGGCTGATGGCGAGACCGAGCCCGGTGCCGCCGAATTTTCGGCTGGTGCCGGCGTCGGCCTGCTGGAAGGCCTCGAAAATGATGCGCTGTTTTTCCAGGGGAATACCAATCCCCGAGTCCGCCACTTCAAATGCCACCACTGATTTCGCCGCATTCAAAATAGGATGTTCCTGGCTCCAGCCGGTGGCAGCCGTTGATACCGCCAGGCGCACGCCACCCTGCTCGGTGAACTTGAAGGCGTTGGAGAGCAGGTTCTTGAGTACTTGCTGCAAGCGCTTGGAATCGGTGACCAGGCTGCGGGTCAGGCCGGGGTCGCTCACGATCTCGAAGTTCAAGCGGCGGTTTTCCGCCTCGTGACGGAAGGGACGCCCGACCATGTCGAGCAGGCTGGCGAAGAAGACTTCTTCGGCTTCGACGGATACGGTGCCCGACTCGATCTTGGAAAGATCGAGAATGTCGCTGATCAGCGTAAGCAGATCGGTTCCCGCGCCATGAATGGTGCGGGCAAATTCGACCTGCTTGGCGGTCAGGTTGCCGTCGGGGTTGTCGGTAAGCTGCTGCCCGAGCACGAGAATGCTGTTTAGCGGAGTACGCAGCTCGTGCGACATGTTGGCCAGGAACTCCGATTTGTACTTCGAGGTGAGGGCCAGCTCCTTGGCCTTCTCTTCGAGAGCGCGGCGGGCGTGCTCGATTTCCTGGTTCTTGCGTTCCACTTCGGCGTTCTGCTCGGCGAGCTGCTGGGCTTTTTGGGCGAGCTGTTCGTTGGTGGTCTGCAGCTCGGTCTGCTGGGTCTGCAATTCGGTGGCCAGCTGTTGGGATTGTTTCAGCAGTCCTTCAGTCTGCATAGTGGCTTCAATACTGTTGAGCACGATGCCGATGCTGGAAGTAAGCTGCTCGAGGAAGGCCAGATGAGCGGGCGTGAACGTGCTCAACGTGGCCAGTTCGATGACCGCCTTGACGCGGTCTTCAAACAGTACAGGAAGCACGATCACGTTGCGCGGCACCACATCGAACTGCCCCAGACGGATGGGGATCACGTCGTCGGGAAGCTCGGTGATGAGCATGCGCTGTTTTTCGGTGGCGCACTGACCAATGAGTCCTTCGCCGACCCGGATGCGGTCGAGGTAGCCTTCGGGCCGGTTGGCGAACGCGGAGAGCAGGGTCATGCTGGCCACATCGTCGGATTCTTCCATCTGGTAAATCACGCCCTGCTGGGCGTTGACCAGGGGAGCGAGCTCGGAAAGAAGAGTGCGTCCCACGGTCGCAAGGTCGCGCTGCCCCTGCAACATTGCGGTAAAACGGGCGAGGTTGGTTTTGAGCCAATCCTGCTCGGTGTTGCGGTCGGTGGTGAGGCGCAGGTTGTCGATCATGGTGTTGAGGTTATCTTTGAGCTCGGCGACTTCACCGCTGGCTTCCACCTGGATGGAGCGGGTCAGATCGCCCTTGGTGACGGCGGTGGCCACCTCAGCGATGGCGCGCACCTGGTTGGTGAGGTTGTCGGCCAGCAGATTGACGTTACCGGTGAGATCCTTCCACGTGCCGGCGGCGCCGGGGACGTTGGCCTGTCCACCCAGGCGGCCTTCGACGCCGACTTCGCGGGCGACGGTGGTCACCTGGTCGGCGAACGTGGCCAAGGTTCCGGTCATGTTGTTAATGGTTTCGGCGAGGGCGGCGACTTCTCCCTTGGCGTTCACCCGCAATTTCTGGGTAAGCTCGCCGTCCGCGACCGCGGTCACCACCTTGACGATGCCTCGAACCTGCTCGGTAAGGTTGGCAGCCATGACGTTGACGTTGTCGGTGAGATCCTTCCAGGTTCCGGCGACGCCGGGCACCTGCGCCTGGCCGCCGAGCTTTCCGTCGGTGCCGACTTCGCGGGCCACGCGGGTCACTTCCGCGGCGAAGGCGTTGAGCTGATCGACCATGGTGTTGATGGTGTTCTTGAGCTCTAGAATCTCACCCTTCACATCCACCGTGATCTTGCGCGACAAGTCGCCGCGGGCCACCGCGGTGGTGACTTCGGCGATGTTACGCACCTGGGCGGTCAGGTTACCGGCCATGGCGTTGACCGAATCGGTGAGATCCTTCCACGTACCGGCGACGCCGGTGACGTTGGCCTGGCCGCCGAGACGCCCTTCCGAACCCACTTCGCGGGCCACGCGAGTCACTTCGGCGGCGAACGATCGCAACTGCTCGACCATGGTGTTGAGGGTCTCTTTGAGCTGCAGAATTTCGCCGCGCACGTCCACCGTGATCTTCTTCGAAAGATCGCCGGTGGCGATGGCGGTGGCGACTTCGGCGATGTTACGCACCTGGCCGGTAAGGTTGCTGGCCATGAAGTTGACGTTATCGGTGAGATCCTTCCAGGTTCCGGCCACGCCGGGCACCTGCGCCTGCCCGCCGAGCTTGCCGTCGGTGCCCACTTCGCGGGCCACGCGGGTCACTTCACCGGCGAACGCGTTGAGCTGATCCACCATGGTGTTGATGGTGTTCTTGAGCTCAAGAATTTCGCCCTTCACGTCTACCGTGATCTTGCGGGACAAGTCGCCTCGGGCCACCGCGGTGGTGACCTCGGCGATGTTACGCACCTGGCCGGTGAGGTTACCGGCCATGGAGTTCACGGAATCGGTGAGATCCTTCCAGGTTCCGGCGACGCCGGGGACGTTGGCTTGTCCACCCAGGCGGCCTTCGGAACCCACCTCGCGGGCGACGCGGGTGACTTCGCCGGCGAACGCGTTGAGCTGATCGACCATGGTGTTGATGGTTTCTTTCAGCAGCAGAATTTCGCCGCTGACGTTCACCGTGATCTTCTTCGACAAGTCACCGCTGGCGATGGCGGTGGCCACTTCCGCGATGTTACGCACCTGGCCGGTAAGGTTGCTGGCCATGGAGTTCACTGAATCAGTGAGATCCTTCCAGGTTCCGGCGACGCCGCCGACCTGCGCTTGTCCGCCCAGTTTGCCGTCGGTGCCGACTTCGCGGGCCACGCGGGTCACTTCCGACGCGAACGCGCGCAACTGATCGACCATGGTGTTAATGGTGTCTTTAAGCTCGAGGATTTCACCTTTCACGTCCACGGTGATCTTGCGGGATAGATCGCCGCGGGCCACGGCGGTGGATACTTCGGCGATGTTACGCACCTGGCCGGTAAGGTTGCTGGCCATGAAATTGACGTTGTCGGTGAGGTCCTTCCAGGTTCCGGCGACGCCGGGCACCTGCGCCTGGCCGCCCAGCTTGCCTTCGGTTCCCACTTCACGGGCGACGCGGGTCACTTCTCCGGCAAACCCGTTGAGCTGATCGACCATGGTGTTGATGGTGTCTTTGAGCTCGAGAATTTCGCCCTTCACATCCACGGTGATCTTGCGGGATAGATCGCCGCGGGCCACCGCGGTGGTGACTTCAGCGATGTTACGCACCTGGCCGGTGAGGTTTCCGGCCATGGAGTTGACAGAGTCGGTGAGATCCTTCCAGGTTCCGGCCACGCCGGGCACGTTGGCCTGGCCGCCGAGACGGCCTTCGGTTCCCACTTCGCGGGCGACACGGGTCACTTCTCCGGCAAACCGGTTGAGCTGGTCCACCATGGTGTTGAGGGTTTCTTTGAGCTGCAGGATTTCGCCACGGACGTCCACGGTGATCTTGCGGGACAAATCGCCGCTGGCGATCGCGGTGGCGACTTCGGCGATGTTACGCACCTGGCCGGTAAGGTTGCTGGCCATGAAGTTCACGTTGTCGGTGAGATCCTTCCAGGTTCCACCGACGCCGAACACCTGCGCCTGGCCGCCGAGCTTGCCTTCGGTTCCGACTTCGCGGGCGACGCGGGTCACTTCTCCGGCGAAAGCGTTGAGCTGATCGACCATGGTGTTAATGGTGTCTTTTAGCTCAAGAATTTCGCCCTTCACATCGACGGTAATTTTGCGGGATAGATCGCCGCGGGCCACCGCCGTGGTGACCTCAGCGATATTTCTTACCTGCGCGGTAAGGTTGCCAGCCATGGCGTTGACCGAGTCGGTGAGATCCTTCCAGGTGCCGGCCACGCCGGGCACGACTGCCTGGCCGCCGAGTTTGCCGTCGGTGCCCACTTCGCGGGCGACGCGGGTCACTTCAGATGCGAACGAACGCAGCTGGTCCACCATGGTGTTGATGGCTTCTTTAAGCTGCAGAATTTCGCCGCGAACATCCACCGTGATCTTGCGGGACAAATCGCCGCTGGCCACGGCGGTGGCGACTTCGGCGATGTTGCGGACCTGGCCGGTGAGGTTGCTGGCCATGGAGTTGACGGAATCGGTGAGATCTTTCCAGGTGCCGGCGACTCCGGGCACCAGAGCCTGGCCGCCGAGCTTGCCGTCGGTGCCCACTTCGCGGGCGACGCGGGTCACCTCGGCGGTGAACACGTCCAACTGCTGAATCATGGTGTTGACGATGTTGGCGGAGCGCAGGAACTCACCTTCCAGAGGGCGGCCATCCACGTCGAGCCGCACGGTCTCAGTGAGATTGCCTTGCGCCACCGCGGCGATGGCCCGGGTGACTTCAGTGGTAGGCCGCAAAAGGTCATCGACCAGGGAGTTGACCGAGACTTCCATCTCGCCCCAGGAGCCGCGCGATTCATGAAAGCGGATGCGCTGGCGGGTGCGCCCCTCTTTGCCGACAGCTTGACCGACGCGTTTCAGCTCACGCGCCATCTGCTGGTTGGCAGCCACGATATCGTTGAACGTATCGGCTACCTTGCCCGACAGGCCCGTCCAGGAGACAGGGAGGCGCACAGAAAAATCACCGTCCCGCATGGTCTGCAGGCTGGCCAGGATCAGCGCCAGGTCGGCGGTGGCATCACCGTTGGCGTTGGCGCCGTTTCCATTCTTTACCGGCTGGCCGTTTTTTTCTGGCCGCTTGGCGCGTGCCGCCGGCTCTGCGACGGCTACCGCCGCGTCTTGCACAGCTCGTTTCATTTTCCTCTCCCAGAGAGATGACCGGGTTGATGTTTTGGGGGCAATGCTGGGGACAGTACAGAGATGGAAGGGCATGACGCCGGGCTGGCCGACGGCAGCGGATGGAGCCTTAATGCTGAAAGAACGTGCATTCGATCATTCATCCGCAGGCAGTCTTCGAGCCAAAAGAGGATTTGCCACAACTCTCTAGCCGGACGGCGGGGGGCCGCTAGAGAGATAACACTCTAAGGATGCGGCTCAGCGGGATAAAGGTTGGCCGTTGGAGAATGCCAGAAAGCAGTCGAAGCCCCGGCTGTCCGACTTTGGCTGTGGCGGACAATTCCGGATTGTGAAACAAAAAACACAAACATCTTGACCGACGTGGCTTCCCGTGTAGGCTCCTTAGATTACGTTTGTCGATCTGGCCTGCCACCAGGGTGAGTTACGACGAACTTCGGTAGTCTGGTTTCCGGTTGGAGCGGGGAATGGGGTGTGGGGGCAAGCTGGCTTATGAAGCCTCTCACCGCAGTCCATTGGCGGGTCAGCAAGCAGGCCGGCGGGGTCTCCAGTGCGCGAAAGAATGCGGAGGTGAATAATAACCCTCTCCGAGGGGTAGTTGGGACCCGGATGGACACTGAGATAAAGAACACCAGTTACACATCCGGGCTAAAGCAGTCATAGACCCGTTCGTGGATTGAGGGCAGGTCTTCCGTTCGAGGAGCACCCGTGCTCACCCTAGACCCGTGGAAAAACAAGTTCGAGGTACAGCGATGACTGGCACAACTCGTTCATCAGTTCGGCGCGTGTTGATCTGGAGCTTCGGGGTGGGCGGTGCGTCCGCCCTTGTAGCCTCTAAACAAGCCACTACATTTGGGACAAGTGACTGGGAGAATATCGTTGCATTTTTTGCAAGTGGGTGCGTTCTCGGGTGCCTTCTTGGTCTTCTGACTACCGCCTATAACCAGAGGCGAAAAAGCGTGTTTCACATTTGGGGATGGGCGCTACTTTTGGGTCTCTTCGGTCTTGCGTTCAACACAGGAACAACTCGTGACTACCTGCTAGGGGCGTTGATCGGTATTGTCGTTGGTTTATCCATCGGCTCACTGCTCTACTTCCGGGTTAAACGAGAGTTGGATTCGAGCGGACGGGTTGCGGGCAACGCAAGGCTGTAGCGAGCGAATCAACTTTAGCGAATCCTTCCGTGGTCAGCAAATCCTTGAAGCACCAAAATTGTTCGGCGATTACTAAAGACCCGGCACACAACAAATGCCCGGCAACTGGATTCTTCGTGGGGGAACCCAATGCCTTCAAAGCCGATTCATTTGATACCCAAACGGTTCGAGTTCGAACATTTTAGGATCAGAGCGATAAGGAATCCTGGGTGAGCAACTGCTCGACGGCGCCCGTGGTGACTGGAGAACGGATAGAAATGACTTTTGAAGAAGTTGAACAATCGTTACCGAACGGGTTCCACGACGCGACGATCCTGCAAGTCTCTCTCGATAGCGTGGAGCAATGTGCCACAGTCAAAATATCTGTGCATGTCAGCGCGGACGCGGATGAAGATCGGGAGCTTTACCGTGTCGGAATACTAGAGGCGAAGTCGGTCAGTCTCTTCTTTATGGAGCCGCCTGACCCGAACTATAGGTTCGCTCTTAGCGGCAGGGGAATCGGAGTGTCTGGTGACTCGGTAGCGCTTGGCCAGAATCCTGGCACAGACCTACTCCTGAGCAAACTGCCATCAGATGCCACAGCCTACCGGTTTTTCCTGGAAGAGTGGAACTCCTTTTTCTACCTGGCTGCCAGCGAAGTTGCGTTCTCGTGGCTAGAGGATGTCCCTACGCTCGCAACCAGTGAAGATCCCTTCTCGCCCACAACAACAAAATGAGATGGCAGAGGCTTGGCTAGGTCTATGTGGCACGGCGGCATGACAGGCAACCGACGCTATGAAAGCTGCCCTCCCGTGATTTACACGGATTCTCAGCAGAGAGATGGTTCAGTAAAATCATCCCAACCGAAAGCCCTGTTGAACAGTAGAGGTTCTTCCTCGTCCCGGTGACGCCGGGGGTCGTCAGAATGACAACTCCATAGAGGGACTTTGCTGTTTAGCTTTGCTTGTGCAACTCCTTGAGGTCCGGAGGAACAGGGGCAGGGCAAAATAAAACACAAGGTTCTTCGCTCAAACAAGAGGCAAGAGCTCGCTCCAGAATGACAAGACTGTAGGGGGTCATTGCTGGTTAAGTTTTCTTATGTAACTTCTTGAGGTTCTTGCCTGGGAACAACTGCATGGCAATGCGGGGACAGACGGGACGTTTCCCTAATTTTTGTACACTCAAAGGCTCGACGCAGGCGTGGGAGTAGACAGACGTGGGACTAGAACATAAGAGATTGGGTACCTTGCTCCGAGCGGCAGCCAGCCAGACAATCTCAGAATCCGAGTTTTGGGAGGAATTCAATAGCCTGGAGTCACCTGCATCCGATCCGGTCGCAAAGCTAGCATATGAAGCCGCCACGCATTTCTGGGCGAATTTCCATGAGAGAAACCTTTTACTCATGCGGACTAAACCGGATCGCTACCAGGTACTTCAAGGGAAGGAGCAGTTGAACCTTATCGCGAATGGGCTAGAGGGAAACTGGCCAATTGCAGAGGTAAAGCGCAAGTTGGATGAAATCTGACTGGAGGGAACCGAGGTCACTGTTGTTTCTCTCAATCCCGTAATCATTTACGAATTAGGAGACAATGGCTGAATCTGCGGAGGCGGCTGTCCTTCGCCAAGACTAGAAACGCCGGGTGCCGAGGAGATTGGGGTGCCCTACTTCATTGCGGCACGCAATGAGTGGGCGAGCCATCGCTGCACAAGATGTTTGGGCTTTCGGGAACTCGCCTGACCTTTTTGGCATAATCTCACGGCCATGAGTAGAGGGCTCAAGAGATACCAGGCGCCAACCATCTCTGCTTTATTACTTTCAGTGGTTACTGCCGCCAGTGTTCTTAAGCACCGCGTGGCCCCTGGATTGCTTTCTCAATAGGATTGTAGAAGCGCCGACTCACTTGATACCCAAACGGTTGGAGCTGAGCATGTCTCGCCACTTGAGAATACGATAAATTTTAGTTTGACCGGTCACCTGCAAAGTTCGAACCTTTAGACCAAGACGACGTGTGCTTTGAAGAAAGTCATGTTAAGAATATTGTTACTTATCTCTTTAAGCGCGAATGCTCATTCGCAGAAGGGCACGCCAATGGTCTTGATCCGCGCTGCCCACTGCCTTGCGGAAAAGAATCAACTTCCATCCTCGAATGCTACTAAGTTGAGTTTTGGCTACTTTCTTGACGAGAAATCATATCCGGGAGAAATAGTTCTTTACGTCGTGAACTATTCGTCTCCTATCCGAACGAACGGTTCAGTATTTACCATCTTCCTGACTGAAGATCGTGGCGGTCAAGTCTTCAATGTCCAGAACAACGCCAGTTTTGTTCTGTCGAAGGATGATCTTGAAGGTGTGTCTTTTGTAAATCCCCCACTTGGCGGTACGTGGACCCAAGAGCATCTCGCTTCGGCAATCAAGCGGATCGAGAAGCAGCCCAGGTTTTCAATTACTGTCAATAAACTATTGGCGGCTGACTCTTCCGTCCGGTGTGCGTCTTACACGGATCCTCAGCAGAGAGTGGTTCAGTCAAATCATCACAACCGAAAGCCCTGTTGAACAGTAGGAAGTTTTTCCTCGCCCCGGTGAAGCGGGGGGGCGTCAGAATGACAACTCCATGGGGGGTTCCTTGCTGTTTAGCTTTGCTTATGCAACTCCTTGAGGTCCGAAGGAACAGAGGCAGGCAAGAGAAAACGCGAGGTTCTTCGCTCAAACAAGAGGCAAGAGCTCGCTCCAGAATGACAAGTCTGTAGGGCGTCTTTGCTGGTTAAGTTTTCTTATGTAACTTCTTGAGGTTCTTGCCTGGGAACAACTGCAAGATCAATAGCAAAGCGTGAGGTCTTGATCGTCGCTTGGTTTTTACCTGATAATTTCGGAAGGAACACCCAGACGGCTTCGCGGCTATTCGCGCAATCCAAAGATCAACTTCAGGCCCTTCAGGTGGATTACGTCTCCATCCTTCAACTCTTTCTGGCCGTTGATAAAGTCGTCGTTGAGCCGGGTGCCCGCGTCTTTTTTTTGCGGGGAGACGAAATATTTGTTGCCGCGCCGGTTGATGATGGCCAGCACGTCGGGGACGAACCAGCCTTTGATCCTGATGTCGGCGATCTTGGAGCCGCCGATGATGGTGAGCTTTTCGCTCATCACATATTCTTTCTTATCGGTTTTGCCGACCAGCACCGTGAGCACGCCGGGCGGGCCTACCGGCTCGGGAGCGGCGATGGGGGCGGTGGCCATGCCGGGCTCGCGCATCTCTTCGGCGGGTTTCTTGCTGGCCAGCACCATGGTTTCATCCATCCCGGTGAGCACCGGCGGCGCGGGCATGCGGACGCGGGGCCGCGCCCGCTCCAGGTCGTCCTTGAAAACCAGGGTATGGCGGCCTACCAGGATCACGTCTCCATCCTTTAACGGGGAGCGGTTGACCCGGCGGTTGTTGATGTAAGTTCCGTTGAGGCTGTTGTTGTCTTCGAGAAAATACTGATCATCGCGCCACAGGATGCGGGCATGGTGGCTGGAGACCGCCAGATTTTCAATGCCGATCAGGTTGTCGGGCAAGCGGCCGATGGTCACCACCGCCTTGGCCAGGGTGATCTCATTCAGCACCGTGCCCTCGTATCTTAAAAAGAGCTTTGCCATGCCGGCTTGCCTCCGGGCGAAGAGCTGCCTGGGCGGTACCAGGGGCGGCTGCCGGCGCGAATGACCATGCAAGTGATGTTATCTTCTCCGCCCGCGTCGCGGGCCGCGGCCACCAGAATCGCGCACGCTTCGTCCGGGGTGGGTGCGTGGTCAATGATCTGCAGGAGCGTCGCGGAAGATAGATGCCGGGTCAAGCCGTCGCTGCACAGCAGCAGGCGGTCGCCGACCAGGGCAAGCTGTTCATCCACATCGGGCTGCACGGAATCCTCGCTGCCCAGCGCGCGCACGATGATGTTCTGGTGCTGGGAGTGCTCGGCCTCTTCGCGGGTGATGAGCCCGCGGCGCACCTGTTCCATCACCAGCGAGTGGTCCTCGGTAAGCTGTTCGATGGCGTGGTCGCGAATGCGGTAGATGCGGCTGTCTCCCACGTGGGCGGTGGAATAGAAATCACCTTCGGTGAGGACGCATACTATGGTTGAGCCCATGCGGCGATCGGCGCTGTGGCCGGAGCCGGCGCCGTACACCGCTTTATTGGCCAGGTGAACCGCGCTGGCCAGGGCGCTGGACCGGACGGACGCGCCCTCGACGGCCATGATCGGCGCGGGATAGCGCCGGTCTTCGCCGGCATTGCGAAAATAGTCGAGCACAGTTTGGACGGCGAGCTGGCTGGCCTCTTCCCCGGCCTCGTGCCCGCCCATGCCATCGCAAACCACGTGGATACCGTAGCGCTCGTCGAAGCCAAAGTTATCCTCATTATTGGCGCGCACGCAGCCCACATCGGTTTTTCCCGCCGCTTGAAAACTTATCGCCATCGGCAATGCCATTCTGCCGGAAACCCCGGCGAGGCAATGTATCAGATTCACGCTGCCTGCGCGCAGGAACGCGGCAGAATTCCTGAAACTCCCACTACGGAACTAGATTTGCCATGTCTGCGCCGGGATTCGCGGTCTTGAGGCGATTTTCCGCGCGCTGTAGCGCCAGCGCGGCCCGCTGGAAATCGGTCTCTGTAGCCGTAGCCTGCAAGCGTTCCTCGGCGCGTTTTTTCGCCTCCCGCGCGCGGGCAACGTCAATTTCCGACGCTCGCTCCGCGGTGTCGGCAATCACCGTAACTTTGTCGGGCAAAACCTCGGCGAACCCCCAGGCCACCGCGATGCGCTCGCTCTGGGCGCCGCTCTTGTAGCTGATTTCGCCCACCGCCAGCTCGGTGATCAGTGGCGCGTGGCCGGGGAGTATTCCCAGGTAGCCGTTGCTGCCGGGAATCTGCGCCTCCGAAACCGCCTCGCTGACCAGCAGCCGGTCGGGGGTCACAATCTCGAGCTGAAAAGTATCTGCCATGCGGTCTTATGCTGCCCCGATCAGGCCGCTGATTTTTCCTTCGCCACCGATTCCAGCACTTCGTTGATGTCGCCTTTCAAGTAGAACGCCTGCTCGGGAATATCGTCGTGCTTGCCTTCGATGATCTCCTTGAAGCTGCGAACGGTATCTTCAATTTTTACATAGCGGCCTTCCAGCCCGGTGAACTGCTGGGCGACAAAGAACGGCTGCGAAAGGAACTTCTGCACCTTGCGGGCGCGGGCGACGGTGAGCTTATCATCTTCGCTGAGCTCATCGATGCCGAGAATAGCGATGATGTCCTGCAGATCCTTATAGCGCTGCAGGATGCGCTTCACGCCCTGGGCCACGTCATAGTGTTCCTTGCCCACCACGCGGGGATCGAGAATGCGCGAGGTAGACGCCAGGGGATCGACCGCCGGATAAATTCCCAGCTCGGAGATGGCGCGCGACAAAACGGTAGTCGCGTCGAGATGGGCGAACGCGGTGGCCGGAGCGGGATCAGTGAAATCGTCGGCGGGAACGTAGATGGCCTGCACCGAGGTGACCGAGCCTTTGCGGGTGGAGGTGATGCGTTCCTGCAGCTCTCCCATTTCGGTGGCCAGGTTGGGCTGGTAGCCTACGGCCGAGGGCATGCGGCCCAGCAAGGTGGAAACTTCAGACCCCGCCTGGGTAAAGCGGAAGATGTTATCCACGAACAGCAGGGTGTCGGCGCCTTCAACGTCGCGGAAGTATTCGGCCACGGTGAGCGCGGAAAGCGCCACCCGCAGGCGCGCGCCGGGGGGCTCGGTCATCTGGCCGTACACCAGCGCGACCTTGGATTTCTCGAAGTCGCTGATATTGACCACCCCGGATTCCTGCATTTCCAGCCACAGGTCGTTGCCTTCTCTAGTGCGCTCGCCCACGCCGGCAAAGACCGAAAATCCACCGTGCTTGAGGGCCACGTTGTTGATCAGCTCCTGAATCACGACGGTCTTGCCCACGCCGGCGCCGCCGAACAGTCCGATCTTGCCGCCCTTGAGAAATGGCTGGACCAGGTCCACGACCTTGATGCCGGTCTCGAACATTTCCGACGCCGTGGATTGCTCCTCGAAACTGGGAGCGGCGCGATGAATGGAATTGCGCTGCGTACATTTCACCGGCCCCAGCTCATCGACCGGCTCGCCGATCACGTTCATCACCCGGCCCAGGGTGCCGCGGCCCACGGGCACTGTGATCGGCCCTTCGGTATCGATGGTTTTCATGCCGCGCACCATGCCCTCGGTGGGCTGCATGGCCACGCACCTCACCCGGCCCTCGCCAAGATGCTGCTCCACTTCGAGCACCACATCCAGCGGGTGGGGCACGTTGAAGCCCTCGCTGACCACGCGCAAAGCCTGGTAGATGGGGGGGAGATGGCCTTCCTCAAATTGCACATCGACTGCCGGGCCGGCCACCTGAATGACTTTTCCTGAGTTCATACCGTTCCTGTTCTGCGTACTGGATTTTTCGGTTAACGACCGCGTCGCGGATTAAATGGCCGCGGCGCCGCTGACGATTTCAATAATCTCCTTGGTGATGGAAGCCTGCCGAGCGCGGTTCATGGTCAAGGTGAGCGAATCGATCATTTCCGACGCGTTGTTGCTCGCCGAATCCATGGCGGTCATGCGCGCCGCATGTTCGGCGGCCACCGATTCCTGCATGGCGCGATAGATGTTGATGGCAATGTACTTTGGCAAGAGGGTGCGAAAAATCTGCGCGGGAGGCTGCTCGTAGATGTAATCCACCGGCTGCACCCCGAATTGCGCCGCCTTCTCGTCGATCAATCGGGTATCCGCGGGGCGCGCGCTGACCCCCGCGGAGGCGGCCGCTTCGGCGGCGCGCTTTCTTTCTTCGAGCGACGGCTGCTGCGAGCTCTGGATGGAGGGTTCCCCGATTTTTTCGATGGGCAAAATCTTGTCCACTACCAGACGCTGCGACATCACCGACTTGAACTCGTTGTAGATGAGATACACAGCATCGATTTCTTCTTTGCTGTAGCGCTCGATCACGCGCTCCGCCATTTCGCGGGCCTGCTGGAATTCGATCTTTCCCATGATGCCGACTTGCTCACCGGTAATCTGCACCGGCCCCGATCGTTCCGCCGAGCCCTCCTGGGCGTAGCGGTAACGCCGCTTAAGATAGTCGCGGCCCTTGCGGCCAAGGCTTTCAATATCGATGTTTTTTCCGGCATTGGTTTCGAGAAAGCGGGCCGTGCCCTTGAGGATGTTGGCGTTGAACGCGCCCGCCAGCCCTTTGTCGCCGGTCACCACGATCAACAGCACACTTTGCTCAGGGCGCTTGGCCAGCAGCGGATGCTTAGGCTCCCCGGTTTCAGGATCGTACAGCTCGGCGCGCGACACCAGCGACTGCAGGATGTTGGTCAGCATCTGGGCGAAAGGACGCGCCGCCAATGCGCGCTGCTGCGCCCGGCGCAGTTTGGCTGCCGACACCATTTTCATCGCCTTGGTGATCTGGCGCGTGTTGGTCACACTGCGAATGCGGCGCCGGATGTCGAGAAGATTGGCCATGGATTAAGAAACGGTTGCCCTAGTGCGCCGGAGCCGGCGCGGCCTGGTCTGCAGGCTTAGCAGGTTTATCGGGTGCCGGGGGATTGGTGGCGTCAGCCGCAGCCGGCGGGGTCTTTTCGCCGCCCGGATTGGGGGGCGCCGCTTTTCCGTCAGTGCCCGGCTTGTTGGCCTCGGCGGCTTTGGCCTCGGCCTGCTTGCGGGCCACGAACTGCTTCTTGGAATCTCCGATGGCCGCCGTCATCTCCGCTTTCAATGGATCATCAAGCTGCTTCTTTTCGGAAATCGCTCGCAAGGTCTGCGGAGAGACGCTCTCCACATACTTGTATAGGTCCATTTCGAATTCGCGGCACTGGTCAACCGGCAGGTCATCGAGCAGCCCGCTAGTCCCGGCAAACAGAATCAAGACTTGCTTTTCCACCGGCAATGGAGCGAACTGGCCCTGTTTCAGGATTTCCACCAGCCGCTCGCCGCGATTCAACTGCGACAGCGTGGCCTTGTCCAGATCGCTGCCAAACTGCGAGAAAACTTTAAGCTCGCGGTACTGGGCAAGGTCGAGGCGCAGGGTTCCCGCTACCTGACGCATGGCCTTGATCTGCGCGCTGCCGCCCACCCGGCTTACCGAGAGGCCCACGTTCACCGCCGGCCGGATGCCGCTGTTGAACAAATCGGATTCCAGATAAATCTGCCCGTCGGTGATGGAAATTACGTTGGTGGGAATGTATGCGGATACGTCACCCGCCTGGGTTTCGATGATGGGCAGCGCGGTGAGCGATCCGCCGCCCTTCTTGTCGGAAAGCTTCGCCGCGCGTTCCAGCAGGCGCGAGTGGAGATAGAAGACGTCGCCAGGATAGGCTTCGCGCCCGGGAGGACGCCGCAGCAACAGCGAGATCTCGCGATACGAAGCGGCATGTTTGGATAGATCGTCGTAAATGCAGAGCGCATGCTTGCCGTTATCGCGGAAGTATTCACCCATCGCGGTGGCCGCGTAGGGCGCCAGGTATTGCAGCGGCGCGGGCTCCGATGCCGAGGCCGCAACCACGATGGTGTATTCCATGGCCCCGTAGTCGGTGAGGGTCTTGACCACCTGCGCGATGGACGAGCGCTTCTGGCCGATGGCGCAGTAAATGCAGATCAGGTCGCTGCCGCGGCTGTTCACGATGGTGTCAAGCACCACCGCGGTCTTGCCGGTCTGGCGGTCGCCGATGATCAGCTCGCGCTGGCCGCGGCCGATGGGAATCATGCTGTCGATCGCTTTTAATCCGGTGGCCATCGACTGGCGCACCGGCTGCCGGTCGATCACCCCGGGTGCTAGGCGCTCGATCTCAATGAACTTGTCTGTGTTGATGGGCCCCTTGTCGTCAATGGGCTGTCCCAGGGAGTTGACCACGCGGCCGATCATGGCGTCGCCCACGGGCACGCTCATGATGCGTCCGGTGCGGCGGACTTCATCCCCTTCTTTGATCTCGGTATATTCGCCGAGCAGCACCGTGCCCACCTGGTCTTCTTCGAGGTTCATGGCCAGGCCGGAAACGCCGTGGGGAAACTGCAACAGCTCGCCGGCCATCACCTTGTCGAGGCCGTGGACGCGGGCGATGCCGTCGCCCAGTGAGATCACGGTGCCCACTTCATCGACCGAGATCTTCGACTGGTAGTTTTCAATCTGCTCGCGTATCAGGGTGGTGATTTCGTCTGCTTTGATCTGCGCCATAATGAGGTCAGGGTTCCTTGATTTGATCGCGCCGCCGGTGGATTACCGGGCCGCGAGTTCATGCTTCAATCTTTGCAGCTCCCCGCGCACCGAACCATCGTAAATGGTGCTGCCGATTTTCACGACGACGCCGCCCAGAATTTTTGGGTCCACGCTGTAACGCGGCTGAATGACCTTGCCGGTGGTCTCGGCGATCTTACGCTCCAGCGGCTGCTTCTCCTGGGGCGTAAGCTCGCGCGAAGATATGATCTCGGCCTCGGCGACTCCCATGCGATCGTTCATCTCCTGCTTGAACTGCCGCGCGATGACCGGGAGGGAGTTTACCAGCCGGTGGTCCATCAGCACCGCCAGAAAATTGCGGACTTCGGGAGAAATGCCGGCCTTCCGCACAATGGCGTCCAGCAGCGCCAGCTTCTGGGTCGCGGGCACCGAAGGCGTCTCCCATACCGCGCGCAGGTCGGGGCTGGATTTCAGGATTTCCGCCATCGAATCCAGCTCGCGGACCACGGCAGCGCCATCCGCCTTGTGGGCGATGGCAACGTCGGCCAGGGCGCGCGCGTACCGGGTGGTGGAAGAGTTCACTGTTTATCGCTTCCTTGGGGCTCGACCCCGGCCTGGTCATGGCCGAGATGGTTGGCGAACTGCTGCACCAGGTTCTGGTCGGCGGCGGCATCGACGCGAATCTGCTTTTCGGCGAGGCCGATGGCCAGCTCGGCGGCAAAGCCTTTCAGCTCGCGGCGGGCCTGGCTGGTGGCCGCCGTAATTTCCTGCTGCGCGGCTTCCAGCAGCTTGTGCTGCTCTTCTTCGGTGGCAACTTTGAGCCGCTCTTCCTCGGCGCGCGCTTCGGTTTCAGCGGTGGCGCGCATGGTTTCAATTTCCTGATCAAGTTTCCCCAGGCGTCCTTCAATCTGCTGCAGGCGCTGGGTGGCATCCTGGCTGACGCGCGTGGCCTCGGCCATTCCCTTCTGGATGCCGGCGGTGCGGTCGCGGAAAAACGCGGGCGCCGTTCCCCCAATGAGATAAACCAGCAGCACAGCGATCAAGACAAAGTTGAGGATGACGCTGGCCCAGTACGTGTTGTTGGGCGACATGCCGGTCATGCTGGAAATCTTCATCACCGAAGGCGACTTGCGCAGCGCTTCCAGTTCTTCCTGTTCTTTTCTTTCTTTTTCGCGCTCCACGGTTTCAGGCAGGCTCTCGGCCTTGCTCTCGGCTGCAGCGGCGTCGCCCGGCTTGGCTTCGCCGGATTTAGCCTCGCTGGGTTTTGCTTCGCTGGAAGCGCCCGCGGATTTTCCTGACGGGGCCGGCTCAGCTTGTTGGGCGAAGGAATTGCGCCCCAGGCAGAAGAACCCGGCCATGAGGACGAGCGTCAGCAGCGGCAGTCGGCGCAGGAGAAGCAGATGGAGCCGATGAATCACTGGGACCTGCCCGCGACATTTTGTGACGTTGCGTTGCCCGAGGCGAATTTCAGGATGCTGCGAATCACCTGGGAAGCCAGGCTCTGGCTTTCGTCCTGCAGGCGGCCCTGGGCGGTGGCGGTTTCTTTTGCAATCTCGACGCGCGCGGCGGCCACCTGGGCCTTGACCTGTTCCTTCACCTGGTTCAGCGCGCGGGTGCGGCTCTCGAGGGCCTTGGTGCGGCGGGCTTCCTGCACGCTGTAAATTGCGTTCTTGGCTTCGCTGACCCGGTTCTCATACTCAGCGGTGCGGGTCTCGGCGATGAGCACATCGGCTTGGGCCGCCCGTACCCGTCCTTCGCTGCGACTGAACCGTTCCGCCAGCACCCGGGTTAGCGGCTTGTGGACCAGGATGATGTAGCTGGCCCATATCAAAAGCAGCAAAATTTCCGTGGGAATGGCCCTAAGCAGTAATTCGCCTAGTTGATGAAGAATTTCTTCCATAGTGACTGTATCTTGGGTGAAATATGCCGCAGGGTTAAGGCTGGCGAAGCCCCACTAAAATAGCATCCCGGCCATGGGCTGTCAACGCGCGGGCAGCCTGCAATCACGTGCCTGGGGACCGCAATTTTGGCGGCTTTTATTAACATTTATGGTAAGGGGGGCACACATTTCCGGCTTGACTTAGCGGGCAGGAGGACTAGAATAAAGATTCACCTCCGATCCAATCCGGATCGAATGGGCCTGGGGTCAAGAAAGTGTCACCGCTTCTTGGCAACAGGCCTATTTAATTTTTGCTGGCCCTGGAATTGCCCGCGGGATTGAAACTCCCCCAATTTTGTCATTCTGACGACCCCCGGCTTTATCGGGGCGAGGAAGAACCCCTACTGTTCAACCAATCTTTCCCTATGATGGGGTTGCCTTTGCTGCACTTGAGCAAAGGAAAACCGTCCCTAGCGGGAACAAGTAACTAGGGTTTAGAGACTGGGCAGGAGCCCACGAGGGAGGCCAATGACCGCAGCTCAATTTTTCCAAAGAAAAGATTTCCCAGCCATTCTCCGTTCTCGCTCACTTTGATCATCTGCTGTTGAGGCTGCTTCCACTGGCAGCGCAGTGAACCATCGGCCCCATACAAGCTGAAAGCCTGGCGTTCAATTATAAGAATGTTATTTCTCGCGGAGTCCGCAGCGACCCAGTAAGTAGGATTCGCGTTCACCTTGCGTGCAGTCATTGTCTTCAGCTCATATCGCAATAGGCCGCTTTTCGAAGGAACGAAAGCAACAGAGCCCCCGTCGACCGATACTATCGCTAAAATGGGAGTTCCGTCTGGCTGTACGCTGTCAAGAAGCGGAACTGAAGCGATTTCGCTCCACGCACCTGTCTTGAAGCCGAAGATTTTCTCTCGATCAATCAGCCAGAGCTCCGATCCATCGCGCGCGAGAGCAACATCGTATGCATCTCTTAAGTCAGCCAGAATCTTTGGCGGGTCACTCTTGAGATCAAGTACTTTCCCGTTATCCTGGTTTACGTAGGCAAGCCAACTTCCATCATTGGCAACGATCACCTTCTGAAGGTCATACTTAAATTTCCCGATTTCCGTGTGAATCTCTCGCAGGAGCTTGCCGGAATGAGGGTCCACAAGGCGGATCAAACCATGCTGACTTGTCACGAACAGCTGCTTCGTTGCCTTGTTGTAGTCTGCCTCGAACACAGGCCCGGGTGTCGGCTTGAACTGAGCAAGGCGCTTCCCGGTTTCGCTGTCTCTGACTTCCAGCCTTCCCGAGGCCCAACTCATAAAGGTTAATTGGCCATCGGGGCTGAAGTCGAAAGAGTCTAGCTTGAAATCCGGAGGAGTCTGCTGAATCGTCATGGTGTTGCCGGGTCCGAGTGTAACGGCGTTAAACTGTTTCTCATCTTGAAGTATCTTCTTTGGAGACGGAAGTTCCGGCAGCGTCAATGTCTGGGACAATCCAGTGCAAGCACAAAAAAGAACACTCGCATAAACAAATACTTTCATCATGATGAACGTTAGCCCGAAGTGATCTTACAAGACCTGCGAAATGATGCCAATTGACCAAACAGTTCCGGCCCGGGCTACGCGCTCAGTCCTAGATTGGCCCTCTTTTATTGCTAAACCAAGCTAGCTATGAGCGTTTAAAAGGCCCGCAGCTAAAGCCTTTTTCTGAAGATCACCTATCAGCGGACTGAAGAGTCTGTGTTCCAACTCACTTGCCCGACCGCTCCGTGGAACTTTTGTTCCACTTCAGCCTTCTAGGGGCACGAATTAGACCCTGAGGAGTCGAAATTCCGTGCCTGTAATGCGGGCTTGCACTCCACCGACGACCTGATTTTCGAGTGTGACACAGACTCTGAAACCCGCTGCTCCCACCAAGGGGCGATTCCGTCGCAGGGGCGTAACCTTTTGCCATCCAAAATGACGAAGATCCTTTCACCAGCGCCAAGCTTCAACTCTTTGAGAGCCTTAAAGCTTTCTTAGCAAGGTTTAACTCTTAATCAATCGGTTTTATCAAGGCGAAAGACATCCGCTACGAACTCCAGAGCATCGCTGCGGCTGTTGATTCTACCTTCCAACTGGGCGTCTTCCACCGCCGCTAAAATCTCCTTGAACCGGGGGCCTGCCGGGTACCCAGCGGCCATTAGATCGTTGCCGCTTAATAATGGGCCCGGATGGATCTCCTCGTGCGGCAGCGCTGCCCTGCGCTCTTTGACGAAATCGAAAAACTCCAGCTTGCCGTGGCTGGAGAGGCAATCCATGCGATGCAGGTCGAGGTGCTCGTCGAAGCGCGGCAGGCGCAGGAAGCGTTTGAAGGTGGAATCCTTCATCTTCTTCACGTCGGCGAAGCGCATGTGGTTGGCCACCAGGGCCAGGATCTGCGCGGTGTCGCCGTTGGAAAAACGCAGGCGCTTGCAAATTTCTTCAGCCATCTTTACGCCCACGCCGACATGGCCGTCGAAGCGGATGCGGTCGGGCGCCACCCGAAAGGTGGGCGGCTTGCCTACGTCGTGCAGCAGGACTCCCATGGCCAGAGTGGCGGGGGCGCCGGCGGGGAGCATTCCCAGCATCATTAAGGTATGCACGAAAACGTCGCCTTCAGGATGAAACTGGGGCGGCTGTTGCACCCCGCGCATGGCGGCCACTTCGGGCAGCACCTCGCGCAGCAGACCGGACGTGTCGAGCAGGGCGAAGGCCGCGGCGGCCTGGCCTTCGGTCAGCATCTTCACCAGCTCTTCGCGCACCCGTTCTTTTGAAACTTGGTTGATGCCGGCAGCCGACTCGCGAATCGCCGCCATGGTTTCCGGCGCCACCTCGAAACCCAGGCGGGCGGCAAAGCGAATCGCCCGCAACATCCGCAACCGGTCTTCGCCAAACCGTGCGCGCGGATCGCCGATGGTGCGCAGGATGCGCGCGTCCAGGTCAGCGCGGCCGCCCACGAAGTCGTGCACCTCGCCGTTTTCCGGATCGAGCAACAAACCGTTGATGGTGAAATCGCGGCGCTGCACGTCTTCTTCGGCGGATGAGGTGAACGTGACCTGCTGCGGCCGGCGCCCATCCGCATAAGGGCCGTCGCTGCGAAAGGTGGCCACCTGAATGATCTCGTCTTCCGAGGCGGAAACCAAGCGGGATATTTCCACCTCACCGGCCGAAACCACGCTCGCGGCGGGGATGAGCACCACGCCGAAATGCGCTCCCACTTCGAACGTCCGCGGAAAGATATTCATTACCTCGTCGGGGGCCGCGCTGGTGGCGATGTCGTAGTCGGTGGGTTCGAGGCTCAGCAGCAGATCGCGCACGCATCCGCCTACGAAATAGGCCTGGTGGCCGTGTTCGAGAAGCTTGCCGACGATGTTGCGCGCTGCCTGGCTGGCAATCATGGGGGACGGTAGGTCGATCAGCGGATGCTGGGTGGAATTGCCCTTGCAAATTGGCCTTTGTGGCCTGCCAACTTGGCCTCTTGGGCCTGACACTTTGGATAGTATAGATGGATGCAGGACGAACATCCCATGCCGGAGAGAGATGGAGCCACCATTCTGGGGATCGAGACGTCGTGCGACGAGACGGCGGCAGCCGTAGTGCGCGGCGGCCGGGAAATTCTTTCTAATATCGTGTTCTCGCAGTTTGTCACCCACCGCCCCTACGGAGGGGTGGTGCCGGAACTGGCGTCACGCGAGCATCTGCGCGCCATCGTCCCCGTGGTGCGCGAGGCGCTGTCGCAGGCCGGGCACACTTACCAGACCATCGACGCCATCGCGGTCACCCGCGGTCCGGGACTGGCGGGGGCGCTGCTGGTGGGAATCAGTTTCGCCAAAGCCGCCGCCCTGGCCTCGGGCAAGCCGCTGATCGCGGTCAACCATCTCGAAGGACACATTCATTCCGTGCTGCTGCAGGCCATGCAGCGCCCGGAGCACGAGATCCGCTTTCCCATCTTGTCACTGGTGGTTTCCGGCGGGCACACCCATCTTTACCTGGCGGAAACTGAGAGCGGAGCCGCGTGGAGGTATGTTGCCATCGGGCAGACGCGGGACGACGCCGCCGGCGAAGCCTTCGACAAGGTGGCCAAGCTGCTGGCGCTGGGATATCCGGGAGGGCCGATGATCGATGCCCTGGCGCGGCACGGAAATCCGGAGGCGGTGAAGTTCATGCCGGCCCAGATCAAGAAAAAAAGCCGCGGCGGTTCCCCGGGCCACGATGACGCGGGCAGTCTCTATCTGCAACAAGAAAGTTTTGACTTCTCGTTCAGCGGCATCAAGACCGCGGTGCTGCGCCATGTGCAGCTCCACGAAATGCAGGCAGGCATTGAACGCCGCAGCCTGGCACTGGCGGCGATAGCGGCGCCCACCGCGGCCCAGGTGCTGGAATTGTGCGATCCCCAAACCCTCGACCTGGTGGCCTCCTTCCAGCACGCGGTAGTGGAAGCCCTGGTGAGCAAGGCCCTGGCGGCGGCCGAATCCACGTCCGCGCAAACGTTGTTCGTCAGCGGCGGGGTGGCGGCCAACTCCGAGCTGCGCCGCGCCTTCGAGCCCGCCGCCGCCCAGTTAGGTTTGCCGGTGCTGTTTCCCTCGCGGCCGCTATCGACCGATAACGCCGCCATGATCGCGGCGGCGGCCCATCCGCGATGGATCGCGCGCGAGTTCGCGGCCGCCGATTTTTCCGCGGATGCGGGGATGAAGCTGGGAACCCAATCACTCTCTGAGAGTTCCTAAGTAATAGAGAGCGCTGAGCCTGGGAGTAAGAGGCGCAGTCGCAGACAGAGTTCTTCAACCGGAGTATCCGATTCCGTATTAAGAGTTTCCGCTGCCGCCATCTCATCGCCGGTCCAGCAATCCTCTGACTCCATAAGTTGAATTAGTAATTTCAAACCAAGGGGGTCTTTGCGCCTGGACAAACCCCAGATCGCTTCCCTGCGAGCATCTTCGTAAGCATCCCCGAGTCGCTTGTAGAAGGCGGCGCGGATTTCTGGCGAATCTGCGTAGTGGGGTATGCCGTCATCGATTCGATCCCACTCTCCCAGCCCAAAGGTCGCCCAATCCCGCACTTCGTCGCTCTCATCTTCCATAAGTTCCATGAGGGCTTTCATTCCTTCGGGATGTCCTCGCAGGGCAGAACAAGACGCAATCGCAAGCCTGATGTCAGGGTCAGGATTAGTTCTAAAGCCGATCAACGCCGCTACTCCTGGCTCAGTACCAAGATGGGAAAGAGCCCATGCCGCTGAACGTACGACCTCCCCACTGGCGTCCTGAAGACGGCTAACAGCGATTGCCACACTCGCGCCAACAAAGGGCCGCCCCACATCCGGTTTGCCCGCCCCCAGTTGGCCCAAAACGCTGAGGCCGCGTGATCGAGCCTTTGGGTTCTCCGCGTGTGAGTACTCGCTTGCCACAGCAAATACTTCCGGGGTTCCCCGCAGACGAAGGACAGTTACAGCGGCCCATGGCGCGTCGTCGTCCTCGTCCCCTTCGAGAGTCTTACTAAACAATTCTTCCGTGCTGTGGTTCTCCAGCTAAGTTCGCAAGGCAAATTCTTCTGCCCAAGCCTTGTCTTTCTCATTTTCGCCCATTGGATTATTCGGAGAGAAACTTGGTAATTGACCTCTCGCGCTTTTAGCTGAATCGATTGCGTTGGGAAGCGGAAAGGTAGATACACCCCTGCGGCTAACTATCACACGGAGGGTTCTTCTCTTCGATTGCCATATCTTCAAACTCGCTGGCTTCGAACACCGCGCGGCAATCTTCACATTCCACGAACTCGGTATCTTCTTCCCGCGCCACCACCCGGACCCGCGGGTGCGTGCACAGTCCTTCCGCAGCGTTCTGGGATTGCGATGGGTTCGAGGGCGAAGGCGATGGTGTCGGCATATCCGGAAAATCCGGAAGTACTGGGTGAGGCGTCTCATTTTAGCTGCGCCTTATCACTTGTCAAGCGTTAGGTTGTAAAAAAAATTAGCGCAAGTGATCCGTCATTTTGCTTGCGCGGTGGGTGGGGGACGAGATTTCGCCTGGGCGCCTTCGCCGGAATGCCGGTCTCCATTTAAGAACCTTCATTTCTTTGTCACTTTTCCCAATAACCGTTAGCAAAGAATCCAAGTCTCGCGGTCAATGAAGGGCCGCTTCACAATCGCGTTGGCTGGCATTTCCCTCCGAAAATTGACAATTCTCTAACTGGATTCCGTGTTGCCCGCAAAGGGGAAACGAACTAACCCATTTAATTGCCTGGAGTTGCCGTTGGATGACCAAATTATGCCATTCGCTGGATGGCTTGCGTGCCCGGCCGATTGGGGGGTAATATTGATATACGACTAATTGAGTCGGGTTAACCGATAAGTTATAAGACAATGCTGAAGCTCACTAAGAAAGCCGATTACGGATTGATGGCCTTGAAGCACCTCGCCGAGCGGGCGCAGGCTTCTATCGGCCATCAGCCGGCGTGCAGCGCCAAGGACATTGCCGAGGAATACAACATTCCTCCCGAGGCCATGGCCAAAATCCTGCAGCGGCTGGCCAAGGCGGGATTGCTGGTTTCGCACCACGGCGTCAATGGCGGTTATGCCCTGGCGCGCGAGCCGCGCCGCATTACGGCGCTCGAAGTGATCAAAGCCATCGATGGCCCGCTCTTCATCACCGCTTGCAGCACGCATCGCGGCGATTGCGGGCAGAGTGAAAAATGCACCATTCGGGAGCCGCTGCACAAAGTCAATGCCAGCATTCAGCAGGTGCTCAACCGCTTGACCATCGCCGATATGAGCGAGTCGCCGACCGACGCCGGCGACGGCGAACCCAGCGAGCACAAGTACTCGCGGGACCTGGTGACTGTGACCTTATAGGCGAATTTACGGCACCCTGGAAATTACTTTGACACTAACCTTTATTACGAACTGGTAATTATTCGATTACGAAAAGATCAAGAGCCGGGAGAGAAAGTCATGAGCGACAACAGCAACGGAAACAGCGTCACTACCCCGAACGGAAGCGCGCACTCGCATTCCGGGGTAAAGCTGCCCATCTACATGGATAACCACGCCACCACGCCGATGGATCCGCGGGTGCTCGAAGCCATGATGCCGTACTTCACCAATTTGTTCGGCAACGCGGCCAGCCGCAACCATAGCTTTGGCTGGGAGGCGGAAGCCGGCGTGGAAACCGCGCGCGAGCAGGTGGCCAGGCTGATCGGCGCCACCGCCAAGGAGATCATTTTTACCTCCGGCGCCACCGAGAGCGACAACCTCGCCATTAAGGGCGTGGCCGAAATGTATCGCGAGAAGGGCAACCACATCATCACCGCGGTGACCGAGCACAAGGCGGTACTCGACACCTGCAAGCGGCTGGAAAAATCCGGCTTCCAGGTGACTTACCTGCCGGTGCAGGCCGACGGCCTGGTGAATCTTGACGAGCTTAAAGCCGCCATCACTCCCAAGACCATCCTGGTGAGCATCATGGCGGCCAACAACGAGATCGGCGTGCTGCAACCGGTCGCGGAAATCGGCGCGATCTGCCGCGAGCGCGGAGTTTTCTTTCACAGCGATGCGGTGCAGGCGGTGGGCAAGGTCCCGCTCGATGTCAACGCCATGAAGATCGACCTGATGTCGATCACCGCCCACAAGCTGTACGGGCCCAAGGGGGTCGGCGCGCTGTACGTCCGCCGCAAGAATCCGCGGGTACAGATCCAGGCCATCATCGACGGCGGCGGACACGAGCGCGGCATGCGTTCGGGCACCTTGAACGTCCCCGGCATTGTGGGCATGGGCAAGGCCTGCGAGCTGGCCATGCAGGAGATGCCGGAAGAGAGCAAGCGCCTGGCGGCGATGCGCGACCGCCTGAAGAACCGGTTGGAAGCCGAGCTCGACGAGCTGCACGTCAACGGCACCATGGAACATCATCTTCCCGGCAACCTGAACATGAGCTTCGTGTACGTGGAAGGCGAATCGCTGCTGATGGGAATTAATGACATCGCGGTTTCCAGCGGCTCGGCTTGCACCTCCGCGACCCTGGAGCCATCGTATGTATTGAAGGCCCTGGGCCTGGGGGACGACGTGGCCCACAGCTCCATACGGTTCGGGCTGGGACGCTTTAACACCGAGGCCGAAGTGGATTACGTGGCCGAGCGCATGATTGACACGGTCAAGAAATTGCGCGAGCTGTCACCGCTGTACGAGATGGTCAAAGAAGGCATTGACCTGAGCAAGATCGAGTGGGAAACGCACTGACACTTCGCCGCACAAGTTTAGATAAGCGGTAGTCGCGAATTTAAAACAGGACCAAGAAAAAGGAGAAATAAAATGTCTTACAGCGATAAGGTTCTCGATCACTACACCAATCCCCGCAACGTAGGCACCATGGACAAATCCAGCGGGGACGTCGGCACCGGCCTGGTGGGAGCGCCCGAATGTGGCGACGTCATGCGTCTCCAGATCAAGGTCAATCCCGAGACCCGCATCATCGAGGACGCCAAGTTCAAGACGTTCGGATGCGGCTCCGCCATCGCCTCTTCCTCACTGGCCACCGAGTGGGTCAAGGGCCGTAGCGTGGATGAAGCGCTGCAGCTCAAGAACACCGACATCGTGCGCGAGCTGGCCTTGCCTCCGGTAAAGATCCATTGCTCGGTGCTGGCCGAAGACGCCATTCGCGCCGCCATCGGCGACTGGAAGAAGAAGCAGGAAGCCAACGTCGCGGCCCCGGCCGCGGCTGCGGTAAAGAGCTAAGCGAATCGCATGGCATTTGCCCTGGACAGTCCGGTGCTGAACGCGCGCAACGCGCCCCCGAATGGCAAGAGCATTCAGGTGAGCGAGCGCGCGCTGGTGCGCATCCGCGCGGCGATGGCGAAGGAAGACATTTCGCCGGAGCAGGGCGGGCTGCGCCTCGGGGTGCAGGGCGGCGGATGTTCCGGCTTAAGCTACAACATCCGCTTCGACAGCCAAGCCCGCGAGCGCGACCGGATTTACGAGTTCGACGACATCCGCATTTTTGTCGATCCGAAATCTTTTATTTATCTGCATGGCATGATCCTCGATTACGAAGCCGGGCTAATGAAGCAGGGGTTCAACTTCATCAATCCCAACTCATCGAAGTCGTGCGGGTGCGGCTCGTCTTTTTCCGCCTGACCTGCCGGATGGGCGAGTGGTCACCGGCGGATTTTTCCGCAGTCAACAATCCTCGGTGCGTCTCCGGCGGAATGAATCCGGCTGAGTTACGCAAGCCCGCAACCACACCTGAATGACCACACGCGTATGACAACACCAACCCAAACCGGTTTACCTGAGCTCGACTCCCCGGTCGTGCCCACGCCGGCGCCGGCGTGCTGGTCATGCGGCGCAGCGGTCGGGACTTCCGCCCACTTCTGCCCGGGTTGCGGCAAGGTGCAGCCCAGCGGATCGATCGATCACTTTACGTTCTTTAGCTTGCCGCGTCTTTTACAGATTGATCTGCCGCAACTGGAGCGCGAGTTTTACCGCCTCAGCCGCAAGTTGCATCCTGACATGTCGGCCCGGAGCAATCCGAACGAACAGCATTGGATCCTGGACAAAAGCTCGCAGCTGAACGACGCCTACCGCACGTTGCGCGATCCCATTGCGCGCACTGGGTACCTGTTGGAACTGGAAGGCGTAAAGCTCGAAGAACAGTCGCAGGCAGCCACCCAACTGGCTCGGCAGACCGGCGATGAAAAGAAACAGGTGGTGCCGCCGGACCTTCTGGAAGAGGCGTTCGAGTTGAATATGCAACTTGAAGAGATGCGCGCGGCGCGCAAGATGGGCGAGACCGACGCCGGCCTAGAATCCGATCTGCAGGCGGCGCGGAAGCAATTTGAATCCAAGCTCGAAACCCTGCATGCCGAGCTCACTGAATTATGGAAGCAATGGGACGCCGCCTTGTCCGCCGCGGATTCCGGCGGACACGACGCCGAGCGCCTGCGCGTGCGCGACCGCATGGTGGACCTGCTGAACCGGCGCTCCTACATTCGCAACCTGGTGCGCGACGTGCAACAGGCGCTTAGCCAATAATTTCGACGTAGATTCCACACGACCCCTCATCACTTATGGAAATCGGACAAGCCAAAGAACGCGTAGCCGGCATCGACCTGGGAACCACCAACTCGCTGATCGCATTCATGGCGGGCGAAGAGCCGGTAATTATTCCCGGCGAAGACGGATCCAACCTGGTGCCGTCCCTGGTGGCCATGCCTCCGGGCGGCGCGGAGAACGAGCCCCTGGTGGGAAACCCGGCGCGAAAAGTCCTGGTGGCGCATCCCCGCCGCGCTATCTATTCGGTAAAGCGGCTGATGGGCCGCGGTGTGAATGACATTCAGGACGAACTGAAGCTTTTTCCCTTTCACCTGGCGGAAAACTCCCAGCCAGGGGAGGCGCTGCGCATCGCGCTGGGCGAACGCGAATTTACCCCGCCGGAAATTTCGGCATTCATCCTGCGCCAGCTCAAGCGCAACGCCGAGCGTTACTTCCGCGAGCCGGTCACGCGCGCGGTGATCACCGTGCCCGCTTATTTCAACGACGCGCAACGCCAGGCTACCAAGGACGCGGGCCGCATCGCCGGCATCGAGGTCCTGCGCCTGGTCAACGAGCCCACGGCCGCCGCCCTGGCGTACGGCCTCGACAAGAAGCGCGAAGGCATCATCGCCGTGTACGACTTTGGCGGCGGCACGTTTGATATCTCCATCCTCAAGCTGCACGAAGGCATCTTTGAGGTCATCGCCACCAACGGTGACACCCACCTGGGCGGAGACGACATCGATAACCTTCTCATCGCCACCGCTCTTGACGACATCGCGGGCGACTTGAAACTGGACGTGCGCGGCAACGGTGAAGCGGTGCAGACCGTGCGCCAGGCGGTCATCGACGCCAAGATTGCCCTGTCGTTCGAAGACCAGGCGGTCATCGATATTGAATTGCCGGGGACCGGGGGCGTGCGTTATCAGCGCGCGCTCAAGCGCCCGGCCTTTGAGCAGGTCATCGCCCCAGTACTGGAACGCACTTTGGTTTCCTGCCGCCAGGCGCTGGCCGACGCAAAGTTGACCGCCGCGCAGATTGAAGAGGTGGTGCTGGTGGGCGGGTCCACCCGCATTCCCCGGGTTCGGGTGCTGGTGAAGGAACTATTCCAGCGCGAGCCGCACACCGGGCTGAATCCTGACGAAGTCGTCGCCTTGGGCGCTGCGGTGCAGGCCAACATTCTGGCGGGGGGCTCCGAGGCCACGCGCGACATGCTGCTGCTCGATGTGACCCCGCTTTCCCTGGGAATTGAAACCGCCGGCGGCGTGGTGGCCAAAATCATTCAACGCAACTCCACCATTCCCGCGTCGGCCACCGAGCACTTCACCACCTGGGTGGATGGGCAGGTGAATGTCGCCATCCACGTGCTGCAGGGGGAGCGCGAACTGGCGGAGGATTGCCGCTCGCTGGCGCGTTTTGATTTGAAAGGGATTCCCCCGATGACGGCGGGCATGCCGCGCATCGAGGTCCGGTTCCTGATCGACGCCAACGGCATCCTGAATGTTTCGGCACGGGAGCAGCGCAGCGGCAAGGAAGCCGAGATTGAAGTGAAGCCCACCTATGGTCTCAGCGATGAGCAGGTGGAGAGCATGATTCTCGATTCATTCGACAATGCGGAAGAAGATTTTCGCAAGCGCCAGTTGATCGAGGCGCGCAACGAAGCTGACACCATCATCCTGGCGCTGGCCAAGGGCCGCAAGCATGCCGCGTGGTCGCAGTTGTCCGCCGGCGAGCAGCAGCAGACCGCGAAACTCGAAGCCCGGGTGGAGAAGGTTAAGAACGGCGAAGACTACAAGGCGATTCGCGACGCCATCGACGAGCTCAATCAGGGCACTACCCGGCTGGCGGAGCTGATGATGAATTCGGTGACTGGCGCGCTGGAGGGCAAGACCATGGATGCCGCGAACCAGGACATGGGCGAAGGCCCCACGGCGCCGCATCCCTTCGCCAAGGCGGAGATCAGTTGAGCGCCCGCATCCTGAAAGGAGAGCAATTTTATGGGTGGTAAGAACCCATACATCGAGGAAGCCAGTTACACTCCGGCGGCCAGGAAATATAAACTCACCTTCGTAAAAGAAGGTAAGACCGTGGAAGTGGATCCGGCGGCGGTGCCGTACGGTCACAACGGGCTACCGGGAAGCATCCTGGATATTGCCAGCGGATTTGATGTGGACCTTGACCATGCCTGCGGCGGAGTGAACGCGTGCTCCACCTGCCATGTGATCGTGCACAAGGGGTTGGAATCGTGCAACGACACCACCGACGCCGAACTTGATGAACTGGACATGGCGCCTGGTCTCACCCCGCAATCGCGGCTGGGATGCCAGTGCGTGCCCGACGGAACCGCCGACATGGTCATCGAGATTCCCGAGTGGAACAAGAATTACGCCAAGGAACCTCACTAAGATAAGTTAGATAAAAGCGTCGGCATTGCGCCGGCAAGAGGTGGTCACAATGGGCTTGGAACTGGATTGGAATTCAGCCGAAGACCTCGGCATCATGCTGGCGGAAAAATTTCCCGCAATCGATCCGCTCACCGTGCGCTTCACCGAGCTGCACGCCTACGTCATGGGATTGCCTGACTTCGCGGGCGACGCCAAGGCATCGAACGAAGGCAAGCTCGAAGCCATCCAGATGGCGTGGCATGAGGAATATCTGGACTCGCAGAAGTAGTCACGAGGTTGAAAGCCGCGGTGCCGCCAGGCTCCAGAGGGTGAGATTGCCCCACGTGACTTCAGGACATATAAAACGTGGGTTGTGAGTGCCGGTGGCCGCTTTACGTCATGGCAAAGGCGTTGCGATAGAGGGTTATGTCGGGGCGCGGCATGTCGTAATAGATGGTGACCACGTCAAAGCGATGCGGCGGGCTGCCGGGGACCCGCCGCAGATAATCCCGAGCCACCGCGCAAAGCTCGCGTTTCTTGGCGGAATCAACCGCCGCCTCCGCGGGCTTGATGTCGCGGCCGGTGCGAGACTTCACTTCCACAAAACACAGGATGCCGTTTTCCCAGCCAATCAGGTCGATCTCGCCGCGCAGCCTGGCGGTGCGGTAGTTCCTGCTGACCATGACGTATCCCAGGGCGCGCAGGTAGAAGTAGGCCTGTTCTTCACCGCGCTCGCCAACCTGCAAATGCGCGGCGCGCCGCGAATCGCGTTCCGCCAGGGTGGTGAGGGCGTTGAGTGACCGCACGATTGCGTGGGTAAACCGGCCGGAAGGCATCGATGCCGCCCATGCTACTGCAAAGCAGAGGCAGAGTCGAGACTTCTCCGGGGTTGACTCAGCACTTCCCCTCAAGATCGGGCGGAGGCGCGTGCTACGATTCCTGCCGGTGAAACAGGATTCGGTTAACCTCGATGTATTGCGCAGCATGGCCATTCTGCTGGTGGTGGCCGCCCATCTGCTCGTGGCCGCGGGCCAAGATGCGCGTTTTCTCGGGCCCCTGGGGGTGCAGCTTTTTTTTATTCACACCTGCGCGGTGCTGATGTTTTCACTGGAACGCAGGCCGGGCACCCCGGCTTTTTTCCTGCGCCGTTTTTTCCGCATTTATCCCCTCAGCATTTTTTGTGTGCTGGCAGCCGTGCTGTTTCACATCCCCTCCGGCTCCGGAGGCCATTTCATCTATACCCCCGCCTCCGCGGGGGCGGTGGCGTCGAATCTGTTGCTCATCCAGAACCTGACTCACAGTTACGTCGTCATCGCGGTGCTGTGGAGCCTGCCGCTCGAAATCCAGATGTATACCGTGCTTCCCATGCTCTATCGCATGAACAAAATCAGGATTGAGCTGCTGTGGATGCTCGCGGTGGCAGTGGCCAGCCTGCACCTCACCATGATCCATGGCTTGAGCCGGCTCACCATCCTCGATTACGTTCCTGATTTCCTGGCGGGAGTGGTGGCTTACCGGGTTTCGAAGACAGCCGCCAAGATCATCCCCGCATGGTTGTGGCTGCCATTTCTTATGGCCCTGGCCGGGGTTTATTATTTTGCCCCGCCCAGTCAATTATCAGGATGGTGTGTCAGCTTTGCGGTTGGCTGGCTGATTCCGAGATTCATGGAAATCAAGACCGGTTCCATTTTTCATTCCGTGGCCCACTCCATCGCGCGATATTCTTACGGAATTTACCTCGCCCACTTGTTTTGCATCTGGGTGGCGTTCGTCAGATTTTCCAGCCTGCCGGTAGCCGGCCGAATCGTTTTGTTCGCAATCCTCTTGGGGGGAATACCTTTCGCGCTGTACCACGCCATCGAACGTCCTTGCATGTGGATGGGCGCCCGGGCAGCCAGGGGCTTTGCAGCCGGCGATCCAATCGCAGCCCGAGTCGAAAGTACGCCTCTTATATAAAACGTGGGTTGATCGATGGTGTCCGCATTCTCGGATATTACTATTCAGAAACTGCTTTAATAGCCGCGAATCCACTCCGCCCTGCCCTTGATCAGGACGTAGCTTACGGCAACCACAAAGGCAAGCAGGGTGTACTGCAGGACCATCAGCGTGCGCATGGGCCCGCTCTTTTTCTCGGGAGGCACGGCACGATCGACGATTTGAATCGGTGAAACCGTTTTGGCCTCATCGAGCTTGGCGGCTTCATACTGCTTGCTCAAAATCTCAAAAATCATTTCGTGATATTTCACTTCGCGGAAGCGGCGCACATATTCCAGGGCCGCTCCCGGAATGGAGCCGGTCGGGACCCGGATGTCTCCACGCACATGGCTCTGGTTGTTCTCCAGAGCGCTGACCTGCTGACGCAACGCCTGTAACTGGGTTTCGGCCGCGATCAAGTCGGGGTTCTGGGGCGTAGCGAAAGTTCGCATGCTCTGGACCTGTACTTCCTTGGCTGACACCCGGGCCTGCGCCAGGGCGAGTGATTCCAGAATCACCTTGGCCTGGTTGTCGGCCTGGATTAGACCGGTTTCCTCCTGGGTCCGGCGCAGGGCGACCTCGGCGTCTGCCAGATGTTCTTTAGCGGCCTGTAGCTGGCCTTCATATACAGAGCGCCGCTGGGAGGCTTCATTCAATGCCAGCTTCTGGTTCAGCTTGAAGAGCTGTTCCACATACCCGTTGGCGATGCGCGACGCAACTTCTGGGTTCTTGTTGCGGACGGAGATGGAGATTAATCCTTCTTTTTCGGCGACCACGGAGGAATCGGCTGACAGCACTTTGCGGGCGTCGGTCTTGGTCTTCACGCCGTAGATGCCCTCCAATCCAAACTCGTCGATCAGACCGTCGGCGATGGTGCGGCTCCTGAGGATGGCCACGTAGAGATCGGAGGCGTTCTTGGCGCCCAGTCCGGCGCCCCCCGAGCCCACGAGGCTACCCAGTTGGCCCAGCACCATGGATGCCGTGGACTGGTTCTGCTGCGGGGGAATGATGGTCGAAGTGGCGGTAAAAATATTGGGCTGAAGCATTGCGAACACCGCTGCCGCCACTGCCGCCACCAGGGTGACGATGATGATGAAGCGGCTGCGCTCGCGCAGCAGATAACCAGTTTGCGACCAATTAACCTTGGGATCGGTATAAGTCATGGCATGGGAAAGTCTATCGCGGTTAGGGCTAGGGTTCGGCTGTAACTCTCTCTCTGAACCAATATGAGTATATAAACTGAAACAAAACAAAGGAAGTGATGGCAAAAAGGCCCTGGCCGTTGGAAAGGAGGTTCACCACTGGAAAAAACAGCATGATGATCACGAAATAAAAATAGAGAGGGACCGAGCCCAGGTTGCCATTTTTGGCCGAATTCCAGACTTTCTCGACCATCGCACCCAGCAGGAAAATAAAGAACGGACCCCACCAACCAAAATCAAGATATACGTCGCCGAAAAAGGTGGTGAATACCCCGACCCGAGGGCCCTCGGCCGGGTTGACTGGGAAGCCAAAAAGGAGTCCGACAACGCGAAAATAATTACCGAAAAGGTCGGAGCCCAACCCGAACGGCCCCGAGAAATGATCATACAGGTAAAAAAACTCGAACACTCCGTGAGTGTAATACTGCGAACTATGCAGGTAGGTGAAGAGCAAGCCGTATAACAAGCTGCTGGTGGTGGTGCTCATCAGGCTGACGATCCAGGGCACAGGGGTGACCGTGTATGCGTATCCCGAATCAAAAATCGTCTGCAGGATCGATAGCTGCATGGCGCTGAGTCTTACCGCAAAAATCCAGCCGCCGAGGCCCAGACCCGCCAGGCCGATCAGGATCGACAGCAGGATGTGCCGCCAGCGCGGCTTCACGACTTCGAAATAAACCAGGAAAAGAAACAGCAACAGGGCGCCCACCACGGCGACGGAGCGCGACCCCAGAAGAAACCCATCGGCTGCGGGCATAAAAAAAATCAGGAGTGAAAAAAGAAAAGGTCCGCGGCGCCGGCGCGCGGGATCGCGCAGCAGGTGAACAAACAGAACCAGGTAGGAAAAAGGGAACAGGATCGCCGAAACCATGGCGACCGGATTGGTGCCGACGGTGGCAACCATCGCGCGTCTCTCCAGCACGTCCACGCTGAGATCGAGTCCGCGAAACAAGAAACGGTCGATCAACCGCAGGGCAATTCCCAGAAGTGCAACACCCAGCACTACGTTAAACAGGCGGTCGATGCTCCAGTTCGTCCGCTCCCGAAAGCTCACCAGTGAAACCGGCAGAAGTTGCAGAAAAGAGCAGCCCGCGAAAAACATCAGGTAGCAAACCACGAGATACCAGAAGGCCCCGGTGGAAAACGGAACGGCTATGCGGACCGGCGCCAGCAGAAAAACCACCAGGTAGATCAGGATTCCCGCGGCCGCCAGCTTGGCCGGGCCCAGCCGCGACATTACCCCTGCGAAGCGGGCGCTCCCCGGCCACTCACCTCCGGTGGCCGGTAAGTTGTGCGAACTGCTCGAACCTGCGGCGGAAGCGGACATCAGATCACTTTGAATGGTATTCCGTAATTGCTCAGAAAGGCCTTGGCCCTGATGGGGTTATTATCGCCAAAATTGAACAGGCTTCCACATGCCAGGGCGCTAACGTCGGTTTCGAGAAAGGCATCCTTCATGTGCATGTAAAGGCCCGCCCCGCCGCAGGCGATCACCGGAAGAGTCGCGACCCGCATGGCCAGTTTCAGAAGTTCCAGATCATATCCTGTCATGGTTCCATCGCGGTCGATGGAGTTCACCAACAGTTCACCCGCCCCAAATTCTGTGACCTTGCGAACATGATCTTCGAAAGCCACGGCTTCCGCCACCTGGCCGCACCCGGAGTAGAGCACATACCTCCCATTCCCATCCAGCTTAACGTCGATGGAAATCACCACCGCCTGGGTGCCGAACTTTCCGGCGATCTCGGTAATCAGGGCAGGATTGCTGAAAGCCGCCGAATTGATCGTGATTTTATCGGCTCCATGTTTGAATAAAGTCTCGGCATCGGCGAGAGACTGGATGCCTCCGCCCACCGCCAGCGGCATGAAACAGGACTCAGCGACTTTATCGAGCACCTCAATCAGGGGACGGATGGATCGGTTCTCGCGGTTGATATTGAGAAATATCAACTCATCGGCATCCTGCGCGCTATAAACCGTGGAACTGGAGACCGGGTCGCCCACGTCGCGCCGGCTTTCGAAACGGAGGGTCTTGACCAGGCGATGGTTCTCAAGCAACTGGATCGGTATGATGCGCTTCTTTAACACCCACCATTCCAATTGCAGAAGTTTTCCAGCAGCTTGATTCCATTGGACTGGCTTTTTTCCGGATGAAACTGGACCCCGAATACATTATCGCGGCCGATTGCGGAGGCGAACTCGCTTCCGTACTCGGTGGTGGCAAATACATTGGAGGGGGATTCGCAATTGAAGCTGTAGGAATGCACGTAATAAAAATCCACCCCGCTCTTGATTTTGTGCAGCACCGGGTGGCCGGCACGAAAGCGGGTGGTGTTCCAGCCAATGTGCGGGACCATGATTCCCTCGCTCGGCTCGATCTTTCTGACTTCCCCGGGAATCACGTTCAAGCCGTCGGTCCAGATTCCTTCTTCTCCACCGGTCGAGAGCAGTTGCATTCCCAGGCAAATTCCCAGCACTGGACGGCCGCTGCGCACGAAATCCAGGATTCCGTCTTTTAAGTCCATCTGCACCATGTAGCCCATGGCCGCGGAATAAGATCCGACTCCGGGAAGGATCAGGTGTGACAAGTCGTCCAGGGCGCTGCGCTGGTTCACCAGGACGCAGTCGTATCCCAGTTGGTAGGTGGCATTGGATACTGATTTCAAATTGCCCATGCCCAGGTCCACGATGCCGATCATGGGGCGGCCTCCTCGCGGTACCATTTGTCGAAATCCCAGGTGCGCGGAGCGTTTTCCAGGATGGGAAAGTGCGGGTCATGCGGCGCGATGACCGTCTTGGCGACGATGTCATTGAATTCGGCTTCGTCGATCTCAAGATACTGAAGAAATAATTCGAGTGAGGGCGGGCGCTTGCCTTCGAACTGGCTGATCAACTGGTCAGCTTTTTCCCTGGAGATGCGGCCGCCGCGAAGATCGAGGGCGGTCATTTGCGTGACCCGCGAATACCCGCGCTTGAGAAACTTGATGTAGTCGCGCACTCCTTGCATGTAACACTCGATTTTCTCGTAAGTATATTCACCGGGGGGCATGCCTTCGACTTCATCACCCATCCAACCCAGCTCCGTACTGATTTCCTGAACGTTGCGTTTAACATCCCAGGGGATGTAGGACCCCAGGCACACCGAGCGGTATTTAATGCGCTTGAGATCGCGCAGCTTGGGATAGGTATAGGGCGCGAGATCACGGGGGTCGAGATCGAAATCGGTCTCGATCATGCCTTTCATGTCTTCGGCGGTAATACCCAGGTTCACAAAGCGGTGAAAGCGGATCTCATCCACTTCTTCGATCTCATTGCGGGAATAGTCGTAATAGGACGTGTATTCCGACGAGGGCTCGCCCCAGAACACCAGCGGGATGCCGAATTTAATGGCGATCTGCATGGGATACGAGAAAATGCCGGTGTGACAATGCCAGCAGAAGTCACCCTTGCGGATGAGCGCCTCCCGCATCAGGCGCTTTACCACCTTCCAGTTGGGCGTGAACGACAGCACGTCCACCCCCAGTTTCTTGAAGGTCCGCTCATTGTTGCGGTTCAACGTCTCTCGCATGAAGTGGTGGTTGAACTGGATGACCAGCGGCTTGAGCTTGTACTCGCGCACCAGGTAATTCAGGGTGAAGGTGGAATCTTTCCCGCCGGAGAACGGTACCAGGCAATCGTAATCGTTCTTGCCGCGGTGTTCCGCGATCAGTTCATCGAGGTTGTTCTTGCGCTCTTCCCAGTTGATTGCCGCATCCTTGAATTCTTTCTGGCGGCAGATGTTGCAGACGCCGGCAGCATCGAATTCAATCGTTTCATATGTTTCCGGAAGCCCGCACTTGGTGCAACGCTGTAGCATTTTTAAAAATCCTTGTCTTGCAAAATAAGCGGCCGGGGGCGCCGCTGAAGGGGACGGCCCGAGGTGAGACCACCAATGGAACTGTCATTTCCCTGGGTGTTTAAGGAGCTTCTTAACCTGGGGAACCCACTGAACAGGGTCTCGTGACCGAAGAAATTCCACGCGAAATTCCGTGATAGTGTATCAAGTTTAGCATAAGATTCAGGGGGGCCTGGCTGCTGCGGCAACGGTCCCGCATGCCAATCCAGTACCATTCCCGCCTTTGTCCAAATTGTGAAAGAGACCGTGGGTGGCCGGCGCAAATGACGGCTGAGCAAGCGATTGTCAATCTATGAAGCTAAAAAAGATACTGTCTTGCGGCGCCGCGATGTTCCTGCCCAGCTTCGTAAAAATCCCCCTGCTCAATCTCATGGGACACCAGATCAGCCGCCAAAGCTACATCGGCATGAACCTGCTGCTGGTGGATAAGCTTTGCACGGCTCCCGGCGCCCGGGTAGGCCACTTCAACCTGATCGCGTGCCGCCGTCTGCTGATGCGTAAAGGGGCCTATATCGAATCATATAACGTGATTCGAGGGCCGTTATCCATCGCGCTGGCGCCCACCGCGGCCATTGGCATGAAGAACCGCGTGCGGCGTCCCCCGCATCCGGTTTCCTATGGCCCGGCGAAACTGCAGCTCGGCATTCTTTCCAAAATTACCTCCAACCACAGCGTCGATTGCACTTGCTCGGTGGTGTTTGGCGACTACACCACGCTGGCCGGACGCGGGTCGCAGATCTGGACACATGGCTATTATTTCGAATCTTCCGGTCCCGGCCGGTTTCGCGTCGATGGCCCGGTGACCGTCGGCAATAATGTCTCCATCGGCTCGTCCTGCGCGATTTCGATGGGAGTGCGCATCGGCAACGCCATCACCATCGGCAGCCTGTCGTCGGTTTCCAAGTCGTTGGTGCAACCCGGCTTATACGTCAGCCAGCCCTTGCGTTTCATCGAATCCAATGCGGAAATCACTCGGGCAAAATTGCAGCGGGTGGATCCGGCAAGGGTTTGCGAAGAGGTTTACCGAAAGCCGGGGCAAGAGTCGCCGAGGAATGAAGCGGCGCGCGACCGGAAAGCGGAAAGCACAGCTTAAGAGGCCTGGGCCCAACCGGCATAACTCAAATGCTGGGAGTGGACCGATTTTCTTTTTCCGGCAGCGGTGCGGCCGGGGCATGAACGATGATGGCGCCCGCGGGAACATCTTTCACCACCAGCGCCCCTGCTCCGATGACCGCGCGCTCTCCTATGGTGACACCGCCCAGAATCATGGCGTTATCGGCGATCCACACTCCGTCATGAATGACTATGGGCTTGGCGCGATGAGGGTAAGGAATCGCGGCGCGAATATCGAGTCCGGCGGTTTCAATCACCACGCCCCGCGAAACCGTCACGTCGTTGCCGATGGTAATCGGACTCATTGCTCCCAGCACGCAATGCGGTCCGATGCGCGAGCGGTCGCCGATGGTGATATTTTCCGGGTACTTGATCTCGGTCGTCCAGTGGCACAGCGACAGACCGGCATGGGGAACAAGGGCGCGGAAGCGCAAATGGGTCCAGCTGCGGCCGAGAAGATCGAACACCGTGGCAAGGCCGAAGGAGAACCACCGTACCACCGGGTTTCCCGCGATCGTCCTCACCATCTGTTTTTTGGACTGCGCCACTGGAATCACGTCCTTCAGGAATATGCGATCGGAGAAATATCCACCAGGCCCTTTTCCTGAAATCGTCCTACGTACTCATGAATTTTCCGGGCGCACAGTTGGTGTTTTTCGGCGATATCCATGATCGATGTGGCCCCGTCGAAATAGCGGGGAATGCAATCCATTAAATAATTCCACCGGCGCTGTTCCTCGCCAATCGCGGGCCGCAGCGAAGGATCGGCCTGGTCGATGTACAGGTTGTAGCGGGGATTGCTGAGGGCAACCAGGCCGCGGAATTTTCTGGTCACCACCGATTCGTTCTCCACCATCTGCAGAATATTCAGGATGGTATCGACGGATTCCTCCAGCTTTTCCGGGATGATGATATCAGCGGTGTCCATGCTGGAGTGGTATTCCGGGTAAGGAAAACGGGAAAGCGAAATGGTGGGAATGTCGTACCCCGCGCCTTCCCACACGGTTTCATCGTTGCCAATGATTTTTCTGAACTTGTCGGTGAAAGAACCGGGCTTGTGGTGCTGCAGGAAGTTATGGGCGGCGCGATCGAGCAATGACTTGCCGGTGAAAGTTTCCTGCAGCGCCAGGCGATGGATGTTCCCCAGCATCTCCATAAAAATGCAGGCGCGAAACGTCTGTACCACTTCTTCGGGCGCGCCGGCGAGATAAAAGATAGTGCCGAAATGTTCGGGCGCGATAATCAGCCGGTAACTGTAGCGGCGAGGCCGGGCCGCCAGGCGCCGCATCACTTCAATGCCCACCACCATTCCCGAAACATCGTCGTTGGCCTGTCCGGCGTGGCAGTTATGGGCGTTGAGCACAATGGTGTCGGTGCTCTCGCCTGCCAGAAGGTAATCGTGGACTTTCATTTCGCCGGCTTCATGAGCGGTCTCAAGATCCACTTCGTATTCGCCTTCGGGCAACGAATCCAGCAACGTGCGCGGAACACAGAACCCCCAGTCTTTTTTCCCCACCTTGTAGAACAGGTCGCAGTGGTAAACCAGCCCTTCCGGCCAGTGATGGTGAGTGAACAAGTGCGGCTTGAGCTCCGCCACGCCGATCTTTCCGTGAAACGAGCGGGAATAACCGATCACGCCGAGCGGGTGTTCCATGCCGTCGTACACCACCCGGCCATCTTTTCTGATGACCGCCTTTTTGACATACCAGTTCTGGGGGACGACCCAGCCGTTGTGCTCGGATTCACATGCATATTTGTGCACGTCGAACGGCAGCTCTTCCTGCAGTATCTCGCCGCACCGGTCGGTGTCGGGTGAAACCGGCGCCAGCCGCAGGGGATATATGGCCTTCAACAAATCCATCATCGATCGCATCATCAAGTCTCCGTGCCGTGTGGGGGCTATGATTCCAGGCCGTGCGCGCCATAACTCGCAGAGAATTTCATGGCGTCGTCCAGCCAGGATTGGGGCGTGTAAAACCTGTCGCCAGTGTTTAATTGGGGAATGAGGTTGTGGCCATCCGCATCCAGCACCGTGCCGATCAGAATATTTGCGTCCCGCGTGGCCACGCGCACAGAATCCTTGTTCACCGAAAAAATCAACCCTGCCATGAACGGGTGCCCGCGAAATGCGGGCGCATCGGCACGGCAATCTTTCAGGTGGACCCGCCGGGTGCCGATGAAGCTGGTCGCGCCCATGTAAGGCCCGTCAAAAGCGCAGATAAACCTCTCGATTTCTTCAGTGTTCCAGCGCCAATCTACAAAGCCCTGCTTGATGGTATTTAAGAACGGAAAATAGGTCCGAGTGCTTTCGTCGAGCTCTCTTACAGGGAAAGAATGTTGCGCCTTGATGGCGGCGATAAATTCTTCCAGAAACACAGTCTCTTCCCGCAGCGCGGAATCGAAATAATCCTGGGGTATTCTGACGGTGTCTGGGAACAGGTAGTCCCGCCGGGTTACGATCTCGCCCTGATGAAATGTCGCCAGGCCGCCATGAACCACTTGCAGGATGCAGCTTCCGTTACGGTTTCCTTGCAGAATCTGCCAGGTGTAGTGGGCGCCGCCGCGAAATTGGGGCATGGGGATGCCCATGAAATCGAGCAGTCTGCCAGAAAATAAGGCGGCGGTGGCCGGCGAAAAAACCCATGCCGCCCCCAATGCGATGCCCAGGGTATGTTGATCGACAAAAGAGGCGACGCGCGGCTCAAAATTGATGTCGTCCGAGATCTGCACTTCCACCTGGTGGTGCGCTGCCACCTGGCGAAGGGTCTTGCCCTCCCTGGTCACAACTTCATCGGCGTGGCGTGCGCTGGTGAACAATATGAAAGGGATTCCCTGTTTACGCAGCAGAGGAATCAGGGCGGCGGTAAGCCATGAGCCTCCGAAGACCGCGATCTTATCAATCCGACCAAATTCCACGTTCATCGGTTATCTTTCAGGTCTAGCCCGGGCTCCGGCCTGGTCACGCCCAGCAAAATCTGGTCCACAAATTTTCCGTCGCAATAAAATTGCCCAGGACGGCGGCCTTCGACCTGAAAGCCGGCCTTGAGGAAAGCTTTGGCTGATGCTTCATTATTGCCATAGCAGCCGGCGGTGAGCCGCCGCAGCTCCAGTTGTTCGAAAGCCAAATTCTTGAGCAGGGTGATGGCTTCGGTGGCATACCCGGCGCCCCAGCAGTCCTTCTCTCCGATGAGCAAGCCAACCGTGCCGAACTTGTGAACCGGGTTAATGGGCCCGAGCTTGATGTTGCCGATGTGACGATCCCCCGGGGAAAGCACCATGGCCAGGAACACGTTGTCACGGCTATGCTGCATGCTTCTTACAAACTCGGTCAGAGACTCAATGGAGTGGGTGGAGAATCGGCTCTCCAGATACTGATTGACCTCCGGATCGTTCATCCACCGGAGATAGGATTGGTTGACGTCGCTGAGAAGAACATCGCGAAGGTAAAGGCGCGTGCCCCGGACCAGGTGCCGCAAAGGTTCGTCGTTCATCGCTCCCTCAATCGCCGCTGCGCCAACTCTTCAACAGCAGCAACCTACACCCCAATTTGGATACACTTATTTTACCGGCGAGATGATGGGCCCCCTGCAGCGGGGCTGGCCGGGGTTTGAAGACTTAATCATTTATATACAACAGCCCCCGCGGAGGACAACCTGCGCGTGTGGCTTCAGTTCCGCGCCGCTGCGCGGACAAAATTTAATGTTACTCTAGGAAATACTCTTATTTTCCCGCTAATCGAGGGCGGTAAGGCGCTGAATCAGCCCCTGATGTTAGCAAATGAAGTTTACCAACTGGCTGCGTGGAACATCTTCCGGCAATGATATTAGGCATTCTCCAAGCCCGTTTCACGTCAACCCGGCTTCCGGGAAAGGTCTTGAAGCCAATCCTGGGCAAGCCCATGCTGCAGCGCCAGATGGAACGTCTGCAGCGCGCCACGCGGTTATCGAAATTGACATTGGCCACCAGCCAGGATCCTTCCGACGAGAAAATCGCGGCCTTATGCGGGGACCTGGATGTTCCATGTTTCCGCGGCGACCTGGAGGACGTGCTCGACCGCTTTTATCATGCCGCCCTGCCCTGGCGTCCAGAGCATGTCGTGCGCCTGACCGGCGATTGTCCGCTTACCGATCCGGAATTGCTCGATAAAATCGTGGACCTCCATTTACGCGAAGGCAATGATTACACTTCGAACACCATCAAACCCACTTATCCTGACGGCCTCGACGTCGAAGTTTGCCGATTCGCGGTTCTTGAGGAGGCGTGGAAGGAGGCCCGCCTGAAATCCCAGAGGGAACACGTCACCACGTTCGTGCACCAGCAACCGCGGCGCTATAAGGTCATGAATTACGCATCCAGCGAGGATTTATCGAGTTTGCGCTGGACGGTGGATGAACCTGAAGATTTTGCGCTGGTCAGCGCCGTGTACGCGGCGCTTTATCCTCACAAACCCGCGTTCACGACCGCGGACGTACTCGATTTTCTGGGGCGCGATCCAGCGCTGATGCACAGCAATGAAACGTACGAACGCAATGAAGGTCTTAAGAGATCTCTGGCCCAGGATGAGGTGATGAAGCCATAATGCCAAGTCGATATCAACAATCGGAAGCGATGCTCGACCGGGCCCTGCGCACCATTCCGCTGGGCTCGCAAACCTTCAGCAAGAGCAAGACCCAGTATCCGAGGGGCGTTTCGCCCTATTTCATTAAACGCGGCCTGGGCAGTCATGTCTGGGACGTCGACGGCAACGAATATATCGATTTCATCAATAGCCTGGCCGCCGTGACCTTGGGTTACAACGATCCTGACGTCACCGCTGCCGTCCGGGCCCAACTGGAGGATGGCGTCATCTTTTCCCTTCCTCACCCCATCGAATTCGAAGTCGCGGAAAAAATTGTGGAGATGGTGCCCTGCGCCGAGCAGGTGCGCTTCGGGAAGAATGGTTCCGACGCGACCTCGGGCGCGATCCGAGTGGCTCGCGCCTTCACTTCGCGGGACCATGTTGCCGTTTGCGGTTATCACGGCTGGCAGGATTGGTATATCGGCTCCACCACCCGAAATAAAGGTGTACCCGAGGCCACTCGCAAGCTCACCCACGTCTTTGGCTACAACGATATCGATTCACTCGACCAGATTTTCCGTAATCTTCCCGGCCAGGTGGCGGCCGTGATCCTGGAGCCGATGAATACCACCGCCCCAGCGCATGGATTTCTGGCTGCGGTAAAGGAATTGACCGCGCGTCATGGCGCGGTGCTGGTGTTCGACGAGACCATTACCGGCTTCAGGTACGCCAACGGCGGGGCCCAGGAATTTTTTGGCGTGACTCCCGACCTGGCCTGCTTCGGCAAAGGCCTGGCCAACGGCTACCCGGTGGCCGCGATCGCCGGACGTGCGGACATCATGCGCTTCATGGAAGAGATTTTCTTTTCTTTTACTTTCGGGGGCGAAACCCTTTCGCTGGCGGCCGCGCTGGCGACCATGACCAAGCTGCAGACCCATCCGGTGGTCAGCACCATGAGCGCGCAGGGTGAAAAAATATTGCAGGGGCTGGCCGCGCGGCTGGAAAAGTTTCAACTCACTGAGTTTCTTTCGCTGGCCGGACATCCAACCTGGTCGTTTCTCCTGTTCAAAGACTGCAACGGCCATTCCCAGTGGGAAACCAAGACGCTCTACCTGCAGGAGATGTTTGCCCGCGGGGTGCTCACCCTGGGAAGTCATAACATTAGTTTTGCCCACTCGGATTCTGATGTTGAAAGGCTGATGCAGGTTTACGATGAGGTACTGCCGCTGCTCGGAGATGCGGTGCTGCGCGGCGGCATGGCGAAACTTCTTCGATGCAAGCCCCTGGAACCGCTTTTCAAACTACGCTAATGAGCTCTTTCGCGATAGGAAATCGACAGCTCGGCGCCGGCCACGCTCCGTTTGTAATTGCGGAAATGTCCGGCAATCACAACCAGTCCCTCGAAAGGGCCCTGGAAATCGTGGATGCCGCCGCTGCTGCCGGCGCGCACGCGCTAAAAATCCAGACCTATACCCCGGACA
>JBBQWT010000012.1:0-96453 GCA_038210375.1 Terriglobales bacterium | reverse complement strand
CAATCTCGGAGCCCCCAGGCGTGGTGCCGATACGAATCGCATATTCATCCCCAGGCGTATCGAGGTTCCCCGCCCCCGTATTCCAGGTGAAGGTCACACTCCGGGAAGTCAGCGTTGATCCCGGAGTGGGGCTGGTGATCGTCGCGGGGTTGTCATGCAGCAGAATCGATACCGTGCTGTCATTGCGATTAGTTACAGCGAAATCGAGTTTGCCGTCGCCGTTGAAGTCGCCGATGGCAATCGATTCGGGACTTGATCCGGTGGCGTACGTTGTGGCCTGAGTTACAAACGTGCCATCGCCCTGGCCCAACAGGATCGATACCGTGTTGCCATTCTGATTAGCCACCGCGAGATCGAGTTTGCCATCGCCGTTGAAATCGCCGATGGCAATCGAAACGGGACCTAATCCGGTGGTATACGTTGTCTGGGCTAAGAACGTGCCATCGCCCTGGCCCAGCAGGATCGATACATTGGCGCCACCAATATTAGCCACTGCGAGATCGAGTTTGCCGTCGCCGTTGAAATCGCCAATGGCAATCGATTGGGGATTGACTCCGGTGGGGTAAGTTGTGGCCTGAGTTACAAACATGCCATTACCCTGGCCCAGCAGGATCGATACCGTGTTGCTAGTCACACTTGCCACCGCGAGATCAAGTCTGCCATCGCCGTTGAAATCGCCAATGGCAATCGATTGAGGACCTGCTCCGGTGGGATACGTTGTGGCCTGGGTTACAAACGTGCCATTGCCCTGGCCCAGCAGGATTGATACCGTGTTGTCATTATAATTAGCCACCGCGAGATCGAGTTTGCCGTCGCGGTTGAAATCGCCTGCGGCAATCGCATAGGGACCTGATCCGGTGGGATACGTTGTGGCCTGGGTTACAAAGGTGCCATTGCCCAGGCCCAGCAGGATCGATACCGTGTTGCTATTCACATTTGTCACGGCGAGATCGAGTTTGCCGTCGCCGTTGAAATCGCCGATGGCAATCGAAACGGGACCTGCTCCGGCGGGGTAGGTTGTCTGGGCTAAGAACGTGCCATCGCCCTGACCCAGCAGGATTGATACCGTGTCGTCACCAAAATTGGCTACGGCGAAATCCAGTTTGCCGTCGCCGTTGAAATCGCCCGCGGCTATACCTGCAGGGATCGCGCCGGCGCTGGCAGTTCCACTTCCGAACCCAACTCCGGTGGTCGGAGCGGCAATCGGGAAATAAATGACATTAGAGACCGGGTTGGCAGCGCCGGCATTGACCACGGTGACCGCCGCCGTTCCCGCCGCCGCCACGTTGGCCGCCGGCACCGAAGCCGTCAGTTGACGTGCGCTGACGAAGGTGGTGCCCAGCGCCACCCCATTCCAGTTGACCGTCGAACCGGAAACAAATCCCGCGCCATTGACCGTGAGGGTGAAGCCCGCCACGCCCGGGGAGGCCGCGTCCGGCGCCAGCGGCTGGTTGATCAACGGAGTAGGAACCGCCAGCGAAGTCGCACCTGCGGGCAGCGCAAAGGCCAGAATCATTAGCAGGAGCAATGCTGGCAAGTAATAGGACTGGAACGGTACACAAGGGGATTTGCTTATAGAAGTCTTAGCTCTGAAGTTCATTGGTTCTCCATATAGGGCATCCAGTCTATCGCACCCCGCTGGAACGCAACGACAATTTTGGGATGTTCTACTAAAATCCGAACCACCAGATTAGAAGGATCTGATCCTGTTGCAGTGAAGCGAGTCAGTTGTCATCCACCGAGCGGCAACCTTCAGGCCAGGCATCGGTGTTTCCCCCGTCCCCGGAGAGCATATCTCTACAAGCTCTTCGCCATCGGTGACCGCTGCGTTAGTTTCGCGTGGCATGCCGTTTGCTGCCTCAATTCTGCGAAAACCTTCAGATCTTGTTTTAGACTTCGTTCAATGTTCGCAATCCAGAGGAGTTGCTTCAATCTTCGTCAACAATTTCCAAGGGCAGCACTTTTCAGAATCAAAACCATTTGCTAAATACCGATGTTATTTTCCCTCTCTACGGGCGAAGCACCGCCGTCCCTTGCCGCCATATCTCTACCGCGGAATGTTGGCTCGAGGATGTCTCGCCCACCCTAAGCTGTGGGGCACCCGGCTGGAATCCATCATTCCACCACCCATCGATACGTTCTGAACTGCGACCTGGATTGTTACAGCAACCCCGAGGTCTCTCCACTACGCCTCGCAAAGGCCCGCGGTCTCCGGTCGAGATGACATTTTCTTGAAAATCAGATTGCGGGTTGGTTGGGACTAGTAAGAAACTGATTCGATGGCGGTCCCGATGCGCGGCGGCGATTTTGCTCATCGCCCACCACCGGGTTTACTAAATCCCCTGATTCCTTTATCCTTAAAGATTCCCGCCCTGCTGCTTCCTTTCTTATTGTTTTGATGGAGTTCGCGGGGGTGTTGGAGGCGTTGCCTTGTTTATCAGCGTTCAGGAACTGGAACTCCGCCGGATTGAGTTTGACCAGGAGTTCAAGCCGGATTTGTTCGATGTAGGCCCGGATCTGGAGCTGGCTGAGCCAGTGCGCGCCGCCGGCCATGCCGAGCTGCTGGAAGAGCATCATGGCAAGGGACACAAGGTGCAGGACATCCGGCTGGTGGGCTCGTTTTCGACCCGCATACAGGTCAAATGCGCACGCTGTCTTGACCCTGTAGAACGGCCGGTGGGGGGAGCGTTCGACCTGATCTACCGCCCTATTGGGGAAGGCGCCCAGGGACCGGTGGTGGCCATCAGCGAGGCCGATACAGAGATTGGCTTCTATACCGGTGAGGGACTGCTGCTCGAGGACGCGCTGACCGAGCAGGTATTACTGGCGGCGCCTCTCAAAGCGGTTTGCCGCGAGGATTGCAAGGGCTTGTGCCCGGGTTGCGGTAATGATCTGAATAAAGAAAGCTGCACCTGCAGCGCTGCTTCGCCCGACCCGCGTTGGGCCGCGCTGGCTGACATTAGAGAGAAGTTGAAGTAAGGGTCAAATTCAGCTCGCGTCATCTTCGACTCCGTGGTCTGTGGAGCTTGACTATAGCAGCGAGTGGACCGAGGGCGGATGCGCCCGGAAAATTTTAGTGAGGTTACAATAATCCCATGCCTAACCCGAAACGACGACATTCCAAGGCGCGCACCGGCAAGCGACGCGCTCATGATTTCCTGACTCCGCAATCGCTCTCCGAGTGCCCCAACTGCCACGAGCGCAAGATGCCGCACCGGCTGTGCCCGCGCTGCGGGTTCTACAAGGGACGGGAAATCATTACCGTAAAAGACAAGAAATAAGCCTGCCGCGTTTACAATCATTTCCTAAATGCCAACCGTAATCGCTGTGGATGCCATGGGCTCCGACCGGGCCCCCAAGCCCGAGGTTGAAGGCGCCATTCTGGCGGCCCGGGCCTATGACGTCCGGGTGGCGCTGGTGGGGAACGAAGCGCTCATCAACACCGAGCTGGACATGCATCGCGGCGCCCGCGAGCTTCCCATTGAAATTGTGCATGCCACCCAGGTCATCGGCATGCACGAAAAAGCTTCGCAAGCAGTGCGCGCCAAGCGCGACTCCAGCATGCGGGTGGGCCTGCGCATGGTGCGGCAGGGCACGGCCGCCGGCTTTGTTTCGGCGGGCAACACTGGCGCGGCCATGGCCACGGCCAAAATGGTGCTGGGCGCGCTGCCCGGCGTCGACCGCCCGGCGCTGGCAGCGGTTTTCCCCACCGCGCAAGGCACGGCCGCCATCCTGGTGGATGTGGGCGCCAACGTCGATTCCAAGCCCCACAACCTGGAACAGTTCGCGGTGATGGGTGAGATTTATTCGCGCAGCATCTTCAACATCCCCCGGCCGCGCGTAGGGTTGCTTTCCATCGGCGAAGAAGAGAGCAAAGGCAACGAGCTCACGCGAGAGACTTTTCCCCTGCTGAAAAATTTGTCGCTGAACTTCGTGGGCAACGTCGAAGGACGCGATCTCTATAACGGAAACGTTGACGTCATCGTATGCGACGGGTTTGTAGGCAACGTGGCGCTGAAAATTTCTGAAGGCCTGGTGGAAACCGTGCGGTTCCTGCTGAAGGAATCGTTAAAGTCCACGGTGACCTCGCAGGTCGGCTTCCTGCTATCCCGCAAGGCATTTGCCGATTTCAAGAAGCGGCTGGATTATTCCGAATACGGCGGCGCACCGCTGCTGGGAATCAAAGGGGTATGCATCGTCTCCCACGGCTCATCCAATAACAACGCCATCAAGAATGCGATTCGGGTGGCCGCCAACTATGCGGAAAGCGGCATCAACCAGAAGATCGAAGCCGAGCTGACCTCAAACCGGAGCTCGGCGAAACCGGCGCCTCGCGAGGCCAGGCCGGAGCCAAAAGCCGCGGTCGCCGCCGGCGCCACGGACACACTGCCCGCCGAACATGCCTGATCCTAATTCCATTGCGTTTCTCTTTCCCGGCCAGGGTTCGCAATCCGTGGGCATGGGCAGGGATTTGGCGGGAAACTTTGCGCTGGCGCGCCAGACGTTCGAAGAAGCCAATGAGGCCCTTGGTTATAAGCTCTCCGATGTCTGCTTCGAGGGTCCTGAAGAACAATTAAAACTGACCGAGGTCACGCAGCCCGCCATACTTACGGCGTCGGTGGCGGTGTACCGCGTGCTCGACGAGAAAGGCCTGCGCCCCCGGTGGGTGGCGGGCCACAGCCTGGGAGAATATTCCGCTCACGTTGCCGCCGGTACGCTGAACTTCAGCGACGCGGTGCGCACTGTGCGCAATCGCGGCCGCTACATGCAGCTGGCGACGCCGGTGGGGTCGGGCGCCATGGCCGCGATCCTGGGACTGCCGGCGGCGGCGGTGGGCGAAATTTGCGCCCAGGCGGCGCAGGGCGAAGTTGTGTCCACGGCCAACATCAATTCTCCGGAACAAATTGTGATCTCGGGAAATAAGGCGGCCGTGGACCGCGCCTGCGAGCTGGCGAAGGGCGGCGGCGCCAAGCGGGCGATCCTGCTGGCGGTTTCCGCACCCTTCCATTGCGCGCTGATGCAGCCCGCCCAAGATCAACTGGCGGTCGATCTGGCGGAGATGCCGTTCGCGGAAAACCGAATACCGGTGGCGCGCAATATTGATGGGGAGCTGTCGGCGCCCGGCGACGGGTCGGCACGCGACGCGCTGGTGCGCCAGGTGACCGGCACGGTGCAGTGGGTGAAGTGCATCCAGTCCCTGGCGGCCGCCGGGGCCACAACCTTCGTGGAAGTCGGGCCCGGGCGCGTGCTCTCCGGGCTGTTGCGGCAGATCGACCGCGCGCTCAGTGGATCGAATGTGCAGGACCTGGAATCGCTGAAGAAAGTTCTGGGGCCTTTTTAGAACGCCGTTCGGGATAGAGCGCACGTCTTACCAGCGCTCGGAACACGCGCCCGCCTTCTAATAGGAATTGTCATTCCGAGCGAAAGCCGAGGAACCCTTTTTTCCCTACAGGGTGGTAGGAACGTCAGCCTGAATCGATGGATTCATCGGGCCGTCGAATTGGTTCTACGCGCAGCCTGCCTTTGATCTTGCTGGCTCGAGTTCAAGCCCCTCAAACCGTGTCATCCTGACGACCCCCGGCTTTATCGGGGTGAGGAAGGACCCCTACTGTTCGCCCAATATTTCTCCCGGCGTCTTTTTCGCTTCTCCTGTACGCATCAGGCAACGCGCGCGACGATCATCGACTGTGGTCAGTATTTGGCCAGAGATGATCCATCGGGTTGGCTGAGAATTTGCAGAGGGTAGGGATTCTTCCTCACCCCGATAAAGCGGGGGGTCGTCAGAATGACATCCCGTTGGGTGGACTGCCTGGGCGCGACCCCTTTGTAGTTCTATCCTTGAGGCAGCAATTAGGCGCTGGGATGGCAAGTTTTCCGCGGACAACAATCCACATGGGGCTACAGCAGCTATGAAACCGCTGTAGAGTCAAAGGGAGGCTACGCGTAAAGTCTGAGCGTCGTTTCCTTTGAGATTGCGGCCAGGCCGGCTGCACAGTTTCCTCGACTTCGCTCGGAATGACAATTCATCTTAAGCGCGGACTTCTGTTCCTATGGTCAGATAAACCTTTCCTTCAGATTGAGATTGATTCCGTCCCCTTGGCTACTACGCTCACTTTCCCTGCGCGGCCTCGAATTCCAGATACACCCCGTTGGTCCATCCGAAGCCCACTACGTTGGCCTTGTAGCCGACGCTGACGTTGGCGGTGGTGGTACGGTCCACCACGTTATATTTTTCCCGGATGGTGCCGTCGCGCAGGTAATTTTCTTCGACCATCGAGTTCCAGTGCGCGGCCACGCGGTTGGCTTCGGTCTTGAAACCGTATTTGCGCAGGCCTTCTTCCACGAAGTATTGCACCGGGGCCCAGCCGTAGGGCATGTCCCATTGCACGCCGGTGATGCGGTCGCTGGTGGCGATTCCGCCGCCCCGCTCGACCAGGGGCAGCCTGCGCAATTGCATGCGGGCCTGCTGCGGGGTGGCCGCTCCCGCCCACAGCGGGTAGAAGGACGCGGCGAAGTTGTAGGTGGATTGGCGGCCGCGCTGGAAATCGTAGTCGTAGAACATTCCGCGGCCGGCGTTCCACATGTAGCGAGTCATGCGGTCTTTGCGCAATGCGGCACGGTCTTTCCATTTTTTGACGTCGGCGGGGCGTCCCAGCAGGGCGGCCATCCTGGCGAGATCGCTTTCCGCCTTGTAGAGCAGGCTGTTCAGGCACACCGGAGCATAATGGTGGGTGGAGCCGCTGAACGGCCCGAAGCGGTCGGAGATGTCGTAGCCTGATTCGCGCATGGCGCGATCGCCTTTGTAGTAGTCGGCGGAGAGATGAACTTTCTTCTCCGGGCCGCACGGCTTGGCGGCGCTGCCTTGGGAATCATCACAGGGCTTCACGGTCAGTTCGGGTCCCACCACCATCATCGCCGACGAGCTGGGCGCGTCTGACACCAGATAATGGCCGGGATCGCCGTGGGCGAGCAGTGAGTTGGCCACCTGGTTGTAATACGTCGGGTCGTCTCCCATCTCGGGGACGGGGCCGTCGCCAAAATCGTAATACCGCGACAACCCGGTGTTTCCGGCGAGATGCGGCTCGGTGTTCCACAGCTGCCAGTCACGCTCAGCATTCTCATACCCACGCCGCAGCCAGGCGGCGCCGCTGGGGCCTTGCCCGTTGTTAGCGTCATAGACCGAAAGGATCATCGAGGTCAGCAGCGGCGGCTGCGAACGCGTGAGGTAATACGTGCGATTGGCGTTCAGCACCGAGCCATAATGTTCGATCTCGTAAAAGAAATTTTCCACCATGCCGCGCGCCGCATCGACTCGGCTGTCGCGCACCAGGCCGAGGATGATGAAGTAGCTGTCCCAGCCGTACATCTCGTTGAAGCGACCGCCGGGAACCACGTAGGGGTTGGGCAGGTAGAGCAATCCCTGGCGCGGCAGCTCGCCGGGACGAAGGTCGCCGGCATGCTCGATCTTTTTGGGCAGGGGCGCGACCTGGATCCCGCATTTTTTCTGCAGCGCGGTGACGTCTTCGGGTGTGCTGATTTCGGCGGGGAGAAACAGGATCGGCTGGGTCTGCAGCTTGCTGTCACCCAGGGTCTTGCAGTCATTCATCGACCGCGACAACACGTCCCATCCCTGGTGGATGTAGGTGTGAATGTCCTTGCTGTCGCCGGTGGGCGGGGCGCCCCCTTTGGCGTCGTCCTGCTGGGCAGAAGCCGGCAACGTGAGGGCTGCAATCAGTATAAGTATGGTGAGCTTCATAAAATGTGATTCCCTTCCCGCAAAAAATCGAATGCGCAATGATGATTGGGTCTGCGGTTGCAGGCCTGCTGCCCCCTGAGTCCCCGAACTTAATTTTTCCGCTTGCCAGACCTGATTATGTATCTTGTGCCATCCCAAAGATATCGGTGGCGGCGCTTTTCGCCATGATATGCGCCTGACTCAATCAGGTCGTAGAACCCCTTAGTGATCGATGAAGACACGAGAAAATCTTCGTAGGTGCCGGTAACCTCTAGAACTTTTGCCCACCCAAATTTTGTTTCCTCGAATACATAAGTCTCACACCCACCTGAACCGCAAAAACCGACAACGTGCAGCTCTACAATTAGCCCCCTTATGCCTTTAGGCGAGAGTCTCACTGGCTTGTATCTGAGGCCGCGTCGAAATTGCGCAGGACAATCCTGCCGGAGGCTATCTTCGCAGAAGTCTTTTTCCTCATCTTTTAATGCCGCTTGAACTATTTCTTGTAAACGAGAAGCTTCTCTCGCCCTCTTCGGCTGGTTATCTTCTCCGTTGCTCGACATACTTAGGGCCAACGGAAGAATAAGTACAGCGATCTGTAGAGTTCGGGCTAATGACAAACCTATCGACCCCTGAAGTTGAATCGCACACACCGCCGGTTCGAAAAAGCGGGCGTAGGCGTTAATCGCCTCGTGCGAACGTGAACCGCGCGCGCAGGCCGCCAATATATTTATCCGCGCCTCCGTAGTATAGAAGCCAGCTATCTTTTTCGGCTGCGGGAACCATGCCTTCGACGAATATGACATTGGGCACTTGGCCGATGGTTTCCCAATCGAGCTGCGGCGCGAAGATGGGCTCGCCTGAGCGCGCCAGCACTTTGCTGGGATCGTTCTTGTCGAAGAGCACCCAGCCGGTCCGGTACACGAGTTTCTTGTCGGCGCCGTTGTAGATCAAGAAAATGCCGGCGGAGGTGATGATGGGCGCGGGGCCGGGCTCGACCACCTGCTCATCAAAGTTGCCGGGCCGTTTGGGGAGCACGGGGAAATCGAGATCGTCGACCCAATGCAGCAGGTCGGTCGAATGTGCCAGGCCCATCTCGTCGGTTTTATCGGCGCCGGTGCCCAGGTAATACATCCAGTACTGACCGTTGATTTTTTGCGGGACGATGGCGCCGGACTTGGTCCACCCCCGGTTCCACTTGCCTTGATACGCCGGCAGGATCACCCCTTTACGCTGCCAGTGGACGAGGTCGCGCGATGTGGCCAGGCAGAGCTGCGCATCCTTCTTGTTGTAGCCGGTGTAGGTCATGTAATAAATCTTGCCGAATTTCACCAGGCGGGGATCTTCGACGCCGCCATCGCGCTCGTAATCGGCCTGGGGCGAGAGCACCGGCTGGGGACGCGCGGTGAAATGAATGCCATCAGGGCTGGCGGCGTAGCCGATGCGCGACGTGCCGTGGGCGTCCTGCTCGCGATATAAGAGTATGACTTTGCCGTGATCGCGGACCGCCGCGGGGTTGAAAATTCCCGCGGACCCCGCGCCCGACGGCTGCGGCGAAAGCAGAGGCGAATCCTGTAAGCGTTCCACCGTCACCTTAGGTTCAGCCGGGCCGCCGGCGGTCGAGTTTTCAGCGGCGTGCAGCGCCGGCGTGAGCAGGCTGGTCAGCACCAACATCACAACGTTTTTTTTCATCGCTTCCCCATCTTCAGGCTTACGTCTCGATGCTGGAAGTTCGCAGGCGGTCCATGGCCACGGCGATCACGATGATGACCCCGATGATGATTTCCTGGATGTAGTTGGGCCATCCCATCTGCTGGCAGCCGTTGCGCAGGAATGCCATGATGAGAGCGCCGATCATCGAGCCCAGGATGCTGCCTTCCCCGCCGCTCAGGCTGCCGCCGCCGATGACTACGGCGGCGATGATGTCGAGTTCGACGCCGACCGCCACGGTGGGGTCTCCCTGGCGCAGGCGCGACATCTGCATGACGCCGGCGAGGCCGAATAGCAGGCCGCTGACCCCGTAGATCGCGACTTTGAGGCGGTCGGTATGAATGCCGCAGGCCCGCGCCGCCGCCTCATTGGAGCCGAGAGCGAAGATGCGGCGGCCGAACACCGTGTACCGCAAAACGATGGCGGCCAGCACCGCGAGCACGATCGCAATCCAGACACCGGGCGCCAGCAGCAGCCACGCCGGGGTGGGAAAAGTCACGGCAAGATCGTTCACCCAGGTTGCGGGGACGTTAACCGTCTGCTGGCCGGCCACCCACTTGGCGACGCCGCGGGCAACGCCCAGCATTCCCAGGGTGGCGATAAATGGGACCACGCGCAAAGTGGTTATTACGGCGCCATTCACCAGGCCGATGATGCCGCCAACCAGGATGCCGGCGAAAACCGCCAGCAGCGGAGACCAGTTCCCCCGGATGCCTATGGCGGTGACCACGCTGGCCAGGGCGATGACCGAACCCACCGACAGGTCGATGCCGCCGCTGATAATCAGCATGGTCATACCGATGGCGCCGATGGCCACGATCACGGTCTGCGACAAGACGATGCGGAGGTTGGGGATGGAAAGATAGCGGCCGGGATTATCCGCCAGCAGCGCGAAGATGAAAATCACCAGCGCGAGGCCGAGGAACGGGCCAAAGACCCGCAGCCAGGTCTGCATGCGGGCGGAGCGGCGAGGAGCGACTGCCGCGGCAACGGCGGGAACGGGCGCGGGATTGGTGGAAAGCGAGGCTGTCATATTTCTACGCGGGCATTACGCGATGCTGGCGGCGGCCTCCTCGGCATCGCCTTCGATGGAGGCCTGCAGCACTGATTCCGGCGTCCATTCACTGATGGAACGCACCGCGGAAATTGTACCCCGGCTCATGACCGCCAGCCGGTCGCACAAGCCGAACAGCTCCGGCAGGTACGAGCTCACCACCAACACCGCCTTGCCTTCGGCGGCCAGCCGCACGATGACCTCGTAGATCTGGGCTTTGCTGCCAATATCGACTCCGCGAGTGGGTTCGTCGAGCAAAAAAATATCAGCCTGCTGGTGCAGCAGCCGGGAGATCGCGACCTTCTGCTGGTTGCCGCCGGAAAGCCGCGCCACTGGCGACCAGGGACTGCGGCTACGGATGCTCAGCCCGGTGATCCAACTGCCGGCTTGGGTCGCCTGCTTCTTGCGATTGAGCCATCCCCAGCGCGAGCACGATGCGAACCGGGTGAAGGTGATGTTGTCGGCGACCGGCAAACCCAGGGCAAGGCCTTCGCCTTTGCGGTCTTCGCTGAGATAGCCGATGCCTTGCACGATGCGCAGACGCGGGGACCCTTTTTTCGCCGCGGACTGCGCCGCGTGCACCGTGACCTCGCCCCCCGCGGCGGGCTGCAAGCCGAACAGGGTGCGCAACATTTCAGTTCGTCCGGAGCCGATGAGCCCGGCGATGCCGAGAATTTCTCCGCTGCGGATTTCGAGGTCCGCCAGCTTCACCGCCGGCGGGGCACTGAGATTACACATCTGCAGCACCGTCTGTGGAGAAGCGTAAGCCGTGCGCCGCGGATACAGGTCGCTCATCGACCGGCCCACCATCAAGGCGATCAACTGGTCGTCGGTCACCGAGGTGAGCGGGCCGCTGGCGATGCTGTGCCCGTCGCGCAGGACGGTGAACTTGTCGGCGATCTCGCGCACCTCTTCGAGAAAGTGGCTGATATAGATGACGCTGATGCCACTCGATTTCAGGCTGGCGATGCAGCGGAACAGCCGCTCCACATCTTCACGTTGCAGGCTACTGGTGGGCTCGTCCATCAGGATGATAGAAGCTTTCTGCGCCAGGGTGCGGCAAATTTCTACGATCTGGCGCGCCGCGATGGGCAGGTCCGCGACCTTTTTATCGGGAGTAATCTCGGGGTGGCTGAAATTCTCCAGGATTTTCAGCGCCTCCTGGCGCAGGGCGCCGCGGTCGAGCCATCCCCAGCGGGCGGGTTCCATGCCCATCAATATATTTTCCGCAACCGAAAGATGCGGGCACAGCGATAGCTCCTGGTGGATGTGGGCGATGCCGCGGCGGCGCGCGTCCTGCGGGTCCTGCGGGGCGTAGCGCTCGCCATCCACTGCCATCGCGCCCGAATCCGGATGGTGAAGGCCCCCAAGTATGTTCATCAGGGTGCTCTTGCCGGCGCCGTTTTCGCCGATCAGGGCGTGAACTTCGCCCGCGCCCAACTCGAGGGTGACGCCGCCTAACGCCACGGTCTGGCCAAAGTGCTTGGTGATGCCGGAAAGTTTTAACATCGCGCCCGGCCATCATCGCCCATGATCTGGGGGTTGTCTATCGCTGATTTTTGGCGGCTGGCGCGCCTTCCGGTTGCGTTTCCCGCAGCGCTGCTGTACATAGAAAGAACTCGCATTTCGCACTCTGCCACGGAGTAATCCCTCTATGAAGCATTTTTTTCGCGGCGCCGCCGCTCTTCGAACCGCTGCCCTGGGCCTGGCCATTCTGGCGTCCGCCTCATCCCTCTTTGCGCAAAATGTTCCGCCGCCGGATTCCGGCTGGCATAGCCTGGAGCGCGTCACGTCGGTGACCCCCCTTTTCGCCGATGCTCCCACGAGCGGGGTAGATTTGCAGGCGGGTAAAGCGGTCATGCGCGTGTCGGCGCTGAGCGACTCGGTGGTGCGAGTGCAGATCGCGCTGGACGGCGCTTTTCCCACCGATAATTCCTGGGCAATTACGCCCGAGGCGCGCGCGGCGATGCCGCGAGTTGCTTTTCCCTGCGAAAATTTGGCCGATGCGGTTGTGCTGCGCACCAGCAACCTCCAGGTGAGAATCGAAAAACAGGGTTTGCGGGTCGTGTTCATGGATCTCGCAGGAAAAGTCATCTCCGAGGACGACCCACAGCGTCCGCTGGTCTTTAACCGGATGAAGCTGGCCTCGGCGAACATACCTTCACAGTTCACCGAGCCCGCCAAAGCCGGCGCCGGAATGGCAACCCAATTCAAGATGTGGAAGGTGATGCCCGAAGACGAGCATTACTTTGGCCTGGGAGACAAATCAGGGCCGCTCGATCACCGCAACCTGGCCTTCACCATGTGGAACACCGACGCCTATGGCTGGCTGCCCACGACCGATCCGCTGTACAAGACCATTCCCTTTTTTGTGGCCATGCGGAAGGGCAGCAGTTATGGAATTTTCTTTGACAACACTTTCCGCAGCACCTTTGATTTCGGCAAGGGCGAGCGCGACGCCTTGAGCTATGGCGCCGATGATGGTCCCATCGATTACTACTTCATCTACGGCCCCCATCCCAAGAAAGTCATTGAGCAATACACCGCGCTCACTGGACGGACCCCGCTGCCACCGCTGTGGACGCTGGGCTACCAGCAGTCCCGTTACAGTTATTATCCGGAATCGCGGGCGCGTGAGATTGCCGACACATTTCGCGCTAAAAAGATCCCGCTGGACGCGCTATACCTGGACATCGACTACCAGAAGGGCAACGCGCCGTTCACCGTCAGCCGGGAAAATTTTTCCCACTTCGAAGGCCTGATTGGCGACCTCAAGAAGCAGGGGATCAAGACCGTCATCATCAGCGACCTGCACCTCAAGAAGGAGGCCGGATACGGGCCTTATGACGGCGGCATCCGCGAAGACCGTTTCGTGAAAAATCCGGACGCCAGCGTTTACGTGGGGGCGGTATGGCCGGGGCCCAGCGTCTTTCCCGACTTCACCGCGGGCGCGGCGACGCGCGGCTGGTATGGCGCACTGTACAAGGATTATGTGAAGGATGGAATCAAAGGGTTCTGGAACGACATGAACGAGCCCGCGGTATTCGAGCGCGCCGATAAGACCATGCCGCTGGACACCGTGCACCGGGTGGCGATGCCCGGCGGCGGCGTGCGCCAGGCCAGCCATCGCGAAATCCACAACGTGTTTGGCATGGAGAACGTGCACGCCACCTATGACGGCTTGCTGAAGCTTCGTCCCGATGAACGGCCGTTCGTGCTGACCCGGGCCGCCTATGCGGGTACGCAACGCTACGCGGCGTCGTGGACGGGCGATAATTCCAGCTCGTGGGACCACCTGCGCCAGTCGGTGGCCAACATCATGAACCTGGGCATCTCGGGTTACGCGCTGATGGGCGCCGATGTCGGCGGGTACCGCGGCAGTCCGCTGCCTGACGTTTATACGCGCTGGCTGGAGCTGGCGGCGTTCTATCCCATCTATCGCAGCCATACTGAGAAGGGGTCTGAGAACCAGGAGCCGTGGGTGCATGGCCCGGTACATGAAGCCATCCGCAAAAAATATATTGAGCTGCGTTACAAATTGCTGCCCTACACCTACACCACCATGGAAGAAAATACGCGCAACGGCATGCCACTGATGCGGGCGATGTTCCTGGAATATCCGCAGGAAGATTCCCTGCTGACCCTCGACCGCCAATTCCTCTATGGCCGCGACCTGCTGGTTGCGCCGCAGCTATGGGAATTTTTTGACTTCGTGGAAGTGCAGCTGCCCAAAGGCGACTGGTATGACTACTGGACGGGTGAGCTGGTGCATGGCGGGCGCGCGGTCACGAGAAAAACCGGGATTGAGGCGATGCCAATCTACGTGCGCGCCGGCGCCATCATTCCGCAACAGCCGGTGGTGCAGAGCACCGATGAAGTTCCCCAGGGCCCGCTGGAAGTGCGCGTATATCCCCCCACCGGCGGCGGCGATTGCAGCGGCTCGGTGTACGCCGACGACGGGCTGTCGTTCCAGTTCAAGAAAGGCGATTACAAGCGGGTAAAGTTCACCTGCACCGCAACCCAATCAGGGCTGACCGTTCACATGGCGCAGGAAGGCAGCTATACGCCGTGGTGGAAGGGCGTCAGGATCGACGTGATCGGCGGCAAAGGCGTGGGCCGGGCCACGATGGGCGGCCAGACGATGCGAAGCTCGTTTGCCACCGGGATATTAAGCGTGGAAGCTCCGGCGCCGGAGGGGGATGTGGTGGTGAGTTATTGAGCTGGCCGCAATGTTTTTGATGGAGGAGGAATTCAGGACGCAAATTTGCCGCAAACGAAATCCCCCCGCGCGATTGTCATTCTGACGATCCCCCGGCTTCACCGGGGGAGAGGAAGAACCCCTGGCCGCTCACACATTCTTGCCCGCAAACTAAATCCCCCGCGCGATTGTCATTCTGACGATCCCCCGGCTTCACCGGGGGTGAGGAAGAACCCCTACTGTGCCACAAATCTTCCCCTGGTTTTTTCTCGGTCAACTTCATCCGGCCCATCTTAACCCAGAACCTTTTGGTGTTTTTGAAGTTGGCTGGATCCATTTCAACCGCAACCCCGCAGAACTGACTCCGCTTAAAAGCGCTTGCTTTCATCGTGATCGAAAACAATGGTGAGGGAGAGATTTGTGGCAGCGTAGGGATTCTTCCTCACCCCCGATGGAGCCGGGGGATCGTCAGAATGACAACTGAGGAGCGGGGGGCGATTGCTGGCCTTTAAATTTCGGGTCTCCGGAGCTTGAACCAAGTGCGACAGCAACACCGCAGAACTTAATTCTTGTTAATGCCCGGCAGTCGCCGGCGCCGGGTAGCTGAATCGCCATTGTGCCGGTGCACTGTTCTCGTCCAGCCAGCGGGTGTTGTAGGTCAACTGGTAATCGAGAAAATCCTGGCTGTCGGGATAATGTTTTTCCTCGCCGTAAGGATAGGTGCCCATTCCATGAAACGGTAGCGGGGACACGGTGGCGACCTTGCTGCCGAAGAAGTCCATGTCTTTCACGAAGCCGTCGGCGAAAAAGAGGTAGTCTCGCTTCCATCCTGGGGCTACGGGCGGCAGTTTTGCGGCGTCGAAGTCGAGGGCAACTTCTTCCCCGGGCCCGAAGATCACGAACTGATCGTCGCTTTTCTCAAGCAGCGGCAAAACGTCTCCCAGGCGGGTGTAGCTTCCCGCAGGCCGAGCAAACGGGCCGGTGGCGCTTACATCTTCATAGTTGTAGGTGAGGTCTCCGGGGGTTCCGCGGGCGATCTGCCGGGGGAACCCGCGAAATTTCAGGGCGGCATTTTTTAGCGGGACCTCGGCGGAACGAACTTGCGGATTGCCGGCGGAGTTATCCACCAGCACCTGGTCCCAGTAGATTTGCAAATTGGTCACGATGCGAATTCGCTGTGCGCCCGGCGGAAGGTGCCCGGTGAGATCGACGATGATGGTTCGCGGCAGGCCCGCGGGAAAACCCATATCATCGATGATTTTTTTCCACTGGCCGCCTGAAACGCCGCGCGCGTCCGAAGCCGCCGGAATAAACGCTTCGACGTAAGGCGCTATGGCGTCGATACCCGCCTGGTGGGCGGTGAACATCGAGCTGGCGGTGAAGTACTCGGTGTAACCGTTCAACAATAGACGCAACGGATTTTTGCTGTCCCATGCGCCGAGATCGAGTTCCAAACTGTGGCTTTCGGTGAAGCCGGGGTATTGCAAAATCCTGAAACCCTGCACGAAATCGTGGTCCACATTCTTAAGCTGGTTCAACACGTCGCGCCCCTGCCCATCATGGGCGGCAAGCGGAAGGTGGGCGCCGCGGCTGGCAATGATCTTGAATTCAGGGAAAGGCGGGCCGCTGACGAAGCGCTCGTTGGGATTGATGGTCACATCGGCGGGATGATCGACCGCGATCAGGCGCGCCTGGTCGAGATAGTTGACCTCTTCCATGGGTTCCATGAACGACAGCCGCAGGATTCCATGGTCGGCTTTCAGCTGGCCGCCCGCGACCTTGATGTACTCGGTGGGATCGGGTATGTTGCGCTCGCCCGGCGCCACCCAATGCCCGATAACTCCGGCGCCGATCGCGTCAGAGATAAATTCGAAGCGCGTTCCATTCCAGGTAAACAGCAAAGGGCACGAGCTGCTGCGGCGATCGATCTCGTCGAGCTTCTGGGTGGCGCGGGCGGCTAGTTGCAGCTCGTCCTGCACCACGCCGGTAGGCCAGCGCATGCGGACGATCTCCGCCTGCTTGATGTTTCCGAGGCCGGCGACGATGTCAGTGGAACTTTGGCCGAGGTAGCCCGACGCGCCGGGAATTTCCCACTTCTGTTCGGTGGGGCCGGCGAACAGTTGCACTTGCGCGCCGATGGCGCTCTTGTTGTCGTTGTTTCCTTTCAAGGCCAGGCGCACCCAACTGTTGCGGCTTCCGCCGTCGTTGCGCAGTAGAACCACTTCCCCGCTGTTTTCGGTGACCAGCAGATCGACGCCGCCGTCGCCATCGTAATCGGCGGCGATGAGGCCGCGCGGCGACTGGAACTTGACTTGCCCGAGGCCGGTGGCGGCGGTGACGTCGGCAAACTTGCCGTCTCCCAGGTTGCGCAGCAGACGAATTTCTTGCCCATTGGCGGATTCGCCCACGGCGGCGATGTCGAGCCAGCCATCGTTGTCGTAGTCGAGCACGGCGACGCCGTAAGCACGCGTCCAGTGCAAGTCGGGCAATGTGACCGGCTCGAATTTCTTTCCGGCCGTATTGCGCCACAGCGTGATGCCGGGTGCGCCGATGTGGGTGAACACCAGGTCCATCCAGCCATCCTTATTGAAATCGACGGAAGCCACGCCGGCGGTGAACGACGGGAACGGAGCGGACCAGGGATCGACGGCGGCAAATCTATTTTCCCGAAGGCTGGAAAAAAGCTGCGGCGACTGGCGCCATCCGGTCACCAGCAGGTCGATGGCGTGATCGTTGTTGTAGTCGGTGGCCAGCACGCCGAGGCTGGGCGCGTCCCCGGCGAGGGCGCCTTGCTCGGTCCAGTTGGAGAACGTGCCGTTGGCGTTGTTCTTCCACAACATGTTGCTGCCCGGGCCCGGCGTGGCAATATCGCTGTTGTCGTTGTTATCTTTGGCCACAGCGCCGGCGCGCGCGATGTAAAGATCGATGTAGCCATCGTGATCGTAGTCCACGAAGGTCAGGCCCAGGGGATTTCCGGACGCGGATATTCCGGTGGCGGTCGTTTTGTTGCTGAATTTACCGTTGCCTTCGTTGTGGAACAGCGCCACCCCGCCGCGATAGCTGATGGCGAGATCGGTGCGGCTGTCGTTGTCGTAATCGCCGGCGCTGCAGGCGATGCCGGGCGCAGGCAGTGTGATTCCCGAGCCCAGGGTTACGTCCTTGAAATGCCCGTTGCCGAGATTGTGGTAGAGGAGAGGCTTGGCGGACGTTCCCCGAACCACCAGCAAATCAGGCCGGCCATCTCCGTCGTAATCGAAGAAGCATGCTCCGGAACCCAGCCCCGAGGGTACTGGTGATTTCGCGCCTGCTGGTCGAGGCTGCACCAGGCCGGCTGAGGCGCTGGCGGCGGTGAACGTCACTTTAGTCGGCGGCGGGGCGACGCCAGCGGGAGCGCTCACTTGCTCGGCGAATGAATACTTGCCTTGCTGGCCATATCCGATGCCCAGCGGCGCGCCGGCCTTCTCGTTGGTGACTTTCTGGAAGCGCGCCAGGTGCTCGCGGGTCCTGGCGGTTTCCCCCATGCTGCGATAGACGCGCGCAAGTGCATATTCCGCCGAGACCTGGAAGCGGTCGAGCGCGATGGAACGCTCCAGGGTCTGCGCGGCCTGGGCATTCTGCTTGAGATCGAAATAGACCAGTCCTAAGAAATACTGCACGTCAGCATCCTCGGAATCGAGGGCCGCGACCTTGTGAAATGCTTCCAACGCTTCTTGCGCTTCACCCTGGCTCTTATAGAGCAATCCAAGGTTGTACCAGGAGCGAGGATTGGCGGGCTCGCGTTCCACCGCCTCGCGCAATATTTTTTCCGCGGGCTCGTATTTCTGCTGGTTGAGAACGGCGATGCCCTGGTTCAACCGCGCCGCATAGAGCTGCGGATCGAGTGCGTACGCGCGCACGAACAGAGGCAGGGCATGCTGGAAATCCTGTTGGTTCATGTAGCCCACGCCCAGGGTGTTGAGGCGCAGAGCTTCGAGTTGGGCCGGCGTTTCCGCGGGGGCGGCTGGAGAGGCGGATAGGGTCAAAAACAGAACGAGGAGAGTGGTTTTCAAAGGCGACACCGCTTTAGTTTAGCGCAGGCGCGGCCTGCCGCATCGTTCCGGGCAAACCCGCCCTAATCGTGCGGCGGCGGGCGAAACCCGAAATCTTCTTCGACATCGCCGGCCACTTGCAGCACCAGCTCTTCGTCGTAAGGACGGCCCACAACCTGCACGCCGATGGGTAGGCCTTCCGGCGACTTCCCTACCGGAACCACCGCGCCGGGATTGCCCAGCAGGTTAAACCACTGGGTGTAAGCCATGGCATCGAGATAGTTTATTTTCTGGTTTCCGGTTTGCCATTCGCGCTCACCGTGGCGGAAGGCCGGGATGGCGCACGCCGGGGTGAGCAGCACCGGAATTTTTTCCATCTCAACATTCAACTGCAGGCGCAGCACGTCGCGTCCAAACCAGGCTTGCAGCAGTTTTTCCTTGGTTAAACGGTTGCCTTCACTGGCGGCCAGGAACTGCTGCATAATGGGACTCACTTCGCAGGGCTGCGCGGCAAACATTCCGGAAATGACTTCGGCGCCGGCGAGCACAAACATCGTCCACCAGAATTCGCGCGCCGCTGTCAGCACGCTGGGACGAAATGGGACCACGTTATATCCGCGGGCCTGTAGCGATTTAGCGGCGCTAAGCACGGCGGCTTTGGTTTCCGGCGTGACCGGGAAGCCGGGCTCTTCCTCGAAATATCCGATGGTATGGCGGCGCGCGTCGCCCGGGCTCACGGGGCGCACGGGCACGGGGGCGGCGAAGGTGTCACCGGGATCGGGCCCGGCCATGGCCGCGAACATCAGCTTCAAATCGCCGATGGTGCGAGCCATGGGCCCGACCACGCCGATCATCGCGAAAGGACCCAGGCTGTCGGGGTAGTGCCCGGTGGCGGGGATGCGGCCGGGAGTAGGCTTCAAACCGCAGATCCCGCAGAAGTGAGCGGGCACGCGCACCGACCCGCCGCCGTCGCTGCCCACGCCCCCGGCCGACATGCCTGCCGCAATCGCCGCCGATTCCCCACCGCTGGAGCCACCGGGAGTGCGCTCGACGTCCCAGGGATTATTGCTGCGCCCGTACAGCAGGTTGTCGCTCTCATATGCCATCAACATCTCGGGAACGTTGGTGGTGCCCAGCACGATGCCCCCGGCGGCCTTCAGGCGCGCCACCAGCGGCGCGTCTGTCTCCGCAACCATTCCGGCACGCAGGCGGGTGCCGGTTTCCCACGGCGAGCCGGCCACCGCAATCGCACTCTTGATGCTGATGGGAACTCCGTGCAGCGGACCGAGGGCGTCGCCGCGCATGACCGCGTCTTCCGCCAGTCGGGCTTCGGACAGGGCTTGAGGACGCAGATTGATGAACGCGTTGAGCCGCGGATTCAGTTTCTCAATGCGATCGCGGTGCGCCTGCACCACCGCCACCGGTGAAAATTCCTTGTTGCGAACGTGTTCCGCCATCTGCGCGGCGCTCAGGCTGGTGATGTCCATGGATGAATTATCGGGCAACTTTTGCCGGCTGTCATTTCCGAGCCGGGGAGGTGCGTCGCGCAGCTATTCGAACTTGGGGTTCTGCGCCGACTGCAACTGTTCGGCCTGCTTCAACTCACGTTCGGAGTTGGGCTTGTCCCCGGCGGCGCGATAGGCTTCGCCCAGCAGGTGGTGGGCGATGAAGTTGTTGGGATCCATTTTCACCGCGATTTTCAAGTATCGAGTGGCCTGCGCGGGGTCGCCTTTCTTGAGCATGACATTGCCCATCAGCACATACGGCCCGGTGGACGTGGAATCCAGCAGGATGGCGCGCTGCAGCAGCCTTTGCGCTTCGTCGAAATTTCCGCTGCGGAAATGGGCGTCGGCCAGCCGGTCGTAGGCGTGCGCATATCCCGGGTTCAGCGACAATTCCTGCTTGAACTCGGTGATGGCATCGGGTACCCGCGATTTATAAAGGTAGAACTCGCCCAGAAGTAGATGCGCCAGCGGCAGCCGCGGATCGAGCGCCACTGCCTTGTGCGCGTATTCCTCGGCAATGGGATCGAATCCCTGGCGCAGCAGCATGCGCGCGGTGAATAGATACGCAGCCGCGGACTCGGGCGGCACCGCATACATTTCCGCGAAAGAACCACGGGCCTTCACGTAATCGCGAGTCTGGATGTACAGCAATCCCAGAACGTATGAGGCATCGACGTTGGCCGAGGAATACCAGGAGCGAACTCTTTCCAGCAGTGGAATGGCTTCGGCGGGGCTGCCGAGGTAGAAGTAGCTGAGTCCCAGCAACTGGGTGGCTTCGCGGTCGTTAGGGTCTTGCGCCAGGGCGCGTTTCAGTGCGGTGGCAGCCTGCAGGTACTCCGCCTTGCGGAAGGCATCAATTCCCTGCTGGTGGGCGGTCGGGGCCGCAGTTGGCGGCAGTTGGCCATGGGCGGTTGCTGTCAACAGCACGCATATAAGCAGGACTTTACCTGACGGCATAAGCTATCTTACCGCTGCTTGTGGAGCACGTCTTTGACGTGAACCGGGACTATCCCAAAAAGTCGCATAAGACAATCCTGGTTAGCGAGAACCCCTTTTGCATTGTCATCCTGGAGCGAGCTCTGGCTTCTTGCCTGAGCGAAGGACCTTGCGTCTCCTCTTAATCTGGTTGGGCCCCGGGGTCTCGATAAGCCCGGATTCCTGTGTTCGATAGATCCTTGGGGAAAAAAGCGCACGTTTTACATGACTTGTCATTCCGAGCGCAAGCCGATGAACCCTTTGTTTCTATTGGGCGGAAGGGGTTCCAGCCCGAATCCACGAATTCACCCGACCTTCGAACAGGTTCTACGCGGAGCCTGCTTTTGACCTTCCTGGCAAACCAGGAAATCTTTTTTGCCCCAAAAATCAAGCCGTTCGGGTTCGTGCTTTCCACAACTGCATTCTGAACCCTTCCTGCACACCTGTTGCATCCACTCCCAACCGGCGTAGTGCGCCTGGGTAAAGATTTGTTTCCTCCCACCGATAAAGTCAACGGCAGGCTACGCGTAACGTTTGAGCGTCGACTTCTTTGAATTAGTGGCTGTGGCCGGCTGCACAATTTGCGTCAAGGAAACAAAAGGTTCCTCGGCTTGCGCTCGGAATGACAATTCAGGTAAAACGCGTGCATCTGTGCCGAAGGACATAAGACTACGGGCGGAAATTCATTCATTCAAAAATAAAATTCCGTACTAAAAACAAATGGGAGCCGGTTTCGGCTCCCATCTGGGTTAGTTGAACAGATTGTTTTAGAAGCTCAGTCTTACGCCAAATTGGAAGTTACGCATCTGCGTTCCTTCTTCGATGTTGGTAATTCTGCCCGCATCTCCTCCCACGCAATCGATACAGGTGTTACCCGGGATGGCCTGAATGGGGTGGTTGAAGACGTTGAAGGCTTCGGCACGGAACTGAGCTTTGACCCGCTCGGTGATGGTGAAGTTTTTCAGCAGGGACATATCAGAGCTGAAGAACCGCGGACCGGTAAAGGAGTTGCGGCTGCCGCCGAAGGTTCCAACCGCGGGGCGGCTGAACGCTCCGGAGGTAGCGCCATTGGCAGCCAAAGGAGCTACTGGAGTGAAATAGTTTCGATAAGCCGTTCCGTTGGCGGGGATGACGAGGCCGCCGACGCCCTGGCTAAAGCTGCCCACACGATTGGGACGGCAAGGACCGGTGTCTTTGTCCTGGCCACATTCGCTGTAGCTCGCGGTAAAGGGCAGCCCGCTGCTGATGTTGGTGATGGTATTGATCTGCCAGCCACCAAGAATGGCATCGGCGAATCGGTTCATGTCTCCGAGGAACATCCGGCCGCGGCCGATGGGTAACTCGTAGAGCGCGTTCAGGACAAATACGTGGCGGCGGTTGTAATCGTCAGGACCGTAGCCGGTGTAGGGATTGATCGCGAAGTAGTCATCGTTGTAGTTCATGGCGCGCGACCAGGTGTAGTGAGCGGAGAACTGCAGACCCTGGGAAAGGCGGCGGGTCAGCTTGGCCTGCAGGGCGTTGTAGTTGTTCCCAGCGCTGTTGCCCAGGTAGTTCAAATCGCCCGAGCAGCAGATGATTCCGCCATTGTTGAACTTGTTGAAGTACGGGCGGCGCTGGTTGAAGGGGAGGACTCCGAAGCCAACGACTGAAGCCTGGTTGACATTGAAGGAGGGTCCGTTGCCTGCGAAGACGTGGGTCCCCTTGTTGCCAACGTAGGCAATTTCAGCCGTCATAGTGGAGGTAAGCTGACGCTCGATGGCCAGGTTCCAGGCGTCGATGGTAGGCAGACGAATCTTGGTGGGACGGATTTTCGGATTGATGCCATCGGCAAAAGGAATTAAGCCGTTCGCCGGAATAGCCGGGAAAACAAAGGCGGGAGCCCCAGCGGTAAGGGTGAAGGCGGCAGTCCGGTCCTGGACCGGTCCGGTAACATTCTGATTCACCAGGACTGGCAGGTTTTGGGTGACGGTGTGTCCGAAGTTGGAGCCAAAGACGCCGAGGTCATAGCTGCGCCCGTAACCCATGCGAACCACGGTCTTTTGATCAAATTGGTAGGAGAGGCCGAGGCGGGGAGCAAAGTTGGTGAACGAATTCTTAATGTTCCCGTTCAGTCCAATATTGCCGTAGCCGGCGACACGGATGTTGCCGGTGTTCAGGTCGGCGAAACCGCCATTTCCCTTGCCATTTACTGATTCTGGGAAATAAATCTCATAGCGGGTACCGTAGTTGACGGTCAGCCTGGGAGTGATGCGCCACAGATCCTGGCCATAGAAGAACCAGCGCTTCTGCCGTTCCGCGGCATTAAGGCTGCTGCTGACGTAACGCTCCAATTTGGTTACGTCACCCAGCAGGAAGGTGGCGATCGACAGCCCTCCGGCGCCGTTGTTTGCTGTGTCTCCTCCATTGAACCGAAGCTGGCCGGCGCGGTTGGCATCGCTGGGTATGCGCAGGTTGCGCGCAGCGCGAATGTCGCCGCCGAACTTCACCGAGTGATCGCCTATGGTCTTGGTCCAGTTGTTGACAAACTGAATCTGCGACTCCTGTTCGGTCAACCCACAGTTGCAGCGAGTTATGTCGAGAGCTTCGCCAAACTTTATGTCGGGAGTAATGTTATTAGGATCCTGGAGGAAGAAACCCGGCAAGCCGGAAGTGGCAACGCTCCCAGTATTCAGTCCCGGTATCCCGAAGGCGGTTGCCGGTGCTGTTCCCACGTCAAATTTATTGGCGGCCACGTTATAGCGGAGGTAGCCGAAGCGGAAATCGGTAAGCAGGGTGGGGCTCAAGGCGTAATCAAAACCCGTAGCGACGCTCTGATCGCGGCTCTTGGAGTTGCCCGCCAGGCCTCCCTGGCCAAAGCCGGGGCCGCCCAGCGCGCCAAAAATTCCTTTGCCTGACAAGCGATAGTCGGCCAGGCTGTAGCGACCAAATAGGTGAAGGTTCTGGGTGGCGGCGTGATCGACGCGGACGTTGAACTCGTCATCATCGTAAGGGCCGGAGCCCGAGCCGGTGAGGTTGTTGGTGATGCCACCGATGGACGGAGCCGGGAGGGCGCGAAGAAGGGCCAGTGCCGGAGCCGACAAGCGGGCTACCGGAATCAGATTACCCGCAAAAGGAGTGCGACCGGCGCCGGTAAACTGGCCGGTGATCGGGTCTTTGGTGCCGGTAGTCGGGTCATAAATCTGTCCCTGTCCAAGCGGGGCAACCAGATATTCGCTCAAATCGCAGTTGCCGGCGGGCGCCAGGCAGGTGGTGCGCACCAGGTTGGTGGGAACCGTGACCTGCTGGGTGGTGCCGGTGGTGCGGCGCGTGCCCTGGTAGTCTCCGAAGAAGAACGTCTTATCGCGCTTGATGGGACCGCCGATGGAGCCGCCGTACTGCGTCCATTTGCTGGGCGGAACGAAACGTCCGCTGATGGGATCCTTGCGCGACTGGGTGTAAGGGTTGCGGGCCTGCAGGGCGTCGCTGCGGCGGAAGCCGAAAAGGCTGCCGTGGAAGTTATTGCTGCCCGACTTGGTCTGCGAAGCCACCACGCCGGCGATGGCTTTGCCGAACTGGGCATCGAAATTCTGGGTGGTGACTTTGGCTTCGGTGACCGACTCCAAAGTAGGGTTGATGACGATGATTCCCAGGATCGGGTCCTGGTTATCGGTGCCATCAAGCTCGAAAGCGGTGCCGCTGAAGTGCTGGCCATTGACGAAAATCTGCTGCCCGGCCTGGGGATCTTCAGTGGCGGCGTGGGACCAGCCCACCAGGCGCTGCGTGCCTGGAACCGAAAGCTCCAACTGAGTGAAATTGCGGTTGAACAGAGGAAGCTCGGAAACTGCCTTCTCGTTGAACACCACGGCCACGTCGCTCTTGTCGGTCTTGAGCAGGTCGGGCTGGGCGGTGACATCGACGGTCTGCGAGATGGCGCCGACCTCAAGCTTCATATCTACCTTCGACGCTGCGTCAGCGTTCACGGTCACCGCGCTGTTTTCCGCGGACTTGAAATTGGGGGCTTCCACCTTCACGTCGTAATCACCCGGAATCAGGTGATCCACCGTAAAGTTGCCGCCCTCGTTGCTGACCGTATCCACGGTGGTCGCTTGTTTCACTGATGTAACTGAAATTTTGGCGCCCGGAACCGCGGCTCCGCTGGTGTCAGAGACTGTGCCGAGAATCGACCCGTAAACCGCCTGTGCGGAACTGGGGGTCGGAGTCAGAACCAGCGCGAAACAAATCAGCGCCAGTGCAAGTCCGGTAGCGATTGTCCTTTTCATGTCTTTCGTATCTCCTGGGGGGAACACCGCAAAAATGGATTGTCAGAATTCATGATGCAATTTAATGGCCACGCCCGGGTATTGAAAATAAATGCTTTAGCTGCAAAAAAGGTTGTTGTCTACAATTTTCCGTATCTCGATGATTAGTACATATGCATTATTGTATCCATTGAATCCAAAATATTATTGGTGCGCCTGAAAATCCGGACTGGACTCCCCTAAGGTCCGTGATAGGAACTTGCCCCTAGCTATTTCAGGCGGGGATCAAGTTCCTGGGCCTTTTTGCGCTCCCTGGCAGCCGATTCGGGGTCGCCCAGGCTGGCTTTGGCCTTGCCCAGTTGCCAGTGCGCGTCGGGATAGGTGGGATCGCTCTTTATAGCGCTTTCAAACTGGGACACCGCGGCCTTCAAGTCGCCGCCGGCCATCAGTTTCTTGCCAAAATTGGTGGAGAAGGTCGCGGCCTGCCTGCCATTCTGCGATTGGCTTACCTGCGCTGCGGCTTCGCTTTCCAGCTTGGCGCCGCCTTCATCCCCCAACTGGTGCAGAACCGAAGCCAGGGTCACATGGGCCCCGGCGAAGTTGGGCTGGAGCTTGATGGCCTCGCGCAACGAGCTCGCGGCCTCGTTTAGCTTCGCCAACTGTTTCTGAACGGTTCCCAAGGTGTACCAGGCCTCGGCGTAGGCCGGATTATCAGCGACCACGGCCTGCAATTCTTCGGCGGCGCCGGTGAAATCTCCCTTTTGCCAGAGGGTGACCCCCAGGGTATAGCGGGCATCGGTCAGCTTGGGGTTCAATGCCAGAGCCTTGCGGAATTCGGCGATGGCCTGCGGCATTTGGTCTTTCAACTTGTGGGCCAGCCCAAGGTTGTAGTGCAACTCGGGATCGGCCGGGGACAAGTCCAGCCCGGCTTCATATTCCTTGATCGCCGAATCAAAGTCGGCCTTCTGTAAATACGCCGCGCCCAGGTTATTACGGTAAGAAGCTTCAGCCGGGCGCAATTTAATTGCGGTTTGCAATTCGGTGATAGCGGGCGCGACCTCAGCGGTCTGCAGCAGCGCCAGGCCCAGATTGTTGTGCGCCTCCGGGTCGCCCGGAGTAAGTGTGATGACCTTGCGGAACAGCGCAATCGCGCTTTCCAGTTCTCCGGACCGCTGTAACAGGAAGCCCCACTGCGCCGATTCCGCCGGAGACTCGGGATTCAGTTTTGCCCCGGCCTCAATCGCGGCCAGGGCGCCGGGAATGTCGCCTTTCTTCATCAACGCCTTGCTGAGGTAATAATTCGCATGCGGGTCGCCGGCCGCCGCCGCGATTTTCAATTCGGCCATCGCGGCGTCGGGATCCTGGTCAAGTACCAGCACGGCCAGGTGCAGGTGCGGCGAAGCCAGTTGCGGATCGAGGCTGGCGGCCTTCTTGAATTCCGCGGTGGCATCGCCCGGCTGGTTCTTCTGCGCCAGCAATGACCCCAGGTCGTCGTGCAGTTGCGCCGTTTCAGGAGAGAGCTCGATCGCCTGCTGCATCTCGGCGATCGCCTCATTGAGCTCGCCGTGATTGCTCAGGGAATGAGCGTAGGCGGAATGCGCCGCCGCGTCCGCGGGAGCGAGCGCCAAACCCTTGCGGAAGGCGGCAACCGATTCTTCCCACTCTCCCCCTTGTCCCAGGGCCTCGCCGAGATTGATCCACGCCGGCTGTAACTCGGGTTGCAGAGTGGTTGCGGCGCGCAGCTCGGTAATAGCTGCGGCGACATCGTTTTCCAGCATTTCCACAAAGCCCAGCAGGTTGTGGGCAGCCGCACTACCGGGATTCGCTTTCACCGCGCGTTCGAAAGCATGCCGCGCGGCCGGTAAATCATGCTTCCGCAAAGCCCCGGCGCCTTCCGCCATGGGATCGGCCGCGCGCGGAGGCGCAGCCGCGCACAAAACTGGACCCAGTAGCAGCACACATGTCAAAAGGGCTTTCATGCTTCAAGTTTAGCTGCATTTAGAATGAAAATGGGTACGCGGATCCATCGCTGCCGGCATTCACCCAAGGCTGCGGTTCCCATCTAACATGAAATCATTCTGGATATTAGTGCTGTTGCTGGGATGTGCGGCTTCGAGTCGCGCGCAGGCGAATGTTTCCTCCGCCGCTTCTGTATCCGCCGCTCCGCGGGAAAGGACGAAACCTGACGCGGCGCGAAATCCGGAATCCGACGGCCCAGCGTACTTCGTTGACGTTGCCGAGAAGGCCGGCTTGCGGACCATCAACGTCTCCGGCGGCGTCGATCGCAAGAAATACATTATTGAAACCACCGGATCGGGCATCGCCATCTTTGATTATGACAACGACGGCTGGCCCGATATTTTCGTGGTCAACGGAACCACCCTCGAGGGCGAGGGCAAGCACGCCGGGCCCGCCCCCAGCAACCATCTCTTTCACAACAACCACGACGGCACATTTACCGATGTGACCGACAAGGCGGGGCTGCGCTCCTCGGGTTGGGGCCAGGGGGCGTGCGCCGGCGATTACGACAACGACGGCTGGGACGACCTGTACGTCACCTATTACGGCCGCAACCGGCTTTACCACAACCTGGGCAACGGAACTTTCAAGGAGGTTGCGGTGGAAGCCGGGGTGAGCGCGCCCTTGGGCGCACAGGGCAAAGCCAACTGGGGCACGGGTTGCACGTTTGTGGATTACGATCGCGACGGCCTGCTCGATATCGTGGTCGCCAACTACGTAGATTTTGATTTGCACGCCGCTCCCGCTCCGGGGCAGGGTTTGCACTGCCAGTGGAAGGGCGCGCCGGTGATGTGCGGTCCACGCGGGTTGAAGAGCGCGAATAACACCCTGTATCACAACCTGGGCAAAGGCAAATTTGCCGACGTGACCGCCAAGGCGGGCATCGACAAGACTTCAGGGCACTATTGCTTCAGCGTATCCACCCTGGATTTCGATAACGATGGCTGGCCGGATATTTTTGTGGCCTGTGACAGCACTCCCAGCATTCTTTACCAGAACAACAAGGATGGAACGTTTACCGATGTCGCGGTCACCGCCGGAGCGGCGTTCAACGACGATGGCCGCGAACAGGCCGGCATGGGCGCCGCGGTGGGCGATTACGACGGCGACGGCAACCTCGACATCTTCAAGACCAATTTCTCCGACGATACTTCCACTCTCTACCGCAATCGCGGAGACGGCAGCTTTTCCGATTCCACGTTTCCCGCCGGCCTCGGCCTGCACACCCAGTTCCTGGGTTGGGGAACCATGTTTCTCGACGTGGACAACGACGGCTGGCCCGACCTGCTGCTGGTGAATGGCCACGTCTATCCCGAGGTGGACCGGTACAAGCTGGGGGCCGAGTACGAGGAGCCGCGCATTCTTTATCACAATGAAGGCAAAGGCAAGTTCAGCGACATTTCGGCCAGCTCCGGGCCGGGAATCACGCGGCGCTCGTCGGGACGCGGGCTGGCGGTGGGTGATCTCTGGAATGATGGAAGAATTTCCGCGGTGATCAGCAACATGAGCGACGCTCCCAGTCTGCTGGTGAACCAGCGTCGCAATCCAAACCACTGGATCGGATTCAAGACCGTGGGCACAAAAAGCAATCGCGACGGCATTGGGGCAAGGATCACAATGAAGGCCGGCGGCCGCATCTTCGTCGACGAGGTGCGCAGCGGGTCAAGCTACGATTCCAGCAGTGATCTACGAGTGCATTTTGGGTTGGGTGCGGCAAGCCGGGTGGATGAAGTGCAAGTGCGCTGGCCCTCGGGGTTGACCGAGTTCTTTTCCGCGGAAGTGGACCGTATTCAGGTATTGCGCGAGGGGATGGGGCGCGCGCTGGGGAAGCCCTAGCTTCCTGCAGGGGATGTTGGAGCAGTATCTGCTTTTTTTGTTTGTTGGTTTTTGGATGTGGCCTTGGTTTTGGTTTTCAGTTTTGGCGTTTGGTATTGGTCTTGGTGTTTGGTTTTGGTCTTGGTGTTTGGTTTTGCTTCTCGGTTTTGGTCTTACACTTTGGTTTCTGTGGTTATTGCTTCTTATGCTCTTTCTTGTTTGCTTGTTTTTCGCTTCAGACTTTCGAGCAAAATCTCAAGAATCTGTATGAAGAGATACCTGCGACCGAAAACCCCCTATGAATTGTCATCCTGGAGCGAGCTCTTGCTCCTTGTTTGAGCGAAGGACCTCGCGTTTTGTTTGCTCTCTCCCGAGGAATAACCTCTGACTGTTAAAAGTCGACGCTCAAATCTTTCCAGAATGGGTTAGTACTCTCGACCAGCTCATCCTTACGTTGGCGCCACCATCCCTTGATTTCCTTTTCGCGTCCAATGGCGCTTTTTACGTACTTAAATGACTCGAAGTAAACGAGGGAGTGGGTCTTCTATTTACTGGAGAATCCTTCGATTTCGCCGCTCTTATGTTCTGTCACGCGCCTGATCAGGTCATTCGTCATGCCGACATAAATCGCGCGCCGCGAAAGACTCACCATGATGTAAACATAAAAATGGCGAGGAGAACTTGCAGCCATGGTGATTAACCTCTAGAGCGACACAAAACGCGAGGTCCTTCGCTCAAACAAGAAGCAAGGGCTCGCTCCAGGATGACAATTCATGACGGGTTTTTCGCTTGTCTACATTTCTTCATACAACTTCTCGAGATTTCTGCGAGAAGCAAGCCAATTCATAAGGGGTTTTCGCTATTCCCCGACTCCAGGCTGCTCACTTTCCCCCGAATTTCATCGTCTTAATGATCTCTCCGCCTTCTTTAACAAACAACAATTGATTGACATCAAAGTTCTTTAGCGTATCGATGTGGCCGCTGGGCCACCTGATCTCCAGAAGATCGACCTTCTCCGCGTGCCCCAGTCCAAAATGCAGGCGCAGATCGTTCTGCGAGAAATAGCTGCCGCCGCTACGCACTTCGTCGATCTGTTCCAGGGTTTCGACTTTGGCGCCAGGCCTGGGCCGGGAGCTGCTCACACAGCGCACCCTGGCGCCGATGCCGCTGCGGTTGGATTTGGTTCCGATGGTGCGGATCTTGATCCAGTTGTGGTGCAGGGTGCTGTTGCAGTGCAGAAGCTGGGGATAGGCGTTCACGGTGTTGACCACCACGTCGATGCTGCCGTCGTTGTCGTAATCACCAAAAGCGCAGCCGCGCGCCGGGGATTCGGCTGTAATCCCGGGGCCTCCCAGCGCCGAAACATCCTCGAACCGGCCATTGCGAAGGTTGCGATAGAGAAACTTGCGTTGCGCGTAGGCGGCCTCGGTCTTCAGTTGTTCCACCTCGGGATAGACATGGCCGTTACTGATCAGGATGTCGAGCCAGCCATCGTTATCCATGTCGAAGAAGCCGCATCCCCATCCCAGGTAGCGGGTATTCATGCCCAGGCCCGATTGAAATGTAGTGTCTTCAAATGAATTGTTGCCATCGTTGCGATACAGCGAGTGAGTATCGCCGGCGAAGTTGGTCTTGAGAATATCGATGCGCCCGCGATGGTCGTAGTCGCCGCCGGAGACGCCCATGCCCGCCTGCGGCTTGCCGTCGCTGCTATAGGCCACGCCGGCTTGAATGCCGATGTCCTCAAACTTCCCGTTCTTCAAGTTGTGGTAGAGGGCGCTGGCGGTGGAATCGTTGGCCGCATATATGTCGGGCCAGCCGTCGTTGTCGAAATCCGCCACCAGCACCCCCAGGCCATAGGTGCCGTTGGCCCGGGTGATGCCGCTGGAATCGGAAACATCGGTGAAAGTGCCGTTCCCGTTGTTGTGATAGAGAATATTTTTTCCGCCCACCAGCCCGGGAGGGCCGCAAGCCACCATTATTCCTTTATAGAGGCAGGGGCCGGATTCGGGCACCGGCGTGGACGCCAGTTCCATATCAATGTAGTTGGCGACGAACAGGTCGAGGTGGCCGTCGCGATCGTAATCGAGGAATGCGCAACCCGTGTTCCAGCGCGGGCGGCTTCCCGCTATGCCCGATTTTTCACTGACGTCGGTGAAGGTCCCGTTGCCGTTGTTGTGGTAAAGAACGTTCTTGCCGTAGTAGCTGATGAAGAGATCTTCGTAACCGTCGTTATCGTAATCGCCGATGCACACTCCCTGGCCCCAGCCGGAATGGGCCAGCCCGGCCTTGACGGTCACGTCGGTAAAAGTGCCATCGCGATTATTCCTGAAGAAGTGGCAGGCCGGTTCCTTGCCTTGAGAAAACCCTTCGAGGCGCCATCCGTTCACCAGGAAGATGTCGGGCCAGCCGTCGTTGTCGTAGTCATAAAACGCGACTCCGCATCCGGTGGTTTCGAGCAGGTACTTGTTTTTTTTAGTGCCGCCGAAAATCGTCTGGGCGTTCAAGCCCGCTTTCCGCCCCACGTCGGTGAAGCTCACGCCCAGCGCGCTTCCCGGTGGCCCGCCTCCGGCCACAGGGCCCTCCGCAAAGGCCGCGGGGGCGCTGAACGCGGCCAGTCGCATCACATCGGCGAAGGGCAATACCAGCGCGGCGCGGCTTAAGGATTGGAGAAATCGTCGTCTGGTCAGTCGCAACAGGAATTACACCGCCGCCTGGGGTTGTGATAGATTCCCCTTTGTTTTTATAGTGGAAGCACTTCCCCACCGCAAGGTTTCCGCCCATGAGCCAGACCTTCCCGAAAATCAAAAGCCAGCCGCATCCAAGATTTTTCGAGTTTGCGTTCCTCCTACTGCTCACGCTGGCTTGCGTCACGGGGAGCTCGGGAATGAAGTCGCCGACGCCCGACATCCCGCCGGGTGGGACCGGAACCTCACAATCCGCCACCACCACCAAAGACCCGCATGGGGAAACGATCACATTATCGCGCCCGATTCGCACTTGGGAATTTCTGGATGCGGCGGGTACGCGCGCGGGCTTGTTTGGCCACGAAGATGGCAGGTTCGAGGCGTGGATTTACCCGCTGAAAATATTTCGCGACTTCCACCTCATCTTTCACAGCAATGGCAGCGCGATCCCCGCCGAGTCGCTGGCCCGCACCTTGATCGTGAATCCCGAAGGCCCCACCATCGTGTACGCCGGCGATGCATTTGAGGTGCGGGAGACATGGATCGCTCCGCCGGGCGAAATGGGCGCGATTATCCGGCTGGATATCAACAGCTTCGCTCCCCTGCAAATAGAAGCGGCGTTCCAGCGTGACTTTCAATTGATGTGGCCGGCCGCGATCGGCGGCACTTATATGGGCTGGGATGACAGCCGGCACGCGTTCACCTTCGGCGAAGAGCAGAAAAAATATTTCGCGGTCGCAGGTTCGCCGGCTGCCGTGGACCACTCCCAGGAACTGTTCACCAACAACGTGGAGCAGGGCACCAGCTCGATCCGGCTGGCTTCCGTGGGGGCCGGCCGCAGCACCCAGATATTTGTGGTCGTGGGCTCGTTTACCAGCCGGGAGCAGGCGGCGGAAACCTACCAGCGGCTTACCACGGAGTACGATTCCATCCAGCAATCCGCGGCGAGGTTTTACCGTGCGTATCTGGATCGCACCGTCCAATTGCGCCTGCCCGACGAGAGACTGCAGCACGCCTACGACTGGAGCCGCATCAGCCTCTATCAGGGCCTGGTGGAGAACCCGTTCCTGGGAACGGGGCTGGTGGCGGGCTATCGCGGTTCGGGAAGTGGAGCGCGTCCCGGGTTTGCCTGGATGTTTGGGCGCGACGCTTTATGGAGCTCGCTGGCCCTCGACGCCGAAGGCGACTTCAGCACGGTGCGCACCGCGCTCGAATTTCTCAGCAAGTTCCAGCGGGCTGACGGCAAGGTGGAACACGAGATCTCGCAAAGCGCCAGCCTGGTGCCGTGGTTCACGAATTACCCCTACGGCTATGCATCTGCCGACGCCACGCCGCTTTACATCATTGCCGCGGATGACTATGTGAGCAGCAGCGGCGACGTCCAGTTCGCGCGCGCGCACTGGGACAATATTCTGCGGGCCTACCAGTTCCTGAAGTCCACTTACATGGGCGACAAGCTTCCGCGAAATCTTGGCATCGGGCACGGCTGGATCGAGGGCGGACCTCTACTCCCGGTGAAGACCGAGCAGTATCAAAGCGGCCTGGGACTGCAAGCGCTGCGCTCGATGGCGCGCCTTGCCGGCGCCGCGGGCAAGCGCGACCTGCAGAAAACAATGACCGAAGAATTTGCCCGGCAACAGCCCATTGTGGACCAGGCATTCTGGTCGGAGAAAGACCATTCCTATATTTTTGCGCTGGGAGTAAACGGCGAGCAGGTTGCCGTACCCACCGTGCTCAGCACGGTTCCGATGTGGTTTGACCTGTTGAATGAAAAACGCGCCAGCTCGACGATATCAACGCTGGCCGACTGGGACCACTCCGCCGACTGGGGCATGCGCATCATCTCGTCGCAAAACCCGCTGTATGACCCTACCGGGTATCACTTTGGCAGCGTGTGGCCATTGTTTACCGGATGGGCCGCGGTGGGCGAGTATCGCGAGCATCGCGCGCTGCCGGCCTATGCCAATTTACGGGCCAACGCGCTGCTGGCGCTCGACGGTCCGCTGGGGCGAGTCACGGAAGTGCTTTCCGGAACTTATTACTCGCAACTGGCGACCAGCTCCCCGCACCAGGTGTGGTCGTCGGCGATGGTGATCAGTCCGATGCTGCTGGGGATGCTGGGCCTCGATCACAGCGGCCATGGAGGGCGGCTGGGTTTCGCGCCGCACGTGCCCGCCGGGTGGAAACATTTCGAAGTGGCAAACCTGCCGGCCTGCGGGGGGAAAGTAGCGCTGGATTATTCACAATCATGGGAGTCCGACTCGGCCATCGATTTACGGGTCTCGCGGGATGGTTCATCCCCCTGCGAGGTTGAGTTCGCACCCGCGATCAGCCCTCGCGCCGAGATCGTGGGCGTGGAAGTTGATGGAGGGCCGGCAAAATTTATCGCCACCCTTCACGGCGCCGATCAGCATGTAGGCGTGAAGTTCTCTCCGGCCGGGAAATCAACGTTGAAAATTCGTTTGCGCAACAATTTCGCGCTCCGCGTGGGCGCCAACCTGCCGCCATTGGGCAGCACCAGCCAGAACTTGAAAATTGTTTCTGAGACCTGGAATACGGCACACGACCGGCTCACCCTGCGCGTGTCGGGGACGGCGGGGAAGACTTATGACGTGCAGACCTTTGGCTCCGCTATTGCTTCGATTGGCGGGGGGACGCTGGAGGGCGGGACGATCCATCTCACTTTCCCCGCTGGGGCTGAAGGATCTTACCTGTCGCGCGAGGTGGTGGTGGCATTCTGAATACCGGCGGCGGGCCGTTGTTTTCATACGAACCCCTCGGATTTCGAAATCAATTACGACATGAAACATTCGGCGGGCAATAGATTTTCCGGGCGTGGATTTTTTCTGGCAGGCCACTCTGTCGCCGAAGGCGAAGCGGTTGAAATTCGTTCGCCTTACGATGGCGAGGTGGTGGGTTCCACCTTCCTGGCTTCGGCAGCGCAGGTGGAGACCGCCATCGCCGCGGCTGCGCGGGCTTTCGCTGTCACCCGCAAGCTTCCGGCCGGCGAGCGTTCTCGCATCCTGCGGAAGGTTGCGGACGAAATCGACCGGCGGCGCGATGAGTTTGTATTGCTCATGGCCCTCGAAGCCGGCAAGCCCCTCAAGGCGGGACGCGCGGAAGTGGACCGCGCGGTTTTTACTTTTCATCTGTCCGCGGAAGAGGCGGGACGCGTCTTCGGCGAATACCTGCCGCTCGACCGGCAGGCTGCCACCGCGGGCCGCTGGGGCCTGGCGCGGCGCTTCCCCATCGGCCCCATTGCGGCGATCACTCCGTTTAATTTTCCGCTCAACCTGGTGGCGCACAAGGTGGCGCCGGCCATGGCGTGCGGTTGTCCGGTGGTGTTGAAACCGGCGCCGCAAACTCCTTTTATCGCGCTGTTGCTTGCGGAAATCATCGCCGCCGCGGGATGGCCGGCGGGCGCGCTCAGCGTGCTGCCTCTGTCGAACGACAATGCCGCATTACTGGTCGGCGATGAGCGCCTGAAGCTGCTCAGCTTTACCGGCAGCTCGGCGGTGGGCTGGGAACTCAAATCGCGCGCACATAAGCAGAAAGTTGCGCTGGAACTGGGAGGCAATGCCGGGGTGATCGTCCATTCCGACGCGGATATTAGTTATGCCGCCGAGCGCTGCGTGGCCGGCGGCTTCAGCTATGCCGGACAAAGCTGCATTTCGGTGCAGCGCATCCTGGTGCAGGCCGCGGTGATGGAAAAATTTCTGGCGGCGCTTGTTCCCGCGGTACAAGAATTGAAGTGCGGCGATCCGCTTGACGAATCCACCGACGTCGGGCCGATGATCCGGCTGCGCGACGCCGAGCGCGCGGTGGCCTGGGTGGCCGAAGCCGTGCAGGGCGGCGCCCGCCTGCTGTGCGGTGGCGGCCGCACCGGTTCGGTGGTGCAGCCCGCCGTCCTGACCGGCACCCAGCCGGGGATGCGGGTAAACTGCGAGGAAGTATTTGCCCCGCTGGTGACGGTCGAGACCTACGAGGAGTTCCCGTCCGCGCTGGCGCGCATCAACGATTCCCGTTACGGGTTGCAGGCGGGAATCTTCACCCGCGACGCCGGCTTGATCTTCGACGCCTACGAAAATCTGGAAGTGGGCGGGGTCATGGTGGGCGAAGTCCCGACCTTCCGCACCGACGAGATGCCTTATGGCGGGGTCAAAGATTCGGGTATGGGACGGGAAGGCGTGCGCTACGCCCTGGAAGAAATGTCGGAGATCAAATTATTGATGATGAACCTGAGGTAGACAGCTTTCCGCGTCTAAAAATCAAAAGGCCCATCGCAGCGATGGGCCTTACTCATTCGGCAGCGATGCAGGCCGCCTCAGCCCAGATTGTTTTCGCGGAGGTCGGCTTGCAGGTTGTCGTGATTGTTCTTGGGAATCCGGTTCCACCAGCTCTGGCGGGATTCGCCCGAGGCCACAGGGCGGCCAATATCGATGGTCGCTTCTTCGAATCTCTTGTCCCAATTTTCGACGAAGGGCACAAGTTTTTCGCGGGCCGACGGAGGAACGATCTCGATGATTTGCGCGATTACGTCGCGGGTCTCAAGATAACCAATGTATTCCTGCAGCGAAGTGATGACGCCGCGCTCCACTCGTCCTACAAACCAGCTCCAGCGTGAAACCTCGTGATTGATGGTGACCGGGGGGCGATCGAGACGGTTCAGGCGCGCCAGCAGTGGATTGATCTCATCGGCTTCTTCGAGGTTGAATTTCTGGGTATTGATGTCCATGTGAGTCATAAAGGGCGGGCCTCGTGAGGGAGCGACTAAAACAGACAGTATTTTGCCCTTTTCAGTGGAGGTCGCGCAAGTCCACAATTTCCACCGTCAAGACCTGGCGCGGGCCCGCGGCCAAAGCAGGCGCATCACTTTTTGGTTATCATTTCCGGGATGGATGTCGCCATTCGCTGCACCGGGCTGCATAAAACCTATGACGGAAAAGTTGAAGCCGTCCGGGGCATTGACCTGCAGATCATGCAGGGGGAATGTTTTGGGCTGCTGGGCCCAAATGGCGCGGGCAAGACGACGACCATCGAAATACTGGAAGGGCTGTTGGCGGCCACCGCAGGCGAAGTCGAAATCCTGGGCCGCACCTGGAAGAACGATGAACCCGACTTGCGCGAGTTGCTGGGCATCTCACTGCAAGAGACGCGCCTTTCCGACAAGCTCACGGTGCGGGAGACCCTGGAGTTGTTCGCGAGCTTTTACCGCAACCCCAGGTTCACCGGCGAGGTGCTGGAGGAGTTATCGCTCACCGAGAAGGCGGATAGCTGGGTGGGAAAGCTTTCCGGTGGACAAAAGCAGCGACTGGCGGTGGCCACGGCGCTGGTGGGCAATCCGCGAATACTTTTTCTGGACGAGCCGACCACCGGGCTGGATCCGCAAAGCCGCCGGCAGTTATGGGACATAGTTCGCCGTTTTATCAACAGCGGAGGGACGGTACTGCTCACCACCCACTACATGGATGAAGCCGAGCGCTTGTGCGATCGCCTAGCGATCATTGATCACGGGCAGGTCATCGCGGCCGGCACTCCGGTCGAGTTGATCGACCGTCTTGGGGGGCAACACGTGGTTGAATTTTCCGCGAGCGGCGGTTCCGGCGCGGGCCCGGCCGACTGGAGCCGCCTGCCCGGAGTGGAGTCAGTGACTGATGATGAAGGCCTGATTGCGCTCAATGTGCGGGAGCCCCATGAGACCATCCCGGCGCTGCTGGCCGCGGTCACGGCGGCGGGAATGCAGCTCGACCGGCTGACTACGCGCCAGGCCAGTCTCGAAGATGTTTTTGTTCGGCTTACGGGGAGACATTTGCGGGAGCAGTGAAACACTTCCCCTTGGCAAAAATGAAAGACAACCCACAATCCGGGAACCCTGAACCTTCCTCGGCGACGGTTCCCTTGAAAATCGCGGTTGCGCCGCGCCCCAACCCAAGGTGGGCGGGCTACCAGCATTTACTGCTGGCGCGCCTGAAAGAATTGCAGCGTGAACCCGAAGTGATTTTCTGGATCATCGTTTTTCCCTTGCTGCTTTCTTTTGGGCTGGGTCTGGCCTTCCGTAACAAGCCCGCCGATCGGATCTCGGTTGCCATCGTCGCCGGTCCCGGGGCGGAAAAAACCTTGCAACTGCTCCAGAGTTCCGCGCCCGATACCGCCATCCGAGCCGACATCGTTGAAGCAGAGCAGGCCCGTACGTCGTTCCGCCTGGGAAAATATTCGCTGGTCATCGAACCCAAAGGCGCCGACACTGCGGCAGCCACCGCGGATACTGCGGCGCGGGCGCCGGGCGACTCCGCCGGCGGGTACGAATACCGGTATGATCCCGCGCGCCCTGACAGCGTGCTGGCGCGCATGCAGGTGGATGATGCATTGCAATTGGCCGCCGGACGCCACGATCCGCTGGCGACTTCATCGCGAGCGTCCACCGAGCCCGGAGCGCGCTACATCGACTTCCTCATTCCCGGTCTGCTGGGAATGAACCTGATGAACTCGGGCATGTGGGGCATCGGGTTTGCGCTGGTGGAGATGCGCCAGCGCAAGCTGCTGAAGCGCTACCTGGGCACGCCCATGCGGCGCAGCGATTTTCTTCTGGCCTTGAGCAGCAGCCGGCTGGTTTTGATGGTGCTGGAGGTGCTGCTGCTGCTCGGTTTTGGGATATTGTTCTTTCACATGGTGGTGCGCGGATCGCTGCTTTCGATCCTGCTGCTGGGCACGCTGGGCGCGCTCAGTTTCGCCGGCCTGGGATTGCTCACCGCCAGCCGGGCGCAGAAGATCGAAAGCATCAGCGGCCTTATCAACGTGGTCATGATGCCGATGTGGGTATTTTCCGGCGTGTTTTTCTCTTACGAGAATTTTCCGGCGGCGATTCATCCGTTTATCCGGCTGCTGCCCCTGACCGCTCTTAACGACGCGCTGCGCGCTACTATCCTTGAGGGAACACCGTTGAGCGCGCAGCCCGCCCGCTTGATTGTTCTGGCGCTATGGGGAGGCATCTCGTTTGTACTGGCGCTTCGCTATTTCCGGTGGGTATAGTTTCAGTCTCTCGCGGAAACAACTATGCATGATATTTTTGCGCTGCTCGCCAAACACGGATATGGATTTCTCTTTGGCCTGGTGCTGATGGAGGCGCTGGGTCTGCCGGTGCCCGCGGCTGTGGCACTGATGACGGCAGGCGCGCTCAGCGCCCGCGGCCTGCTGCGTCCTGAACTGGCGTTCGGCACCGCGCTCTCCGCGCTGCTGCTGGGTGACGTTACCTTGTTTACGCTGGGCCGTTACACCGGCTGGTGGCTGCTCAGCGTGCTATGCCGCCTATCCGCCAACCCCGAAGGCTGCATCCTGCGATCGGCCAACACCTTTTACAAGCGCGGCAAGCTGACCCTGATCTTTGCCAAATTTATTCCCGGAATCAACAGTATGGCCCCGCCGCTTTCCGGCAGCATGGGCATGCGGCTGAACCAGTTCCTGTCTTTCGATCTGGTGGGAGCGAGCCTGTATACGACGGTTTATGGTGGTTTGGGATTTCTCTTCAGCGGCGTGATCGCCACGGTCATCCTCACTCTACAACGAGCCGGCCGAGTGGTGGAGTATGTGGCCGTGGCATTGGTCGTCCTCTATGTGGTGCGCCAGACTGTGCTCTACCAGAAGGAGCGGGTCTATAAGCTGGTGCCCAGAGTGGATGCCGAGGAACTGGCAGCCAGGATGGGCTCGAGCGATGCCGACAATATCTTCGTCGCCGACGTGCGCAGCCATGGTTACTACGAGGCTGATGCGTCGCGCATTAAAGGTTCTACTCGCATTGAGCCCAACGCGCTGCCCCTTTCCATGGTGAATTTTCCCAAGGACCACGATATTTACCTTTACTGCACCTGCATTCGCGAAGCCACTAGCTCGCGGGTCGCCTACTTGCTGCGGCAGAACGGGTTTCGCGCATCGGTCATTGCGGGCGGATTGCATGCCTGGAAGAAGGCCGGGCATCCTCTCGAATCGGTGCCGCCCGAAGACGTGGTGTTGCTGCCGAAGTTTATTTAAGCAACTTTGCATGACCGCGCTATGGAAATCGCGCCGCCGGGCCCCGCAGAAATTTCAGTTGGGACCGGGGTGACAGCCGGTGAACCTGTGTAACTTGATGGGCGCAGCCGCGCACCTGATAATTAACTGGCAGATTTGTTAATACGGTTTAAAGAAAAGGGAGAGCCATGCCGCCTGATGCCAATATTGTGGACGGTCCATCGCCGGAATTATTGTTTGAGACGCTGAACGGCTACCAGAGATCAGAAGCTCTCAAGACCGCGTTGGAACTGGATATTTTCACCGCCATCGGCGAAGGCAGGCAGACAGCCGCCGAGTTGGCAGCCCACTGCCAGGCGGCGCCCCGTGGAGTGGGCATCCTGGCCGATTACTTGACCGTACTGGGCTTTTTGACCAAGGACGGGGACCGCTACGCGCTCACTGCATCCAGCGAAGTTTTTCTGAACCGGCATTCCCCGGCCTACATGGGAGATATGCGCATGTTTCTGAACTCGGAGATGCTGGGAAATAATTTTGCCCGGCTTACCGAGTCAGTGCGCAACGGCGGAGCATTACCCGATCGCAGCGCGGTCTCTCCGGATAACCCGTGCTGGGTGAATTTTGCCCGGGCCATGGCCGGGATGATGGCGATGCCGGCGCAAGTGATCGCGAAAAAACTGGGCGTGGCGTCGCTGGGCAAAATCAACGTGCTGGATATTGCGGCAGGCCACGGAGTTTTCGGCATCACCATGGCGGAGCACAACCCCCAGGCGGTCATTACCGCTATTGACTGGGCCGGGGTGCTCGAAGTAGCGCGGGAAAACGCGACCAAGGCCGGCGTGTCGGAACGATATATCACTATTGCCGGTGACGCCTTCTCGGTTGATTTTCAAGGCTCCTGGAAAGATTATTTCGACATCGTACTGCTGCCCAATTTTCTTCATCACTTTGACCAGGCAACCTGTGTGGCATTTCTCAAGAAGATACATACCGTACTGCGGGCGGAGGGGCTGGTGGCCATGCTTGAGTTCATCCCCAACGAAGACCGCATCTCCCCCGGCCCCGCCGCGAAATTTGGGCTGGTCATGCTGGCCACCACGCCATCGGGCAACGCGTACACCTGGAATGAATTTCAGGAGATGTACAAGGCAGCGGGTTTCTCGCATACGGAAATTCACCAGATGCCGCCGGGGCCGGAACAACTGGTGATCGCGCAGGTTTAATCTGGCCCAAGTGAAGGGGACTCGCCAGTCTCATCATTGCACGGGCGCAAATCGAAGCTCGACCGGTACAGTGTCGCAGCTCAATGAAAGCGCCCACCAGAACAGTTTCTCAGTAGATATTTCCGAGAGCTCAGTTACCGTCGATCAGCACACGTATTATATGAATTGTCATTCCGAGCGGAGCCGAGGAACCCTTAGTTTCCTTTGAGGTGCCAGGGTGTCAGCCCGAATCAATGGATTCACCGGGCCTTCGAATTGGTTCTACGCGCAGCCTGCCTTTTGATCTCCCTGACAATCCAGGAAATCCTTCCGAGTATCACCTTGGATCGTGCTCATGGGATTCGCGCTGTGCTCACGAACGAAAAAATTGTTCCCTTCCGCGGTTAGAGTCAACGGCAGGCTACGCGTTGAACCTGAGCCTCGATTCTTTGAGTCTGCGGCTTGGTAGATTGGGCGGATTGTGCCAGGCAAACAAAGGGTTCCTCGGCTTCGCTCGGAATGACAATTCATATAAAACGCGGACTTTTTTTCTCAAGGACATTACTAAACGTGTGGATTATTGCGAACAGCACAAAACTGCACGCAGCGCCTGGAGCACCCGTGATATTCTTATTACAGTTGGCTGCGTCCCCGCCTCGTCGGTAATTCTCTCGCGGTTCCAATAAAAAACTCATGATCTCAGTTAGCAATTTTTCCATGCGCTACGGCGCCAAAATCTTGTTTGAAGACGTATCCACGGCGTTCACGCCGGGGAAACGCTATGGCTTGACCGGTCCCAACGGGGCCGGCAAATCCACGTTTATGAAAGTGCTGTCGGGTGAGCTGGAGCCGCAAAAAGGCACGGTGGTGCGCCCGCGGCGGCTGGGCGTTCTCAGCCAGGACCAGTTCGCCTTCGATCAATATCGCGTGGTCGATACCGTCATCATGTCCAACAAGCGGCTGTGGGCGGCGCTGGAAGAACGCAAACTTATTTACGACAAGCCGGTGATGACCGATGACGACGGCATGAGGCTGGGAGAGCTGGAAGGCATCGTCGGCGAGGAAGATGGCTACTCCGCCGAAAGTGATGCCGAGATCCTGCTGCAGAGCCTGGACATTCCCGCCGAATCATACGAGCGCCCGATGAGCGAGCTGCAGGGCGGCCAGAAAGTGCGGGTCTTGCTGGCGCAGGCGCTGTTCGGCCATCCCCAGGCGCTGCTGCTGGATGAACCCACCAACCATCTTGATCTCGATTCCATTCACTGGCTGCAGGATTTTCTCAACCACTACGACGGCGTGCTCCTCGCCATCTCCCACGACCGGCATTTTCTCAACAGCATCTGCACCCACATCGCCGACATCGATTACGAGACCATCATCACCTACACCGGCAGCTATGACGATATGGTGATCGCCAAGACCCAGATCCGATCGCAGATCGAGGCCAAGAACGCGCAGCGCGAAAAGAAGATTGGGCAGCTCAACGAATTTATCGCGCGCTTCTCGGCGGGCACGCGCTCCAGCCAGGTGCAGTCACGGCGCAAGGAAGTTGAGCGCCTGCAGGTGACCGAGCTGGCGCGCTCCAACATTGCGCGTCCCTTCTTGAAATTCGATCCCCGGCGGCCTTCGGGAAAACACATTCTCGAAGTCGAGCACCTGGCCAAGTCGTACGACGCGGCCCCGGTGGTGAAAAACTTTACCGCCAGCGTAATTCGCGGAGAAAAAATCGCGCTCATGGGACGCAACGGCGCCGGCAAGACCACTCTGCTGAACGCGCTGCTGGCCAATTCGCCTACCATCCCTGAAGGCGAGCTGCGCGCCACCAGCGGCTACAGCGGGCCCTTCGTGGACAGCGGAAAAGTGGTCTGGGGCCACGAGGCCTCGGTGGGATATTTCGCCCAGGACCATCGCTCCTTGATCACCAAAGGCACCACCGCCTTCGAATGGCTCTACCAGTGGGACCCCTCGGTTTCCAACGAAGAGATTCGCGGCCTGCTGGGCCAGATGTTGTTCACTCGCGACGAGGGCAACAAATCCACCGACGTGCTCTCCGGTGGCGAGGCCGCGCGGCTGATTTTCTGCAAGCTGATGCTGCAAAAACCCAACGTGCTGGTGCTCGACGAACCCACCAACCATCTTGATCTCGAATCAATTAACGCTTTGAACATCGCCCTGCAGCGCTATCCCGGCACGGTGCTGCTGGTAAGCCACGATCACGATCTCATCGATGAAGTGGCCACTCGCATCTGGCATTTCGACCATCATAAGATCGTCGATTTCAAGGGCGTCTATGCGGATTACCAGTCGGTCCACGCCTAGGCACATCGCCCGGGGCGCTGCCCCTGCGGCGCTGATCACGGCGCTTCGCCCGGCAACATTTACCCTCATGCGGGGTTACAGGTAGTGGCGCCGGGTTGCCGATTTCCGGGTAAAATTCTGGTAGAGGTCCCTGAATGATGAGGCCGCACGAAAAACGCTGGCATCGTATTCCTGCCTTTCTTTCTGGCTTATTGGCTTTTTCCCTGCTGTTGACCGCCCTGGTTTTGGCTCAGGCCCCATCTCCCGCGGCGTCGCCGGCCGCGCAGTTGCCTCCCTCATCTTCGAAGGGAGCGGCGAGCCCCGCCGGCGTGCCGGTGATCAAGGCCAACACCCGCCTGGTGTTAATCGACGTAGTGGTGCGAGGCAAGAACGATGAGCCGGTCACCGGACTATCCAAAGATAACTTCACTGTCATCGAAGAAGGCAAACCACAGCAGATCAAATTTTTTGAGGAACACTCCACCCCTGCGGTCGCTGCCAACGCTCCGGTGAAGGCGGCTCGGGTGCTTCCGCCCAACCAGTACACCAATGTGCCCGACCAGGGACCCGCCGCTCCGCTCACCGTGATCTTGCTGGACACGCTGAACACGCCGATGATCGACCAGGCCTACGGCCGGCAACAGCTTCTGAAATTTCTGAAGACCATGCCGCCGGGCCGGCAAGCCGCTCTCTTTACCTTGGGCACGCGGCTGCATGTGGTGCAGGGTTTTACCGGCAAGACCGACCAGTTGGTGGCGGCGGCAACGCGGCTGGGCATGACGTCGTCGCCGTTGCGTAGCGCGGAAAGCGAGACCCAGGCGAACGAAGATACTTTGGTTAACCTGGAAAATTCGATGGGACCGGCGGGCGCCCAACTGGCGGATAATCTGCGCCGGGCGCTGGCCGACCAGGAAGCGTTGCGCACCGACCAGCGGGTTGCGATCACGCTGGAAGCGCTGCGGGAGCTGTCGCGTTCGCTCTCCGGTTATTCCGGACGCAAGAACCTCTTATGGCTGTCGGGCGGCTTTCCCTTCAGCCTGGGCGCCGATTTGAACCTCGATGACTCCATGCGCAATCTGCGCAACTATGCTCCCGACGTTCGGGATACCGCGGGACGGCTGGCGGCGGCGCAGGTGGCGGTCTATCCCATCGACATAAAGGGATTGGTAACCACCGGAGTTGACATCACCAGCTCGGGCTCGGGTTCAACCGGTTTCAACCGACGCGGGGGCTCACGCTACGGTGAAACTTTGAGCCGTCAATCCCGGTCCTTGAACGATGAGCACAATACCATGAGTGACATCGCCGAGCAGACCGGGGGGGAAGCGTTCTACAACACCAACGGCCTGGCCACCGCGATGAACAAGACCATCCAGCACACAGCGACGTATTACACCATCGCTTACGTACCCGAGGACAAAGATTGGAACGGGAAGTTCCGCAAGCTCAACATCAAGCTCGATCGCCGCGATGCCCGGCTGGATTACCGGCGGGGCTACTTCGCCTCTCCCGAGCAGGAACTGGCGCCTAAAGACAGCCAGCGGGTGCTGGCCAGCGCAATTCAACCGGGCACGCCGGATTCCACCAGCCTGCTGTTTCTTGCCCGCGTCGTGCCCCCTGGAGCTTCCAACAAAAACACGCAGATCACGCTCTCCATCGACCCCCGTCACTTGGCCTTCACCGATCAGGCCAACGGGCGCAAGCATGCGATGGTGGATTTGATGGGGATTGCATGGGACAAGAATGGCAAGGATGGCGGCCATTTCAGTTCCACGGTGGACGCCAATATGACCCCGGAAACATTCGCCAAAGTCATGCGCGGCGGCCTGCCCGCACAGCAGGAGATGGAACTTAAGCCGGGCTCCTACCACCTACGCATCGGGGTGATGGATCGCTCCAACCAAAACATCGGCACCATCGATGTTCCGATGACCGTGCCTAACTAACCAATCGGCGAGAAATTTCAGGGAAGGATTTGGGGCTTGAATCTTCCAGACTTCGCAACTATGTCGCCGCTCCCAACCGGCAATACGTGGTGGGACCAGGGTATCGCCACCACCGGGAACCGGTGGTCACTCAGGCGTTGCATGCATGTGGCTTTCTAAGGATTGAGGAGTTGCTCGATGAAGTGGATGGCTCTTGGCGTGATGTTGCTGTTGGGGATTGCGGCGCCGGTTCTGGCGGAAACTCTCACCATCGCCGCTGCCTCTGACTTGCAGTTTGCCTTGCGGGATATTGGGGACCGCTACGAAAAGTCGGGCGGCGCTAGGATATCCGTGGTCAATGGCTCGTCGGGAAATTTTTTTTCACAGATCCAGAATGGCGCCCCCTTCGACCTGTTTTTCTCCGCGGACGTGGACTACCCTCGGCGGCTGGAAACCGCGGGACTGGCAGAGCCGGGAACGCTTTACGCTTATGGCCGGGGCAAGATCGTGCTTTGGGTGCGGCAGGATGCGGCAATCGACGTCGCACACGGACTGCCGGCACTGTTAGACCCACGAGTAAAAAAGATTGCCATCGCCAATCCGGCGCACGCGCCCTACGGACGCGCCGCTGAAACCGCATTGCGCCATGAAGGCCTGTGGGAAAAAGTATCGGCCCGAATCGTGATGGGAGAAAATATCTCGCAGACCTTTCAATTCATCGAAACCGGCAACGCCGACGCGGGTATCATCGCTCTTTCCCTGGCGCTGGCGCCCGCCGCCGCCAACCAGGGAAAATATTTCGTCATTTCCCCGGCATCGTATGACCCCATCGACCAGGCGGCCATCGTACTGAAATCATCGGCCCACAAGGCTGAGGCCCGGCGATTTCTGGAATTTCTAAAAACACCGGAAATCCTCCAATTGATGAAAAAATACGGCTTCGAGCTTCCTGCGGTCGAGACTCCGGCACGCAAGGCCTCAGCCGTCACTACCCCTGGGGGCAGCGCGAAAAAATAGATGATGGATTGGGCCGCCATCGGGTTGAGCATCAAGCTGGCGTCCTGCGTGTGCATCGTCTTGCTGCTGGTAGGAACGCCGCTGGCGTGGTGGATTGCTTTTTCGCCACGGCGCTGGAAGTTTCTGGTCGAAGCCCTGGTGGCCATGCCGCTGGTGCTGCCTCCCACGGTGCTGGGGTTTTATATTCTCATCGCCATGGGCCCGCGCAGCCCGGTGGGCCGGGCTTACCAGCACCTCACCGGTGGCGGGCTGCCATTCACTTTTACCGGCCTGGTCATCGCATCCATCCTCTACAGCATGCCCTTCGCCGTGCAGCCCATCGTGGCCTCGTTTGCCCAGGTGGATCACCGCTTGCTTGACGCCGCCGCGGTGCTGGGGGCCTCCGGATGGCGGCGCTTCTTTACCATCACCCTGCCGCTTTCGTCGGCCGGAATCATCACCGGCGCGGTGCTCAGCTTTGCCCACACCCTGGGCGAGTTTGGCATCGTGCTCATGGTCGGCGGAAATATTCCCGGGGTCACGCAAACCGTTTCCATCTCCATCTATGATCAGGTGCAATCGCTGAATTATGCCTTGGCGGCGCGCACTTCCCTGCTGCTGCTCATCTTCTCGTTCGTGGTGCTGTCGCTGGTATACGGGCTGAACCGGCGCTGGTGGCTGGTGGGTGGCGGGCGGTGACCGCCGGCCGGCTGCTCGAAGTTGCCATCCGCAAGCGAACCTCCCCGCAGTTTGAGTTGCAGGCCGAATTTTCCGCCGCGCCCGGCTTTTCCATCTTGTTTGGACCATCGGGCGCAGGCAAGACCACGCTGCTCGACTGCATTGCTGGCCTGCGCACCCCGGACGCCGGACGCATCAGCATCAACGGCCTCGTAGTTTACAACGGCGGCGTGAACTCGGTATCAGTACCGCAGCGCAAAATCGGCTACGTATTTCAATCGCTCGCGCTTTTTCCCCACCGCAGCGTGGAGCGGAATATTCATTACGGACTCGCGGGCCTCGAGCCGGCGCAGCGCGCGGAGAAGACCAGTGCAATCCTGCAGGCTTTTGGCATCCTGCATCTGCGGCAGCATATGCCGGAAAAGATTTCCGGAGGCGAGCGCCAGAGGGTGGCGCTGGCGCGGTCGCTGGTGACCGATCCCCAGGCCTTGCTGCTGGATGAACCCCTGTCGGGCCTGGATCGCGCCAGCAAGGAAACCTTGTTCGCGGAGTTGCGCCGCTGGAACAAGGACCACGGCATCCCCATCGTGTATGTAACCCACTCCTACCGTGAGGCGCTCACCCTGGGCGAGCGGGTAATCCTGCTGAATGATGGCAAGGTGGAGGCAGTGGGCGGCGCGGAGGTGTTGGGGCAGGACGCGGGACGCTGGGAATGAGTTTGGTACGGAATCACTGGTTCGGTGGCGCGGCATGACAACTCGAATTGGATACCTTGTATTTGGTCAGCGAGCCGGATTCCTACCAACTTGTAATGGAACGGCGATATTTGGCGTGCATCCACACTAGGACTCCAATCGCACAGACCTCGAGCGGCCCTCGCTTCAGCAGGATGTTGTTGAAGCTTTCGATGATATCGAGGGTCAGGGTGGCGTGGTAAACCGCCCAGGCGATGCCCGCTGAAGCGATGATGCTTCCGATTTGTTCTTCCCGGCGTGGAGTCATTTGAGGAAAGCCTGAAATGCCGTTCAGCTCTGGCAGGAGAAATCTTACAATGCGGCTGCCAAGCCTGCCGAATTAAATCGTGACCCAGCGGATGCATCCCTTTGGTTTGTCAAGACGGCGTCTCACGGTGTGGCTTTTTGATTTTGCGGTTGCGCCAGATCTCAAGAAGTTGCAGGAAAGGGTTCAGATAGGCGAAGACTCCGTATGAATTGTCATCCTGGAGCGAGCTCTTGCTTCTTGTTTGAGCTAAGGAACTTGCGTTTTCTTTTAATCTTCATCCAACCTGAAATCTCTCACTACCGCATATCACCTAAGCTGGAGCCCTAGACCTTGGGGTGGGTTCGGGGCCCACGCTTGATTTACCATGCGCTCAACCAGCGCAATCGAGCACCTCGCCCTCTGCTATAAATTGAAAGTGCCCATCATGCCCCGGCCCCTGAAGTTTGTCATCATCGCCACCCTGGCACTGTGTACTTCATTAAGCGCAACTTCCAAGGCAACTTCCCGTCCCCCACTCACCGTGCTGATGTACATGATCGATTCTCCGGCTTCAATCGCCAGCTTCCGCGAGCACGCCGATGCGATTTCCATCATCGCCCCGCAATGTTTCACCATGGATGCCGATGGGTTTATCGCCGGCGAACCGCCGCCCGAGGTCGTGGAAATCGCGCGCCGGCATCACGTGGCACTCATGCCGCTGGTAACTAACCGGGGATTCAAGCAGGACCTCATGCACACCGTGCTCGATAACCCGGAGAGCCGGGCCCGCGCCATCCGTTACCTGTTGTATTACGCATTGCGCGACGGCTATATCGGTTTTCAGTTCGACTACGAGAACATTCGCTACACCTACCGCGACCGCTTCACCGTTTTCTTTAAAGAAGCGGCAGTGGCCTTTCATCGCCACGGATTACAGCTCAGCGCCGCCCTGGTGGGCCGCTATTCCGATGACCGCAACGCGGCGTCGCCCGGCGGATTCGATAACTGGAGCGGCGTATACGATTACGGTGAGCTTGCGCGCAGCGCGGATTTCCTCAGCATCATGGCGTATCCCCAGCACGCCGGATTTTCCGAGCCGGGAGCGCTGGCCGGCGCACCCTGGGTCCGCCAGATCGCCGATTACACCCTGCAAAAGATGCCTGCGGTGAAAGTTTCCCTGGGCGTCCCGCTTTACGGCGAGAAGTGGACAGCGATTGCGGCCGCTGCCGGCGCCGCCGCGTTCGTGCAGGATGACGAAGGCAAGGTCAACAAGAAGTGGAAGGCGCGCGGCGTCCCCTTCTCCGCGGTACAACCGTTAGCCAGCGCGCATGCGGCCGTATGGGATGAGGCTGACCAGTCGCATCATCTCGCCTACGTAGCCGACGGGGCACAGACGGAGATCTGGTATGAGGATGCGCTCAGCCTCGCGCCCAAACTTCAGTTGGCGGCCGCAGATGGGTTGGCCGGGATATCGGGGTGGGTGCTGGGAATGGAAGATCCGGCAATCTGGGATGAGATGCGGACGCAGTACGCGGTGCGGCATCCGCGATCACGATTGCGGGAAGGTGATTTTGACCGCCGCGCCGCCGAGGCGGCGCGGGCTTTGAGGGTGCGGTAACCAGGAAATTCAACCCTGGCGCAATCAATCAGTGGTATCCAAACTCGGAGATAGCACGCTTCTTGAAGTCGTTATAAAAAAGCTCATATCCGCCCGCGTTGTCGCGGTCGATAGAGAACACAAGCTCAGACTTGCTGTCGTTGTCATAATCGCCGGCATCGACCAGCCATATCCCAGTGTCGAGAAACTGGACCGACTTCTGCGGATCTACAACAAACCACGCGTCATCAATATCGAAGCCGGCTTCTACGTCCTCGCAATCGATTGCTTTCCCGAGATGTAGCCGGGCTACCATCCATCCTCGATCTGACTTATAAGCTCTGACGACCTTTATGTTTTCGTCGCGGTACGGAAACGGTTCCAAATTCGTTTCATCTTGCTTGCTAATTTTGCAAAGCCTTGGATATTTCCTGCGGAAACTCCGCCGGAGTAGTTTGACCCATTCAGGAGAGGGCGCAGAGCGCTTCCAGGATTCTGTATCTTTGAAGTATGGCTTTGAGTTTGCGACCAAGGGGCGATAAACCTCGTGTCCGGGATCTCCCCCATACTTTGCTGACCTCTTGCCCACAGTTGGTAGCGAGTGCTTGTTTGCAATGTCTGCCAGGCCTATGGGGAAGTAAAAACTATCCTCGGTGGGGGTCTGACTTGTCACTGTTCCCAAACTTCGTCCGTTGAAGGCAATAGTCCAGTTAACTTCCCTTGGGTATAGGGCAGCCATCGCCTTCGAGCAGGTTTGAGCGAAGCAGCTACTGGGAAAGGCCCCCCATTCGGTCCCAATTTTTTGAAATACAACCCGCATATTGCGAGGTTGCCCTGGGACATCTTCAAGAACTCCCAGAATTACGCTCTGCCCGAATGCCATCCCCGAGGCACAGATGAGGAACAACAGAACGGGCACTCCACGAGTGAGCTGCTTCATCTTGATAAACCAATCGCTACGGATATGGGTGAGAGTTGTAATTATCCAACCTGCCTGCAATGCATTCCGGCTTATCTTATTCCGGGCCAGCGTTTTGTTTGAGAATAGACTGAGTATCACGATTAAGACCCATGCGGTCGGTCAACACCGAACTCAGACCTGCGTAGGAACAAGATGAACCTGCCGCAAGTTCAATGTACACTTCCTGCACTTCCAAATAAGGGTGGTCATCCAATGCGTACTTCCAAGATTTTGCCGCTGGCTGTTTTGCTGGGGATTTCACTTTGCGGGGCGTTCGCTGTTTCCGGGCCTTCTGACCGCGTGGTTACCGACCCTCACTCTATTGTCTCGAAGGCCAATCCGCAGGCGCGGCCGGTGCCGGTTGAAGATCTTTTTTTCACCAAGAATCTTTTTGACGCGGCGTGGTCACCGGATGGCCGGGAGATAGCTCTCAGCACCAACCTTACCGGGCGCGCTAACTTGTGGAAGGTGGCCGCCTCGGGCGCTTGGCCGGTGCAGCTTGCCGTCTCCGAAGACCGCCAGGGGCAGGGGACATGGTCGCCGGACAGCCGCTGGCTGGTGTTTGCGCAGGACAAGGGTGGCGACGAGCTTTGGGACCTCTATGCGGTGCCGCGCGATGGCGGCGAGATCGTGAATCTTACTCATACCGCGGACGTGCGCGAGGAATCGCCGCACTGGTCACCCGACGGCAAATTTATCGCGTTCAATTCTAAGTTGCAGGCTGGATCTTCTTACGACATTGGCATACTCGATTGGAACACTCGCCAAGCGCGCAAGCTCACCCATGAAGCCAACGGCCAGTACTTGTGGGCGATCATCGGGTGGAGCCCTGATTCCTCCCACATCTATGCCACGCGCGGAAACGTGGGCGGTACCGATGCCTCCATCTGGTCGGTGGACTCGGGCAGCGGCGCGGCCACCGAGCTTACACCTCATACCGGAAACGTGACCTATGAAGGCCGATCGGTCGCGCCCGACGGAAAACAGGTTTTGCTGTCCTCGAACCTGAAGGGCGGTTTCACCAACGTTGGCCTGCTCGATGTAAGCACCCGGAAAATCAGCTGGGTCACTGACACCCAGTGGGAGGCCACTCCCGAGGCGTTCTCCCCGGACGGAACCCATTTCACTTACACCCTGAACGCGGACGGCCGGCAGGATGTTTATCTCGGCAATCGCAATACCCTTGCATCGCGCAAGCTTTCCATTCCCCCGGGGGTGAACGGAATCCCCGGCCCCCAACATTTTTCTCCCGACGGCCTACAAGTACTGTTCTTCCACGCGGGCTCGGGCACGCCCAATGATTATTGGATCTATGACACCTCGACCAATACCGCGCGCCAGCTTACCCACACCGCGATTGCCAGCCTCGACCCGCAGAGTCTGCCGGCGTCGCAGATCGTCCATTACCGCAGTTTCGACGGCAAGATCATCAGCGCGTTTCTCTACATGCCCTATAACCTGAGCAAGGACGCAACTCACCCGGCGATTCTCTATCCCCACGGCGGCCCCACCGGCCAGAGCCTCGACTCATTCAACCGCACCATCAACGCCCTGGTGTCGCGCGGATACATCGTCATCGCGCCCAACCCGCGCGGTTCCACCGGCTACGGAGTGGATTTTCAGAAGGCCAATTACCAGGACCTGGGCAACGGAGATCTCAAAGACGACATGGCCGCGGTCAAGTTCGTGCTGGATACCGGATATGCGGACCCTAAAAAGGTGGCCGTGACCGGCGGCTCGTATGGGGGATACACGACGCTGATGGCCATCGGGAAATATCCGCAGACGTTTGCGGCGGCGGTCGATCTTTTCGGACCGCTGGATTGGTACACCATGATGAAGAGCTCGGATCCCATTCTGCAGCAATACATCGTCAGCCTGCTGGGCGACCCGGAAAAAGACCGCAAGGCTTACGAAGAAACTTCGCCGATCAAATATGTCGGCGCCATCAAGACGCCGTTGCTGGTGCTGCAGGGCGATAACGATCCGCGGGTGCCACGCGAGGAAACCGACCAGCTCATCGCGCTGCTGAAGAAGCAGGGCACGGTGGTGGATTCGAAGTTCTATCCGGCTGAAGGACACGGCTTCGCCAAGCGCGAGAACCAGGTGGACGCCATCAAGCGCACGCTGGATTGGTTTGAGCGCTACCTGAAGTAGAGGATTACTGGCGGTAGAGATTGTCTTCGTTTTCCGGGGGCACCAGCTCCCCGGGATAATTGCCGCCGTTATATTCGGCGAGCCGGTTCTTCCATTTGAGGAAGCCGGCAATGCTTTGCGGCTCAATGCGGACTTCGACCCGGCGCAGGCTGGCCAGCAGCAGGTTCATCTCCTTGAACAAGCCCGCCTGGCTGCGCTGGTCTTTCTTCGACCGGGCGCTGAGCGAAATTTCGCGGGACTTGAGCTCCAGCAGGCCCCATCCGCTGGGCAGCTCGGCCGCGCTGATCATGCCGGCGGGCGCGAGGTAGAACCTTTCGCATCCCATGGCATCGGGCTGCCGGCGGCATGACTTCTTCAGGTCGGCGAGAAAATCAGCGCGCGAGGTCTTGCACTCGACCACCACGGAGTGGCAGTTCCCCTTCCATCCGATGGCGTCGGGGGTTTCCCCGGTATCGCAGTATTGTTCCGAGAGCACGATGCCGCAGCGATATTTTCTTTGCAGCCATTCGACCGCGCGGCCTACCAGCAACGAATGATTCACGCTCTCAAGAATAATGCACGGCGCGATTCTGGATAGTGGCACGGTGTGTGCCTCGCTCGCACGCAAACTGACGTCCCCGAGGCGGGGATTAAATGGAAATCCATCCGTGGCGAATTAGGAACAGCGAAACGGCCGCGACGATGGCCCACAGGATGATCCCCTGCAGCAAAGGACGGAAGCCCACTTTCTTGATGGCGGCCACCGAAAGTCCGGCGCCGATCAGAAACAGGGTCAGGGTCAGGCCGATTTTACCCACGCGATCGAGCACGGGATAGACCGCGCTCAAGGCCGAGAGGTAGGTGCGGGCGACCGCAGCCAGACAAAAGAAGAGAATGAACCAGGGCCACTGAATCTTTACTTTGCTTTTCATTACCAATGCGGTCAGCAGCGACAGGGGCACGATCCACAGGGCGCGCGCCAGTTTCACCGTCGTCCCCACGGCCAGGGCGCCGGCCCCGAATTTGGCCGCCGCACCCACCACCGAGCTGGTGTCATGGATGGCGAGCGCCGCCCACAATCCAAATTGGTTTTGGCTGAGGTTCAGGGCCGTGCCCACCAAAGGAAAAATAATCAGCGCGATGGAATTGAGAATGAACACCGTGCCCAGCGCGACCGCCATCTCCTCTTCGGATGCCCCGGCGATGGGACCGGCGGCGGCGATAGCGCTGCCCCCACAAATCGCGGTGCCGGTTGAGATGAGGAACGATGGCACTCGATCCACACTTAACATGCGGCCCAGCGCCAGGCCCAGGGCGAGCGAAAATGTAATGCCCGCGGCGGTGTAGATGAATCCGGAGCGCCCGGCATGAATGACTTGCTGCAGGTTCATTCCAAACCCAAGCAGCACCACCGAACCCTGCAGCAGGAGTTTGGTAATTTTTTTGGCGTTGAAGCCTGCGGGCAGGGCGAGGGTCAGGCCATACAGGATGCCCAGGGTCAACGCTACCGGCGGCGAAACCCACCCGCAGATTGCTCCCACCACAACCAGCGCGGCCATGACGTAAAAAATAGTTGATTGTTTATCCATGTCGCGGTCTTAGAAGTCTAATATGCCCGAGCCTGAACCAGGGCGATGCTCCCATGCGGTGTAAGTGGAATGGACCGCCGGGACGGTCCGGGACAGTCTGGACGCTGAACTATTTATCACTTACGATTTGAGTACGGCGATGGGGTTCGCCTTTAACCGCCGCTCGCGGCTGATGACTCCTGCACATTCTGGTTCCCGGAGGATTTCATGCTGCAGACCCTGTTGTTGCTGGCGGCTGGCGCCGTTCTCGGTGTTTTTGGCCGTTATTTTGTCACCCACCTTTCTTCGCAGCTCTCTCTCCACCACGGCTTCCCCTACGGCACGCTGATTGTGAACGTTGCCGCCAGCCTGCTGCTGGGCTACGTGCTTTCATGGTCGTCGGGGCGGGTGATGGATGACCGCTGGAGACTTTTTCTAGCCACCGGATTCTGCGGCACCCTGAGCACGTTCTCCGCCTTCGCTTTCGAGAGCGCGCTCTATCTCAAGGAAGGCCGACCTGGTTTGTTCATGCTGAACATGGCGCTCAATTCCGTTCTTTGCCTGGTTGCTGTCTTTGCTGGAATCTACCTCTCAACCCTTCACTCGACGTAACTCCCGTTTTGCACATCAGTCACCGGTCGCCGCGCATGCGGCGGACTTTATTCCCTACCCGGTTGTCAACCTGACAATCCCCAGCTTCACCGGGGTGAGGAAGAACCTCTACCCGCTGACAAAAATCAGGCGAGGGATTCCCCCGCCTCATGAAACTATCTCGCCCTTTCGGGGCGCCCCGCACGCATGCAAACCTTTCGCCCCGGGATACATCCAACAGGCGCCACAACCCATTTCCGCACCACCGGGAGTTTCACGATGAGCCCAGCGGTTGAAGAGGAAGAGCCCCAGTTGGTGGATGCTCCGGAGGAAGACTGCCGGCGCTCCTCGGCCAGTCAAATTATGCATTCCATGGGGCCGGGAATCATTTCCGGCGCCGCCGACGACGACCCTTCCGGCATCGCCACCTACTCGGTCGCCGGCGCCCAGCTGGGCAGCTCGCTGTTATGGACCGCACTGCTGACCTGGCCGCTGATGGCGGCGGTGCAAATGATGTGCGCGCGCATCGGGATGGCGACCGGCCGGGGGTTGGCCGGCGCTTTCCGCAACAAATTTCCCCGGCCGGTATTGATCATTGCCATCGTCGCGCTTCTGGCCGCCAACACCATCAACATCGGCGCCGACCTGGCGGGCATGGCCGATGCGGCGCAGATGCTCTCCGGATTCAGCTCGCACTTCTGGGTATTGTTTTTTGCCATCGCCATTTCCTGGGCCACGGTCAAGCTGCGCTATTACCACATCGCCGCCACGCTGAAATGGCTGGCGCTTACACTCTTCGCCTACATTGTCACCGCGTTTGTCATTCATGCGGATTGGAATGAGGCGTTCCGCAATACTTTCATCCCTCACGTTCCCCAAGGAAAAGACGGCTGGGCCGTGCTGGTGGCCATTTTGGGCACCACCATCAGTCCATACTTGTTTTTCTGGCAGAGCTCGCAGGAGGTGGAAGAGGAGCGCGCGTCCGGTCGCAATTCTCGGGTGAAGCGCATCGGCGCCACCATGCAGGAGCTGCATGTGCGCATTTTCGACGTGGGCCTGGGCACGCTATTTTCCAACGTGGTCATGTATTTCGTGATCTTCACCACCGCGTTCACTTTGCATCGCAACGGCATAACCAGCATCCAGACTTCGCGCGAGGCGGCATCGGCCCTGATCCCCCTGGCGGGGAAACTCGCATTCACGCTTTACACCGTGGGCATCGTGGGGGTGGGCCTGCTGGCGATACCGACTCTGACCGGGTCGGCCGCATATGCGTTCGCGGAGACTTTTTCGTGGCGGCACGGGTTGGATAAGAAGCTGGACCAGGCCAAATCGTTTTACGGAGTCATCCTGGTTTCAACCGTCATTGCGGTGGCGCTCGATTTCGCGAAAATCAATCCGGTAAAGGCCCTGTACTGGAGCGCGGTCATCAACGGCTTGCTGGCGCCATTCCTGCTGGTGGGCGTCCTGCTGGTGGCGTGCGATTCTCACATCATGAACGGCCAGCCCAGCACCATGCTGTCGCGGGTAGTGGTCGGCATCACCATCGTGGTCATGTTCGGGGCGGGCGCTGCCATGTTTATCTTCTAGCTAAGCGGGTCCACGGGCCGGTGCTATCATAGCTTCAGCGGATCCGGAAGAAAGACCGCCGGCCGCCTGCGTACGCTATTTTTCAAAAACCTGCCTTGACGGAGACCCATGAAAATCATGAAATTGCGGTTCCTCTGCCTGTCCCTGATCGCCTGCTTTGCAGTGCTGGCATTCGCCAAACCCAGCACCTGGAACGTCGACCCCGCGCATTCGAGCGCCGGCTTCAGCGTTCGTCACATGGGAATCTCCAATGTGAAAGGCCACTTCAGCAAGGTCACGGGAACCGTCGTACTGGACGACCAGGACATCACCCGGTCGTCGGTTGACATTTCCATTGACGCCACCACCGTGGACACCGGGGTGAGCATGCGGGATGGGGATTTGAAGGGCGCCAACTACTTTGACGTAGCCAAATATCCCACCATCACTTTCAAATCAAAGGGCGTGGAAAAGAACGGCGACAAACTCAAGGTGAACGGCGACCTGACTCTGCACGGCGTCACCAAACCGGCGACGCTCGATGTGGATGGCCCGTCCGACGCCATCACCGATCCGCGCGGCAACAGCCACCGCGGCTTCAGCGCCAGCACGAGATTGAACCGCCACGATTTCGGGGTGGACGGCGGCAAGATGGCGGTGGGCGAGATAGTGCAGATTGACATCGATGTCGAAGTTGTCATGCCCGCAGCCAAGACCGCAAAATGAATACGGCGCAATTGAAAACCGCCAGGACCATCCTGGCTGCGGCTTTAACTTGTGGATTGATCGCCCAGGCAGCCGCCACCGGCCAGCCGGCGGAGATGCTGCCCCGGGGCGATGATCTGATGCGGAAGTTCGTCGCCCGGTCGCAGCAGGAAGACAAGCAGAGGCTCGATGAGCGCTATGGTTTCATTGAGCGCCGCATCCATGACGAGCTCGACAAGAACGGCAACGTTAAAGAACACAGTGATCGCGGATACCAGAAGATTGAGCTGGACGGGACAGGTTATCTTCGCTGGATCGCCAAGGACGGCAAGCCCTTGACTGGCGACGAAATCAAAATCCAGCACGATAACGAGCAGAAATTTATTGAAGAAAGAAAAAAGAAAAAAGAGAAGGCGCCGGGGGAAGACTCCGTCAAGATGGATGAACAGTTTCTCTCCGCTTTCCATTTTGAAGCGATTGGCAAGGAACTGGTCAACGGCAGACCGGCATACATCATCACGGTGCTGCCAAAATCGCCGGGCCCGAGTGGACGCAACAGCGCTGAAAAACTTTTCATGCACATGCAAGGCAAAGTCTGGGTCGATGTGCAGGACTACGGCCTCGCCAAGGTGGATGTGCACCTCACCGAGCCCACCTCGTTTTACGGCGTGCTAGGAACGGTGCGCCAATTGGATTTGGAATTGTCGCGGGTTTTCTTCGACAACAGCGCGTGGATGCCGCAGTCGACGAAGTTTTCTCTGGAAGCCAGAAAGCTGCTGACCACAACTCGTATTCGCCAAAGCAGCCAGTACGGCGATTACAAGAAGTTGGGTAAGTGAACTCCCACCCTGCAATTGAGAAATTTCTGCACCGGAAAAAATATCAAACATTGGTTGTCATTCTGACGGCCCCCGGCTTCACCGCCCCAGGCTCCTGTTGCCCAACTCGAAAATTATTAGTTCCTCCGGACGGAAGCGGCGCCTTATATTTCCTCTAGAGCAGAGTGCATGTTTTATATGAATTGTCATTCCGAGAGCAAGCCGAGGAACCTTTTGTTTCGTGCAGGGCGGCAGGAGTTCCGGCTTGAATCAATGGATTCACCGGGCTCTCCAATTGGTTTTACGCGCAGCCTGCCTTTGATCGTTCTTTCAGGCCGTCCCCAAATCAAGCCATTCGGTTACTTGCTTTCCCAGTCAACGGCAGGCTACGCGTAGAACCTGGGTGTCCATCGTTTTGAGTCTGCCGTATGTGGCGGCTGCCGCGGTCTACTTCAAGGAAACAAAGGGTTCCTCGGCTTTCGCTCGAAATGACAATTCTTATAAGACGCGCGCTTCTATCCCCACCCGGTTTATGGCGGTCCCTTCGCCACGTGTCTGCCCACCCATTCGACAATCGCTTGAATGACGTATGGCGCAACCTGACCGAGGCGGCCGTATTCGGCCCCGGCGGGATTGCCTTGCACCGGCATGAACAGATGGTTGAGCTCCGGAAACCAGTGCACCTCGCGCAGATCTTCCGGCTTGTCGGCCAGGGCTGCCCGGGCCAGATCATAGTCGGCCCTGGTTACTTGCACATCTTTCCCTCCCTGCAGCACCAGGACCGGAATTTTTAGTCTTCTTAATTCGGCGACGGTGTCGTGGCTTAGGAATTCACGGAGATAGTGTGCGGTCACTCCGATCATCGGCTCTGAATCCGCGGCCTGGCCGGATTTTACCCGCGCGAACTGCGCCTTCATAGCCAGGGTCTGGGCGGCGATTTCCGGATCGGAATCGCCGGCCCGCTTGCTCTGAAATGCAATCTGCTCCTCCAGCGCCTGGTCAAACGGACGCTCCAGCGGGGCCATCATGACCGCGCCGGCGGCGTTACCGCGCTCCGCGATCACCGGTGCAAAGGTCCCACCCTGGCTGTGTCCGAGTACGAACACTGCCGCCGAATTGGCCTCAGGCAAGCTGCGCGCGAAGTGAATCGCGGCCACCGCATCCCCTATGGTTTCCTGTTCAAGGGTCAGGGTCGCGGGGTTGATTTGCGTCTTGTAGGCGAAGGTGCGCTTGTCAAAGCGCAGGGTGGCGATGCCCGCAGCCGCCAGACCATGCGCCAGGTCGCGAAACGGCTTGTTGGGGCCGATGGTCTCGTCGCGGTCGTTGGGGCCCGAGCCGTGCACCAGCACCACCACCGGGAGTTTGCCTTTTGCGTTTAACGGCAGGCAAAGCGTGGCGGGGAATTTGAGCGAGTCATTCTCGAACTCGACGGCGCGCTCAATGAACGTGGTGGGCGCTTTTTGCGGGGGTTCGCCACGGGGCGCGAGGGCAAAGCCCTCTCGCACCAGCTCCACTTCCTGCAGAGGGACGGCGACCCGCATCAGCCGGTTCGATGAATCGGCCCAGAACTCCGCCAGCACCGATCCCAGCTCGACCGAATATTTTATGACCTTGATGTTCTTGCCGGCCAGCGTTCCCGACTCTTCGCCGTCGCGGATCATCTTGCCGGGAACCGCGGCGAGTGCCTGGGGAACGATAAATAAGCGCGGCCACGAGGCCGGGGCCTTGCCGGCAATGCTGTCGAGCAGCACCTGGAAATGCGCGGTGACCAAATTATCGAGGACTACCGCGCCGGCGCTGAATGGCGTGGTCTTGGCGCTTTCGTCACTGGCAGCGCGGGCTTTCATCTGAACGGTTTCGCCGCTGCGCGTCGCCGTGATGGTTTGCGTGCCCATCGTGGAAGTGACTTCGAGCTTGTAGCGCACCAGGCCCATGTCGGGCGCCAGCGCCAGGTCCTCGGTAAATTCCAGCTTCGCGCCTCCGCTTTGCAGCTGGGAGTGGCCACTCACAAAATATCCCGAGGAAGTTTTGCTGGAGGAATATTGCTCCGTCCCCGACATGCGTGCGCCGGCGTGAATGAGGAACCGGTTTTGTTCCTGGGAAAAAAGGAATGGAGGCAGGAGCAAAATTGCGGCGATCAGCAGTGCTCTGCGCATACAAACTCCCGGCGAAGAAGTCGAATTGCTCGACAGCAAGTGTAATCGAATGAGGCGCTCCGGCGTCCCCTTGCGGCATTGGCCGAACCCACAAAACAATCCACGACAGCGAGACTGACCCCCACTCTGGTTCACGATTCGTAGCTGTCCTGAATCCCCCTTGGCCGAGTCTTTTCCTCTTGGCGATCTCACAAACCAGGCGTTGCCCGATTTTTTAACCCGGCTCGGGAGACCTTGTAAAGTCTATGTAAAACCGCGCAAAGGCTGCAACTTGCATGGCAAAACTGGTTTCTAATCAAGTGTAGGAAGAGGACGGAGACGCACTCCGAATCAGTCATATAAAGTCTCCCGAGGGAAGGGGCATTATGAAATTGAAACGAAGCAGTTTGGGATGGGTACTAGCTCTTGCGGTGGGCGGCAGCACCCTGGGTGCGTTGAGTCTGGCTGCCCAGGATAACGATCGCGATCACGACGGCGATCGCGATCGCGCCAAGCATCATGACAAAGACAAAGACAAAGACAGAGATCACGACAAAGATCGTGATCACGATCGCAGAAACAATAATGGGAACAATCGCAATGGCCAATACAACAATGGGCAGTACAACGGCCAGAACGGCAACTCCCGCAACGGTGAGCGTGATCGCGACCGGGATCGCGACGGGGATCGGGACCGGGATCGGGACCGCGCCCGCAACAACGGCGGTTACAATAATGGCCAGTACGGAAACAACGGCGGGTACGGTAACAACGGCCAGTACGGTAACAACGGGCAGTATGGCGGCTACGGCAATAACGGCCAATACGGCAATAATGGCCGCTATGGCAACCAGGACCAGGTGGTTCAGATCGGTTATAACGACGGTGTGAACGACGGAAGGCACGATGCGCAGACCGGCCACAGCTACCGCCCTACCAGCGATGACAACTACAAGAACGCGGACCGCGGATACAATTCCGGCTTCGGCAACTATAAGAGCTACTACAAGCAGCTCTATCGCCAAGGTTACGCACAGGGCTACCAGCAGGGCTACGGCCAGAATCGCGGCGGCGGCTACTACGGGGGCAACCGGCGACGCTACTAAGCTTCACTCACGCAATCCAACCAGACAGCCCGCCGAAAAGGCGGGCTGTTTTTTTGCTGCCAAAGCGGAAGCTGCGGCCTTATATATAGGCTGCGGTTGCACCACTCCAAAATTATTAGTTCCTCTGGGACGGCAGCCTTAGTTCTTATATCCTCAGGGAGAGAGCGCGCCTTTTAATATGAATTGTCATTCCGAGCGCAGCCGAGGAACCTTTTGTTTCCTATAAGTGGCAGGAGTCCCAGCTGGAATCACAAGATTCACCCTGCCTTCGAATTGGTTCTACGCGCAGCCTGCCTTTGACCTGCGCTGTCAAGCCAGGAAATTTGCCCTAAATCAAGCCAATGGGGATTGTCCTTCGAGGAACCTTTTGTTTCCTTTACGCAACCTGAGCCGCCGGGCAAAGCGTAAATGCAAAAGAATCGACGCTAGGACTTTATGCGTAGCCTGCCGTTGACCTTAAAGCCGAAAGGAAACAATTCCTCTCGACTGGCGCTCGGAATGACAACTTCATATAGAGCGCCTACTTCCATCCCGAAGGACATAAAGTCTGTGCTTCTGTCCGGGAGGAAATACTTCGCTAACTGTTCGCCTTCACTTCGCCGGCGTCCGCAACACGTCATACAGAGGATCTGCCGGCTCCACTGTGGCCGGCTGCCGGGCCACGGTCATCGCCAGGATGCGAATCTTGTCATTGTCGGGCAATTTTATCGATGTCGCATTGGCGGGCACATCGATCTGGTAGGCAAACAGGTAACTGTAGGCATATGGTTCGTTCGTGCCATCGGCATTGTGCCGGTGCGACGCGAACCAGGCCACCGGTTCTGGCTTGATATATCCCGGGGTCAGGCCTGCGAACACCCTCTCGGTTTCATTGTCTTTCTGCGAGCCCGCAGTTTTAGGTCTGGGTACTTCCCTCCATTGCCGCGTGTCCCATTGCCCGATGTATCCACTCCAATCCTGAATGTTCAGCTCGGTGGATTTCCCGGCCACATCAAAAACAGCCCGCTGGTCGCCGCCGGTCGCCGCAGCCAGAACATAAATCCGGTTGTAGGTTCCGCCGGGTAATGCGATGGCCTGGCCGTGAGGCAGCAGGGCGTTCGGTTGACCGTGGCCTGAGGGGGCCAGGGAAAAATGAATTCCGCCGTATTCGATGTCGGCAGGAATCATCTCCGCGGGCAGCGCCGCGTTGCCGGCAGCAAACCCGGTTTCGTTTTCCTCGCCATCGACCGCGGCCACCGATCGATCGAATGCCAGCTTGACTGGCCGGGACACTGTGGGTGGGCGTGGACCGGAGGCCCGCGCCAGTTTCACCTGGAAGGTGCGCGGCTGATAGGGAGTGAGCTTGGTCACCAGCTCTCCCTTAATAAACGATGCCGCGGACAACGGACGCTCCTGCGCATCCACCTCGATGACCCGGCTGACCGGCGCGATAAATGAAAGGCGGACATCGGACTGCGGACGCCCATCCATTTCCACCATGCGAACGATCAGGTCATCACTCTGCTCGGCTTTTTTTAACGCCAGGATGCGCACCCGATCCCGGTTCAGATGCAGCAACGAAATACTTTTCCCGCGCGCGCCCGGGTGGCCGGTGGTGGTGAACGCCATCAGGGGCTGGTTCAGGCGCAGCGCCTGCCAATCGGTTTGCGCAGCACGCCAGTCGGAGGCATGCGAAGCCAGGCCGAACTTCATCTCGTGGTGTCCCCAATCCTGCGTGGTCTGGTCGCTGTAATCATGACCGTTGCCTCCGCCCAGGCCGGGGGTGTAGAGCAGGGTCAGGCGCAGGGTATGGTCATCGGGTTTGTCGGAGCCGTACTTGCAATCGGAGAGCACGGTCACGCCAAACGCTCCACTTTCGTCGGTGAGATCGAACCACTGGTGGGATGCGACTTCGAACCTGGCTTCGTCGTTATTGCCGCGCTGCACAGTGCCGATGTCCCAATTGTAGGTGGCCAGAGGATTGCCGGCGGTAAGGGCAAACGTGGCTTTCAGGGCGGTGGCTGAAGTCTTCCAGTCGATGGACGCGCCAAACTCCACGCGGTTGCCGGCGTCACCCGCGGACAGGCTAATGGTCTGCACGAACCGCGAATCTTCCGCGGCTCGCGTTACCTCAAGGGTTACGCGCACCGTTCCGCTCTCGACGATACGCACGGTTGCCGGGCCTGAGACAAAGCCGCGCGGAGGCTTCTGCTGGTCGCGCCAATCCATGTTCCACGCCGGCCAGTCGTGCGGTTTTTCGGTCTGCAACGCCAGCCGCAGCGGCGCGGTGAGCAATTCGCGATTGAGGATTTTATCGACGATGCTGGCGACGTCACCCTGCGTGTCCATTTGAATGCGGTAGCGGGCGTTCTCCAGCGAAGCGGTTGTGATCTTCAGCGGGGAACGAGCCGATTCCAGCTCCGCCGGTGAGACCACGACGTCGTACACCGAAAAAGCTGTAGCGGGCATCCGCGCCACGAAGAGCAGCCGCGGAGCGCCGCTGCCGTTCAGTTGCAACTGCGACGGCACATCCTTTCCATCGGGCCCAACGACGCGCACGCTTTTGGACATCGCTTGCGCGGCAGGCAAGTTGGTTTCGACCACATCTTCCCGCGCGATATTCAACGGGTTGTACACCACCAGCGGCGTTCCTTTGCCGCGGGTATCAAGCTGCGAGGCCACTCCTTCAGTCGCGCTGGTGAGCACTGAGGCGAACTGGTTCATGGCGAGAATATCGTCGTTCCAGGAGTACTCGTACGCCTTGGGCGTGGCCGTGCCCGCCATAATGTCGTGGAATTGGCCTCCCATGACCAGGGTCCAGGCGTCGTTCAGCCTGCGCTGCGGGTAAGGCGGTTCTCCCATCCACGCGGCGGTCAGTGAAGCTCGTTCAGCGGCGTCGGCCAGCAGTTCATTCTTGCGGTTCCAGCGCTTTTGATAAGCCTCCGAGGTCAGCGAGCCGGCCGAATGGTTGGTCAGCTCGAGTTCTCCCTTGAAGCGTGGTAGGCGGCCGGTCTGTGCCGGCTTGATATCGAGGAACATCTGCTCGGCGTTGGCGGAGATGATGTGCAACGAGCCAGCGGCGCCTTCGCTTTCGCCGGCAAGAAATGACAACGCGCTCCCGCCGCGGTTGGAAGACCGCACTGGCTGAGGCGCTTGCGCGGCGGATTTGCCCGCGACCATTCCTTCCACCAGGCGCACCGAATTTTCCCGGGGAGCCCCGCCAATGTCGCCGGTGCCGTAATAGTGGTAATCGGTAAAGAGCCCACTGGCCTGGCCGTTACGTTGCACGCGCTGCGGCCAGTCAATGTAGCCCTTGGGTGTGGGCGCGGCCATGCTCTTGCTCAGATCATATTGCACGTCGCCGCTGTAATCGCCGGGGTTGAGAGCGGCCAGCACCGACTTGCCATCGGGCCCTTCCCAGATGCCGACGTTAAACGGAGTGCCTTTGGGCGTTTTTTCGGGCGACGCTGGGCCGCCGACCGCGGCTGCCGATCCCCAGGTCAGCTTCTGCGTGGAAAATCCCTTGATGCCGGCGTGCGCCAGTATGGAGGGCAACGAGGCGGGAAATCCAAAGCAGTCAGGCAGCATGTATTCAGAGCTGGCGACACCGAAATCACGGCGGAAATACTGGTTGCCATACAATACCTGGCGAAAAATGGATTCCGCGGAAGGCGAGTTGACGTCGCTTTCTTCCATCGATGAACCCGCCGGAAACCACCGGCCCGCCGCCACATAGCGTTTCAGTTTTGCGTAATCGGCCGGGTAGTACTCCTTCATCAGGCGATAGCGGTTGGCCCCGCTGAAGTTAAAAATGTAATGCGGATATTTATCCAGCAGCGCGAAATTGTCGTGCAGGGTGCTGGGAAGATATTCACGAATGACCTGCGGGTATTCCCACCGCCACTGCGTATCAAGATGCGCATATCCCACCACAAACAAGGTTGGGTCTTTGGTGAGATCGGGTTTCGTGGAAGCTTTCTGGGCTCCGGCCAAGGTCGAGAATCCCAGCAGAAGTGAGAGGAATGCTTTGCGCATCAAAGGGTGTTCCTTTCTCGCGGTTCGCCCACGATGATACTCGCCCGGGTGGGGATGGTGGCAAAACCGGTGAAACCGAAGAACCGGCGCTCGACTCGCTGGACTAAAGTTCGCTGATTTTCAAGCTGGTGTCGGAGTATTGCCACGCGGTCTTGAATTGCTGGTTGACGATGTCCGCATCTTCCACCTTGCCCTGGGCCTTGAGGCTTTCCCGCAGGCCGAACAGCGAGCGTCCGTTGCGGGGATTGATGGCCAGATCTTCGCGAAACACCTTTTCGGCCGCTGCATACTGGTGGTCGAGCATGAGGGCGGCGCCCAGTGACTCTCGTATTGGATAAAACCAATCCGTCGGCTCGTTATAGTCCATCGCATCCTGCAACGCCACCGCCGTCCGCAGATGCTGCACTGCTTCCGCAGTGTGTCCCTGGGCGGCGGCCAGCCGGGCTTGAATGGTGTCGGCGGCTATTTGCGGAATCTTCTGCGCGTTTCCCAGACCCACTGAGTTGGTGGGGACCCTGGCGATTTCGGGCGCAAGTTTTCGCAGCGAGTTCAGTTCCTTCCGCGCCTCCGGCTCATTGCCGCGGGCGGCGAATGCCATGCCCCGCGCATAATGCCACATGCCGCTGGAAACGGGCTGCGCGTTGGCCGGAGCGGGCACGTTCAGAATTTCATTCCAGCGGGCGAAGCGCACCATGACCAGCTCAGGCAGGGCCATCAGGCCTTCCAGCATGGGAATGTCCTTGATGTGGGCCTGCACGCGGTGCGCGGTGCTCATTGAATCCTGGTAACGGCCCAGCATGGAATCGGCCATGACGATGAACTGCAGGTTGTGGGTGTAATACATCATGGGATACACACCCTGCTCGCCGGTGGCTTTGATCAACGCGTCGTCGACCACTACTGCGCTCTCATTAGTGCTGCGGGCGGCCTCGTAATCGCCGGTGCGGGCGAAGGTGTGGGCGGGCATGTGGACAATGTGTCCTGAAGCCGGAGCCAGTGCGGCCAGGCGGGCGGCGCTGGGCAGCGCGCGCTCCGGATGCGCCGAGGCTTCCACCGCGTGGATATAAAAGTGGTTGGCGCCCAGATGCTCGGGGTCGCGCCGCAGCACCGATTCAAGCGTGTTGACGATCTCTTCGGTGCCGGCAGCGGGCGCGCCGCTGTTGTTCCATAACTGCCAGGGATTCACATCCATGCCGGCTTCCGCGAACAAAGTTGCCGCATCGAGGTCGTCAGGATACTTCGCCGCCAGAGCGCTCATGGCGTCGCGATAATTGATATCCAGTTTCTTGAAGTCAGCGGCCGAGGCAGCGGTGAACCGAGTGGAAAGTGCCGCAATGTAAGCACGGTCGATCGGTGAATTATTCGTGGCCAGCACCGCGGCTTTGCTGATTGCGTGCCAAGCCAGTTTCTCCCGCTCCGGATCCACCGGCAGGTTATAGTTCGGGCCCAGCGCCTTGGCGATACCCCACCAGGCCATACCCATCGCGGGGTCGAGCTCGGCGGCGCGCTGAAAAGATCGTACCGCCTCATCGTGGTTAAACCCGTAGATAAAGGCCAGCCCCTGGTCGAAGAATTTCTGGGCCAGGGGATTCGACGTGCTGACGGCGTGATGAACCCGGCCGATGCCGGGAAGCAGGGTCGCCTCCTGAGCGAAGGCCGGGCCCACCAGCAGGGCCAGACAAATCCATTTGCGGATCATGAACTTACTCCGATGGTGAAAATTCGGGGTGCGGTTTTCTCAAACTTGGCAGTCACCTGCTGTGCGCGGTGATGAGAAAAATAAACTGTCATGTGCCAGACCCAGCCAAAGATTTCGCGGGTCCGCTTTAGTGCCGGCCGCGGGCCTGGTCTTGAACGATTTTCTTCTGGGCGTACATGTGGCGGTCGGCTTCGGCAAGCATTTCGTCGAGCGACTTGCCTTCCTGCCACTGCGACAAACCGATGCTCATCGTCACTTCGAAATCCTGCAACTGGCCGCGCTGGTTCCAGCCCGTCAGGGCCTTAGTGATTCTTTGCACGATGATTTCGGAGTTGATAATGTTGGCCTCTTCCAAAAGGATCAGGAACTCGTCGCCGCCATAACGGACCACCGAATCGCAACCGCGGACGCAACTCCTCAAGATGGCCGCCATTTCCGCGAGCACCACGTCGCCGGTGAGATGGCCGAACTTGCTGTTCACCTCTTTAAAGCGGTCAACATCGATTAGCAGGAATGTCAGGTCGGTCTTGAGACGGCCGGCACGGCTGACGTAGCGCGCCGCCATCTCGTCGAGCGATCGGCGGTTATAAACCTCGGTAAGAGGATCATTGAATGACTGCAGCCGGATGATCTCGTTTTGAATGGTTGAGGACACCAGTTGCTGCCGGGTGCGGCGAAACTCGAATTTCCGCGAAATCACGTACAGGTTGAACAGCACAAGGAGCGAGATAAAACCGAAGAAAAGCTCTTTGCTGATGGTGACGTCAATGTGAAGAGCGCCATTACTGTAAAAACTGGAGGGAAAAACGATGATCAGCAGCCCCAGGCTGATGACGATGCCGGTTCCCAGTAATAGGACCCAAAGTTCCCAGTCGCGCCGCTCGATCGCGGTGAGCTGGCTGCTCAAACTGGACAACATCGTTTTGGGAACTGGGTTCGAGTCCATTCTAGGCATTGTATATGACCGAAACCAAACACTTTCGAGTGAAATCAAAACTTTTATAGGGCAGTTCCAAAAACGAATTCAACTCGCTGGACTATGGAAGAATGCCCACTTCGGGAGCCTTGGGCCATCTGCATGGAACTCCACCAGGAATTGATTGCTCGAGAAACCGACTCCGGTTTCTCGAATTCCGGCGAGCGTTTCACGATCGCCTGGGCGCAGTAGCTTTCGCCTACCTTCGCCTCTGGTGGGAGGGTTAGTGTATAGCCTGCAGCAGCCCGATTGAGACTTTTCAGTGTGCCTTGCGCGGCTGGCACCGCGGACACCAGAACGTGGTGCGCGCGCCGGGCCCCTGTTTTTGTGAGCGGATCGGGGTGCCGCATCGCCAGCAGGCTTTGCGATTGCGTCCGTACACCGCCAGCCGCATCGCCGGCGCGGCATACTCTGTCGTGCGGCGCATGCCACCGCGCACCGGAAAATCGTTCTCGCCGGGAAGGCGCACGTTGGCCTGCAGCAACTTGCGCGCGTTGCTTACCAGCGCCGCGATCTGTTCATCGCTCAGGCTGGAAATAACGTCAAAGGGATTGACCCCGCTGGCAAAACAAACTTCCGACTTGAAAATGTTGCCCACCCCGGCAAGCACCCGCTGATCGAGCAGGACATTCCCGGCCTCCTCTTCGCCGCACGCTTTAACGTTGCGCAATGCCTCGGCCATATCGAACTCACCGCCGAGAACATCTTCCCCAAGCTGGTTGTAGCCTTCGCGGCGCAGCAGGCTGCGCGCCGTGTGGAACTCGGCCACCGGAACATTGAAGGCCACGGCGATGATGTCTTCGGCGCCCACCACGATGCGCATTTGATCACGGCCCTTTTGCCACTGCTCGCCAGGACGATAGATATGCCAGCTCCCATTCATCAGCATGTGGGTGAGCAGGATCAAGTCGCCGGAAAACTGCATGAGGTTCCATTTTCCGCGGGCACTTACCTTCTCCACGATGCGGCCGGAGATGGGAGTGTCCTCGTGAATGCGGTTCAGCGCCGGCAGGACGGATTCAAAGCGGGTCACGACTTTTCCGGCAAGCGCCTGGTGTAAGGTGCGCGTCGCGCGGAAGATCGTGTCCCCTTCAGGCATGGTGTTTTGATGCTGGTTTGGCGCCCGGGGTCGGTGGGAAGGGCGGCGCCCTGCAGCCTGGGCGTGTCTTCATGCGGAAGCCGCAGGGAGCGCCCAGCGCCCAGCCTCGAGAAGCAAGATCAGGAAGGCAAAGACGGTTGAGAGACTTTGTTGGGCGCGGCGGGAGCGGCGACAGGCGAGGCGCGGTGGAAAAACTCGAAGAGCTTTTCCTCCAGTTTCTTGAAGTCGATGGGCTTGGTGAGATAAGCGTCAAAGCCGGCCGACATGATCGAGTGCTCGTCGCCATCCATGGCAAATGCGGTGAAAGCATAAACCGGCTGCGCGCTGAACTTGGGGTCTGCGCGAATTTGCTTCAGCGTGGCAAAGCCATCGAGCACCGGCATCTGGATGTCGAGAAGGATCAGGTCGGGATGACACTGTGGCATGCAATCCAGGCATTCCTGACCGTTCGCGGCTTCGCATACTTCGTAGCCAAAACTCTCGAGAAGCTCGCGTAACAGCTCTCGATTAGCGATCTGGTCTTCAACGACGAGAATTTTCATGGTTTTGCCTCCGGTCCGATTCCGAGATTTCTACACGAGCCTGGAGGACAACGCCGGCAGCCGTTCAGCCATCGCCGGCTCAACCTCCAGTGCGGTTTCGTCGTTCTGAATTCGCACGGCGTCGGCTTGGCGGCGCTTCGGCGCAGATTTCTGCAGAGGTACAGCGAACGTAAAGCGGCTGCCCTCGCCAACTTTGCTTTGTACCGAAATAGACCCTCCCAGCAGTTTCACCAGCCCTGCGGTGATCGACAGCCCCAATCCTGCGCCTTCACGGGTGCCGCGAACGGTGGCGCCCACCTGGCGAAAGCGGTCAAAAATGACATCAAAATCCTCCTCGCGTATTCCCCCCCCGGTGTCCCATACCGTCACTTCGGCAAAACCGAGTGCCGCCCGAAGCTCAACCCCGACGTTTCCGCCCTCGGGTGTGAACTTGATGGCGTTACTGAGCAGGTTATGAAGGATCTGTTTAAGCCGGCCGGCGTCGGAGCAGATCGGAAGACTGCCGGGCCCCTCGAAGACCAGGGAAATTTTTCGCGCGCCCGGCCGGCCTTCGAAAACACCGATTTCATCGCGGACCAGTTCTAGCAGCGCGAATTCCTCCCATTGGGGAATGATCTGGCCGGCTTCGATCTTGGAAACATCCATTATGTCGTTGATGAGCAGCAACAAGCGCAGGCCGCCTTCGTGGATGTGGCGCGCGAACTGCTGCTTTTCCTCGGCAATTTCGGGATCATTCATCAGTAACTCCGAAAATCCGCTGATGGCGTTCAGAGGGGTGCGCAGCTCGTGGCTCACGCTGGTAAGGAATTCGCGCTGCAGCTGGCTGGCTTTCTGCACTTCACGGGCACGTCCTTCCAGTTCATGGTTTTGCCGCTCAATGCGCTCGCGGGATTGGTAGAGGTCGGTGACGTCGCGTGCGATTCCGGCTAAACGGTAGTTTTTTCCAAACTCGTCGGCGATGGGAGAACCGTCGTCCTGAATCCGGCGCTGAATCCCATCGGAGCGAATGATGGAATATTCCACGCTGAATTCGCCGCCGTTGCGCAGAGCGGAATAGGCATCCATCACCCGCTGGCGGTCGTTAGGAACAATGGAGTGCATCCAATTCTTCGGATTTGCGTAGAGGCTCTCCACGCTTTCTCCCCAGATTTTTTCATAGGCGAGGTTGATATATTCCAGCCGGGCGCCCTCCATGTCGGTCATCCAGATCACGTCGCAAATATTATCGGCGATCTGCAGGAATTTCTCTTCGCTTTGCTGCATGAGGGTTTCGGATTGGGAGACGGACCGGACCAGGTCGTTGAAGGTCTGGGCCAGCATGCGGACCTCCAGCGGGCCGCTCACCGGCAGCGAACCCTCAAGGTCGCGGCTTTGCATCATGGAAATTCTACGGGTCAGAAGGTTGAGGGGGCCAGTGATCCGGGCAGCTAACGCTACGGCGGGCGAGGCGCCCAGGGCAAAAAATATTGCGGCGAGCAGAATCGTGCTGATTGCGTCGCGCTCGCCCGCGTGGTGCGACGCCTGGATCACGATGCCGATGATGACGGCGCTTAGCAGGAGGCCCGCGGTCAGCGTGATGTTCAGATAGAACCGTATGGAATGCATATATTATTTCCCACCCCGGCCAAGCCACGTCGATCCGCAACGCCGGGGATGACGCTAGACCGATTGCAACGGAGAAAGCTGCGCCGGGCGTGGACCTACCGTCCGGGAAATATGGGCCAGTAGATTTTTCCCCAGGTCATTGCCTTTCTGTACCAGAGCGCTGGTATGGCGGGTCAGGAATTTCTCTTCCGCTATGGTAAGGTCCTTGGATGTGACCACCAGTACCGGAATTCTGGCCGCGGCAGGGTCGGCCCGCAGGTGGCGAAGCAGGGCAAAGCCATCCATCTCCGGCATCTTGAGGTCCAGCACGATAAAGTCAAAAGCGAGATGCTCCATCGCGGCGAGGGCTTCCTTGCCGTTGCCGGCCATGGTTACCATCATGTCCACGCTCTGCAGGTATTCCGCCACCAGCATCCGGTTTTCGTATTCGTCATCAACCACCAGGCAGTGGCAGGTGCGCCGGGTGCAGGGATAAACATTTTTGCGCACCGAATCGAGCAGCGCATCCCTCTGCACCGGCTTGGGCAGGTAATCGCTGGCGCCGGCTCTTAAGCCGGGGTCATCCCGGTCGACGCCGGAGACGATGATGACGGGGATGGAGGCGGTGGCGGGATTATCGCGCAATTTCTGCAGCGTGTCCCAGCCGCTGTTGCCGGGCATTTGAATGTTGAGGATAATGGCATCGGGCAGAATTGCATTGGCTTTTTGCAGCGCGTCTTGCGTGTCGGCCGCAACCTCAACCTGGTATCCGCCGGGGGCGAGGTAACCCGCCAGCAACTCGCGCGAAGTAGCTTCATGGTCGACCACCAGCACCACGGGAACCTCCCGTCGAACCGGCTGCGCGGGCCCTGTTTCCGCTTGCCCCGACAGGCTGCCCAGGGGGACGGAAAAAGTGAACCGGGAGCCATGCCCAAATTCGCTGTGCACGGAAATAATTCCGCCCTGCTGTTCCACCAGACGGCGGGTGATCGCCAGGCCCAGTCCGGTGCCGGACTTGACCGCGGCGGCTGCGCCTCCCACCTGGCGAAATTCCTCAAAGATCACTTCCTGATCTTCCGGCTTGATGCCGGGACCGTGATCTTCGACCGCCACCATGGCGAATTGGCCCCGGATGCTGGTTTCGATGAGAATGTTTTCGCCCAGGGGTGAAAACTTGATGGCATTGCTCAGCAGGTTATAAAGGACCTGTTTGAAGCGAAAGCGGTCGGTATATACGCGGATGTCATGGCCATCCAGAGTTTCGATCTTGAATTCTCCCCGGGCAAGAGGCGCCAGGTTTTCCAGAACTTCTTCGATGGCGCCATCCAGCAGGAAATGTTCATAGGAAAATTCAACCTTCCCGGCTTCAATCTTGGAAAGATCGAGGATGTCATTGATCAATTTCAGCAGGTGAGAACCGGCGGAATGGATATGCTCCACAAACCTTCTTTGTTTGTCCGCCAGGGGCCCCGCCGTCTGGTTGGAAAGCAATTCCGAAAAGCCCAGGATGGCGTTCAGCGGGGTGCGCAATTCATGGCTCATGCTGGCCAGGAATTCGCTTTTCAAATGGGTGGCGCGCTGTACCTCCTGGTTACGCTTTTCCAGTTCCTGCTTGTGCAGTTGCAGAAGTTCATTTCGATCTTGCAGTTTCTGCGCCATGCTGTTGAAGACCGCAGCCAGGGCATTGAGCTCGTTGCTCGAACCGGTCGCCGCCTTCGGAATCCGATGCTCCAGCGAGCCCGAGCCGATGGCTTCGGCGCCTTGCGCCAGCCGATTGATGGGAACGGTGATGCCGCGAACCATGGCCACGCCCGATACCAGCACCACGCCGAAGACCAGCAAAGCGCCCACCAGCAGGGCCGACATGGCGTTGCGGTAGGCGTGTCCGGCCCCCGCTTCCTGGTTCCACAGACTGTTGGTTTCCTGCTGTTTCATCAACCCAATGACCACCGCCAATCTTTCCATGGATGGCCGGCCGGCGTCCTTCATCACCACCGCCTGGGCTTCGGCAAAGCCCTGGTTGCGGCGCAGCTCCTCAGTGGCGTGGAGTTGGGAAAGCCTAACGTGGGCGAGATACTGCAACTCGTCGATGGCGCCCTTCTTGGCGCTATCACCAGCGGTCAACATTCGTAATTTCAGCAGAGAAGCTTCTACTCGGGCGGCGGCGGCTTGATAAGGAACCAGACGAACGGCATCGCCGGTGATCAGGTACCCGCGCTGGCTGGTCTCGGCATCTTTCAAATCCGACAGCACGGTCTTCTCCGCGAAAATGACCTCCTGGCTGTGTAACACCCGCCCATAGGAACTCAATTGGTATTTGGTGTTTTGGTACGAGGCCCAGCCAAGCATTATGGGAATGATGAGGGTGAGGCAAAACCCGCCCGCCAGACGCTGTGCGATGGATAATTTCATCGCGGAGATGAACACGGGTACATCTCCACCGGGGGGGCCAGCGCGGTACTATGCCCTGGCCCGCGCCCCAGGATGAGCCTGAACGCGGCGAAGACTTGCGCATCCCACCAGCCGCGATCGACTTCCTCCTGCATGACGCCCAGCGCTTCTTCAACCGGCAGGCACGATTTAAACGGGCGCTCGGTGGTCAGCGCGTCGTAAACATCCGCGATTTGCAGGATGCGGGCGCAGAACGGGACCTGGTCGCCGCGCAGGCCGTCGGGGTATCCCGAACCATCCTGCTTTTCATGATGATGGCGGATGATGGGAAGCACCTGGGCGAAGGATTTCATGGGCAGACAGATTCGCTCACCGACAATGGGATGTTCCATCACCAGCCTCATCTCTGCCTCGGTCAAGCGCGAGGGTTTCAACAGAATGGCGTCGGGTACCGCGACCTTGCCGATGTCGTGCACGCTGCCCGCACGGCGCAGGGCCACGAGATGATCGCCATCCAGGCCCAGTTCCCGGCCCAGTTGTACGCAATAGCCCGCCATTCTCTGGCAATGCCCGGTGGTGAACGGATCTTTGGCTTCAATGCTCCAGGCCAGCTCGGTGAGCACGGTTTCGGCGCGCTCCAGTTCATCGGTGAAAGATTTCAGGCTGAGCAGTGCCTGCACCCGCGCCAGCAATTGCTGGCGCTCAAAGGGTTTGGTTAAAAAATCATCGGCCCCCACCTCAATGCCCTTGATGCGATCATGGGTGGCGGTGAGCGCGGTGACAATCACCACCGGCACCAGCCGGGTGTCAGGATTTTCCTTGAGAATGCGGCACACTTCAAAGCCATCCAGATTCGGCATCAGCACGTCGAGCAGCACCAGGTCGGGATGTACGCGTTCGAATTCGGCAAGCGCGACCCGGCCATCTTTGGCGGTGAAAACTTCGTGACCTTCGGAAACCAACTGGGCGCGCAACAATTCCCGGTTGGCGGGTTCGTCGTCCACCACCAGGATGGAGCCCGTAATTTTCTCGCCAACCATCGTCGTCATTGCCACTATCCCTGTCGCGCCCGGTTGATTGATCGCCATACCAGCGAGGATGGCGGGTCCGTGCACCGTTGCCGCGGTCGATTGGATTTTTTTGATTGCCCGACAAACGCGCAGAGGAGCTGTAAGAGAGCTGCACGGCGGGTTTCTCTAATATTTCAACTCTAACCATTCGCTTGCTCAGCGCGGCAAAGAGTTGAGGTTGCGGATGGAATTGATTCCCGTTTCAGGCGACGTTCCTGATGTGGGCCGGCCAGAGGGAAAGGCAAATCCATCCCTGGGCGCAAGTCTTCGGCCCTGCCGGGGAGGTCATGCTTTTAGGTACAATTTGAACAGTATGTGCGGCCGTTACCGACTTACGCGCGCGGATAAAGTTGCCTCTTATTTCGGAGCCGAGGTGGGTGAAGAACTGCATCCCCGCTACAACGTCGCGCCTTCGCAGCCGGTGGCGGCGATTCGCCAGGTGGATGATGCGCGGGTAATTTCCGTTTTGCGCTGGGGGCTGGTGCCCTTCTGGGCGAAGGACCTCTCCATCGGCTACAAGATGATCAACAGCCGCAGCGAAAGCGTGCTGGAAAAACCGGCATACCGCGATTGCTTTCACCAGCGCCGCTGCCTGATTCCCGCCGACGGTTTTTACGAATGGAAGAAGGACGGCAAGCTCAAACAGCCCTTCCATTTCGGCATGAAAGACGGTTCCTTATTTGCGCTGGCCGGGATCTGGGACCGTTGGAAGTCGCCGGATGGCAACCTGATCGAATCCTGCTCCATCCTGACCACTATTCCCAATGAAATGGTGCGCGACGTTCACGACCGCATGCCGGTGATACTGTACCGCCACCACTATGACGCCTGGCTCACTGCTCCGCCGTCGGAGGCGGCAAGGCTGGGAGAATTGCTGGTCCCCTACGAGGCCGAACTTATGGCATGTTATCCGGTGAGTACACTGGTGAACCGTCCGCAAAACGACATGGCGGAATGTTTTGCGCCGCTGGTGTGAATAATCTCAGCGGATGTTACGCGGCTTCTCCGCCAGATCCTAAAAAGCGGGCCGCGGGCGGGGCAGGGCAGCCGCCGCACCCGCCGGGGTTCATACAAAAAACATTGAAACGAAATGAATATTCCGCCTATAATCAGCGGGATTCCCCATTTGCAGGTTCAACAGGAGACCACCCAATGAAGAAAGTTCTAGTGCTATTGCTTGCGTTTGTCACTATCTGTTCCACCATGATGTTCGCCAAGAAAGCCGCTCGGCCGAAAAACATAGTAGGCACGATCAGCGCGGACGGCGCCTCGTTCGTCGCCGATAAAGGCCAGAAGAGCTGGACCATCGTGAACCCGGAAGCGGTCAAGGGGCACGAAGGCCATCACGTAAAACTGAACGCCCATGTCTATGCCGACAAGGGTGAGGTCCACGTCATGAAGGTATCCATGATGGTGGAAGGCTCCAAGATGGAAGAGAAACACGAATCCATGAAGGAAAAGAAGGCGGAGAAAATGGCCGCCGCGGCAGTTGACGTAGTCGGCACCATCGGCGCCGACGGCAAGTCGTTTACCGCCGACAGCGACCAGAAGAGCTGGGCGATCGTGAACCCCGAGGCGGTAAAAGGCCACGAAGGTCACCACGTGAAACTCAACGCCCATGTCTATCCCGACAAGGGCCAGGTCCACGTCATGTCCGTCGCAATGATGATGTAATTTCCGACGGTGGTTTCACTGTTTCTGAACAAACAGTGGTTGCCGGGAAACCGGCGACCGCGGAAGACCGGCTCGCAAGGGCCGGTATTTTTTTGCGAGGAGCAGGGACATAGAGCTGCAACTTTTCCCGAGAAGTGTCATCTCGGCCCACCGCCCCAGGGCCGCGATCATGACGCGGTCACTGACCGTCTCTATTGCGAAGTTTCGGTAAACGTCACCACCGGGTGGCCCAATCCGTAAGGGCCTTCACCAGTCACATGCACAACCGTGCCGGCGGCCGGAAGCGTAAGGAGGACCGACGCTTTACCGGCGCCATCAGTGGTTACGATGCGTTGCGCCAAGGTTCCCGAGTCGGCGGAAAACAGGATGCTGGCGCCGTTGCTCGTTCCCCCCGATGCGCCGGGGGTAAGCGTCGCAGTGAGGGTGACCACCGAGCCGGCGGCCCCGCTGCCGCTGGCCGCGGACAGGGTTGCGGCGGGATTTTCCACGATGATCCAGCCATCCTGCTTCTGGATGATGCCATTGGTGTCGGTCCCGGGCGCTGTGTAGTGATAGAGCCCCGGAGTCGAGCCCGCAGTTACGGTAATGGCGCCGTCTTTGGCGGGAGCCAATGTGGGTTGATCGACCGCCATCGCGGAAATTCCGGAGTCAAACACCGGCGTACCCAGGGTAACGGTGGCAGAGCCCGCAGTGATGTGCGGACGAAGGCCCACCTTGCCCCCCGCGGGGATGTCGATCGCAGCGGGATTGAGGTCCCAATCGGTCACCGCCCCGGGCCCCGTTCCGGTAATGACCAGCAGGGTCGCCGTGTACGGCGCGAAGGTTTGGGTCGCGCTCCACGCTTGCAGCGGTCCCGCCACAATCGCGGTGGGTGAGGATTGCGAGAGCGTGAAGGTCTTGTATTGGCTCGCCGTAAAACCGGGTTTGAAGCTGAAGGTCAGCTGTGCGGCCTTTGCTGGATCTTTGTTGACCACCATGACCGTCATCGAGTTTCCCGTTGAATCCAGCGCGGCATACACGCTGAACAGGTTAGGATCGCTCCCCGCGGCAGATGCGGCAATCGACGTGGTTCCGAATGTGCTGTGGCTGTCGTCATAGTTCCGGTAAAGCTTCAAGGCCTGGTAATTGAGGTTGGCGGGGTCGGGAGTGGTCCAGCGCGAAGCCAGGTCCACGCGCTCGCGCCCTAACAGGCCGTAACCTTCCACGTCGGCCAACGCGGTGGAAAAATCCGCCTCACCGGCGAAGGCGGCGCTCCATTCGGTGACGCTGAACTGGGTGCCGGGATAAATGGTGTTGATCATCGCGCGCATGCGCGGAAGCCGGAATGGCCGGGAATCCACCGCCTGCATGCTGAAGCCGCCGCCCACAATATATTTGGCTTCGCTGCTATAGTTCGGGTCCCACCAGTCGCGATACACACGCAAGGTTGCCGCCTGTTTTTGCGCCACCGAAAAACCCGTAGTGTCGGGACCGTCAGGATAAGCATGAATGTCGAAAATCTCCAGCGATCGCGAGCCTTTTACGGCATCGGCCCACGCCACTTCATTGAGCCACCAGGGCAGAAAATCCACGCCTCCGTGACTGGCAGTGTCGCCGCCGCCGGCCGCCGACCTCCAGTAGAAGTACCAGCAACAGCTCACCGGCCCCAGCCGGATCGCGGCCGGATCGATGGTCTTCAAATTGCCGGCCACGCGCAAATAAGTGTCCCGCGCCTCGTTGTAAGTGACGGGATTGGGATGCACGTCGCGGTGCGTGCCGCTCCAGATGTCCATCTCGTTGTCCAGGTTGTAAAGGTGCGGAGCGCTGCCATAGGACGCCGCCAGCGCCGCCGCCCACTGGCTGCGATAAACTGTGCCTCCGCAATTGCCCACCGCCACCGCTGACGCCGGGCACGGCACACCGGGGTCGTCGAGCAGGGGAACATTGGCGTCGTTAGGATCATTCCCCGTGACGTTGGTCGTGCAGTCGGGTTTTTGGCCGTTGCCCGCGTCGGCGGCGTTGTTTCCATTAGGCCGGATCTTGCACTGCGCACCATACTTGGCGATCGAGAAACTATGGATCTCGCCATTGCTGTTGGCCGGACCCGACTTCGACACCCAATCCAGCATTCCCAGTGTCATTAGAGGATTGGCTTTGAGCGCCGCCACATGCTTCACGAACTGGGTGGAATCGCTGTCGCCGATCTCGCTGGTCAGGTAATCGCTGAAGTAATAATCGTTGGCGGAGTTGTAGGAAAACGTCTTCCAGTTGTAGCGGGAAGTCGCGTTCCCGCCCCAGCGCACCAGGGTCATTCCGCTATCGGTAACCGTGGCCGCGTCCTTGGGATAGCTTCCGCCGTAAATGTTGGGATTGATCGCGTGACGGTTGGCGAGGGGGTCTATCGTGACCGTGATAGCAGTCGAACCAGCGGGCTTGGAGCTGGTTTCGGCGGAGGTAGCGCTTTCGCCGCCAGGGTTCACGGCGGACACAACATAGAAATAAGTCGCCCCATTGACGGCGGTAGTGTCCACGAACGTAGCCGCGGAAGGCGTTCCTATCTGTGCGTACCCACTGCCGCTGGTGATCGACCGCCTGACCACATAGGTGGCCGCTCCCGGGCTGGGATTCCAAGTCAGCGTCACCTGCGAATTCCCCGGGGTGGCCGACAAGCCAGTGGGTGCGGGAGGAGGCTGAAAGATCGGCGGCGGCACCGGTCCGACTCCGCCGCCGACTCCGCCGCCGCCACACCCCGCGAGCAGTGCAATGGCGGTAAACAGCGATAAAGTCACCAGCCCAACAAGCCTCATGGAATCCGCCTCTAAACAAAAGCATAATACAGTTGTGGTGAACTTCAGGCAGAAAGAACCCGGGGATGGGCGCCTGCCGGCTCAGGATATCCGGGATTCCTTTGGGCGGAGAGAAGAGACCTCGGGGTTGCTGCGGCCCTTCCGCGGAAACCTCAAGAAGTTGCATAAGAAAATCTAAGCAGCGAACATGCCCTATAAGAATTGTCATCCTGGAGCGAGTTTTTGCTTCTTGTTTCAGCGAAAGACCTCGTGCTTTATTTGTTGTTTTGAAATTTCTTGTCTTTTGTACCAGCACCCTTGTGTATGAATATTCTCAAGCAATTGCAAGGCGGCGACCGCCGCTCCATCGGCAAGTCCGACTTTGTGGTTCAGTATGTTTTGAAAAACCCAGCCACCTTTGCTCACGTGTTCGCCGGTCTATGGGATGACGATCCGGTCGTTCGAATGAGAGCGGCGGATGCGGTCGAGAAAGTTACGCGAAAGCAACCGGAATTACTCCAATCCTGGAAGCGTCAGTTGCTGGGCATCGCCGCTTTTACCAAGGACAAAGAGGTGCGCTGGCACTTTGCCCAAATGGCGCCCAGACTAAGATTGACGCCCCCCGAGCAGAAACAGGCGGTGCAGATTCTAACCGGCTACCTGGAAAGCGACAGTAGCATCGTCAAGACTTTCAGCATGCAGGCGCTGGCAGACCTGGCGGCGAAAGACAAAAATCTGTTGGACGAGGTGATGCCGCAGATCGAACGGCTCACTCGGTCCGGGACTCCAGCGATGAGAAGCCGCGGGCGCAGGCTGCTCAAGCAAATGCGGGTACCCAGCGGGACATGAAAAGTGGCTTTAAGGGTGAGAGGTTTGCCGTCGCCCCCCAGCTTCTGAATCCAGCTTTACTGCGTTGCCATTTAGTTGAACCGGCCGCGTGAAAACATATTTTTGTTCTTTCCTGAAAGGCAACCTCAACCACAGCCCACGCTTGTCTTCAAGACGGTTGTGCCGGAAGTGGGCTAGTACGTTGAGATTGTGGTTGAGATGCATGGGATGGGCCTTGGTCGAGCCCGCCGGAACGTCGAAGACGAACAGGCCCCCGGGGTTCAACAGGGAGGACAAGAAGTCCAATTCTCCGGGTAGATCAGGCAGATGCTCCAGCACGTCGAATGAGAACACCGTATCAAAGCCGTGCTGGCGCGCTGTCCCCGCCAGTCCGTCTTTGGAATTCACGAATTCGACGGCGAGCTCTTGTCGCGCCGCGCGGTGCCGGGCAAACCTCATAGTTTGTCCTTCGACATCAAAGTATGTAGCCGGATGGCCACGCCGGGCGAGCTCCAGTAGGATTTCTCCGTTGCCCGCGCCGTAATCGAGACAGGCGCCGCGGGCCAGCCGCAAGACTTCGATGTTAGAGCGGATGCGCTTGTATTCAAGGTTGTAGCCGGAGATGGCAAACAGGTAGAGTTCCGAATTCTGCCGGTACCACTCCGCCAAACGTTCGCCGTCCCCTTGAGCAATGGCGGCGCGTTGCCAGTTTTGAGCCAGGTCCTGGTTGCTGGTGGCCCAAAGATTCCGAATGCGATCCACAGTAAAACCGGTAAAGGCGACCAGTTCACCCAGCGCAGCTTCGATGTTGTCAGCATTGTGCCTCTGCGCCCGAAGCGCAAGCCACGCCGTGGCGCCTACGACCACCGCAAGCAGGATGCCAGCGGCAAGACGAGCGCCTGACACTTCTTTCCGCGGGTCACCGGCGAGCGCCACCACCAGCCAGCCGGAGAGGAGAATTGCTGCAGCCCACCGGAGATTATGCCGGTCACAAGTAACCATGGCGAGATGTGCCGCCCCCGCCAGAAGCAGGCCCCCCATGAGGAAGTCAAACGGGGTGTTTAGTCCAAAAGTTTTCATCGACAGCAGCGCCAGCAGCGCAACGTCCCCAGCCCAGAAGTACCCGGGCAGGAAGCCCCGGGAGCCGGCGTAGCGGGCCAGAAGATTAGTGGCCATAAGCCAGCAGAGGGCGAGGCCGACGGCCTTTAAGCCTGGTTCCGAGCGACCCGCAAGCGTGCCGGCGATCAGTACAGCCGCGATGACCCTCCACCGGATCTTAATCTGCCACCGTGCCTTCTTCTCCGGCATCACGCTGAGGAACAGGTAGTCAGGCGAGTAGTAGAGTGAAAGCGCCAGCGCCAGCGTCACCAGACAAAAAGCCAAAGCCGAAGAGACTCCCGCGCTTCCACTCATACGCCACCCTACAGTGGCTGTCGTGAGCAGAAACAGGCAGAGCGTGCCCCCCAAAATCCTGCTGTTCCTGAAAAATCGCTCCTGGTCGCGGTAGTTCATCGGTCGGTTGTGGTCACGATTTTACAGGACTGTTGCGGACCGGATGTGCTGGTTGCGGAGGCGCAGGTCAACCTACCGGACAGGATTCATTGGAAAAACACTCTGCTTGCCATGATGCGAGCCTTGACCGGCTATCTGGCCGCTGTTATTGCTTGCGGCAGCGCTACCTGGCGCCCAATGCGGTGGCAGAGGGGAGCGCCGGTCCAGTCTTACCTCTTGTCCAACTCCAGCAGGGTCTGCAACAAGACGTTGGCGCCATTCTCGATATCCTGGGGCTGCGAGAACTCTTTGGGTGAATGGCTGATGCCGCCGACGCTGGGAATGAAGATCATCCCCACTGGCCCGAGATTCGCGATCTCCTGCGCATCATGCCCGGCGCCGCTGGGCATCACCCGCGTGGAAAATCCGAGTGCCGCCGCGGTCTTGCTGATCAAGGTGCGAAATCCGGGGTCGGTGGGAGCGGGATGGGTGATGACCGGCTCGGAGAAACTGAAGTGCGTCTGGTTGCGCTTGCCCAGGGCCTCGGCCTCGGAGCGGACGCGCTCGAAGATGCCCATAAATTTCTTTTCGTCCAGATCGCGCAGCTCCAATCCCAGCGTCACCTTGCCGGGGATCACGTTGAAAGCGCCCGGCTCGGCCTTGATCCATCCCACGGTGCCGACCTGCCGACCGGGAATGCTGGTGACGATCTGATTGACGGTGTCGATGAAGCGCGCCGCCGAAAGTAGCGCATCATGGCGCTGGTCCATCGGAGTAGTGCCGGCATGGTTGGCGAAGCCTTCAATCGTGACCACCGAGTGCATAATGCCGACGATGCCTTCCACCACGCCAATATCGATCTTCTCCCGCTCCAGCACGCCGCCCTGCTCGATGTGGAACTCAACATATCCGGCGATGCTGCCGGGCTGGCGCCGGACTGCCGCTAATTCCTCAGGATTGCCGCCCAGCGTCCGAATGCCTTCGCGAATTGTCTTGCCACTCTGGGAGACAAGGCCAAGCTCCCGATCATCCACCCCGCGGCCCAGCGTCTGGCTGCCGACGGTGCCTCCCTCTTCATTCTCAAAGAGGATCACCTCCAGCGGGTGCCGCAACGTGATCTTCTGTTCGGCAAGGGTCTGCGCCACTTCAATGGCCGAGAGCGACCCCACGTCGCCATCATAGTTGCCGCCCATCGGTACCGAATCAATATGCGAGCCGATGAGCAACGGCTTGAGCGCAGAATCGCTTCCCATGCGCGTCCCGACGATGTTCCCCGCCGCATCGATATGGACATCAAGCCCAGCATCCTTCATCAGCCCGATAGCATAGGCGCGGCCCTGCAAGTCAGCCTCGGAATAAGCGACCCGGCTCACCCCACCCTGCGGATTGGCTCCGTAGGTTGCGAGCTTGGCCAGGTGATCATTGATGCGCTTGCCATTCAGTCGGATTGCAGGGGTGGGCTGGGACGATGGCATGACGGGGCTATTTGGTAAGGCGCCATAATCAAGATCCGCTCGGTCTTGAGGGTCCAGCGACTTGACCTCTTGGATAGCAAGCAGGCTACAGCACCCGAAGTGGCCGTAACCACCTTCTAACCTGCGGCCCGCAAAAAAACGGCCCACAAGCGTGGCATGCACTAATGCACCGTGGGGGTGAGATTTAAGCTCGATGGCCTTATCAAATTTGAGAAATTCGTCATTTCTAACCAAGGGAATTGGTATCTTTTCGACGATTAATTGGTGCGGCCAACTTCTATCGTCGGTGACACCGCAACAATATATCGTGCCGGATTTGAACCTGCCGCCATATTCAAGCCAAATCCCATGCCACGATGCGCAAGTCGGATCGATGAGATTGAAGTCTTCAAAACCGTGTGATACGAAACCCGTTACCTCGACCAATTTGTGATTGTAGGCGGACGGATTATTCTTGAGTGCGCAGACGGTTACCTTCTCAGCTTCTTTACCGAAACCTACCGCAATGTAGCCGAAAACAAAAATTAGAAGAACGAAACATCTACAAAGGGACGATTGTGAGAGACCTTTTTTCATTGGTTTCCAGTACAAGTTCAGAGCAATCATGGTAGCGCTACCGGGAATCGAACCCGGGTTTTAAGGTTGAGAACCTCACGTCCTAACCCCTAGACGATAGCGCCACATATGCGGGAACGGCGTGCAGAAAAAACTTGAAACTGCCGTGTAAAAAAGTATAGCAAAAGCAGACTTGGTTAGATTCGCCCTCCTCCGCGGAGAACCCCTTCTCCGCTTTTTTGCACCTTTCCTGCTGCATTAGCCCCTAGATATAGTGATGATTTTTCTCGCTTGACAACCGCTTTGGAGCCGGAGCACACTGCCTCTCATGGGCGAATAAAAAGCGAAAGTCCCGGCCGCCTACTTCGGGGAGTCGGAGGCCTTTGGCCCCTCCGGGTCATGGGCTTCCGAGGGGATTGGCGGGGCTTTCGCGTTCGTCCTTTTATCTTTGCAATCGCTATGTCACCGGCCCATAATTCGGCGTTGTTGCGCACCCAGATCGAGGCCGCGCTGGCCGGGCGATTCCCTTCCGCGCTGACCTTTCGTCCGCGGCCCGCTCCTGAGGTTTTTTCCACCGGGTTTGCCCAGCTCGATGCCGCCACCGGCGGCATTCCCCGGGGAGGGCTTACCGAAATCTGCGGCCCGCCATCGTGCGGGCGCACCAGCCTGTTGCTGGCCCTGCTCGCCGAGGTCACCCGCCGCCAGGAGGTGTGCGCGCTGGTCGATGGCAGCGACACCTTTGACCCCACCGCAGCCGCCGCCGCCGGCGTCGATCTGCGGCGGGTGTTATGGGTGCGTTGCTCTGCGGGATTTATCTCGCCCGCCGACGGAGGCCGCCGGGCTGCGCCGGCGGGAGTGCTTCATATTGCCGGATCGGGTGGATCCGGCCACACGGATAAAACTGCTGGATCGCGCCCGACGGGCGAACCTGCTGGATCGGAGGGAAGCTCCCGGCCGGAGTCATCGCCATTGTCGCGATGGGCGGGGAACGCGGAGACCCGCCGCAACCATTCGGGTACGAGTATGGCTGGGGTGGCTAAACCTGGTCTGGTGAAACCTGGGGTCGCGAAACCTGGGTTGGCGAAACCTGGTCTGGGGAAATCTGGTTCCGCGCCAAACCCACCATCCATTTCGCCGACATCCCCTTCCCCACAACCCGCCATTGCACGGCCCGCCATTCCTGAAACCATTCTGCCAAAAAAGAGCGCGGTGGAGCAGGCCATGCAGGTCACCGACCTGTTGCTGCAAAGCGGAGGGTTTGGATTGGTGGCCGTGGATTTTTGCGACATTGCTCCGGCAACCGCGCGACGGGTTTCGCTCACCTCCTGGTTCCGCTTCCGCCGCGCGGTGGAGAACACCCCTACCGCTTTGATCGTGATGGAACAGGAACCCAACGCCGGCGCCTGCGCTTCGCTGGTGCTCGATATGGGACAGAAGGAAGTGCAGTGGTCGCGGGCGGAATTGGGTGGCGCGCCGTTGCTGTCGGGCCTGGCAGTGGATGTGGAGATGGTGCGCGCTTCGGATAAACGCCGGCCGGTGCGGGCCGGGTTTTACAGCCGTGCGGCCTGGGTGGGGTTGTGTGGGTAGATGTGACGTTGATTGCCGCAAAAGAAAATTGGAGGTCTTTCGGCTTTTCTCCCGAGCAGTCGAATAAGAAATGGTGGCGAGCGAGTACTCCTTATGGAATTGTCATTCCGAGCGCAGCCGAGGAACCCTTTGTTTCCCCTGCGGCGGCAGAAATATTCGGCAGTTGTGGCCGTTACGCGAAGCCTGCCGTTGACTTCATTGGATGGACGCAACCGCAAAATCAAGAAGCCACCCCGAGGTCTCTCCACTGCGCCGCGCAAAGCCCGCGGTCTCCGGTCGAGATGACAATATTTGATGGGGAGGGATTTCAGGTTAGGCGAAGATTAAAAGAAAACGCAAGTTCCTTCGCTCAAACAAGAAGCGAGAGCTCGCTCCAGGATGACAATTCATACGGGGTTTTCGTTGATCGATATCTCTTATGCAACTTCTTTAGAGTTTCGCGGAGGGCAACGGCAAAAGAAAACGCAAGCTCCTTCGCTCCTGCCAGAAGCAGGAGCTCGCTCCAGGATGACAATTCATACGGGGTTTTCGCTTTATCGATATCTCTTATGCAACTGCTTTAGAGTTTGTCGCAACCGCAAAATTGACAATTTCTGCCGGTAGAAATTCGTATTGAACGAAGAACCCCATAAGAAAGTCTTCGCAAAAGCAAATCCAACCACCGCCCCATTTATGACCTGCCATGGCATTCGCTTGCATTTACGTTCCTTGTTTTTCGGTGGAGGCGCTGGTGCGTTTGCAGCCTGAGCTGCGCGATGAGAGTGTGGCGGTGGTGGATGGCCGGGCGCCTATGGTGCAGGTTGTGGCCGCCAATGAGCGCGCGCGTGCCGCGGGCATCGAGGCCGGCATGTCGAAAGTGCAGGTGGCGGAGCTGCCGGGGCTGGTGATCCGGCAGCGGTCGCGGATGCAGGAAGAGGCGGCGCATGCCGCGCTGCTGGATTGCGGGCATGCCTTTTCTCCGCGGGTGGAGGCCACTGCCGATGACATGGTGGTGCTTGACCTGGCGGGATTGGAGCGGGTGTTTGGCTCGCCGCAGAAAATTGCCCGCGACCTGGCGCGCATGGTTTTCGAGATCGGCCTGGAGGCGCATGTGGCGGTGGCCGGCAATCCCGAGGCGGCGATCCATGCGGCCCGCGGATTTCCCGGAGTCACGGTGATCGCGGCGGGCAAAGAGGCGGAGCGGCTGGGCGGCCTGCCGGTGGAAGTCCTGATGCCGCCGCTGGCGGTGCTGGAGACCCTCGATAGCTGGGGGGTGCGCACGTTTCGCGCGCTGGGCGCGCTGCCCGCGCTGGCGGTCAGCGAGCGCCTGGGCCAGGCCGGGTTGCACCTGCAAAAACTGGCGCGCGGCGCCCATGGCCGCCCGCTTAAACCGGTGGAAGCGGGCCTGCATTTCGTCGAGGCCATGGAGCTGGAAGATGCGGTGGCGTTGCTGGAACCGCTCTCCTTTATTCTCTCGCGGTTGCTGGACCAGCTTTGCGCGCGGCTGGGCACGCGCTCGCTCGCCACCAACCAGCTGGAATTGGAGCTGCAACTCGATCCCCAGGAAGACCGGCAGATTTCTTCGCGGGCGCATTCGCACGCGCCGCTTGATGACGACACGCCGGCTGATGATCCCTCGAAAGTCCATCGCCGGACCCTGCGGCTGCCGGTGCCGATGCAGGATTCCAAAATATTTTTGAAGTTGCTGCAACTGGATTTGAAGTCGCACCCCCCGCCGGCGCCGGTGGTGAAGGTCAGCATTGCCGCCGCGCCAGTGCGTCCGCGGGTCACGCAGCAGGGTTTATTTCTTCCCCTGGCGCCGGAGCCGGAGCGCCTGGAGCTCACCCTGGCGCGTATCGCCGCGGTGGTGGGCGACACCGGAGACTCGGGACGCGTGGGTGCCCCGGAGCTGATGGATACTCACCGGCCAGGGACGTTTCGCATGATGCGGTTTCATCCTCCGGCGCCCAACGATGCTGGTGCGGCGCCGGAAGGTCCGGCAGCGCGGCTGGGGTTGCGGATGTTTCGTCCGCCATGGCGCACCCGGGTGGAGCTGCGCGAGGGAGCGCCGGCGCGGGTGTACCTCCATCGCGCGTGGGCCGTGGTGGCCGCGCATGCGGGGCCGTGGAGAAATTCCGGGGAGTGGTGGGGGGAGCATCCGTGGCAGCGGGACGAGTGGGATGTGGCGGTGTCGCGCAACCATCCGCCCGATAAAGGCCTGGCGGTGTACCGCATTTATCGCAACCTGGACGATGAAGAGTGGTGGGTGGAGGGGTGTTACGACTAAGTCCACGGCAAGAGAAAACGCGAGGTCCTTCGCTCGAACAAGAAGCAAAAGCTCGCTCCAGGATGACAAGGGTGGGGGCATGTTCGCGGCTTAGATTTTCTTATGCGGCTTCTTGAGATTTTCGCGAACAGGAAAATCAAGAACCGCCCCGAGGTCTCTCCACTACGCCGCGCAAAAGCTCGCGGTCTCCGGTCGAGATGACAATTTTATGGGCTGGATTTTGGATTGAACGACAACTATGGTTGCGCGCGAATTTCTTCACTACTTTTATGAATTCTCCATGCTTTATGAATTGCGTTGAACTCCATGTCTTATGAATTACGTTGAACTCCATGCCTGTTCCGCCTTCAGTTTTCTGGAGGGGGCTTCTTTACCTGAAGCGCTGGCGGAGCGGTGTGCCGAGCTGGGTATGCCGGCTATGGCGCTGCTTGATCGCGATGGAGTTTATGGCTCGCCGCGATTTCATATGGGCATGAAGCGCATGGGATTGCCTGCTCATATCGGCAGCGAGCTTACGGTTGAAGAGCGTCTTCTGCCGGCGGCCATACCCGCTGGGGAAAATCGCGGGGATTGCTTCCGCGCAGAAAATGATGACCCAGACCTGACCGGTTCCGGGCACCGCTCCTCGGCCTCTCACCACCCACTGACCCTCACTGGGAATCGGCCTCCGGGCCGCCCCGCGACCGGGCGCCAGCCCAGCGGCATTCGCTATCCCCTGTTGGTGGAATCTCGCGTTGGCTACCAGAACCTTTGCCGGCTGGTTACGCGCATGAAGTTGCGCGCCAAAAAAGGGGAAGGCATAGCGCGGGTAGATGAGTTGCAGGAATTTTCTTCGGGACTGGTGTGTCTTACCGGCGGCGGCGACGGCCCGCTGGCAGCGGCGCTGGCCCGGGGCGGAATGGATGAAGGCCGCCGCGCGGTGGAGCGGCTGCTGCATATTTTTGGACGCGGCCAGGTGTATGTGGAAGTGCAGCGCCATTTCGATCGCGTGCAGGAAGCGCGCAACCAGGCGGCGGTACACATCGCCCGCGCGTTGCACCTGCCCCTGCTGGCCACCAACGGCGTGGCCCACGCCCTGCCCCGGGAGCGCGAGGTGCTCGACGTGTTCACCTGCATCCGCGAGCATTGCAATCTCGATTCCGCGGGACGCCTGCTGGCGCGCAACTCCGAGCGCCACCTGAAATCCGGCGCGGAGATGGCGCGGGTTTTTTCCGACCTGCCGGAGGCCATCTCCCACACCACCGACCTTTCGGCGCGGCTGCAATTTACCCTGGCCGATTTGGGATACGAGTTTCCCCGCTATCCGGTGCCGGAAGGCGACACCATGATGTCGTTCCTGCGCAAGCGCACCGAAGAAGGCATGCGGCGGCGCTACGTCGCGCAACTGGCCGGCGGCGGCGCGGCGGCCGCCGATCTTCTGCGCCGGGCGCGGCGGCAGGTGGAGCGCGAACTGGGATTGATCGAGAAACTCGGCCTGGAAGGTTACTTCCTCATCGTCTGGGACCTGGTGCGATTTTGCGGCGAGCAAGGCATCCTGGCGCAGGGACGCGGCTCCGCGGCCAACAGCGCGGTCTGCTATTCGCTGGGCATCACGGCGGTTGATCCGGTAAAGATGGGGCTGCTGTTCGAACGGTTTCTGTCGGAGGAGCGCGGCGAGTGGCCCGACATCGATCTCGATCTGCCCAGCGGCGACCAGCGCGAACGAGTCATTCAGCATGTGTACCAGAAGTATGGAAGATTGGGCGCGGCCATGACCGCCAACGTGATCACGTATCGCGGGCGCTCGGCGGCGCGCGAGATGGGCAAGGCGCTGGGGTTCGATCCGGAAACTCTCGACCGGCTTTCCGGACTGGTGGGTTCGTGGGAATATCGCGACCCCAGCGACTCGCTGGAGCGGCAGACGCGCGAAGCGGGGTTCGACCTGCAGCATGGACGTATCCGCAAATTTCTGGAGCTGTGCCAGCGCGTGCAGGACCTGCCGCGGCACCTGGGCCAGCATTCCGGCGGCATGGTGATCTGCCAGGGCACGCTCGATTCGGTGGCGCCGCTGGAAAATGCCAGCATGCCGGGCCGTGTGGTGGTGCAATGGGACAAGGAAGACTGCGCCGATCTGGGCCTGATCAAAGTTGACCTGCTGGGCCTGGGGATGATGGCGGTGCTGGAGGATTCGCTCGAGATCATCCCCCGGCATTACGGCCACACGGTGGACCTGGGACAGCTTCCCGCCGATGATGCGCTGGTGTATGAAACTCTGCAGAAGGCTGACACCGTGGGCATGTTCCAGGTGGAGAGCCGGGCGCAGATGGCGTGCCTGCCGCGGCTGCATCCTCAATGTTTTTACGACGTGGTGATTCAGGTGGCGCTGATTCGGCCGGGGCCGATCGTGGGCCAGATGGTGAATCCTTATATCAAGCGGCGGCAGGGGCGCGAGCGGGTGGAATATTCGCATCCATCGCTGGAACCGATTCTCGAGCGCACGCTGGGGATCCCGCTGTTCCAGGAACAGTTGCTGCGCATCGCCATGGTGGCCGCCAACTTCACCGGCGGCGAGGCCGAAGAGCTGCGCCGCGCGCTGGGCGCAAGGCGCTCGCAGAAACGCATGGTGGAAATCGAAGCCAAGCTGCGGCGCGGCATGGACCAGAACGGCTTCTCCAAAAAAACCCAGGAGCAGATCATTCTCTCCATCGTATCGTTCGCGCTGTACGGGTTTCCCGAATCGCATGCCGCCAGCTTCGCCCTGATCGCCTATGCCAGCGCTTATCTGAAATGCCATTACCTCGCGGCTTTTACCGCCGCCCTGCTGAACAACCAGCCCATGGGATTCTACCGGCCGGCCACCATCGTCAAAGATGCGCAACGCCACGGCCTGAAAATCCGTCCGGTGGACGTGATGCATTCGCAATGGCAATGCACGCTGGAAGACCCGCCGGCGGCCACGGGAGAAACCTTTTATCGAGGAGAACCGCAGCCAGAATTGCGGCTGGGATTTCTGCAGGTGCGGGGCTTGCGCAAGGAATCGGCGGATGCGCTGGTGGCGGCGCGCAATGCTTCTCCGCTGCGCAGCATCGATGACCTGGTGCGGCGGACGCCGCAATTGCGCCGCAACGAGCTGGTGATGCTGGCGCAGATCGGCGCGCTGAATTCACTGGCCGATCACGATCACCCTCAGGACCGAACCAGGCTGCATCGCCGCGACGCGCTATGGCAGGTGGAACGGGCGGTGCGGCCTTCGGGGCCGCTGCTCGAAGCGTTGCCCGAGGCCGAGCCCTCATTTCCGCTGGCCATGATGAGCTCTGAGGAAAGGCTGGTGGCCGATTACCACGGCACCGGGCTGACCATCGGAAGGCATCCCATGTCATACCGGCGTCCGGCGATGGATGCGTTGGGGGTGTATCGCGCCAGCGAGCTGGCGGCCCTGCCCAACGGAAAACATCTGCGCATCGCCGGCTGCGTGATCGTGCGCCAGCGTCCGGGAACGGCCCACGGGTTCATCTTTCTCAGCCTCGAAGATGAAACCGGGATTGCCAACGCGATCATCGATCCCGGAGTGTACGAGCAGAACCGGTTCACCGTGATCAGCGAAAAATTCCTGATGGTGGAAGGCGAACTGCAGAACATCGACAAAGTGATTTCAGTAAAAGCGCGCCGCATCAGCAGCCTCGATATTACGGCGGCGCCGACCCAGTCGCATGACTTTCATTGAAGCCAATTTGTTTGCGATTAAGTAAAATTATTTCTCACAGGAGAACCCCATGGCGGTCAAGGCGATTCCCGACAATTACCACAGCGTGCAGCCCTACCTGATATTTGACGACGCAGCCGGCGCCACTGAATTTTACAAAAAGGCGTTTGGCGCCACCCTGCGGCTTTGCATGAAAGGCATAGACGGCAAGGTGGGCCACGCCGAGATTCAGATCGGCGACTCATGCGTCATGATGGCGGACGAGAACCCGGCGATGGATGCCTACCCGCCGAGTCATTTTGGCGGATCACCGGTAACACTGATGATCTACACCGAAGATTGCGATGCCATGTACAAGACGGCGCTGGCAGCCGGGGCGACCAGCGTGCGCGAGCCCGCCGACCAGCCTTATGGCGATCGCATGGCCGGCGTGCTCGATCCGTTTGGCTACAAGTGGTGGATCGGGACCCACATCAAAGATATGACCAAAGAAGAGTTGGAGACGCCCTACTAGGCTGAAGTCATTTTTGGCTTGATCTGTGGCTTGGGCGCCAGCAGCAGCATGATGGCGGCGATCGCGGCCAGGCCGGCTGACAAGTAGAACGGCAGCGCCGGGCCCATGTGCTTCCATAGCTGGCCGGTTAGAACGCTGGCCAGCAAGGTGGCGATACTGGTGGTGAAGTAGAAAATTCCGTTGGCGCGGCCGCGCGATTCCGCGGGCACAGTTTCCATGACCGATGCGCGCAGCACCGGGCTGCTCAGCGCGTAGTAGAGGCCATACACCGCCATCGCGATCCACAGAGCAGTGGCCGATGGCGCCGCCGCAAACGTGAGGTAAGTCGCGGTGAAGACGAGGTATCCCATGGCGGCCACGGTGGTTTTCGGGATGCGATCTCCCAGGCTCCCCGCCGGCCAGGATGCTGCGGTGAAAGTAATGTTAAAGATCAGACCCAGCAGTGGGGCATAGTGGGGCGCAATTCCAATATTCTGCGCCCGCAGGATCAGGAACATATCGCTGGAATTGCCCACCGAAAAAAGCAGCACGGCGCCCAGGGTGTAATAAAAAGCGGGAGGCAGGGCGGGGCCATCGAACAATGAAAATTTTGGCTTGGCCAGAGAGGGATCCCGCGGCGGACGGTTGGCGCTTTCGCGCGCGAAGATGGTGATCGCGGCGATACTCAGGAATCCGGGGATGGCGGCGGCAAGGAACACGCCGCGAATCCCGATATGCGACACCAGCAGCAGGGCGGCGAGGGGGCCGGCGACAGCGCCGGCGGAATCCATGGCCTGCATCATGCCGAAGGCAGCGCCCAGTTCTGATTTCGGGACCGATTCCGCCAGCAGCACATCGCGCGGCGCTCCGCGAATTCCCTTGGCGGTGCGGTCGGCAAAACGAATGGCCAGCACCTGCCACCACCAATTGACGACCGCCAGTATCGGCTTGGCGATATTGGCCACCGCGTAACCGAAGACCACCATGGGCTTGCGGCGGTCGAGACGGTCGGTCATGTAACCCGAAAAAAGCTTGGCGAACGACGCCATGCTTTCGGCGACGCCTTCGATCAAACCCAACTGCGCGGGACCCGCGCCGATGCTGGCCAGGAACGCGGGCAGCAGCCAGTACGCCATCTCGGAGGCGGTGTCGTTCAGGAACGACGTGATTCCGAAGACATAGATATTGCGCTTGCTGGATTGCGGCGGTGTTGAGATGTCGGGCATGGCGAAGGTTATTGGATGCGCGGAATCGGGGTTTTAGTGCGATAAAGCAAACAAAACACCAAAGCAAAAGCGCATCCCGTGGGATGCGCTTTGCGGTTTGGCCAAGGCCGTCGTCCTACTTCTTACCTTCGGCCTTTTCTTCGCGGTGCTCTTCGTTTTCCTGTTCGTTTTCGGCGGCGCCGCGGGCTTCTTCCGCTCGCTTGGTGCGTTTTTCCGCCAGCTTCTCGCGCTTCTCTTCGAGAATCTTCTCGCTTCCTAGCAGTTGGATGAAGGCGGTTTCGCCGCCGTCGCCCTGGCGGAAGCCGGTGCGGATGATACGCAGGTACCCGCCTTGGCGGTCGCCGAAACGCGGGGCCACGGTGCCGAACAGGCGATCCACGGCTTCGCGGGTCATTAAATAGGAGGCGGCGAGACGGCGGGCCTGTACGTCACCGCGCTTGCCCAGGGTGATCATTTTTTCCACGTGGGGACGCATGGCCTTGGCTTTTACCACGGTGGTTTCAATGCGCTCTTTCAAAATGAGCGACGTCACCAGGTTGCGCAGCAATGCCCGGCGGTGAGAGGTGTTTCTGCCTAACTTCCATCCAGCTACACGATGACGCATGATTATTTATCCCGCGCGTTATGCCGCGCTATATTTGGACTGGCTGGCAACTTCCCAGCTCTACGATTCAGCTGCCGGTACGGTTTCGCTGCTTGCCGGCGGGCAGCTTCCGCAATCGAACTTTCCGATTGCAGAAGCTGTTACCGGAACCAATCAAAACCTTGTTGCAAAACCTTATTGCAGAAGCTTGCTGCGAGACAATGTTGCAAAATAACGATTCAGATCAATTCAAGAGCAACCTTGCAGCGGCGACCTGGAGAACTAAAGATCTACCTCATCATCATCCTCTTCATCGAGGCCGGCGATGACCGGGCTTTGTTGCTGGCTGCCGGGAATGGCGTTGCCCTGCTCATCCACCCGCATGCCCAGGCCAAGCCCCATGTTGGTGAGGATCTCCTTGATTTCGTTCAAAGACTTGCGCCCGAAGTTCTTGGTCTTCAGCATTTCGGGTTCGGTCTTGCGCACCAGCTCGCCGATGGTCTGGATGTTGGCGTTCTTCAGGCAGTTGTAGCTGCGCACCGAGAGTTCCAGCTCTTCCACGCTGCGGTTGAGGTTCTCATTGCGGATGGCGGGCTTGCCGTCATCGGTCGAGCCCATGGCATCCATCTCTTCTTCAAAGTTGATGAAGATAGTCATGTGATCTTTGACCAGTTTGGCGGCGAGGCCGATGGCATCGGCGGGCAGCACCGAGCCGTTGCACCAGACTTCGATGGTCAGCTTGTCGTAATCGGTGATCTGGCCGAGACGCGCGGCTTCCACGGTGTAGTTGCACTTGCGCACCGGGGAATGCACCGAATCGATGGGAATGAAACCGATGCCCAGGTCTTCCTCAAAGTTCTTGTCGGCGGAAACGTATCCGCGGCCGCGCTTGAGCCGCATTTCCATGTCGATCTTGCCGCCTTCGCTGACGGTGGCAATGTACACGTCGTTGTCGAGGATTTCGACGTCGCCGTCGGCTTCGATCATGGCCGAGGTCACGATGCCGGGCTTATCGGTGCGCAGGTAAATGGCTTTCGGGCCTTCACCGTTCAACTTGAAGGGCACCTGCTTGATGTTGAGGATGATATCGGTGGCGTCTTCGACCACTCCCGGAATGGACTGGAATTCGTGCAGCACTCCCTCGATCTTGACCGCGGTGACCGCGGCGCCTTCGATGGACGAGAGCAGCACTCGGCGCAAAGCGTTGCCGATGGTGGTGCCGAAGCCGCGTTCAAAGGGTTGGGCGTAAAACTTGCCGTATTTATCGGTGAGGGTGTCGGTGTCGGCTGCGAGCCGTTTGGGTTTCTGAAAACCTTTCCAAAGCATTGTTGCTCCTCTATCCGCCTGCCGCCCCGGCTGGCGCCGTGGCGAAGGCATTCGGGCCTTGATGACCCTGATGTGAAAATTGGGTTTAGTTTCAATGCGGGCTGGGCAAACATTGTCCCCAACCCGCTCGATTTTTTCCTGCCGGGCAAACCCGGTGTGATCGCAGGCGTGGAGCTGCCTGGCGTGTAAAGGTGTGTCTCCGCAGCGGTTACTTGCTGTAGAGCTCGACGATCAACTGTTCGTTGATGGGAAGATTAATGTCTTCGCGCTTGGGCAGCGAGCTTACCGTGCCCGTAAATTTTTCCCGGTCATTCTGCAGCCAGTTGACCGCCGGCTGGTTGCTGTTGAACTGGCGCGCGGCCTCCATGATGGGCAGGCTGCGGCTCTTTTCGCGGATGGAAATAGTGTCACCCACGTTGACTTGGTAGCCGGGGATATCCACCTTGCGTCCGTTGACCTCGATGTGGCCGTGGCGGAGCAACTGCCGGGCCTGGCGGCGGGACGTGCCAAATCCCAGGCGGTAGGCGACGTTGTCCAGACGGCGTTCGAGCTGCTGCAACAGGATTTCGCCGGTGACGCCGGGATGAGCGGCGGCCTTCTCGAAGTAGTTGCGAAACTGCTTTTCGAGGGTGAAGTACATCCGCTTGGTCTTCTGTTTTTCGCGGAGCTGCAATCCGTAGCCCACGATCTTGGGCTTGCGGGCCTTACCGTGCTGGCCGGGCGGGAAGTTGCGCTTTTCAACCGGACACTTTTCGCTGAAGCATTTTGCTCCCTTGAGAAAGAGCTTCATGCCTTCACGGCGACAGAGCCGGCACACAGGATCTTTATATCGTGCCAATGGTTTTCTCCTTAGTTCGGATCACAATCGGTTTACAGGATGGCATCCCTTCGTTCCCGATCGAGAAATCCCGTTTCTATTAAACGCAGCGTCCCGGTGCTTGGGACTCCGCGGCCCAACTCTTGCGACCGCGGTGAAATTACCGCGGGGTTGGAGCTTTAGACGCGGCGGCGCTTGGCCGGACGACACCCGTTATGAGGAATGGGGGTCACGTCGCGAATATTTTTGACCTCCAGGCCGGAGCTGGCGAGCGCGCGGATGGCTGATTCGCGGCCGGAGCCGGGACCGCTTACCCGGACATCGACGGTGCGCATGCCGTGATCGCGCGCCATGCTGGCGGCGTTGGCCGCAGCCTGCTGCGCGGCAAACGGAGTGCCCTTGCGGGAGCCCCGGAAGCCCAGTGAGCCTGAACTCTTCCACGAAACCACCGAGCCGCTCATGTCGGTGATGGTGACGATGGTGTTGTTGAAGGTGGCCTGAACATAGACCAGGCCGTGAGGAACGTGCTTGCGTTCCTTCTTCTTTAACTTCTTCTGCTTGCCCTTTTTCTCCGGCGTTCCCGCCGCTGGTTTGGCCATGATTATGTCTTGCTCGCTGACTTCTTTTTATTGGTGACAGTGCCTTTGCGCGGTCCTTTACGGGTGCGCGCGTTGGTGTGGGTACGTTGACCGCGCACCGGCAGGCCGCGGCGATGACGATATCCGCGGTAGGAGCCGATCTCGATGAGGCGCTTGATGTTCACCGAAACGTCGCGGCGCAGGTCGCCTTCGACCCCGCCCTCGTTCTCGATGACCTGGCGGATGCGGTTGACCTCTTCTTCGTTGAGGTCCTGCACCTTCTTATTGCCGTCAACATTGGCGGCGTCCAGAATCCGCTTGGCGCGGGGATGCCCGATGCCAAAGATGTACGTCAAAGAAATATTGATGTGCTTGTTGCGGGGCAGATCGATGCCGGCTATACGTGCCATATTCTTCCTTTATCCCTGGCGCTGCTTATGTTTGGGGTTTTCGCAGATTACCCTGACCACCCCGTGGCGGTTGATAACCTTGCACTTA
>JBBQWT010000011.1:0-103214 GCA_038210375.1 Terriglobales bacterium | reverse complement strand
ATTCTGAGCCAGGATCAAACTCTCGTTTGAAACCTGTGCGCCTCCCGACGGGAAGTCAAGGAGGCTAGCCGCCATCCATGGCTCGAAACCCTGGACGACGGTGTTCAACTTGTGAGAATCGCTTCAACTTGTACCCAAGCGTTTCCTCACATCTTCTGGCACGTTCAACCTGTTGTCAAAGACCAACTCGAATCCGCGCTGGGCGGCTCGATTTGGAGTTCGGAACCCCTTCAGCCGAAGCCTCCGGAGTTCGTCCTCGAAACTTGTTATGGCCGCATTCTGCCGCCCGGGTCAACAACCCCCGGCTCAACGCAGGTGTCTATAAGCAAACAACTTAGACAGCAGCGGAGCGCGTGCGGATACCGGTTCCCAAGGCAAAACGCGCATAGGAAACCCTCGGCCATGAATAAAAGATCTAGGAGGTTGCCGCGATTAGCGAGAAACCCTTCGAGATCGCTGAAAGCCTGGGCTTTTCGTCTCGAATCATAAGTCCACGGCAACGAAAAACCTTCCGGGACAGTTTGGGTGGCTGTTACCTATTCGATGATAGGGAAGCCGCCTGGGATGCGATTCTTTCCAGAGCGACCCTGACTACTTCCTGCTTCAGTAACGCCGAGTTCAGTTATACCAAGCTTCGAGCGAATGTGCAAGGGTTTTTGCTAAAACAATTTTGCCCATGCGATTGCCTACTGAATACGCGTTGCCGGCGCCGCTCCCAGACGGGCCTGCAGCATTTGATAAAACTGCCAGATGCCTTCTTCGCCCGTCACCTCGGTCAAACGACGGTGCACTTTCATCGCCGGATAGATCTTCGATCCGCCCAAGCTCAGCGTAACCACCAGGAATGATTTCCCCGGATAAGTATCGATGGTCCATTCACCGCCCCAGCGCCGCCGCACCACTTCCCCGAAATAACCTCCCCAGCGCTTGCACGCCTCATCCAGCTCCGCCGGCTCCGCCAGCAACCGCGCCTGGATCAGGTCCAGAATTTCATCGACCCCGCGCAGGCTGGGCTCGTCATACGCCAGCGCAATGTTTTTCTGCGCCGCCTCAAGCACCGCCGCCTCCGCATACTCCGCCATCATCTCACCAATACTCTGTTCCGCCATAAGAGTGATTGAATGCCTTTCACGCTCAGCAGCCGCAATTTTAAACTACAGTGTTTTCACGAAGACTCGCCACCAGCAACGATACAGCGCTGGTGATAAGCAGCCGAAAAAGATTCTTGTTCTTCCCGGCAAAATCCCCAGCAGCCGGAACCATCGGACTTGTTCTTTCCCAGGAAACTCTCAGGAAGTTGTATGAAGGAATGCGGATCATCGAACTCACCTTGTGAATTGTCATCCTGGAGCGAGTTCTTGCTTTTTGTTTTAGCGAAAGACCTCGCGTTTCTGTCGCACTTGAACTTGCTATTGCTCTTGACTTTGCCGTTGGACCAAGCCTCACCCGATATTTTCCCGGTGCTGCTGCAAAATAAAATTATCCGTCATCCCCGCAATGTAATCACACACCACCCGGGCCTTTCCCTGCTCCCGCACCGCCCCGCTGTAAGCCGGCGGCAATTTCTCCGGATTACTCATCCAGAACTCGAACATCTCGGCGATCACCACCTCGCCCTGCCGTTTATCCGGCGCCAGTTGAGCGCTGTTATATAAACTCTCGTATAGAAAATCTTTGGCCTGCTTGCGCTGCGCTTCGACGTCCGCGCTGAACCCCGCCAGCCGGCCCTTATGCCGGCGCACATCTTCCACCGACATGACCCCCGCTGCTGCCACCTGGCGCCGCGTGTTCTCAATCAGATCGCCGGCCATGCGGTCGATCATGCGCTTCAGGGATTCATTGAACTGCAGCTTCTCGATGGCGTCGGGATACTGCTTCTCCACCGGGCCATAGAACGCTTCAAACATCGGCACCCCCGTCCGGATCTGGGACAGCGTCAGCACCCCGGATTCAAGACCATCATCGAGGTCGGCGGTGTTGTACGCAATCTCGTCGGCCAGGTCGATGAGCTGGGCCTCGAGCGGCGGACGCTGGTCCAGCAGATACTCGGCCAGTTCGGGATGCTCCTTCGCGGAGTAGTCCGCGGAATGCTTGATGATGCCCTCGCGCACTTCGAACGTCAGGTTCAAACCGCGGAAATCCGCATAACGCATCTCGAAAAACTCCACAATGCGCAGCGCGTGCAGGTTGTGGTCAAAGATCTCATCATGGCGGCGCATACAGGCGTCGAGCGCCTTTTCACCGGCGTGGCCGAACGGCGGATGCCCGATGTCATGCACCAGCGCCAGGCTCTCCGCCAAATCGACGTTCAAATTCAGGGCGCCGGCGATGGTGCGCGCAATCTGCGCTACTTCAATGGTGTGGGTAAGCCGGTTGCGGAAGTGATCGGAATACCGGCTGGTAAAAACCTGGGTCTTATTTTCCAGGCGGCGAAAGGCGCGCGCATGAATGATGCGGTCGCGGTCGCGCTGAAAGTCGTCGCGATAACTGTGGGTGGCTTCGGGATATCGCCGTCCCCGGGAATCCTCAGCGCGCACCGCGTAGCTTGCCAGCATGCAGCCAGTCTAAAACAACCGTTGCGGGAAATCACAGAAGCGCCTTCCAACGATGATCAGGTATTCGATTTTCTCCCTCAGGCTGATTTCGCACTTCGCTCGAGATTCTCGTTTTTGACGCCTCGCGCGGCGTTATAATCCGCCCATCCTCCCCCCTCTTCATTTCGTCGCAATCACCTTCCCCTTTTTCCTTCACATAGGCCCTTGGAAGATTCATCCCCACTTGTTATTTGAAACCGTCGCCTATTTTGTCGCTTTCCAGTTTTATCTGGCGTTGCGCCGCCGCTTCGGAGACCCGCTTTGCGACGGCACACGCTGGCAGGTGATCGCAGCGGCAGCCGTAGGCGCAGCCATCGGTTCCAAGATGCTTTTTTTCCTGGAAGACCCCGCGCTCACCTTCAATTCCCTGCATGACCCGCTTTACTTCATCGGGGGGAAAACCATCGTGGGAGGATTGATCGGGGGATTGATCATGGTGGAACTGGTCAAGCGTTCGATGGGTGTCAGCCGCTCCACTGGAGACCTGTTCGCCATGCCCCTGGCGCTGGGAATTGCAGTTGGCCGCGTCGGCTGTTTTTTGACCGGTCTGGCCGATCATACCTACGGGACTGCCACTGCATTGCCCTGGGGCGTGGATTTTGGCGATGGCATCCATCGCCATCCCACCCAACTCTACGAAGTGGTTTTCCTTCTGGCGCTCATTCCGCTGCTCAACTGGGTCATGCTGGAAGCGAACAACGGTCAGGATCAGGCGGCCTTTCGTCCGGGGGATGCATTCAAGCTTTTCATGATCGGCTACATGAGTTTTCGCCTGCTGGTGGATGCCATCAAACCCTACCCTCGCATTGCTCTGGGGCTCGGCACCCTGCAGTGGGTGAGCCTGGGAGTGTTGATTTATTACGCCCCGGACATCCGGCGATGGCTGTCGTGGGCCCGGTCGCGCTCTGAATCGCCCGGCAAGCAGTATCCCGCCGGGCTGGCGCCGGATGGGACCCGATGACTACCAGGACTCGACCTTACATTTTCTACGACGTCGTGGTTTCCATCTGCTCCACATGCCTGCAGAAGATTGAGGGAAAGACCGTCTTTGAGGACAACAAGGTCTACCTTCTCAAGCGTTGCCCGCAGCATGGACATGAGCGCGTGCTGATCGCGGACGATGTTGAATACTACCGGCGTTGCCGCGAGGTATTTATCAAGGCCCCGGAGATGCCGCAGGTCTATAACACCCCGGTAAAGTGGGGCTGTCCCTACGATTGCGGGTTGTGTACCGACCACGAGCAGCATTCATGCCTGACCCTGGTGGAGGTCTGCGATTACTGCAACCTGCGTTGTCCGGTGTGCTATGCGTCAAGTGGGCCGGAGCGGCAGCAGTTTCGCGATCTCCAGTTGATCGAGAAGATGCTGGACGCGGTGGTCCGCAATGAAGGCCAGCCCGACGTGGTGCAAATCTCAGGGGGCGAGCCGACCATGCATCCTGATTTTTTCGCCATTCTCGACCTGGCCAAGGCCCGCCCCATCCGGCATTTGATGTTGAACACCAACGGAGTTCGGATCGCCGAGGATGAAGAGTTCGTAAAGCGCCTTTCCGCCTACGCGGAGGATTTCGAAATCTATCTGCAGTTTGATTCCTTCGAGCGCGCGAGCCTCATGGCTTTGCGTGGCGCCGATCTTCGCCGCATCCGTCAAGATGCACTCGAGAAGCTTAACCGCTACAACATCTCCACCAACCTGGTGATCACCGTCCAAAAAGGCCTCAATGACGGCGAGTTGGGCAAGATCATTGACTACGCCCTACAGCAGCGCTGTGTTCGCGGAGTCACTTTTCAACCGGTGCAGGAAGCGGGCCGCCTTGACGACTTCGATTCTTCGACCGGAAGGCTTACCTTGACCGAGGTCCGGCGCAAGATCCTCGAACAAACGAAAATCTTCCAGCCTGAGGACATCATTCCCGTGCCCTGCCACCCCGACAGCTTGGCCATGGCCTATGCCCTGAAGCTGGCCGGTAAGGTAACGCCGCTCACCGGCATGATCCCGCCAGAAGTGCTGATCAACGCCGGGGGAAACACGATTCTCTACGAGCAGGAACAGGCTGTCCGAACCAGTTTATTCAAACTCTTTGCCACCAATCACTCGCCCTCGTCAGCATCGAGAAGCCTGCGCGAGCTTCTCTGTTGCTTGCCCAAGGTGCTGGTGCCTGAAGGCTTGGGCTATGAAAATATCTTCCGCATCATCATTATGCAATTCATGGACGCGCATTCGTTTGACGTGCGTTCGGTCAAGAAAACCTGCGTCCACATCGTCCACCCCGATGGACGTCTGATACCGTTTGATACTTACAACTTGTTTTATCGCGATGATTTGGAAGAGAAGCTATTGCGTCCGTTGCGGCGCCGCGCTGAGCTAATGGGGCAGGGATTGCATGATTCCTGAGTAGGCGACCGCTAAGTGCAGCGGCGGATCACATAGCAGGTGACAAATGTTCGAACAGGTTGATAACGAAATTAGCGGGGCTCGGCGAGCGTGGTCGCTTGTCGGCGGAATCGTGGTTGCGTTGATTGTCTCCGCGGCCGCGTTTGGATGTGCGGTATTCCTCGGATTGTTGATTGCGCGCAAAGTTCCCGCCGCACTCCTTTCAGTCCCAGTAATTTATTCGGCATTTCTCCTCGGCCTAGGCTTGATGGTATTCCGAAAGCGGGATTCTCCGGCGTTGACCGGAATGCTGATCGGGTTCGCCCTGGCATTTTTGCTCAATGCTACCTGTGTTGGAGTCTTGAAATTGTGGAAGTAGGGTGCAGGGAAGCGGAATCACATCACAGGCGTTAAATGTCCGAACATATCGATGAAAAAAATAGTCAGGGCCGGCGAGGCTGGGCCCTTGCCGCGGGATTTGTGGTTGCGCTGATTATCGCCACCGCCGGCCTGGCAGCCGCAATATCGGTGGGATATTTTTTGATTGAAACCAAAGATCTGGGGAAGCCTGCTCTTGTTCTTGTGCAATTAGTCTATTCGGCTTTTCTCCTGGGTTTAGGAATGCTGGTGTTCCGAAAGCGGGATGCTCCGGCGTTCACCGGAATGCTGATCGGGTTTGCCCTGGCATTTTTGCTCAATGCTACTTGTGCGGTGGTCATTAATTGGAAGTAGAAAAACAGAGCCTTCGGGGATGGGTGATGTCCTCACCTGTTCTTTTGTGCCAAAGAACACATAAAAGTTGGGCTGCCGGCTGTTCGATCAATCCGTGATCGGACGCACCAACTATGAAAGTGCTCTTAACGGGTAGGCGCGGCCGGCGTCTTCTGGGCCAGCCGTATGCGCGCGGTTTCCAGCTTCTTCTGCACCCGAGTCACGTCCATGGTATCGACGTCGGCGGGCAATGAGCGTGCCCATTCCTCGAGCGCGCGCTGCCAGTGCGATGCCGCCAGCCGGGTGCGGCCGGTCTTGGCATAAAGATCGCCGAGGTGATCGTGCACGGTGGCGTCGTTGCGGATTTTTTCCGCGGCGCGCGCCAGGTTTTCTTCGGCCAGGTCATAGCGGCCCAGCTTGAAATACGCCCAGCCCAGCGAATCCAGGTAAGCCCCGTTCTGAGGATCGATTTCCACCGCGCGCTTGATGTATCCCAGGGCTTCCTCGAGGCGGACGCCGCGGTCGGCCAGCATGTATCCCAGGTAATTCAAGGCCATGGGGCTGTGCGGATCGTTGGCTAGCACCCGGCGAAACATCTTTTCCGCTAACTCGAACTTCTTCTGGCGCTCGAAAATGGAACCGGCGATGAAAGCCACGTAATCTTTTTCTTCGGGCTTGGTGGAAAGTTTGTCGGCGCGCGCAATGTAATCTTCCGCCTCTTTCCAGTGCTTCAAGCGGCTTTCCATCTGGGCCAGCGCCAGCAGCATCTCGCGGTCGTTGGACCCTTTCATCAGGCCCTTGACCAGGGTGAGCGCCGCCTCTCCCTGGCCGCTGTCAGCCATCTGGCTGGCCACTGCCAGCTTGAGGCCGCGGTCGTTGGGCATTTTGCCCAGCGCCTCCTGGGCGGTGGCCATGGCTTCTTTCCATTGCTTGGCGTCGCGGTAGGTATCGATGAGCTGCTGGTATCCGCGCGCGGCATTATCGTCGCCCAGGGCCACTACCTTGCGGAAGGTGGCGATCGCCTGCGGGGTCTTGCCGATCTCGCGATAGATGGCGCCCAGACGTTCGAGGAACACCGCCCGGTTATTTCTTTCGCTCACCGCATAGTTGCCGTCGGGCTTGGCGGTCTTGTCGAGAATCTGTTGCAAGCCCTGCGCGGCCTCCTCGTATTTTCCCTGCGCTTCATGGATCAGCGCCTGGTTATAGGGGATTTCGAGTGAATCCTGCACCAGGGTTTCGGCCTTCTTGAGGCTGGCCTGGGCCAGATCGAACTTGCCCATGCGGCGATAAATTTCCGCCATGCGGAGGTGGATCTGCGCATCGGAAGGGTCAGCCTGGGCCAGCAACTTGAATTGTTCGAGCGCGGCATCCATCTGCCCGTCATTAAGCAGGTTTTGCGCCAGACCGCGCACCGCGTCGAGGTTATCGCGGTCCTGGGTAATGGCCTGCCGGTAGGCACTGATGGCCTTGCGGTATTCCTTCTGCTGCTCGTAGGTGGAGCCAATCACCGCCAGCAGTTTGGCCGACCGGGCGGGGTCGGGAATGGAATTGAGGATGGCGACCGCGCGATTGGTGTCGCCTTCTTCGTTGTAAAGATACGCCAGGTTGGTCACCGCGTCTTCCGAGGTGGGATCGATTTTCAGCGCGACCTTGAATTCATTCTGCGCCTTGTTCAAATCCTTGTTCAAGGCATAGAGGCGCCCCAGCAGAATGTGGTCGTCAATTTCTTTAGGCTCGACCTTGACGATCTGCTCAAACTGCTCGATGGCCAGCCGCAGGATCTCCTGGGACTGCGAGCTGGATTGCATGTCACCCAGCGACCGCAGGTAGATACGCCCTAAAAGCTTGCGGGCTTCGAGGTTGTTGGGGTCGCGCTTGATGATGTCCTGGGCATGCACCACCGCCTCGGCGACGCGGTTGGTGCTGGCATAGAACTCGGCCAGCGCGGAATTCAGGTACTCCGACGTGGGATCGGCGTCGATGGCGAGACGGTATTCGTGGATGACTTTTTCCGCCAGCTCGGGACGCCCGTAGGTGGCCATCAGTTCTTCATAATTGTGCGCCAGCATGAAGTGGTAATAGGAAAGCGCGCGATTAGGCGGGGCCTGGGTAGCCTTGGATGGGGCCGCGGCGGTCTGCTGCAGGGCAGACGTCTTTTGAGAACCCTTCTGCGAATCTTTTTGCGGGTCGCTTTTTGAGGAATCGCTGGAAGTATCGCCGGCCAGCATAACGGCGGAGGCGGCCACTTTGCCCGATGTAAGCCGGGAAGCGGACGAATGAACGGCGGCCAGGACCGGAGTAGCAGCCAGGACTGACAGCAGGAAGCCCGCCGGCAACACCAGGCGGAGACGGAAAGAGTTCATAGGAATTGTGCTTTCGTGCCGCAGATCTGCAAGGCCATCGATTCAAACTTCAGATGCAGCCGGCGCGGGCCGGGTGCATCCAACTTTGATTTTACGCTGGAATTAAATTGGATGCATAAGTGCGCCAGGGTATTCAAATTTCCTGGCGCGCCCCGGGCTTGCCGGATTGACTATCGAAATTTAGTGGCGAAAATGCCTGACCCCGGTGAATACCATGGCCAGGCCCAGCTCGTCGGCGGCGGCAATGACTTCGGGGTCGCGCACCGAGCCCCCGGGCTGGATAATGGCGGTGGCGCCGGCCCGCGCGACCTCCTGCACTCCGTCGGGGAAGGGGAAAAAAGCGTCGGAGGCGCACACCGTGCCCGCCAGCGGCAACACCGCTTTGCTCGCGCCGATGCGGCATGAATCCACGCGGCTCATCTGGCCGGCGCCCACGCCCACCGTCTGCCCGTCGCGCGCGTACACGATGGCATTCGACTTCACATGCTTGGCCACTTTCCAGGCAAACTGCAGAGCTCGCATCTCGGCCGCGTCCGGGGCGCGGCGGGTGACCACTTTCAACTCCGCCGAGGGCGAGTCGCGTTCGTCGGGATCCTGCACCAGCAATCCCCCGGAAACGTATTTCAAAGTGGGCCCGGGCGGGGCGGCGGCGACTTGCACCAGCCGCAGGTTCTTCTTTGCCGCAAATCGGATCCGAGCCTGCGCAGAAAATCCGGGCGCGGCGATGGCCTCGACAAAGAGTTTCGCCATCTCCTCCGCGGCGTCTTCCGCGATCTCGCGGTTGACCCCGATCACGCCGCCAAACGCTGATACCGGATCGCATTCGAGGGCCTTGCGATAAGCCTCGGCAATGCTGCCGCCGGTGGCGGCCCCGCAGGGATTGGTATGTTTCACGATGATGCACGCGGGCTCATCAAATTCCCGGGCCAGCTCCCACGCCGCATCCAGGTCCACGATGTTGTTGTAGGAAAGCTCTTTGCCCTGCAACGCCTGGCCATAAGCGACGCCGAGATGGCGGCCGTCCCCGTAGAGGGCGGCGCGCTGGTGCGGATTCTCTCCGTAGCGCAGATCCAGCAGTTTTTCCCATTGCCGCCGCAGCGAATGCGGGAAGGCGTCTGCCGGGGGCATCACCAGTTGATCGCCCTCGCTGCGCACCTGTTCGAGCGATGAGGCGATCATGCTGTCATAGGCGGCGGTGGCGGCGAACGCCTGCTGCGCCAGCTTCCAGCGGGTTTCATGGGAAAGCTCGCCGCCGCGCTCCTGCATCTCGCCGGCGATTTGTTTATATTGCGCGGGAGAGGTGACCACGGCGACATCCTGAAAATTCTTGGCGGCGGAGCGGATCATGGCTGGCCCGCCGATATCGATGTTCTCGATCAAGTCATCGCCGCGCGCCCCGGCACGCGAAGCCGCCTTCTCAAATTCGTAAAGGTTGACCACCACCATGTCGATGGGCTCAATGCCCTGCTCAGCCACCGCTTGCTGGTGCGCAGGGTTGTTGCGAATGTGCAGAATGCCGCCGTGTACGCGGGGATGCAGGGTCTTCACCCGGCCATCCAGCATCTCTGGAAAGCCGGTGAAATCAGAAATCTCCTGCACCGCAACGCCGGAGTTTCGCAGAAGCGCCGCGGTGCCACCGGTGGATACGATCTTCACACCGAAGGCGGCCAGCTGAGAGGCAAACTCGACGATGCCGTCTTTATTGGTGACGCTGATGATTGCGCGTTCGATTTTTGCCACGGGAACCTCGGGGAGTAGTACAGGGCAGGATACCGCAGATGGCGGAAGAAGGTGCCAACCGCGGGACCTGCTTAAGCGCGATTGCTCTGCCGTTACGGACAACTAGCGGTGCAGAGCTCCCCTTCCCATCTTCCTTGCTTCCCGGAGTATCTTCGCTCGCTCTTTGGGTACGAAAGTATCGACGGCGTTCTGTGCTTGCGGATCATCGAAGTACAACAGCGATTCGGCAATGAGGCTGGCCGCTTCTGCTGGCGTCTCTTTGCATCTCCCGATAATTAGCGGGATCGACGTCGCATCCCGGACCTCGGCCAAACCCATAGCCGCCGCAGCCGCAATCTGGGAGTTCGGAGACGAAAGAGCTCGTCGAAGCAACGGGAGTGCTCTCGAATCTCGCGTCGCTCCTACCAGCATCACTATGCCGGGATATAAATAGACCGCATTTTCACCTGCTTGATAGGGCGATTGACCATGAGCTTCCGCCCACGCAATGAATTTTGGCGAGAGGCCAGGTAAGGATTTTCCCTGAGCATCAAAATGTATTGGATTGGGAGCGTCAATTTCCAACGCAGGCTTCGCCAACTCTACAAGGAAGTTCCAGTAAGCGTCCTTCCTGTCCCCGAGCGCGAGAAGCACCTGGGCAATTTTCGCCTTCTCGAGCGGATCCGGATCGCGCGCAAACTGTACTTCCAGGTCAGGAATGGCTTCGATCGCGCCGGCCTCGCCGATCACTCCTAAGTGGTAGCCGTTGAACTTTCCCGACTTCACCCTTGCGACGGCATCGGCTACCTCCGTCTTATCAACTGGCCGCCTGATCCACGGCTGCGGGCGGTCTGCTTGACCAAAGACGACGCCCACCAGTAGAGCGCAACATATTAAAAAATGAAGCATTATTCCTATCGGCGACTTACCGTACACACTGCTTGCCATCATGAACTCCAAAGTGGCCCATCTGTAATGCGCGGGTCAAGGGATGGGAGGCCATGCGCCCTCATTGGAGGCATCATGGCCGGTTACGAAAGCCTTCACTGTACTCTGGGTCGTAAGCATAGAGCAGGGGTGTCAGGCCGCGGGCGTTCTTACGAAGTCTTGGGCTTCACTTTCAGCCGCACCTGATTATCTTCGGTCTTCACCGAATACTCGACTTCGAGGCACTGGAATTCTCTTTGAATCTGCTCCGTCTTTTTCTTGACGAAATTCTTGAAGGTGGCCACGTCGCCGCCGGGAGCCCATTCGCCGGTCTTCTTCTTGGCATCCATGATGGCGTTGTACAGTGACGTGACCTGCTCGGCTTCCGCCTCCACATTAAAGAAATTGGCGACGAATACCTCCGGGGGCGCTGAGGGATGCTTGCCGCCGGTGAGTGATTCGCTGGCTTCGCGCTCTTCGGTGGCGCGCATTCCTGCAATGCCTAACGCGGCGTCCGCCGGGCGGCGGTAGCCTTCTTCCTTGATCCGCAACTTCTGTTGCCACAGGCCGTTGTACAGGGCGTAGCGCTGCACCGTGGAGTTGTATTTAAAGCGCTGGGCGAAGCTTAGTTTCTGGCTGTCACCATACTTCTTGATGAAAGCATTGACGCGATATTCGGTTTCGATGGGGGGCTTCTTGCTGCCGCCGCCAAAATACACGTCATATTCGATTTTCAATTTACGGACAGAGTCTTCGAGAAGGGAGAGTTCCTCGTCGATGGTCACGGTTAGCGGTTGTCCCCGGCCGGTTCGACCGACCTGATCAGCGCCGGCAGCCGCAAGGGTTGCGCAATCCGGCGCGATGAAAATTGATTCGTGCGGATTGGGCGGTTCACCTGCATGCTGGGACCAAGTTTATTTTGCTGAACTTATTTTGCCGCCAGGGGCGCGTATTCGCAAGCGTACGGGCAGGTTCGGCGCGCCAGATTTCCCTTTACGGGAAGCATGCCGCGAGCAAGGCTTACTTGCTGCTGGCCGCCATTTTCTTGACCATGGCCAGCACCAGCTTGCGATCACTATCGTTCAAGTTGGAGGAATAGCGCCGGATCTGGGTCAAAAATCTAAGCTCATCTTCGTTCAGCTGCGGCACGTTCTTGCCCGCGCCATTCTCGGCCGCTTGTCCCGCGAAAAACTGCGAAAGCACCATATCCATTGACGATGCGATCTTCGCCAGCGTATCCAGCGATGGGATGGTGTGCCCGTTCTCTACCCGCGACAAATAGCAGCGCAGCAGACCGGTTCGCTTCTCGATGTCCCCTTGGGACATGCCTTTTTGTATGCGGAAATTGCGGATGGTCTCGCCGATATTCATCATTGGCAATGCTTCTTAGGGGTTCAGGATTCGGATACAGGGGGTGAACTGCATAGTAACCAGAGTAGTACCTGCTGGCAAGTGGAAATTACATTTTCCGCAAATTTTTTCTGTAATGCCGCATTTTCAGGGCAGAAACGCACCCGCCTTTCCAATCTGGCGCCCAACCATATTTTTTCAAGCAGCCTATTTCTTCTTCAAGTGGGCTGCGAGGAATGCGGTAATCCGTTTCCACGCGTCCTCGGTATCCTCGGGGCGGTAGGCGGACTTGTTTGCCGGATTCTGGAACCCATGGCCGGCGTCGGCGTAGATGTGCGTTTCCACGCTCTTGCCCAGGCCTTTCATGGTGCTCTCAAATTTCTGCACGCTCTCCGGCGGAATGCCGCGGTCGAGCGCGCCGAACAATCCCAGCACGGGCGCATGAATCTGCTCCAGGGTTTCCTTTTCGGTGCTGAGGTGGCCGTAGTTGATCACCGCCGCCGCCAGGTCAGGATCGGCAATTGCCAGGGATTCGGCATAGCCGCCTCCCATGCACCACCCGATGACCGCAATGCGATCGCCGCGGACATTCTTCTGGACCTTCAGGAATTTGACCGCCGCCAGCAAATCCCGCCGCGCCCGGTCTTCCGGCAACCCTCGCATCAACTCATGCGCCACTTCAGGATCAGCCGTGGTCTTGCCGCGATAAAGATCGACCGCCAGCGCGGCATAGCCCTGCCTCGCCAGTTTGGCCGCCTGGTCTTTGGTCCAGTCGTTCAGGCCCCACCATTCGTGAATCACGACGATGGCGGGCGCCCGCCCTTTCGCGTGCTCCGGCATGTAGAGCACGCCACTCACGGTTTCATCGCCGCTCTGGTAGGTGACCGTACGGCTTTCCGACGCGGATGCGGCCACCGCTGCTAACAGCACGAAGAAGATTGCCACTCTGCTGGACAAGGAAATTTCCTCCCTAAATCAATTTGGATCCGTTCGGCACGACGGTGCGGGCCGCGCGGCTATTCATCTTCATCTTCATCGCCGCGTAAGCCTTTGGCCGCGGCCACGATTTTTTCCTGGATCGCCATGGGAACCACATCGTAGTGGTCCATTTCCATATGAAAACTTCCCCGGCCTTGGGTCATGGATGTCAGGTCGGCGCCGTAGGTCAGCATTTCCGCCATGGGAATCACCGCCTTGACGATAGTGTTGCTGCCTTTGTTGTCCATGCCCTGAATGCGGCCGCGCCGCGAGTTGAGGTCGCCCATAATGGCGCCCGCATACTCGTCGGGCACGGTGATGTCGGCATGCATGATGGGTTCGAGCAGCGCCGGCTTGGCCACTTCCATGGCTTTCTTGAAGGCGATGCGCCCGGCGTTCTTGAATGACAGCTCGTTGGAATCGACGTCGTGATAAGAGCCGTCGTAGAGGATGACCTTGAAATCCACCACCGGAAACCCCGCCAGGTAGCCGCGTTGCGCCGCTTCCACGATTCCTTTTTCAATCGCGGGAATGAAATTCTTGGGAATGGAGCCGCCGAAAATTTCGTTGGCAAATTCGAAGTTTGATCCGCGCTGCAGCGGCTCCATGCGAATCTTGCAGTCGCCATACTGCCCGTGTCCGCCGGTTTGCTTCTTGTGCCGGCCCTGCACGTCCGCCTTGCCGCGAATGGTCTCACGATACGGGACCTTGGGCGCCTTCAGCAGCACTTCGGAGTGATAACGTTTTTTGAGCTTGGAGACGATGACCTCAATATGCTGCTGGCCGGTGCCTGACACCAGGAATTCCTTGGTCTGCGGATCGCGATAGAAGCGCACCATCAAGTCCTCTTCCATCAGCTTGTGAATTCCGTTGCCCAGCTTGTCTTCGTCGGCGCGGGACTTCGGCTCCACCGCAAAGGTGATGGCCGGCTCCGCCAGTTGCAGCCCGGGATACTGAATGGGATGGGCCTTCTCGCCCAAGGTGTCGCCGGTCAGGGTGTCTTTGAGTTTGGCCACCGCGCCGATGTCACCGGCGTGCAATTCGGTCACGGGAATCGCGTTCTTGCCCTGCATGATGGAAAGATGCGACAGTTTCTCGCTGCCGTTGCGGGTGAAATTCTGCACTGCCGCGTCGTTCCTGGCGCACCCGGAAAAAACTTTGAAAAAAGACACTCGTCCCGCAAACGGATCGGACACGGTCTTGAAAACGTAAAGCGACAACGGGGCGGAATCTTTCACCTCGCGCACCGCGGGTTCCTTGCCATCGACCGCCGCGGCGGCCACCGGTGGCCGCTCGGTGGCGGCGGGCAGAAAGTCCACAGTGAAATCGAGGACGCGATCGATGCCGATGTTTCCCAGGCCCGACGCAAACAACACCGGGAAAATACGGCGCTCGCGAATGGCGTTGCGCATGCCCGCCACCAGATGCTCTTCGCCCAGCGTGCCGGTATCAAAGAATTCGGTCATGAGCTCGTCATTGCTTTCCGCAATCTGCTCCACCAGGCGCTCGTGCGCCGCCTTGGCCAACCCTTCCATTCCGGCGGGTATCTCGATCTCCCGTCCCTTGCCGTTGCCGCCCATCTCATACGCGTAGGCGCGCATACGCACGATATCCACCATGCCGGACAGCGATTTTTCCTTGCCGATGGGCAGCTGCGCGGTGACCACGGTGCGGCCAAAGGCGCGGGTGATCGATTCGTAAACCCGCTCCACATCGGCGTGATCGCGGTCCATCCGGCTGACCACGATGATGCGCGGCAGCTCAAATTCTTCGGCGTAGCCCCAGGCGCGTTCGGTCATCACCTCAACCCCGGCCACGCCATCGATCACCACCAGCGCGGCTTCGCAGGCGATCATGGCGGCCTTGGCCTCGTGAATGAACATGTTGAAGCCCGGGGTATCAAGAAAGTTGATCTTGGCGTGGTTCCACTCGGCGTAGGCCGCGGAAGTCGAAATCGACATCCGCCGCGCGATTTCCTCTTCGTCGTGATCGGTGGTGGTCGAGCCTTCGTCCACCCGTCCCCACTGGGGGGTGGCGCCCGATGCGTACAGCATGGCGGACAAGAGCGAAGTTTTGCCGGCGTGGGAATGGCCAACCATGGCCACGTTGCGGATTTGAGCGCCTTCGTAAACCTTCACGGCGTATCTCCTTTCAACGGCGGGGCGGTGCGCGGGCAACGATGCTAGCACATCGCCGGAAACCGTCTCAATTGAGGATATTCCCCCGCCAATGGATAAATATCAGCCAACCGGGTTAACATTAATGATGGCGTCGCGCGGCAGCGACAGAAAATTCTGACGCCAAACCCGCGGAAAATGATTCTAATCAAGTTAAGGAATCTAAAAATGCATAACCTTGCCAGAATTGCAGCGTGTCTTTTGCCTCTCGTGCTTGTGGTTACAGCGGGGGCGGTCGATACCTCTTCGCTGAAACCGCCCAAAGGCTCGGCCGTGGCCCTCATCATCTTCGAGGACCTGCAGTGCCCGGATTGCGCCCGCGCCGCGCCGCTTATGGTCGAGGCCGCGCATACCTACAAGATCCCGCTGGTCAGGCATGACTTCCCCCTGCCCCAGCACAACTGGTCGTTCCAGGCGGCGATCAATGCCCGCTTTTTTGACCTCAAGTCGGAAAAACTGGGGGACGCCTACCGCGACGAGCTCTTCCGCAACCAGCCCTCGATCACTCCCGATAATCTGCGGACGTTTACCGAAAAGTTTGCCGCGGAAAACAGGGTCAAGTTCCCCATGCTGGTCGATCCCGGCAAGAAACTCGAGGAGAAGGTCCGCGCCGATTACGCGCTGGGCCAGAGAGTTGGGATTGAACACACTCCCACCATCTACGTGGCCAGCCATCGCAATACCGGTGAGCCGTTTGTGGAAGTGGTGGACCGTTCGCAGCTCTACCACATGATCGATCAGATGAAGCAGGGGGCAACGGCGGAAGCCGCTCCGGCGGCGGCGGTCAAAACCCGGAAGCGCTCTAAGCGGGCCGCAAGGCGCTGAACTATCGGATTGCATTGCCAGGCCGCCCTGCGGGGCGGCTTTTTCGCGCTTAGAAGCTGACCTTGATTCCCAGCTGGGCCGCGAAGGGAATTCCCACGGTGCTGCCGGGACCAAAAAAATCTCCCAGGGCGCCGCCCGGAAATCGCAGGTCCTTGAAACTATGAATAGGACGGCAGGTTGCGGCGGTGGAGCACAGCGCAGTGATGTTGGCGGGGTTGTCCACGGCGACGGGGAAGGCGCCGGCATCGGAGACGAAGTTGTTTCCCGGATTGCTGCGGTTGAACAGGTTAAAGAATTCGACAAACGGCCGGATCTCGACATGCTCCGAGACCATGATGGGGCGGCTTACCCGCAAATCCACCTGGGCGAAAGGGACGCCGCGAAATTGATCCAGCGAAGTCTGCACCCCGTTCACCACGGCGCGATCGTTGGTGTCGATGCCGTCGCCGTTGAGATCGACCGGCGATGACAGCGTGTAGGGCCGCGCACTTTCGAATTGCGACAGCGTGGCCAGTTGAAATTTGTAGGGCAGCGCCAGCGTCCCGGAGAGGACAAAGCGATGGCGGATGTCTTCACCCGACGGCCCGTGATCGCCGGGGCCGAACGGGTTGCGTACGTCGCTGACTCCATTCACGTAATCGAACAGTTCACCCACTGTGGCGCCGTACGTGGTGGCTTTGGCCAGGGTGTAATGGGCGGTCACTTCGTGGCGGCGGCCGCGATGGTGCACGATCAGCGCCAGCCCGTCGTAGCGCGAGCGGTTATCAGAGCGAAACAACGTCACGTCGGGAACCGTTCCGCCGGCCAGCGTCGCCGGCAGTGTCGCGCCCGCGACGTATTCGTAGCGCCGGTACTGGTGCACTCCCTGCTGATGCTCATACTGCGCGGTCAGCCGGAATCCCTGGCTGAAATTATGTTCCACCGCCACACTGGCTTCGAGCGCGTAGGGCGTGTGGTATTGAGGATCGATCAGGTAGGCATGATTGCCGGGCACGAAATCCGGATCGCCGGGAAGCAACGCCTTGGACACTGGCTCGTTCACCGCCTGAAAAGCCTGCGCCCATCCGTTCTGTGCGAGATCGTTGTAGTACATGCCCACTCCGGCGCGAAAAACGGTGTTCCCCTGCGCGCCGGGCGAATAAACAATGCCCAGGCGCGGCGCGAAGGCGGCGCGATAGTCGTGGGGAACCGCGCTGGTATCGATGCCGGAAGACGCGGGCAGACCCAGGGCGCGCAAATCGATCAGCGCCGGGTTCTGGTCCTGATTGCGCCCGCTGGCGCGGAATAAACCGAAAGTCGTGTCATAGCGCAGGCCGTAATTGACTGTGAGGTGCGGATGCAAGTGCCACGAATCCTGGGAATAAAGACCGAGGCGCCGGATATTCTGCTGGAAATTTCCATTGGTGGCGTCGCTCACCGGAGTGCCGGTGATGATGGGCAGAATGCTCGTGCCCGATGCCAGGTAGTCGCTGGGATTCTGGTCAAACACCACCAGGCGCGCGGGACTGCCGGAAAACTCCCCCTTCAAAACCGGTTCGTGAATAAAGTTCACGCCGAACTTGGCGGCGTGGCCTGCGCCCGCGAATGACAGGTCATACCTCGCCTGATATTTTTGCTGATCGCGCGCCACCGGGAAGGCGGTGATCGCGGTGACAAACTGGTTGTCCCCAAAAGTTTCAAATCCCGAAGTGGTCAGGCTGGTGGTGCTGAAGGGAAAGGCCAGCGCCAGGCCAAGCTGGGAATTGCGCAGCTTGCGGTTGCCGAAAAGACTGCCCTGAAAAGTGAATGACCCCAGCCATTCCGGGCCAAACGAGATCTGGTTGTTAACCAGGAAGCTGTAATAACTGGCGTTGGTGGTGGCTCCAGTGGAAGGCAGCGTACCCTGCTGGAGCAAATCGTTCTGGGTGCGGTTGCGGTCGAGCGAGAAACGGAAGAACCACTGCGACCGGTCTGATTCCCGCCAGTCAAATCGCGAATTAAACAGCCAGTCGCGATAGGGCGCCACCACCGCGGAAGGCACGGCGATTGCAGCTACCCCGGGAATCTCTCCCATGCCGGCCAGCGCCGACAGGGCGCGAAATTCCTTCAAGCTCTCATCCCCATAGGCGACGCTGGCATTCTCGTGCACGTGTTCCAGCGCGGTAAAGAACCAAAGCTTGTCTTTGGCTATCGGACCGCCCAGGTTGCCCGAATAGTTCTGCCGGGAAAAAGGCTGTTTAGGATTGGGCTCGGGATTATCAAGTCGATTACGCGCGTTCAATGCGCTGCCGCGAATATAAATTCCCCCGCCTCCATGAAAGGAGTTGCCGCCGGCGCGGGTAGCGATGATGACCGAACCGCCGTTGGTGCGCGAGGCGTCGGCGTCGAACTGCCCGGTGCGCACGCTGAATTCCTGGATAGCGTCAGGTGAATAATTCTGCAGGAACCCACCAATGAAATCGTCGTTATTGTCGCCGCCATCGACCGATAGATCCACGTTCAAACCGGAGCTGCCGGCAAAAGCCACGGCGGTGATGCGCGCCTTGGTGGGGTCGCTGGGCTCCACCGGCGCGGTCATGGGAGCGATGTAGGCAATGTTGGCAAAACTGCGCGAAGCCAGCGGCAGCTCGTCAATCTGCTTTTGCGACACCACTGCCCCCATCGTGCTGCTCGAACGATCCAGCGGAGCGTTGGCGCCAGAGCCGATGATGGTCACTACTTCCGGTTGCGGCCCTTGCACCCGCAACTGGATGGGGACGTTCACCGAACCGCTTACCGGAACGTGGATCGCAACCTGCGATTCCTGGAATCCCCGCATCTTGACGCTGACCTGATAGTTTGCCGGGGGAAGATTCACGCTGCGGAATTGGCCAAAATCATCGGTGGGGACGACTATGACCGCATTGGTATCAACGTTGCGGATGCTTACGACGGCATTGGGCACCACCGCGCCGCTGGGGTCCGCAACCGTTCCCTCAATGCCGCCGGTAGAAGTCTGGGCCAGCGCCATTGCCGCGAGCGACAGCGTGAAAACTGCACATCTTAAAAAATGACCCATAAATCGATTATAACTTTCGCAAAATCTCGAAGCAGTCTTCATTGTCAGGCTGCTCGCCTAAATCGTAGACGCGCGCGAAGACAATCTTGCCGCTCTTATCTACGATAAAAATTGCGCGTTCGCTGATGCCCGGCAGCGGCGTGCCTAGGCGCAGGATTCCATATTGAATGGCCACCGCGGCATGAGGGTAGTAATCAGACAGCAGCGGGAATTCAAGCAGCCCAATTTCTTTTCGCTGCCATGCCAGATGCGAGTAAACCGAATCGGGACTCACGCCCAGGACCTGGGCGTCCAATGCCGCGAACTTGGCGACGTCTTCGCTGTACGCGGGCATTTGCTGGGTTCAGGTGGGGGACCAATCCAGTGGATAGAACGCCAGCACCACATGTTTCTTGCCGCGCAAGTCGCTGAGCCTGACCCGGTGGCGTTTCTCCCCGGTGACTGCGGCCAATTCGAAGTCTGGCGCCATTTCCCCAACTTTGGGCAGCGTCATTTCGGGGCTTTCGCTCATATAGGGGGTTCCGCCGGAAGGTGCGTCGAGCGCCTGGCTACGCGCTCATAAGTCTCGTGATGTCTATTAATTAGAGAGTGACGAGGCCGAAATGATTGTAATGGCGCGCTGGCAGCCGGGCAAGAGTCCGGGCGGGGAGCGCTCGGGTTATCCGGCGGGTTTCGGCGTCACCCCGCCAATGTCGCGGCGGTAATGTATTCCCTCAAAACTGATTTGGGATGCGGCCTCATAAGCGCGTTCAGTCGCGCTGCGCAAATCGACGCCAGTGGCCGTCACCCCCAGCACCCTCCCGCCGGAGGTATAGAACTCGCCGTCTTTCATCTGAGTTGCGGCATGAAACACCTTGACTCCCTCGACGGACTTCAGGGCGTCGAGTCCGGAAATTTTCCGGCCGCTTTCAAACTTTCCCGGATAGCCGCCCGAAGCCAGCACCACGCACGCCGACGCCGGCGCGCTCCACGCCATGTCCCCATCACTGACGCGGCCTTCGACCGAAGCCTGCATCGCTTCCAGCAGGTCGCTTTCCATCCGCATCACCACCGCCTGAGTTTCGGGGTCGCCAAACCGGCAGTTGAACTCGAGCACCATGGGCCCGCGGGCCGTCATCATCAGCCCGCAATAAAGGATGCCGCGATACTCCGTCTCTTCCGCCTTCATGCCTTCGATCACCGGCCGAGCCACATGCTGCAGCAGCCATTCCCCCATCGTGGGCTCCACCATGCCGGCGGTGGAATAGGCGCCCATGCCACCGGTGTTGAGGCCGGTATCGCCATCGCCCACCCGCTTGTAGTCGCGGGCCACGCCCAGCGGCGCCGCGCGCTCGCCGTCGCACAACACCAGGAACGAGAGCTCTTCGCCGGTGAGAAATTCTTCCAGCACCACCTGGGCGCCCGCTTCTCCCGCCGTCTTTCCACTCAACATTTCAGCGGCCACATAAGCGGCAGCTTCACGAGTGGGCGCGATCACCACTCCTTTGCCCGCCGCCAGGCCATCGGCTTTGACCACCAGCGGCGCGCTGAATAACGGCAGAGCCGAAGCCACTTCCGCCTGGGTGCCGCAGATGGCGTAGTGCGGCCCGGGGATGTTGTGGCGCTGCATGAAGCCCCGCGCGAAGGCCTTGCTGGATTCGAGGCGCGCCGCCCGGCGCGATGGCCCGAACACCGGCAGGGTACGGCGGTTGAATTCATCCACCACTCCCAGGCTCAAGGGCAGCTCCGGGCCCACGACCGTCAGATCGGCCTGCAAATTTCCTGCCAGCGCCGCCATGCTGCCAACGTCGGAAAGATCCACGGCCAGGCATTCGGTATCGGCGGCGATGCCCCCATTTCCGGGTGCGCACACCACCTGCGAGATGCGCGGCGATTGCTGCAGCTTCCACACCAGCGCGTGTTCGCGCCCGCCGCCGCCCAGCACCAGTACCTTGAGACCCATGACTCACCGGCTTTCCCGCAAAGCGCTCAAAGAAAATCAGGGTAGGTTGCGCGGCTGCGCATGTCAAATTTCCGCCCCGGTGAACGCCTGCAATGTACTTTATACTTTCACTTGATTCTTTTGACTCCGCGAAATTAAAAATGTCCGATCCCTCTCCACAAGGCGCATCCGGCTATAGTCTTAAGGCCTTGCCGGCGCTGCGCAGCCGCGAGATGTGGTATTACTTCGGCCCCGCATTCGTGGCCAGCGTGGCCTACATCGACCCCGGAAACTTTGCCACCAATATCCAGGGCGGCACCGAATTTGGATACAGCCTGCTATGGGTGCTGCTGTGGTCGAACGCCATGGCCATCCTGATCCAATACCTGGCCGCCAAGCTGGGCATCGCATCCGGCCGCAGCCTTCCCCAGAACTGCCGCGAACAATTTTCGCGTCCCGTGACCCTGTGCCTATGGGCGGCGGCGGAACTGGGAGCGGTGGCCACCGATCTGGCAGAATTTCTGGGCGCGGCCCTGGGCATGTACCTGCTTTTTGGCTGGAACCTGCTGTTGTCAGCGGTGATCACCGGCATCATCGTTTTCCTCATCCTCGCGCTGGAGCTGTATGGGTTCCGCAAGCTGGAATATGCGATTCTAGTTTTTGTCTTCGGCATCGCCGCCTGTTATGCCGTGGAAATTTCGCTGGTCTCGCCGGATTGGAAGATGGTGGGCCTTTCCACCATACTGCCGCGGGTGTCGTCAGGCAGCATTTACATCGCGGTCAGCATGCTGGGCGCCACTGTGATGCCGCACGTCATCTATCTGCATTCATCGCTGGTGCAGTCGCGGGTGCGTGAAGACCAGTTCCGCTGCCCCACCGGCCAGCGGCTGCAGAAGTTCAAGCACCTGCGCTACGAACTCATCGATGTGCTGGCGGCAATGAACGCCGCCTGGCTGATCAATTCCGCCATGGTGATCATGGCGGCCGCGGTGTTCTTCCATAGCGGACACGTGGTCACGACCATCGAAGAGGCGCATCACACTCTGGGACCGCTGCTGGGCAAATTTTCCGCCCTGGCGTTCGCGCTGGCGCTTTTGATGTCGGGCCTGGCGTCCTCCACCGTCGGCACCATGGCCGGCCAGGTCATCATCGAAGGTTTTCTCAACATCAAATTCAGCATTTTTCTGCGGCGCCTGCTTACCATGGCCCCGGCCATCCTGGTGATCGCGCTTAAACTCGATCCCTTGAAAATCCTGGTGCTCTCCCAGGTGGTCCTCAGTTTTGTGCTGCCTTTTGCCATGGTCCCGCTGATCGTGCTTACCCGGCAGAGAAAAGTCATGAGCGACCTGGTCAACTCGCCGGTGATCAACGCTCTCGCCTATCTTTCCACGGCGGTGATCCTGGGCTTGAATGGCCTGCTGCTTTATCAGACCTTCGGCGGAAAATTCTAAGCGCCTTGCGCGCTTGGCGGGAGCTCCGGCGCCCCGCTAATACCCACGCCCGCGAAGTTTTTTGATAACCTTGAAGTAGACCGCAGGAGATGGAATGAACAGTTATCGCAGCCAGTCCCAGTTAAAAATCGGCAGTGAAGAATATGAGATTTTTCGGCTCGACTCCCTGGAAAAGCAAGGCATCGAGATCCATCACCTGCCCTATTCGCTGAGAGTACTGCTGGAAAATCTGCTGCGCACTGAAAATGGCCGTTCCGTAACCGCCGACGACATTCTTTTTCTGGCCAACTGGAAGCCCGAGGCGCTGCCTTCCCGCGAAATCGCTTTTACTCCGGCGCGCGTCCTTATGCAGGATTTCACCGGCGTTCCCGCCGTGGTCGATCTCGCCGCCATGCGCGACGCCATGCGCAAGATGGGCGGCGACCCCGGCATGATCAACCCGCTGCAACCCGCGGAGCTGGTCATCGATCATTCCGTTCAAGTCGATGAGTTTGGAACCTCCACCGCCATGCAGGCCAATGCCCTGCTGGAATTCCAGCGCAATCAGGAACGCTACGGATTCCTGCGCTGGGGCCAATCCTCTTTTCATAACTTCCTGACGGTTCCGCCCGACATGGGCATCGTCCACCAGGTCAATCTTGAATACCTGGCGCGGGTGGTGTTCACCGGCAATGCCTCAGGACGAATGCAGGCCTACCCTGACAGTCTGATCGGCACCGATTCCCACACCACCATGGTCAACGGGTTGGGCGTGCTGGGATGGGGCGCCGGCGGCATCGAGGCCGAGGCCGCCATGCTGGGACAGCCGGTTTCCATGCTGATTCCGCAGGTTGTGGGGTTCAAGCTCAGCGGCCGCCTGCCCGAGGGTTCCACCGCCACCGACCTGGTGCTGACCGTCACCGAGATCCTGCGCAATCTTGGAGTGGTCGGCAAGTTTGTCGAATTTTACGGCGACGGATTAAACGATCTGCCTCTCGCCGATCGCGCCACCATCGCCAACATGGCGCCGGAGTATGGCGCCACCTGCGGAATTTTCCCGGTGGACAATGAAACCCTGCGCTACCTGCGCATGACCGGCCGCTCGGAGGAAAAAATCGCGCTGGTCGAAGCCTATTGCAAGGAACAAGGATTGTTTCGCACCACCGGAATCGCGCCCGCCCATTACTCGCAGCAGGTGGAGCTCGACCTGGGCACGGTCGAGCCCAGCATCGCCGGACCCAAGCGCCCGCAGGATCGGGTGCGTCTCTCCGACTCGCGCGCTTCATTTGAGACCGCGCTGCCGTCGCTGCTTAGCCCTAAAAGCGCGTTGGCTTCGGCGCCCAAGCAGGAGGAACGTTTTATCGGAGAAGGCGGTAACCAGCAGGCCATGGTGGCCACTGAAGAAGCGCCGCCGGTCGCGCCGCACATGGACGTAAGCGACGTTCTGCGCCACGGCTCGGTGGTCATCGCCGCCATTACCAGTTGCACCAACACCTCGAACCCCTCGGTGATGATCGCCGCCGGCCTGCTGGCGAAAAAGGCGGCGGAGCGCGGCCTGTTCACCAAACCCTGGGTGAAGACGTCGCTGGCCCCGGGCTCGCGCGTGGTCACCGAATACTTCGAGCGCGCCGGCCTGACGCCGTTTCTCGAACAACAGCGGTTTCACACCGTGGGTTACGGATGCACCACCTGCATCGGCAATTCCGGCCCGCTGCCTGAAGATGTTTCCCAGGCGGTGCATGAACAGGACCTGGTGGTGGTGTCAGTGTTGTCGGGCAACCGTAATTTCGAGGGCAGGATCAATTCCGACGTGCGCGCCAACTACCTGATGTCCCCGCCGCTGGTGGTGGCGTTTGCCCTTGCGGGACGCATCGACATCGATCTGGCCAAGGACCCCATCGGACGCGACCCAGACCGCAATCCGGTGTACCTGCGGGACATCTGGCCCACCCAGCAGGAAGTTTCCGACACCATGGCGTCGGCCATCGATTCTGAAATGTTTCGCCGCAACTACCAAACCGTTTTCGACGGCGACGAGTCATGGCAGCACCTGCGCATCCCCCAGGGCGATACTTACCTGTGGGATGACGAATCGACTTACATCAAGCGCGCGCCCTACTTCGACGATATGCCCCCCCATCCGGCGCGGGTTGAAGACATCAACAACGCTCGGGTGCTGGCGCTGCTGCGCAACAGCGTGACCACCGACCATATATCTCCGGCAGGCTCGATCCGGGCCAACAGTCCGGCGGGGGAGTATTTGATGGAGCGTGGGATCGCTCCGCGCGACTTCAACTCCTACGGCTCACGCCGCGGCAATCACGAGGTCATGGTGCGCGGCACGTTCGCCAACGTGCGCCTGCGCAATCGCCTGGTGCCGCAGTCGGAAGGCGGAGTCACCCGGCACCTGCCCGACGGGGAGGTGATGTCGATCTTCGCCGCTTCGGAAAAATATAAGGCCGAAGGCGTGCCCCTGATCATTCTCGCGGGCAAGGAATATGGCTCCGGCTCATCGCGCGACTGGGCGGCCAAAGGCCCGAAATTACTGGGGGTGCGCGCCGTCATTGCCGAAAGCTACGAGCGCATTCACCGCTCCAACCTGGTGGGCATGGGCATTCTGCCGCTGCAGTTCGTGCAGGAAGAAGACGCCGATTCGCTCGGGCTCAGCGGTGAAGAAAGTTTTTCCATCGCCGGCCTGGAAGAGATGACCACCGAAAAATTCCGCGCGGGACGACAAGCCAAGGTCAGGGCATGCCGCGAAGACGGCAGCTGTATCGAGTTCCCCACCACCATCAGGATCGATACCCCGCAGGAGCTGCTCTATTACGAGCACGGCGGCATTTTGCAATACGTACTACGCCAGTTGCTGTCCAGCGGCGGCGCGCGTCCGGAAGTATTGGAAGGGCCGGTGGCGCAGCCGGTTTAACCGAGAAGAACCCTCGCGTCTCCTTGGAAGTTGCCCTTCCGCCGAAATCTCAAGTAGTTGCATAAGACAATCTAAGCAGCGAACATACCCCATACCACTTGTCATTCTGGAGCGAGCTTTTGCTTCTTGTTTTAGCGAAGGACCTCGCGTTTTCAAAACTACCTGGCCGGGATTATTTGGAAGTTAGTGTTTTGCTTCTCGGTGGAATCAGCGCGCTCGACCGTCACCCTACCGTGGTCAGTTTTCGGTGGAGATGAATCATCGGATTAGCTGAGAGTTTGCAGAGGGTAGGGATTCTTCCTCACCCCGATAAAGCCGGGGGTCGTCAGAATGACATCGTGCAGGGGGACTGCCTGGAGCGGTTTCTTAGTAGCTATATCCTTAAGATGGGTGGCACCAGCCGCAGCGATTTTGCCCTCTCCTACAGCTTGAGCGTCTTCAACCACTGCCGAAACTCTTCGCCCAGGTCGGCGCGCTTCAGCGCAAACTCCACCGTGGCTTTCAGGAAGCCGAGCTTGTCGCCGGTGTCGTGACGCTTGCCCTCAAATACAAAACCAAAAATCTTCTCCGTTTCCAGCAGGTTGCAAAGCCCGTCGGTCAGTTGCAGTTCTCCCCCATTTCCCAGGGGGGTCCTTTCCAGCGCGGCAAAGATTCCCGGAGTCAAAATATAGCGGCCGATGATCGCCAGCTTGGATGGAGCTGCTTCGAACAAGGGTTTTTCCACCAGGTTCTTGATCCGCATCAGCTTGTCGCCGAACCGGGGAATGCCCGCCGGGTCGACATCGAGAACTCCGTAGGATGAAATTTCCGGGCCCTCCACCATCTGGGTGGCGATGATCGACGACTGGGTTTGTTCGAAGGCCTCCATCATCTGCGCCAGGCAGGACACCGGGGCATCCATCACGTCATCCGCCAGAAAGACCGCGAAGGGTTCGTCGCCCACCAGCTCGCGCGCCATCAAAACCGCATGGCCCAGCCCCATGGCTTCTTTCTGGCGCACGTAGGCCACGTGAATCATGTCGGAAATCTGGCGGACGATATTCAGCAGGTCGGTCTGGCCGCGCGCTTCGAGCATGTGTTCCAGCTCGTAGCTCACATCGAAATGATCTTCGATCGCGCTCTTCCCGCGGCCGGTGACGATGATGATCTGGTCGCAGCCCGCGGCAATCGCTTCCTCCACGCCGTACTGGATGATGGGCTTATCCACCAGGGGAAGCATTTCTTTGGGCAGGGCCTTGGTCGCGGGCAGAAAGCGGGTGCCTAAGCCCGCGGCAGGAAAAACGGCTTTGCGAACTTTCATTTTCATGGAGACGGCGGATGGAACGGAGACGCCGCCAGCCGGATGCTTGTTGTGGGACCGAAAAATCCGGCGCAGCGAAGCCTCAGAATCCTAGCATAGCCCTTGCGCGCCGGTTCGACCTGAAACCGCCAGACGTGGCTTGCAATGAACAATTTTCGCCGCACCTCGGCGTGGACCTTACTTAGCGGGAACGCCGACTGGGACTGCCGGGCCCTGCGGCGTCCAGATATCGACTGCCGCCTTCCAGGTGCCGTCAGGAAGTTTCTTCCAAACAACGACCGCGCTGGCCTTCTGCGACACCACGGCAGTGGGCGACGCCCTGAATACAAATTGCGCGGAGGCGGTGGTATACGCCATATCACCCGATGCCGCCACTACCACCTTCTCCAGGTTCCAGTTCACGGAAAACTCTGGCGAGGCAAACGAGCTGCCCACGAATTCCCGGATGGCGTTGCTCCCATTGAGCGGAATGGACTGCATGGGGTACACCACAGCGTCGTCGGCCCAGAAGGAAACCGACTTCTCCAGGTCCCTGGCCTTGGCGGCGGCGAGCCATTGGGCGTCGGCGGAGCGAATGGCCGCTTCTTCCTGCGCCAGGTTGGGCGCCGGAGGAGGCGGAGCGGTGCATGACGTGAGCGCAGCCACCACCAGTATCGTCAGAACCAGGTAAAAAGATTTCATCGCATCCTCCATTGCCGGCCGCAGACTCTGCCGGGGAAAACTCCAAGGTTGCCAAAAACTTTTCGTACGGGCGCTCTGGATTCTATCCCGGGGTGAGGATTCTCCCCTAAGAAATTAAACGATGAAGTTTAGACAACTTTGACCGCCATGACCTCAATTTCCAGGCGGTGTTTATTTTCCACGCGGTCGGCGCTGAGGATAAGCGTGGGCTTGCCCGCTTGCACCAGGGTACGAACGCGGTACTTAGTCTGCCGCAAAGTTGGCGTCAGGGGAACGTTATTGGGTACTTCCGGGCTGGCGACGTTGCTGAATTCAATGGTGGTGTCTATCTCGACGAGGCTGCCTTTCTCCGTCAAGCGGCAATCGAGATTAAACCCCACGTCGGCATATTGCAGGTTCTTGTCATCGACCCGAAGAGGCACTCGATCGCCGATGCGGAAGCTGGAGTTATTTCCATCTTCCTCGATCAACATTGAAAAATTGCGCTCGTTGATCCGCTTGCCGTCTTCCATTTCGCGAAAAACAAAATTGACGCGATATAAAGACGTGCGTTTGGCGGATTTTTCCGCCTGCTTTTCCGGCAATTCCGAGGGTGAGGGTGTCTGCGCCAACGCCGGCGCGCTGCCTGCAGCCGCCAGCATCAGCGCTGCCAGCAGAAGAGTGGTAATCCTGGGCAAATTTTCACGGGCATATTTTTTCATAGGGTTCTCCAGTTATTTCTCGGGTTGATCGGTCATAAGTGGCGCCACGTTTAAGGCTTCAACTTCCAAATCTTTGAGGGACGGCGGCTCAGCCGATGCCGCTTGCTCCACCTCGCGTGCATAGCGGGACAGTAAAATTTCCTGTTCGGTCAAAGGTGAGGCTGCGGGAAACTGTTCCAGCCGGGGACCGGCAACGGACTTTGCAACGCTGGGCGGGCGCGACTGATAAGCACTTTGTCCAGCGCCAAGTGGGCGTTTCGGCTGGCCCGCCGCCAACAACGAGTTCGCATGTGCATCCCGCCGCTGTACCGAGGAGTCATTTCTCGCCGGCGGCGGTGGCTGGGGATGTAAATCCGCCGGCGCAGCGGGCGCGAACACGCCATGCAAGATTTCGCCCTTATCTCTATGACTGCCGGTGATCATGCCTCGCCATTCCAGGTAGGACGGAATGGCAAGCAGAACGATCGCGGCGGTCACCGCAACCGTCCGCCAACCCAACCGGCGAAGCGGGCGTTCGCTCAGGCGCAAGTTGGTCAGGATTCGTTCTTCCAGTCCCACCCGCGCTTCCGCAGCCGAATACTGCGCCAGCGCCGTGTCCAACATAGCATCCATACGGTCGGGATTCCCTGCGTAATTTATCTTCTCGGGTGTCACCGTTCGCCTCCAGGCCCGCTGCGTTCGAGTTGCGCGGAAAATTTCTGTTTCAATATCTGGCGGGCGCGAAAGACCCTCCCCCGCACCGCCGCTTCGGGTATGCCTAATATCCTGGCCACCTCAACCGCGGTCATTTCTTCTATCGTCGAGAGGATCAACGCGTCTCGCAAGCCCGTGGGGAGCCCGGCAATGAGATTGTGCAGACGGCGCAGATGATCTTTTTGGATTGCCGTCTGTTCCGCAGAAGCATTGGGGTCATGCGGCTCAGGTTGCGATTCATCCGCCGCTTCGTGCGCCTGCCGGCGCCCTTTGCTGCGGTCCACCGCGACCCGCCACGCAATGCGGGCCAGCCAGCCACGAATTTCGCGGACTGCAGGAAGCTGCTTCTGATACTTGAGCACCCGCAGAAATGTTTCCTGGACAGCGTCCTCGGCATCCTGCGGGTTGCGCAGTACGGCGAAGGCGACTTGATAGACCAGGCGGGAATGCTGGCGAACGGCGTTTTCCAGCTCTTGGGTCAGCGCTTCGGTCGCACCCAGAGAGTGGTTAGAGATCAACGCATCCGCCAGTTCCATCATTTGCTTTCGGTATCTGTCCCGCGAATTTGCTGTTCCTGACAGTAAAGACCGGAGTTCCGGTCCCAGCGTTTGACTTTATTTTTTTACGACGGGAAGAAAGGAATTCCGGGAAGAAGGATAGCGCACCGCGAGCCAAGATCGACCGCCTTGGCAATCGAAGTGCCCGGAGTATTCATCATGGCCTTGCCCGGACTTAATTCGCTCAGTATTCGGTCTTGTCGGACTTCCGCTCCCAGGCGGCAAATGCCTTCAGGGCTTCCTCGCGCATCAGTTGCACCTGGGGAAGCGAGCGGCTTTCGGGAGGCAACGCCAGCTCCCGATAAATAAAAGCGTCATCAAAACCGATTCGGGCGGCGTCGGCAACGCGGTTGGCATAGTAAATCTTATTTAGCCGCGACCAGTACACCAGCGCCATGCACATGGGACACGGTTCGCACGAGCTGTAAAGCTCGCAGCCGCTGAGATCGAAATTTTGCAGCTGCCACGAGCCCGCGCGGATGGCCAGCACTTCGGCGTGGGCGCTGGGATCGTGGTTGGCGGTCACCCGGTTCACGCCTTCGCCGATGATCTCACCGTCACGCACCACCACTGCCCCAAACGGGCCGCCCCCGGAGGCAACATTCTCGATTGAGAGCGCAATCGCTCTCTCCATGAATTTAGTTTCCACGCTTCACCTGGCTTTCGCGCTCGTCTTCACCTGCGACTGACCCGGATCATGCCACCGCCACCGGCTCGGCCGCCATTCCCTCCAGCACCTGTTGCACATAGGACATGATTTCTTCGGCATGGCTGGTTTCAAACTGCCGCCCCGGCAATGCGAACTTCAACACTCCGCCGGGAGAGAACTGGGCCCCGCGCTGGCCGGCCACAAATAGCGCCAGCTTTTCCGGGTCGATTCTCGCATCTTCACTGAATTTTACCGAAATAATATCGCGCTTGCGGTCGATCGCCGCCACTCCCAGTTGTTCGCACAACAATTTGAGCCTGCCCGCATGAAGCAGATTGCGCACTGTATCCGGAATCTCCCCATAGCGGTCCTTAAGCTCGTTGCGCACGTCGTTCAGTTTGGCCTCATCCTCCACCCCGGCAATGCGCTTGTACATGCGCAGGCGCTGGTTTTCCTCGCCAATGTATTCCGGCGGAATGCGCAGGTTGAGCCCCAGGTTGAGCGATGTGTGGATGCGGGCGACAGTCTCCTCGCCCTTCAGCTCGCGCACCGATTGCTCCAGCATCGACGTGTACATTTCAAAGCCCACGTCCTGGATGTGCCCGCTTTGCTCGCCGCCCAGCAGGTTGCCGGCGCCGCGCAGCTCGAGGTCAAGCGCGGCGATCTTGAACCCCGCGCCTAATTCGGAAAATTCCTTGAGCGCCGCCAGACGCTGCCGCGCGATGGGAGTGATCTCCACCTCGGGCGGAATCAGCAGGTACGCGTAGGCGCGCCGGTTGGAGCGGCCCACCCGGCCGCGCAACTGGTAAAGCTCGCTGAGGCCGTGGCGGTCGGCGCGGTTGATCATGATGGTGTTGCACAGAGCGATGTCCAGGCCATTTTCGATGATGGTGGTGGCCACCAGCACGTCGGCTTCGTGGCGCACGAATGCCAGCATTACCTTTTCCAGCTGCCCTTCCGACATCTGGCCGTGGCCCACGATCACCCGCGCGCGCGGAACCAGCTCCTGTATTCGAGCGGCGATTTCGTAGATGCTCTCCACCCGGTTATGCACGAAGTAAGCCTGGCCGCCGCGATCGAGTTCGTGTTCGATGGCCATGCGAATGAGTTTTTCGTCGAACGCCGCCACCACCGTCTGGATGGCGATGCGGTCGCTGGGCGGGGTCTCGATCACGCTCATGTCGCGCAGGCCGGCCAGGCCCATGTGCAGGGTGCGCGGAATCGGCGTGGCCGAGAGCGTCAGTACGTCCACTTCCTTGCGCAATTGTTTCAGCCGCTCTTTGTGGCGGACGCCGAAGCGCTGCTCCTCATCGACGACCACCAGCCCCAGGTCGTGGAACCGCACGTCTTTTGACAGCAGCCGGTGGGTTCCGATAATGATGTCCACCTTGCCGTTCTCGAGGCGCTCCAGAATTTCCTTTACCTGGCGCGCGGTGCGGAAGCGGCTCACCATCTCCACCGAGATGGGAAATGCGGCCAGGCGGTTCTTGAATGTCTGCTGGTGCTGAAAGGCCAGCACCGTGGTGGGCGCGAGCACCGCCACCTGCTTATGATCGCTGACCGCCTTGAAGGCCGCGCGCATGGCGACTTCGGTCTTGCCGAATCCCACGTCGCCGCACAGCAGGCGGTCCATGGGCAAAGTCGATTCCATGTCGCGCTTGATGTCGGCCAGCGAAGTGAGCTGATCATCGGTTTCGTTGTGCTCGAACGCGTCCTCGAATTCCCGCTGCCACTCGGTGTCGGCGGCGAACGCGTGGCCGGGGGAGGCCTTGCGCTCGGCATAGAGTTTCAGCAGCTCCGCCGCCATGTCCACCATGGCCTTCTTGACGCTGGCCTTGGTCCGCGCCCAGGCGGCGCTGCCTAGCCGCGATAGCTGCGGATGCCCGCCTTCGGTGGTGCGATATTTCTGCACCAGGTCGAGGCGCGTCAGCGGGACATAAAGCTTTGCGGCCTCGGCAAACTCCAGCACCATGAACTCGCCGGCGGAATCGCCGTGCACAATTTCTTTCAGTCCCTGGTAGCGCGCCACCCCATGCTCGACGTGCACCACGTAATCGCCCACCGCCAGGTCGCGAAAGTCAGAGAGAAAAGCTGAGGTCTTCGATTTCTGCCGCAACGGGCGGCTGACCACCGCCTCCGATTCGTCAAACAGATCGCGCGCGCCGAATAAAACCAGGTTGGCTTCGGGCAGCACCACGCCGTCGGGCACATCGGCCCTGACCAGCGTGGTAGCGGTGAAATCCCCGCCGTAGTAAGTGGATTCTTCGACAAACAAATCGCCTTGCGATCCGGCCACCGGGTTGCGGCTGCCGATGCGAAAGGGAAGCTGGTATTCGGCGAAGATGCCGGCCAGGCGTTCCAGTTCTCCCATGTTGGGCGCCACCAGCATCACCCGGCGTCCCTGGCGGTTTAGTTTCTGTACTTCTTCAACGATCGCCGCCACCGAACCGTGGAAGCGCATCGCCGGCTTGGAGTTGAACGACGAATCAAACGCGGCCGTGGGCGGTTGATCGTGGAAGTCGCGGTCCGCCGCCGACGCCGTGCCGCTGAAATCTTCGGAGGGAGCGGCGACCACGCCGGCCTGATCGTGGCCGGTTTCGGAGGCTGCAACATCTGAGTCGCCGGCCTCTTCGACTCGAAATACCTGGAGCTGCTCCACCTCAATCTTCATGCCGGCAAGGTTTTGCAGGCGCTCTTCCCACTCCTCGGGAGGGAAATAAATGTCTTCTGGAGTGATCAGTTGCCCGAGGCCGCTGCGCTGATGGCGCTGGTTGACCTTCTCCCACCAGCGCTGCTGCTCGGCGGAAAGCCGCGAGGGCTCGTCGAGAACTACATTCGCCCGGGGAATTAAATCGAACACGGTAAGCCCGCCGCGCTCCCCGCCTGCGCCGTGCGCCAGGGGTGCAAAAAACTCCCAGCCCGGGAAAATCGGCGCGGCATCCCCGGGCACCGTGCGCCGCAATCCTTCGTCATGCTGCAAGCGGGTATGAATCGCCGACAGCGTCTCCACGTTCACCGGAGTCTCGGAAAAGGGCAGCAGCACCAGCTCATCCACCGGCGCATTCAACGCCGAAGACCGCTGCGATGCGGGATCGAACTTGCGAATAGATTCGACCTCGTCGCCAAAAAGCTCGATGCGCAGCGGACGGTCTGATTCCGGCGGGTACACGTCGAGAATGCCGCCGCGCAGCGCGATCTGCCCGGGCATCTCCACCATGTCGGCGGAGGCGTAGCCGGTGACCCGCAGGTGCGCCATGAGCTCCTCAACATCGAGCGCTTCCGCGCGGCGCACGATGCGCGCCAGACCGGCATAAAATTCCGCGGGACGCAGCCGCATGGCGGTGGCTTCCAGCGAGGCGATGACCAGCGAGACCGCGCCAGTGGCGATCTTCCACAGCGCGGTCGCGCGCTCTTCCTGAATTTCGGGGTGCGGCGATGCCTCTTCGAACGGCAGCACGTCGTGCGCGGGAAACTTAATAATGGCCTGCGGCTTAATGCTGCCGCTGAGGTCGGCAAACGCCTGCACCACCGGCAGCAACTCGTCGGCGTCGCGGTTGCGCGCCACGATGACCAGCAACGGACGACCGGCAACCCGCTGGAATAGGGGAAAATGCAGGGCTTTGGCGGTGGGAATGAGCCCGGACACACGTATCCGCTGGGCGGAAGAGGGGAGCCCCCCTTCGCGAACTTGAATCTGGGATGCCGCACGCTGGAAAGCGGCGCTTTTTTCCACGTCCGCCAGGATTTCGCGGACGAACGGCAAAATCATTCGACGACCAGTTTACCAAGGAAGCCCTCAGCCCGGTGTGTGGTAGCTTTTTGAGGTGCCCCGCAACCGCGACCAATCACGCGAGCTTCAGCAGCGCGCTAGCCGCGTTATCCCCGGCGGCGTCAATTCACCAGTCCGCGCCTTCGGCTCGGTGGGCGGCGAGCCGCCATTTATCGTGCGCGGGCAGGGCGCCCGCATGTGGGACGCCGACGGCAACCAATACATCGACTACGTCGCCTCGTGGGGCCCGCTGATCCTCGGGCACGCCCCGCCGCAAGTGATCGCCGCCATAAAATCCGCGGCCGAAAAGGGTGTAACTTTCGGCGCATCCACACCCTCAGAAGCGGAGCTGGCCGAGGCCATCATCGGCGCCATGCCGTCGATCGAGAAGCTGCGTTTCGTCAGCTCGGGCACCGAGGCCACCATGTCGGCCATCCGGTTGGCGCGCGCCGCCACTGGGCGCAAGTTCATCATCAAATTCGAAGGCTGCTACCACGGCCACGCCGACGCCCTGCTGGTGAAGGCCGGCTCCGGAGTCGCTACCCTGGGCATTCCCGGTTCGGCGGGTGTCCCCGAAGAAGTGGTGAGCTGCACCTTGGCACTGCCTTTCAACAACGTCGCCGCGGTGGAGCAGGCGCTGGAAAAATTTCCCGGCCAGATTGCTTGCGTGATCGTGGAACCGGTGGTGGGTAACATGGGATGCGTTCTCCCGGCGCAAGGCTATTTGCAATATTTGCGCGAACTAACCAGTCGCAGCGGAGCGCTGTTGATATTTGACGAGGTCATGACCGGCTTTCGCGTGGCCTGGGGAGGCGCGCAGGCGCTGTACGGCATCAATCCCGACCTGACCACGCTGGGCAAAATCATCGGCGGCGGCTTGCCCGTGGGCGCCTACGGCGGCCCCGGCAGCTTGATGGACCAGGTAGCGCCGCTGGGTCCGGTGTACCAGGCAGGCACGCTTTCAGGAAACCCGTTGGCCATGGCCGCCGGCCTGGCCACCATCAACTACCTGGCATCGCACCCCGAAGTTTATGCGCGCCTTGAAGGCCTGAGCGGCGTGCTGGTGCAGAAAATCCTCAACACGGCCACCGACGCCGGCGTGGCGCTCAGCGCCAACCGGGTGGGCTCAATGTTCACCTGGTTTTTCACCTACCAGCCGGTAACCGATTTCGCGTCGGCATCAAAATCCGACGTTAAACGTTTCGCCGCCTTCCATCGCGCCATGCTGGAAGCCGGAATCTATCTGCCTCCATCGCAATTCGAAGCCGCATTCCTGAGCTTCGCCCACGATGAAGAAGCAGTGCGGCAAACCGTTGCCGCCGCGGAGGTTGCGTTTAAGGGTTTGTAGGAGCGCTCATTTTCGGTGTGAAACGCTTATCTTATAAAGAGTATTGTGCCAAAAAACATGACCGTTGCCGCCACAGCCAACCCCCAAATTATTGCCCTGCCGGTTCGTTTCTTTCGGGGTATTGAATTGGCGCTGATCAGGCTTCGAAATTGATCCAAATCTTCAGGTGCGAACGCACGCTTAGGAATTATGAAATATAAGGATCGTCGAGGATAGAGCAGAAAAAGGGTTTTGGATTCCACCTGCTGCACAAAATGAGCCCAATCCACGTGCGAAGAGGAATGTATACAGGAAATTTCAAATACTTTTTCGGTAATATCAGCACTAAAGATTTGTTTAAGTCTGGGATTCTGATGAAATTGGTACCTCGCTAACAAGGAGCCGCCGAAGAGCACGAACAGTCCAACCATCGTGCCGATCGACCCAGTAACATCGCCCGGATTATGAACCCAAACAAAAATTCCCTGGCAGCAAAACAGAACCCCATAGATTAAGTAAAAGCGGCGAAAACCCCGATTGGCCCAAGAGGCCTCAATGAATTCTTGCACCGTAAGTTGATATTCAATATGCATGAGTATCGCAGCCACTAGAATTCTGGCAGCGAATTTTAACCTTGCGACCCTGCGAAATCATACAAAAGTGGCGCAACCATTGAAATTGAAACACGGAAAATCTCTAATACCCGGTTAAGGGCGCTCTCTGTTCCGCCATCATCTCTGGAATCGTTAAGAATTTCCTGCCCTCGGCAAAGTAGCGGCGAATGATCAGGCGGGTGGCGTCAACCGATGCAGAGCGGTCCGCTCCCATCCCCACATGACCGCCATCATGCAGCAAAATGATTTGCGGCGTATGCGGTCCACTGCGCCTGATCCTGCGCACCGCATGACCCTCCACTCGTTCGGCCGTCGTGGCATGCCAGTCGAAACAAGTGACCGACCACATCACCGGAACCATTCGCAATTTTCTTATGCTGCCCAGGGTATCTGGCCGGCGAAAGCCCCACGGCGGGCGGACTAACTTAGGTTCGGGCAGTTTCTGTCCGATGGCGTCTTCGATGGCAAGTTCGGTATCGGAAAGCTCGCGACGCAACTGCGCGGGAGTTGCGCGCAACAGGTTGCAATGGTTGAAGGTGTGATTTCCGATGGAGTGTCCGCCGGCAAAGATCGCGCGCACGAGGTGCGGGCGCTGACGCACATACTTTCCCACCAGAAAAAACGTGGCGCGGACGCCATGCGCGTTCAAGACCTCAAGCAGCCGCTCGGTGTGGATGTCGTTGGGCCCGTCATCGAATGTGAGGGCGAGATGATTGGGGTCGCCATCCCCCAGGAATGTATTTCCAAAAATCTGTGATTGGGGCCCCACGCAGCCATAGGCGGCTACACCGCCCACAGCCAGGGCGGCAGCGCCGCCTGCGAGAAAGACATTCATGAAGCAATTGTAGCTAGGTTGAGAAAGGGTACGAGGTTCGCCTTAGCACTTGCCGCTGTTTCTACGGGGAGAACCTCAAGAAGTTGCATAAGAAACAACAAGCCAGCAGAGACCGTCTATGCACTTGTCATTCTGGAGCGAGCTCTTGCTTCTTGTTTGAGCGAAGAACCTCGCGTTTTCTCTTGCTCCTGGGTTGTGCCTGGCCAAGAACCTCAAGCAGTTGCATAAGAGAAAGTAAACCAGCGAACACCCCCTACGGACTGGTCATTCAGACGACCTCCAGCTTCACCGGGGTGAGGAAGAACCCCTACAGTTCAACAAGTCTTCCCTTGTGATGGTTTATCTGAGCCATGCCATCGATCATTCTTGCCAAGGAAGATTTTCTACTTCAAAATCGAAAACGTTTTCGATCTGTGCGTTGAATTGCGGGCCCAGTTTTTACAAAAAACACCCAAGGGAAGTATTTCTGGCACAGTAGGGGTTCTTCCTCACCCCGATGAAGCCGGGGGTCGTCAGAATGACAACTAATGAGTGAGAATTATTCTAGGGCGGTGGTTAAGTTTTATTACTTTTGATTTCATCTGAAAAGCGCTGCGCTCCTTGAAGCGGTTTCCGATCTTGCTGCGAGCATGACCCCTACGCCCCAGCGATGGTCATGCCTTCCAGCCGCAGGGTCGGCGAGGCCACCGAGCCGCGGAATTCCAGGTCGTTTCCAATTTCCGAAATGTTTGACAGCATTTCTTTCAGGTTTCCGGCGACGGTGATTTCTTCGACCGCATGGGTGAGCTCGCCGTTCTCGATCCAGATGCCGGAAGCGCCTCGGGAAAAATCCCCGGTCACCAGGTTCACCCCGGTCCCCAGAAAGTCGGTCACCAGCAGGCCGCGGGAGACCCCGGCAATGATCTCGGCGGCGGATTTCTCGCCGGGTGCGAAAAACAGGTTGCCGGCGCCGATGCCGGGTTTTCCCGCCAGCCCGCGCGCGGCGTTGCCGGTGGTCTTCATGCCCAGCTTTTTCGCAGTGTAGGTATTCGTCAGGTAAGACTTCAGCATCCCGCGCTCGATGACGGTGGTTCGCCGGCAGGGGACGCCCTCATCGTCAAACGGGCTGCTGCCGAAACCGCCGGGCATGATGCCATCGTCCACCACCGTGATATTTTTCCCGGCAATTTTTTCGCCCAGCTTACCCGCCAGGAACGACGCGCCGCGGTACACCGCATCGCCGTTGACCGCCTCGAAGATGTGGCCCAGCAGCGAGCCCGCGATGGTCTGTTCCAGCACGATGGGGACACGCGTGCTCGCGATCTTGCGAGCATTGAGCCGGCGCAGGGTGCGCTGCGCGGCCACCCGGCCCACATGCTCGGGTGATTCCAGCATCGACAGACTTCGCGCCACCGAATACCAGTAGTCGCGCTGCATCGCGCCGTCGGCGCTCTGGGCGATGGGCACCGCGCTGATCGAGCAGGAGGAGCGCTGGTATTCCCCGGAGAATCCCAGGGAGTTGGCCAGCAGTTTGCGGCCTATGCCGGCGTCGAACGACCCGCCATCGGAATTCTTGATGCGCTCGTCGGCCGCCAGCGCCGCCGCTTCGGTGCGCCGCGCATACTTGATGCGTTCCGCCGGGGGCAGCGAATAAACATCCTGGTGATAAAGATGGAGGTCGCCGGGAACCGAGCCCAGTTCCGCGGCCTCGGGCAGGCCGGCGGTGGGATCTTCCGACGTAACCTTGGCCAGCTCGAGTGCCCCGTCGACCAGCCGCTCCACCCCTTCGCGCGAGAAGTCGTTGGTATAGGTGCTGGCTGCGCGCTGCCCGCGAAAGACGCGCACTCCCAGCGCCCGCGAGCCCGCTTCTTTCAGGGTCTCAACCTCGCCCAGGCGAACCACCGTGGAAAACTCCGTGCCCTCGCGCACCACCGCTTCCGCGGCCGAGGCGCCGCCCGCCATGGCGCGCGCGATTACGTCCGCGGCGATTTCGTGCAAATCGATTTTAGAAAGCTCATTGGATGGCAAAGCAGATTCCCGGGCCGCAATTGTTTGATATCAAACAAGTTCGATGCGAACTTAATTTCGCGGGTGAAAACAATTAGTTTTTCAAATGAACAGCTATTTCATCAGCTCCGAAGCCACCACGCCGCCGGTGCCGCCCACGGTGAGCCGGTCCACCTTGATGGTGGGAATTCCCACTCCCACCGGGACCGACTGGCCGTCTTTTCCGCAGGTCCCCACGCCTTCGTCGAGCTTCAGGTCGTGGCCCACCATGGAAACACGGGTAAGCACGTCGGGCCCGTTGCCGATCAACGTGCAGTTGCGCAGCGGGGCGGTGATCACTCCGTCTTCGATCAGGTAGGCCTCCGACGCGGAGAAGACGAACTTGCCGTTGGTGATGTCTACCTGGCCGCCACCAAAGTTGGCGGCGTAAATCCCATTTTTTACCGACTTGATAATGTCCTCCGGAGCGTCCTGGCCGGGCAGCATATAAGTGTTGGTCATGCGCGGCATGGGAATATGCTCGTAGCTCTCCCGGCGTCCGTTGCCGGTATCGGCTATGCCCATCAGGCGCGCCGAAAGCTTGTCGCTGATGTAACCCTTCAGAATTCCGTTTTCGATGAGCACGGTGTTCTGCGTGGGCGAACCCTCATCATCGACGTTAAGGCTGCCGCGCCGCGACGGCATGGCGCCGTTATCCACCACCGTGCATTTGTCGCTGGCCACGCGCTTGTTGATCAGGCCGGCAAATGCCGAAGTTTTCTTGCGGTTGAAATCCGCTTCCAATCCATGCCCAATGGCTTCATGCAGCAGGATTCCCGGCCAGCCCGGGCCCAGCACCACTTCCATCTCTCCGGCGGGCGCCTCGCGGGCTTCCAGTTGGATGATCGCTTGCCGCGCCGCTTCTCCGGCAAAATATTCGGGAGTGGCATCGTTGATGAAGTGCTCAAGGCCCACGCGCCCTCCACCGCCCGATGTGCCGCGGGAATTGTTCTCGCCATCTTTGGCCAGGCACAGCACGTTCATGCGCGCCATGGGCTGCGAATCGGTGGCCAAGGTGCCGTCAGAGGCCACCACCATGATCTGGCGAAGCTCGTCCCCGTAGCCCACTCGCACCTGATGGATGCGCGGATCATAAGCGCGGGCGGCGCGATCGGCCCGCATCATCAGCTCAAGCTTGGCCGCCACCCCGTCATCAAGGTTCGAGGCGACCGGGTACAAGCTGCGCAGCTTGGGTTCTTTGAAACCCGCCACGGTTTGCTTGGCGGGACCGCTGGCGATCAGTGCGGCGGTGCGGGCGGCGCGAAGAATTTTGTCACGCGCCAGATCGTCGGTATAGGCATAGCCGGTGCGCTCTCCGGAAATCACGCGGATCCCGCAGCCCGCCGAAATCCCCTGGCTGGCGGCTTTGACCAGGGATTCATCCACGCTAAGCGAAGTCGAAGTCTGGTATTCGAAATAGAGGTCGGCAAAGTCGCCTCCGGCGCAAAGCGCGGCCGCGAGGTATTGCTCAAGATCGTTTTTGGTCATGCCAAAACGATCGAAGAAGAACGATTTATTGTCCGCGGGAAGCTGAGTCATCGTGCTTGATTGGATGTTCGGGAACGCAATAGGAAGCAGCCGCCATTATGGCATAGCGGCCGATCGCGACCTGTCACGGATGGGAATCTTGGTCTAATCTAATAGGGTCCAAATGAAGCCCGCCAAGATCAATTGCCCCATCTGCGAAGACACTGGCTGGAAGCCGGTGAGTGACAGCTCGTCGCGGGCGTCGCGAGTGGCGCGCTGCGATTGCCGGCGCTACGACCAGTTGCTGGCGCAAGCCCGCATCCCCAGGCGATATGAGCATTGCACGATCTCCAACTATCAGACCGAGTTCAAGGGCGAGGTGGAAAACAGCTTGGCGCGGGCGCGTTTTATCGCCGACCGGTTTATCGAGAAGTATCCCGTGGACGAAACCGGACTTCTATTCATCGGCCCCGCCGGCATCGGCAAGACCCATCTTTCCATCGGCATCATCAAGCAGTTGATCCTGGCCAAGGGAATCCAGTGCGTGTTCTACGACTACCGTGAGTTGCTGAAGGAGATCCAGAATTCCTACAACCCGTCGGTGCAGACGACGGAGCTTGAAGTCCTGCGCCCGGTGTTCGACGCCGAAGTTTTATTGCTCGACGAGTTGGGCGCCGCCAAGCCCACCGAGTGGGTGTGGGACGCGGTCAGCCTGATCCTGAACACCCGCTATAACGACAAGCGCACCACTATCATCACCACCAACTTCCCCAACGGGCCCGCGGGCTCTGACGACGGCAGCGTCAGCCAGCTTTCCGGGGACAAGAAGAGAGCGGCGCAGGCAGCGCGCGGCGATACCTTGGGCGATCGCGTGGGCGAGCGCATGCGCTCACGCTTGCATGAGATGTGCCGCATCGTGGAAATGGAAGGCCAGGATTTTCGCAAGACCGTAAACGCCTAGAGGCAGCGGCATGGCGCCGCTGCCGCGCCGAACAATTTTTATGGAAAAACCCAAAACCACCCGGCTGACGGAGATGGTGAAAGCCGCGGGTTGAGCTTCCAAGCTGGGTCCGGCGGTGCTGGACGCGGTGCTTGGGAAATTAGCCCGGCAACATGACGAGAATGTGCTGGTCGGCTTTGATCACGCCGACGACGCCGGAGTGTATAAAATTTCGGCTGACCTGGCGCTGGTGCAGACCGTCGACTTTTTTACTCCCATCGTCGATGACCCGTTCACCTTCGGCCAGATCGCGGCCAGCAACGCGCTCAGCGACATATACGCCATGGGCGGCAAGCCCATGAGCTCGCTGGCGCTGGTTTGTTTTCCCGACGGCGGGGATCTCGATATTCTGGAACGCATTCTGGCTGGGGGCATTTCCAAGATGATGGAAGCGGAATGCACCGTCATCGGCGGGCACAGCATTCGCGACCCTGAAATCAAGTTTGGCTACGCGGTCACCGGCGCCATCCATCCCGATCATGTTTTCACCAACGGCGGCGCCCAGCCGGGGGACGTGCTGCTGCTGACCAAGCCGCTCGGCACCGGGGTAATTTCCACCGCAATCAAGCGCAACCAGGCCCAGCACGATTGGGTGGCGGCCGGGGTGCGCAGCATGACCACGCTGAATCGCGCTGCCGCCGAAGTTCTGTGCGGCGACGATTCCGCGGTGCACGCGGTCACTGATGTGACCGGCTTTGGCCTTATCGGGCACGCCCGCGAAATGGCGCTGGCCAGCAAGGTGGGCCTGCGCATCGATGCCGCGCGGATTCCGCTGCTGCCCGGGGCGCTCGATTGTGTTCGCCACGGCTGGCTCCCCGGGGGGCTGCAAAGCAATCGCGAATTCGCCGAGGGAGATGTGGCGTACAGCGACGGCGCCGCGGGCGCCGCCGCCTCAGAGGACATCAAGACCCTGTTATTCGATCCGCAAACCGCGGGAGGCCTGCTGATCGCGGTCGCCGCCAGCGGCGCTGCCGGCCTGCTGAACGCGCTCCACGCCGCCGAAGTTCCCGCGGCCATGATCGGCGTCGTCGTACCCGCGCAGCAGCCGCTCATCATCGTGCACTAGGTGGCGATTGTTCCTTCTGCGCTTTCTTCCGCGGCCGCCAGCTGGTAAAAACTCAGCACCGAATCTCCCTGCTTCAGTTTTCGGAGTCTCCGCAGCCGGCCAAACACTTCGCCCGGATCAAAATGCCTGGTGTGTTCCGCAATCACCATGCTGGCCGCATCCAGCACGCTCGACCCCGACAAATAGTTAAGCGCTGCTCCGTATTCCTTGTTCAGGCGATACGGAGGGTCCACGAAACAAAACTGGCAGACCACCTTCCCGGATTCGAAGTGCCTCATCACGCGCAGTGCTTCGCCCCAAACCAGCTCGTGGCCGGTGGTGATGTCGAGGGTCAGCAGGTTCTGGCGGATGACTTTCACCGCCGCCTCCACAGCTTCCACGAAGTAAACCTGCCGCGCCCCCCGGCTGAGCGCTTCGATTCCAATTGCTCCCGAGCCCGCATAAAGGTCGAGCCACACCGATCCCGCGACTGCGTTGCCCAATACATTGAATAAGGTCTCGCGCAGGCGGTCGGAGGTGGGCCGCGTATCCAACCCGGGTGGGGCGATTAACCTGCGGCTGCGATATGTTCCGCCTATGACGCGCATCTCACCATTGAGTTCGCGCCAATTTTATTTCCCATAGGCGCGCTTGCCGCATGAAAATGTCGAATCGGGAGAATCTTGCCAATAATTTTAAACGTATACAATGAGGGAGACCCCCCAAGCTTCATTCTCCCAGGCGTTACGACTCCCCATGATGAGAAGCTGGTCCATTCCCGCAGGCAAGATGTTTGGCGCCGAAGTGCGCATCCATCTCACGTTCGCTTTCCTGCTGTTTTTTCTTTTGTTGACCAGCGCCAGCGACGCTTCCGGCGATTCCGCGCTGCCCACGGTGCTGCTCGTCGGCCTGATTCTGCTTTCTGTAGTGGTGCACGAAGCCGCCCACGCACTGGTCGCGCGCTATAACGGAGGCCGCCTGCTCTCGATCACATTGCTGCCCATCGGCGGCATCAGCACCATTGAATTTGGTTCCGGCAGCCGCCCGTCGGCGGCCGTTGAGATTCGCATCGCCCTGGCCGGTCCGTTGATGAACTTCCTGGTGGCGTTCCTCGCCGGTAGTTTCGCCGTGGTCTTGCAACCCCAGGCATGGTTTGCTTCCGATTCGCAGTTGACCACCGGAAACTTTCTGAAGGCTATGTACTGGATCAATCTTTTTCTGGGGACATTTAACCTGCTGCCCGCCTTTCCCACCGACGGCGGCCGGGTGCTGCGCGCCATCCTGGCCCGGAACATGGATTATCTCAAGGCCACGCGGCGCGCCGTCAACATCGGTCATTTAATTGCCATTGCATTCATGCTGATGGGCATCCGTAATCACTGGCTGATGCTGAGCGGCTTTTTCCTGCTGGCCGCCGCCCAGCTTGAAGATCGCTCGCTCATGTTTCAGTCAGCGGTGGAAAGCGTGTGCATGGAAGATGTGATGCTCACCGAATTTGCCACCCTCTCGCCCGCTGACACCCTCGAAGATGCACTGGGCAAAACCATTCACAGCCTGCAGGATGATTTTCCCGTGGTGCGCGGCAGCGATATGGTCGGTGTCATTACCCGCCAGAAAATCATTCAGGAGCTGCGGATGGAGGGCAACGGCTACGTGCAGGGAATCATGAGCCGCGCCTTCGATGTGGCCCAGCGGCGGGAATCTCTGGCCATCGCATTCAAGAAAATTACCGCGCGTAATCTCACCATTATTCCCGTAGTCGATCAGGACCGCCTGGTCGGAATCGTGACCCTGCAAAACCTGATGCACAGCATGGGAGTGCTGGTGGAAAGCAGAAAATTGCGCCGCCGCTTCGAATAAAGCTGATCACAGCGCTCACCAGTGCTCGCCCGCCCGGGTCCTACCTCCAACCTTTGGGGAAATGCGGGCCATACCCCAGCGAAGGCCCCTAGTCCGCACCCGGTAGCTTCAGCCATTTACCGCGAGAATAGTAGAAGACGACAGACGCCTTTTCCGCAAAAGCATCATTGACTCCATCATGATGGATTGAGGGTGGGCGCTCGCCCGGGCGGTAAGCCAGCCAATGAGCCAGAATAAAGTGGGGGCGGGCGGTACTAATTTGGCGCGAGTAGCCGATTCGGTTATCGCTCACTTCCTGCAATGCCTGCCGATCCGGCTCTTGCGCAATTTCAATGACTCCAGAGCCTGAGCCCTTGGGAAACACGAGGATCGCTGAGTGACGGTTCACGGAGCATAGCACCGCCCAATCGATTTGCCCGCTGCGGATGAACTCGCCTTTAATCACGTTGTGGGGATGAGGAGTTGACCATATTTGCGGGACCGTACAGTGCCGGCGCGTAAGTTCGTCCCGAACTTTGGACGGCATAGCAACAAAAACATTGGGTGGCTGGCGTACGATTCGGCGATCCGCAGCTTCGTATTCAGAGGAACTTGGCGGTTGTTGACCTGCCATTACACTCGCGCTCAACGCGACGGTGGCGAGAAGTAACCTCCCACAAGTTATTCGCGGTATCCGCGGGGAAGACATACAGGGCTCCTCACAATTGTATTCAAACTTTAGCTCGGCTCACGCCTGCTCAACCATTGACGGGGTTTCAGGCGGGCATATCGCAAGAAATACTATCGGCTGCCCACGGTTGCTTCGCGGCGATTTACAAGCTCGCCGGCTCGGAACCCAAAGGCAGGAAATACTGGGTCCCCTTGATAGGCTCGCTCACCCGCCTCAGCAATTCCTGCAAGTCTTCATTGCGCGCCACGAAATCGATCTCATTGGTGTTCACCACCAGCAGGTCTGACGCCGTGTAGTGAAAAAAGAAATGCTCGTAGGCTTTGGCGACCTCTTCAATGTAGTCATCGCTGACCGAGGTTTCTCCGGGAGCGTTTTTCTTGCGCAGCCGCTTCTTCAATACCTCGGGCGACGCCTGCAGGTAAATCACCAGATCGGGGGCGCGCAGGCTGCTGCGAAACATTTCGTAATAACGGTTATAAAGCTCCAGCTCGGCGTCGTTGAGGTTGATGCATGCGAACAATTTATCTTTTTCAAAAATGTAGTCGGCCACGATCAGCTTGTGCGAATTTTCCCGGTGATCGAGCGCCCGCAGCTGCTCGTAGCGCTCGAACAAAAACCATAGCTGGGCCTGGAAGGCCGAGCCCGGCTCGCCCCGGTAAAAGGTCTGCAAAAAAGGATTGTTTTCGGGCTCGGTGATGCGCTGCGCGCGAAGTTTTTCCGCAACGATCTGGGAGAGCGTGCTCTTGCCCACGCGGATGGGTCCTTCCAGCGCGATATATCGTGGTGCCTCAAAAAGATTAGCCATAGAGTGCGGTATGAACGTTCACAGTGGAGACGATGCAGGATATCCCGCATCGCGCCCGCATACAATTGCGCGATTAGTAAACATTCGAGATCACCGGCGCGCAAAAAACTGCTGGGGATGATTATTGCAAACTGGTGGAAATGACGCGCAATTCAGGGTACTTGCCGTCCCAGACCCGGCTGATCCGGCCAAACGCGAAGCGAAAGTCGCTGGACTTGCCGGCCGCCAGGGGCGCGGCATTGAGCAGGACTGTACTCACGTATGGGTTCCGCGACTGGATCACCTGCAGAGGCTCGCGTTCGATCTGCGCGATCTCTCCCGCGGCGCTCTTGAACACCACTTCGACCATCGCATTGATCACGGTCTGGTCTCCCGAATTGGTAACGCTGCCGTCAACATACGTGACCGACTCTCCCGCGAAATTCAACGCACTCGATAATTTCCGGTCAGTCAGCGCCAGGTGCGGCGCATACGGGTCGAGCGGCAATGGGGTATCAGGATTGGAATAAGTAGGGCCCCCGCGGCCAACCAACGCCAGCGCGCCGAGGATCAGCAGCACCACCACTCCGCCGCCGCACATTGCCAGCCAGGACCGGTGCGGGTCCTTGCGCAGCAGGTTGGGCATGGGATCTTGCATGAACCTTGATTCTACGCCGCCGGGAAAACGCCGCCGCGAGGGCGCGGATTAGAATAAGCGCGTGCTGCAGTGTTCCATTTCATTGGATAGCGATTCCTCCGCGGAGGCGCTCACCCAGGTCCCCGCCGCACCGGCGATCTACCTGGTTCGGCAAGGCGAAGGGGAACCCTACCTGGGCAAGACTTCGAACTTGCGCCGGCGGTTGTGGCGATTGCTTGGCCCCGAAGAAGATCGGAGCAAGCGCCTGAACTTGAGGTCGCGCGCCACTGCGGTCGAATATTCCATGACTGGGTCGGAATTCGAATCGACCCTGCTGCTCTATAAAACCGCTAAGACCTTGTTCCCTGACGGCTATCAAAAACGCCTGCGGCTACGGTTCGCGCCGCTGGTCCGCATTCGCTGGGAAAACTCCTATCCACGCGCGTACGTCACCCGGCGCCTCACGCTCGGCCGGCGCCACATACACGCGCCGACGGACAGCGGACGGGCGCTCGCTTCGGTGTATTACGGCCCCTTTCCCTCCCAGGCCGCCGCCGAACGGCTTTTGAATGACACGCTCGACCAGTTCAAATCCCGGAGATGCACCTTCGAACTGCATCCCGACCCCTCGTTCCCCGGCTGCATTTATTCGGAGATGAAAATGTGCCTGGCGCCCTGCTTCAAGGGCTGCACCGACGAGCAATATTTCGCCGAAGTAGCCCGGGTGCAGGAGTGTCTCGATAGCGGCGGCGAATCGCTGCGCAAAAGCCTGGCAGCGGCGCGCGAGGACGCATCATCGCGCATGGATTTCGAAGCGGCCGCGTTGCTGCACGCCCGCCTGGAAAAAGCCGCCGCCACCCGGCCGCCGGAAATCGTGCGCCGCATCGACCGTCTGCACGGCCTGATCCTGCAACCCGCAGCCGGCAAAGATTTCGTCACCATGTTCACCATAAATCGCGGCATGATCGGCGATGCCCTACAGTTCCCGCTAGTGGCGCCGGAATTTCTAAGTCCCCCCGCGCCCGGCGCCAACCCGACGAGCATGGAGGGCCGGCTGAAACAGTTCCTCGCCGAAGCCAATCCAGCCGAACCCGCTTCCTCACTGGAACTCATGGAGCATCTGGCGCTGCTCAAGCGCTGGCACTATCGCACGCTGAAAACCGGGGAGATTTTTCTGTCGGATGAAAGCGGCCAGTTGCCCTACCGGCGAATCGTGCGCGGCATATCACGCGTGGTGCGCGGCGAGAAGCCGGAGGCGGCGGTGGCGGTGAATACAATTCCCAATTCTAATGACTGACTCGTTTAGAAAATCATTGCTGCTCGCGGCAACGCTGCCTCTTTTATCGAAAGAGCTCCATCAACTTTTAAGGTCAGAGGGCGAAGAGGCACTCGCATTTCAGGTGCTGGGCTTAAGTATTGTGGATCGCTGTCGTTGCGGTGATGATTTCTGCGCTTCGTTTTACACGCAAGCGAAGCCGCAAGGAAGCTATGGCACGGGTTTGCGCTGTTTGGAATTAAGACCCGTCGACGGAATGGTGGTCTTGGATGTTGTAGATGACATTATTGTTCACGTTGAAGTGCTCTATAGGAACGATATTCGGGGGAAGCTTCTCGCCGTTCTGCCCTGATCTTTGGGAAATGTCATCTCGAACATTCTTGTTTCAATGTTTCCCGGACGGAGAATCCCCGCGCGATCGCTACGACCCATCTTCCAGCGGCAACACCACGGGCTGCAGCCGGTTCTTGCGGAACACCACCCGCAGGTCCTCGCGCCAACGCTCATCCACCGCCAGCAGGGTCACGTCGATTTCGGGCGAGAAGTAGCGCAGAATTGCATCGAAGGTCGAATGAATGCGCAGCGCCGGCGCCACCAGGAAAAGCAGCGGCGCCTCCTTGGAAAGCAGCTTGCCGGGAAAATAACCGAAGCGCGTGAATTCATCGCGCATATGGTGCCAGCGCACGCGCGCCCAATAATCAAGGCCCTGCAATGGCAGGTGGATGTCTTCGTCGGCTTTCAGCTCCAGCACTGCCAGTCGGCCGGCATTGGTTACGGTGAGAATATCGATCATGGCGCGGTCGGAAGCGGCAAACGCCGGCACCTGCGAATAAACCCACTGCGGATCGAATCGCGAATCGAGCTGCCGGATCGAAGGAATGACCAGCGATTCCAGCCAGCGCTCGGGATGCATGCGCCACAGCGGGTTGTGGCGGTCGCCGCCGGGACGGCGGGAGGCCACCAGCCGCTTGACCCACTCCGCCAGGCGCTCGCCGTTGGCCTCGGTCAAAATGGTTTCGCTGGAATCCCCGCCGAAGATAATTTCTTCCACGCGGTTGAATGATTCCGGCTCCAGGCCGAGGCGCGCGCGCGCGAACTGCAGCCCATTGAACCGAAAACCGATCTCGCTGCCTGAAATGACCGCGATCTCGATGTGCGGCGGCTCCGCCGCCTCGGCCAGGGCCAGGGTTTCCACCATGGCAATCGAAGCCGCGAAGCGTTCGCGCACCGCCGCCACGTCTGGACAACGCACCAGCCGGGTCGCGATATTGCCGCGATCGCTGGTGTCGATCTCAATCACTTCCGCCGGGTTTCCGGGTTTTTCCAGGCCATCGATTTCGTAGAGCTCGAAGCTTGCCACTTCGTGATTGAGAAAGCCCATGCGGGCGCTGGCCACATCCGAATTCCCGCGCGGCACAAACAGCTTCAGGCCTTTCATCACCCGGTGCGGCGCCTCGCGCTCGCGGCAGACGTCGAGCCAGATCAAGCCGAAGGTGAGGGCGGCATCGATCGACGACTGGCTCTCCTGGGCGTTGACCCCCAGCACGGCATAAGCGGTATTGCCGCGGCCCAGCAACCCGCGCGTATACACTGGCCCGAACGACCGGTTGAGGTCCATGGCCGACGTAAAATTTTCGAGGACGAAACCGGGGAACGTGCGCCGCAGCAGTTTCTGCAGGTCGCGCTGGTAGGCGGTGCGCGCCGCCTTGCGGTCGGAAGGCGAGCGGGCGTCGAGATCGCGGCAGATTTCCAGCTTCTGCGGCCGGCTCCGGCCAAACTGTGTGACGGAAAGGCGCAGCTTGCCGGTCAGGGTCTCGGCCTCCACTACTCGGCGCACCGAGTTGCGTTCCGGCGACCACAGGTGCAAAACACATTTGCCGTGCTGCGATGAGATCGAGTATTTGGCCGACGTCATCTCGAAGGTGGTTTCGCCATCTTCGCGAACGATGGCGCAGGGGCTTTCCGCCAGAAATTCTTCGACGTGGCGCGCCAGCACTTCAGCGGATACGGCCATCCACTCTTCCCTCGACGCCGCCATTATATGTGCCCGGTATCCCGGGGCCTTGAAACTTTGTAGCCGCGGCCGTCATCCAAACGCTTCACCGCAAGGCGGCGACGGGTTTGCCGGATGTTAGCGCTTCCGGTAAAATTGAGGATTCAACCAACAGTGAAACGGAGCACGTTATGAAAGCAGCCATCCATCCCGCATACGATCAGATCAACGTGAAGTGTGCCTGCGGCAGTCAGTTCGTCACACGATCAACCCATAAGGGCGATATCCACGTGGAAATCTGCTCGGCGTGTCACCCCTTTTTCACCGGCAAGCAGAAGCTGCTGGATACGGCTGGACGCATCGAGCGCTTCCGCCGCAAATATGCCGGCAACGAGAAAAAGACCGCCGCCAAGTAAACGCGGAAGTGTACACGGTTTTGAAGCCTCCAACCGGACCATCAAAGTTGGAGGTTTTTTATTTCAGGCCGCCGCTCGCGGCGGATAATATCCTAATATCCACCCAGTGAAAAAATATTCACCACAACGGCTGGTCACCGACCCCGCGACGCGGTCCAAGCCCGGCGTGTGGAGCGGCGACGGCCCCGATGCCCAGCCGACGTCCCTCGCCGGCAGGGTACCCGCCGAAGTGATCATCGGCGGAGTACGCATCGCGCCCGCCACCATCCTGGCGCCCATGGCCGGGGTCACAGATACGGTGTTTCGCCGCTTCATCAAGTATTCGTCGTTCGACTCGCGAGCTCGACAATCCGCCTGCGGCCTGATCATGACCGAGTTCACGTCGGCCGACGGCATCCTGCGCTGCCGCGAATCCAAGCGCAAGCGCTACCTGCATTTTTATTCCGAAGAGCATCCTATTTCGGCGCAGTTGTTTGGCAGCAACCCACAAGTGCTGGCCGACGCCGCCCGGCTGGTTGAAGACCTCGGTTTTGACCTGGTTGACTTGAACCTCGGGTGCCCGGCCAAGCGCGTGGTGAAATGCAATGGGGGTTCGGGATTGCTGCGCGACCTACCCCGCATTCGGATCATTTTCGAGCAGGTGCGCGCCGCGGTGAAGATTCCATTTACGGTAAAGTTCCGCGCCGGCTGGAACCATGAAGAGATCGTGTGTGTGGAGCTGGCGCGCATGGCGCAGGATTGCGGCTTGAACGCCGTGGCCCTGCACGCCCGCACTCGCGAGCAGGGCTACAGCGGTTCCGCGCGCTGGGAATGGATTGCCGCCGTCAAAGATGCGGTCGCCATCCCCGTGATCGGCAACGGCGACATTCGCTCGCCTGAAGATGCCGCGGCCATGGTTACAGCCACTGGCTGCGACGCGGTAATGATCGGCCGCATGGCGGCGTCTAACCCTTGGATCTTTCGCCAGATCGCCCAGTACCAGGCCACCGGCGCCTACGACGAGCCCTCGGATCGGGACCGCTACGAGATGATTCGGACCTACTTCCGCATGCTGGTGGAAGAAGATATTCCCGGCGCGGCGGGAAAGATGAAGCAGTTCGCTTCATGGTTTACCCACGGCGTCGCCAACGGCGCCACCCTGCGAAAGGCGGTGTACGACGCCCGCCATGCCCAGGACATCCTCGACGGGGTGGACCGGTTCTTCGGTCCCATCATCGCCGCGGAGAATTCCTGCGCCGGCGTCTCCGCTTAGTCCCCTCCAACTGCTGCACCAGCGGTCCGCTATTTCGCCGCGGCAGTTTCCGGCGGTTTTACGTGCACTTCCCCGTCGCTGGATTCCTCCAGGTAACCCCAGGGCAGGGCCGGGTCATGGGTGAATATGGTCAGCCATCTTTGCGAAGCCGCGGACTCATAAAAACGCTTGCGGCTCTCGATGGTTTCGAGCGGGTACAAGTCAAATGCCAGCGCCCACGCCAGCCGCAAATGAAACTGCGTGGGAATCAGGTCAGAGATGTAGCACGCACTCTGGCCCTGGCTTTCGATCATGATGGCCTGCATGTGGCGGGTGTGGCCGGTATAAGTCACCACCGAGATGCCAGGAAGGATGGTGGTGGCGCCGTCGCCGGTAAGCTTCATCTGCCCGCTGGCCACCAGGGGATCGTAATTTTCAGTTAAATAAGTGGCGCGATCGCGCTCGAGCTGCAAGCGTCCGTGCAGGCATTCGCCCTCTGACGCATAATAGGCGGCATTCGGAAAAGTGGCCACCACCCGCCCGTTCTCGCGCACCGTGTTCCATCCGCAATGATCGAAATGCAAATGAGAATTGATGACTACATCGATGTCGCCCGGCTGCACCCCCAGCCTGGCGAGATTCTTCAGCAAGCCTTCCGGGGGTGAGTAGATGCTCTTCATCTTGTCGGGGAGCTTGTTACCCAGCCCGGTTTCGATCAGCACGTTCTTGCCGTGGGCCCTGACCAGCACTGAATTCAATCCGACGACCACCCGGTTGTTGGCGTCGGCGGCCATTTTCTTCTGCCACATCACTTTGGGGATCAGGCCGAACAATGCGCCGCCGTCGAGCAGGTAATTCCCGTCGGGCACGATCGTGAGCTCGAATTCGCCCAGGGTAAACGACGGCATCGCCGCTGGTGTTCCTTTGCCTGTTTCTCCAGCAGCGCTCACTTGGCGCCCGCTTTCTTAGACGGCAACCCCGGCAGCAGCTCGCTCTCGAAGAGTTGATCGATGCGCGTGTACAGGTGGGTGCGCGCCACCGGACCGGCGATGCCGTGGGTCTTCTGCGGATAAAGCATCAGGTCGAACTGCTTGCCGGCGGTGATGAAGGCCTGCACCATCTGAAAGGTATTTTGCGGATGCACGTTGTCATCGCTGGTGCCGTGCACGATTAAAAGATGCCCGTGTAACTGGCCGGCAACGTTGACCGGCGAGCTGCGCGTGTAACCCTCTTCGTTCTCGCGAGGTTGCCCCATGTAGCGCTCCGTATAAATGGAATCATAGTCATGCCAGTCAGTGACCGGCGCCACGGCCACTCCCACCTTGAACTTGTCGGAATGGGTCATGGCGTAGAGCGTCATGTACCCGCCATAGCTCCATCCCCACCATCCCAGCCTCGATCCATCGAGTTGGGGGAACCGGTCCAGCGCCTGTTGCAGCGCGCTGAGCTGGTCTTTCAATTCGGTCTCGCCGAAATTGCGGCGTGCTGCCGCGGCATATTGCTTGCCCCGGCCGCCCATCCCGCGGTTGTCCACTTTAAGCACGGCAATTCCCGCCCGCGCCAGGATCTGGTCGAACAGCGAGCTCGCTCCCCAGGCGTTCTTCACCGATTGCGCTTCCGGCCCGCCATAGGGGTTCATCACCAGCGGAGTCCGGGCGCCGGGGGATGCCGGCGGCAGCAGCAACAGGCCACGCAAAACGGTTCCATTTTCACTCTTGAAGTCAACGAATTGCGGAGCGAGCAACCGGTAGTCCTTCAGTTCATTGGCCTCCCATATCTTTTCGCAGTGGAATTTGGGGGCGCATACCGAAAGCCGCGGCGCCGTGTTCAGCGCGGAATAATTGTCCACGTAGTGCAGGCCGTCACCGGAAAACGATGCGTTGTGCCAGCCCTCACCCTCCGATACCCGGGTCGCCGGACCGCCGCTCAGCGCGACCTGGTAAAGCTGCTTCTGGCGGTCGTCGCTTTGATTGGATTCAAAATAAACGTTGCCCGTGCGCCCGCCGTGATCGTCCACCGCCTTCACCGATGATACTTCGAAATCTCCGCTGGTAAGCTGCCTTTCCAGCACCGCCTCGGAGGCCAGCGGTTGTTGCTGGTTGAACCTGTAGAGATAAAGATGGGTGTGCCCGTCTCTCCAGCTCGACCAGACAAATCCGTCGCCGGATTTCAGTGGATGAAAATCATCCACATTGATCCAGGTATCGCTCTTCTCGGTCAGCACCACCCGGCCGCGCCCGGAGTTGGCGTCGATGAAGTACAAATCCAGCCGGTCTTGCGCGCGGTTCAACACTTCCGCGTACAGGATCCCATCCCGCAACCACCCAAACCTCGGCACGTAGCTTTCGTAGTCGAATTTGCCGGCGGGGGTATCGAGCGACATCCATTTCACCTTGTCACGATCGGCGCTGGCGATCCCCAGGCGCACCACCGGGTTGGCATCGCCGGGCTTGGGATACTTCTGCATATCCAGCGCGGGATGCAACGGGATCAAGTCGGTAATGGGATACGCCGGGACCTTGTTCTCGTCCATCTGCAGGAACGCGATTTGTTTTCCGCTGGGCGACCAGAAGTAGTTGCTGCGTACGCCCAGCTCTTCGCCGTACACCCAATCTACTTCGCCATCGAGATAATCGCTGTCTTCTTCGCGGGTGAGAACCGTCTCGCGATTACCGGAAAGCGAGTGCACCACCAGGTTGTGCTTTCTGATGTAGGAGATGGTCTTGCCGTCGGGTGAAAACTTGGGATCAAGCATCGGGTCGGTGGACGACGTGATCTGCGTCCCGGTGCCGGTGTTCAGGGAATAAAGCCAGAGCTGCCCGTTCGCGTCGAACAGCAAGTGGCGGGAATCCGGCGACCAGTGATAACCCGCTACCGCATAACGCGACCGCCGCTCCTTTTCTCGCTCATCCTTGATGTGGGCGGCAGGCGGGGCCAGCGCCGATAGCTTCTCGCTGTTCATCAGCACTTCGCGCTTGCCGGTCGCCGGATCAATCGACCAGAGTTGCCCGTGTTCCCCGGATTCGTCGCGCAGGATGTAGGTAACCCGGGCGCCGTCCGGACTCCACTGCACCGCCTCCGGGGCCCGCCCCAGCAGTCCCGGCTGCGCGTTGATCAGGTCGATGGTAAGGTTTTTCTCGATTCCAATCGGCGGAGGCTCTTGCCCCCAGGCCAGTACGGCAATTGCCGGCAATGCTACGGCAAAAAATATCAGTTTGCAGCGAGTGTTCACGGAGAGCATCCTCGAGGATAAGCGTAACGCGTGCCAGGCAGGAGCAATTGGCGTCTTTTAATGTAACATTCGCGCACTGCCGCGCAACCCGGCCTTAAATGCCGCGGGACTCGCCTTCTGCAGGGCGGCCGAAACGGCCGATTTCAGGTTTCGGCTTGCCGGTACATTCGCCAGTAAGGCAGCGAAATCTGCGGGTCCATAAGTGCTACAATTTTCCCACGGCGCCCTCGCCGTGGCCCCGCCTATGAATGCAGAGCTGGAAAAGCTGATCGCCCTGGAGCAAACCGACAAGGAGATTTTGCGTTTGCGGGAAGAAGTCGCTGCGCTGCCCAGGCGCGTCGCCGAGATTGAAGGCAAGCTGGCCACGGTCACCGCGCAGGTGGAGCAGAGCAAAGAAGCCATCAAGACCCAGGAAGTGGACAAACGCAAGCTGGAAGCCGATATCAAAGACAACCAGGGAAAGATTTCCAAGCTGCGCTCCCAGGCCCTGGAAGTGAAGAACAACGAACAATACCGGGCGTTGATGCACGAAATCGAGTTTGCCGAGCACGCCATTCGCGACTGTGAGGACAAAATTCTCGAAGGCATGGAGCGCGCCGAATCACTGGAACACGCGCAAAAATCCAACGAAGCCGAAATGAAGACCCAGCGGGCGGCAGTGGAGAATGAAAAGAGCCTGGCCCGCGAGCGCACCGCGGTAGATGAAAAACTGCTGGCCGAGCTGGCGGAGCGGGCTGATTCCCTGCGGCCTGCCATCGAAGGCAGCGTGCTGGCTCACTACGACCGCCTGATGCGGCAGCGCAAGAGCGCTATCGCCGAGGCCCTGGGGGAAAGCTGCGTGGCCTGCCACGTCCTGCTGCGTCCGCAGAAATACAACGAGATCCGCACCAATGAACAAATTATTACCTGCGATTCCTGCGGGCGTATCCTGTATTACGATCCCGCGCATGAACCCCCTCCGGCGCCGGTGAAGGCCGCCGCGCGAATTCGCCGGGCCAATGCCGAGGCCGAAGCCGAAGCTGCGCGGGTTGCTGATGAATCACCCGCTGAGACCCCCGCCTCTCAGTAAAAAAGAGGTTGCCATGACCTGCCGACCGATCGCCGCTTTTTTTCTTCTCGCCCTGCTTGCGGTACCCGCCCTGGCGCAGGATCGATCTCTGCCCTCCACCGCCCCTGGAGCCACGAACCGCTCGGTGGAGCTGAGGATCCGCGTAACCTTGAGCAACGATCATCCTATTAGCAAGCCGGTGCGAGTGCAGCTCATGGTGTCCGGCGCACCCTCTTTCGATACTTTTACCGACGATCGCGGAGAGGCGAACTTCCGGGTGCTGGGTGGAACTTATCGCGTCAGGGTCAGCGGACAGGATATAGAGGACCTCACCTCCGATGTGTTCGAGGTGGATAGCCTCATGGGCATACACCAGGAGTTCGTGCGGGTAACTTTAAAACCGGAGGCGCAGGCACAATTCAGCGCCGACTCATCGGTCGCCGTGGTGGATATCAACGTGCCGCGAAAGGCGCAGAAGGAATTCAACAAGGGTGTCGATAGCTTTCGCAAGGACCAACTGCCCGAAGCCAAGAGCAGGTTCGAGGCCGCTATCGCACTTTATCCGCAGTATGCCACCGCCTATAACTATCTCGGAGTGGTGGAAATTCGAGCGGGAGCAACCGCAGCGGCCCAGGCCGCATTCGAGCGGGCCACCAAGGTCAACGATAAATACGCCGACGCCCTGCTCAACCTGGGCAAGATCATGTATCAGCAAAAGAAGTATCCGGAAACGGAGAGTGCGCTGCTGCGCGTGATCAGCCTGGAACCCCAGAATGCCTTGGCCCTGGCGATGCTCTCCCATGCTCAACTGTTGAATGGCAAGCCTGACCTGGCGCTCGCCAACGCCCGCCGCGCTCACGCCACCGGCGTGGCCCACATGGCGTCGGCGCACCTGATTGCGGCTAATGTGCTGGAGGCGCGCCACGACATGGCCGGTGCCCTGGGCGAATACAATCTTTACCTGGCGGAAGCACCGAACAGCCCTGCCGCCGCCAGAATTAAGGCCGGCATTGATCGCTACCAGAAGGCCCAGATGCAAAAGCCGCCCTTGCCCGGCGGCAAGCCTGGGGAGAAAACAGCCGCCCCCGTTGTAGCCTCCCCTGCGACGGCCGCTCCCGCGAAAACAGAAAAGCCGAAATCCTGAGCCCGGAGCAAGCGCATCCTGAGGTGGTGATCACGGCGCGGGCCATCGCTCGCTTCCACGCTGGCCACGCCTGGGTTTACCGATCCGACGTAGCCACCGCTGGCGCCGCATCGCCCGGAGCTCTGGTGCGCGCCGTCGATCATCGCGGAAAATTTGTGGCGTGGGCGCTCTATAGCGACGCCTCCCAGATCGCCCTGCGCCTGCTCTCGCGCCACGACGGGCCCGCGCCGCTGTGGCCCTCCCTGATCTCCAATCGCATCGCTGACGCCGTGGCCTACCGAAAGAAAGTCGTGCGCGACAGCGAGGCCTTCCGCGTGGTCTTCAGCGAATCTGATTTTCTTCCGGGATTGATCATCGATTGCTACCACGACATCGTTTGTTTCCAGGCGCTGACCCAGGCCATGGACCTCGATTCCGCGCGGGCCGAAATCCAATCCGCCATCCTGCAACAACTCGCCCCGCAGACCATCGTGGAGCGGGTCGATGCGCGCATCCGGCAGCTTGAAAACTTGTCGCCGCGCGAGTCAGCGGCGGTGCATGGAGAGCGCTCCACCACCATATTTCACTGCAACGGGATTGCCTTTCACTTTGACGCCCTGGGCGGCCAGAAGACCGGGGCATTTCTCGACCAACGCGAAAATTACGCCGCCGCCGCCGCTTATGCGCACGGCCAGGCCCTCGATTGCTTCTGCTATCACGGAGGATTTGCATTGCACCTGGCGCGGGTCTGCGAACAGGTTACGGGGGTTGACGCTTCCCGCCAGGCGCTGGAAGCCGCTGAACAGAACTCGCTGCTCAACCAGGCGCAGCAGCGCGCGCCGGAAATCGAATGGCTGGAAGGTAATGTTTTCGACGTACTGAAGGATTACGCCACCGCCCACCGGCAGTACGACACCATCGTGCTCGATCCTCCACCCTTCGCCCGGAATAAAACCGCGCTCGCCAAAGCCATGCGCGGCTATAAAGAAATCAACCTGCGCGCGCTCAAAATGCTGCGTCCCGGTGGAATTCTCGTGACCTGTAGCTGTTCGCAGGCGGTAACGGACCGCGATTTTGAGCAGATGCTGATCAGCGCCGCCAGCGATGCCGGACGGCAGGTGCGCCTGATTGAAAAACGCACCCAGGCGCGCGACCATCCCATTTCGCTCACCATCCCGGAAAGCGCTTACTTGAAATGCTTTATTTGCTCGGTAAGCTGACCGCGGCCGCCTTCAGGTGCTGGTCAAAAAAACTCATGGTGCGCTGCCGTGAGTCGCGGTTGGCTTCGCCGGAAAAGCCGTGCCCCTGGCCGGGATAAATCTTCATCTCATAGAAAATGTTCCTGGCTTTGAATAGTTTTTCCACATCGTATGCGTGCGCTACCGGAACCACCGGATCCGCATCGCCGTGCAAAATCAAGGTGGGCGGCATTTTTTCCAGCGAGCGCGCCGCGAACGCCGGCATCCCGCCAAAATATTCCACCACCGTCTTCACCCGATGGTCACGCGCCGCCAGGGCCAGCGACAGAAATCCGCCCAGCGAATAGCCCATCAACCCGATGCGCTGCGGATCAACCCCCGGCTGCCGGGTCGCGAAACTTACGGCGTCGCCCAGCGCGGTCATGTAGGTGGGGAAATTTTTCATGCTGCCGGTAGAATCCGAGGCTTCGAAATAGTGCGGAATCATCACCACGTAGCCGTTGGCGGCAAACTCCCTGCTCCACGCATATTTCCAGGCCGTCACCCTCATGCCGTCGGCGCCGTGCACGAAAATCACCGTGGGATGACGCCCCGAATCGGACGGCGCGAATTGATCGACTGGGATGCTCCTGCCATTGCTGGTATAGGTCGTCTGCGTCTGCAAAACCTCGGCACTTGCGCCGATGGTACCGGCGAGCAGTCCGATGAGAAGCGCGGCGTTCTTGAAGCGATTGCGCATTTTGGCCTCGATGTTGTGATGGAGAAAGCAGTTTGAGTGATAACCCGGCGTGCTTAATAAAGTTATGCAGGCTCATTCGTTCCTAATTCCTGGCTGTCAGATCAAAAGCAAACACTTACATATTGTTTAAAATAAAGACTTCATATTTGTTGACAATACTGTACTAAGATTTTATTATCCTATTAGGCTCAGCATGAATCTAATACTCAAAGCCTGAAAATTTCTAGGAGGAACCCCCATGACCATGATCACTCGATTTGAACCATTTCGCGAACTCGCAAACCTGCAGGAACGGGTCGACCGAGCGTTGCAGACGCAGAACCGCAACGAAGAACTGCTCAACTCCGGCGCCTTCCTGCCTGCGGTTGATATCTATGAAGACGAGCAGAACATCACCTTGAAGCTGGAAGTGCCCGGGGTAAAGCAGGAAGACATCGATATCCGGGTGGAGAACAACAACCTGACCATCCGCGGCGAGCGCAAGCTGGAAAAAGAAGAGAAGGAAGAAAACTTCCGCCGCATAGAGCGCAGCTACGGCACCTTCTTCCGCTCGTTCACCCTGCCTTCGACGGTCTCCACTGAAAACGTTGAGGCGGAGTGCGAGAATGGCATTCTCAAGATACAGTTCTCCAAGCGCGCCGAAGCCAAACCGCGCCAGATCAAAGTCGCAGTCGGCAAGAAGGCGATTGAAGGCCACAGCACGGAAGCCGGCGAAGCCAAACCCAGCGCCGCCTGATCGCTTAACGAACGGACAGGAAATTGCGGGAGGCGGGCTGGTAGTTGGCCGCCTCCCGCTTTCATTTGCCGGCATTCGGCAATCCGCCATCAGATACCAGGCATTCGAACAATAGAGGAGAAGTATCCATGGCAATTCGATGGGACAAGCTGACACTGAAGACGCAGGAAGCGGTCACCGCCGCCGGGGAATTGGCGTCTCAAAACGGCAACGCCGAAATTCTGCCGGTGCATCTTCTGGCCGCGCTTATGGCTGACAGTGAAGGCATTGTGGCCCCGGTGCTGGCCAAGATCGGAGTGGACGCCGATACCGTGCGCAATCAGGCGGAGGCCGCGGTGCAGCGGCTGCCCAAGGTGACCGGCAGCTCGGCCCAGCCCCAGCTATCAAATCAGCTTTCGAAGACCATGGATCAGGCCTTCAAAGAAGCCGCCAACTTTAAGGACGAGTACATATCCACCGAACACCTTTTGCTGGCCCTTGCCCAGGTCCGCCGCGACGACGCCGGCCAGATCCTGGTGGAAAGCGGCGCCACCCACGACGCCATCCTGAAATCGCTGGCATCGGTGCGCGGCTCGCAAAAAGTCACCGACCAGAATCCCGAGGCCAAGTTTCAGGCCCTGGAACGTTACGCCCGCGACCTGACCGAGCTGGCGCGGCGGGGCAAGCTCGACCCGGTGATTGGACGCGATGAAGAAATCCGCCGCGTGGTGCAAGTCTTATCCCGCCGCACCAAGAACAACCCGGTGCTCATCGGCGAGCCCGGAGTGGGTAAGACCGCAATCGTCGAAGGCCTGGCGCAGCGCATCGTCTCCGGCGACGTGCCCGAAAGCCTGAAGAACAAGCGCGTAGTTTCGCTTGACCTTGGAGCGATACTTGCCGGCGCCAAGTTCCGCGGCGAGTTTGAAGATCGCCTCAGGGCCGTCCTCAAAGACATCGAAGATTCCGCCGGAGAGATCGTTCTGTTCATCGACGAACTGCATACCCTGGTGGGAGCGGGCGCCGCCGAAGGCGCCATCGATGCCAGTAATATGCTGAAGCCCGCGCTGGCCCGCGGGGAATTGCGCGCCATCGGCGCCACCACCCTGGCCGAATACCGCAAATACATTGAGAAGGATGCCGCTCTCGAGCGCCGCTTCCAGATCGTGTTCGTCGGCGAGCCCAATGTCGAAGACACCATCGCCATACTGCGCGGCCTCAAAGAGCGCTACGAAGTGCATCACGGCGTGCGCATCAAAGATTCCGCCATCCTCGCCGCCGCCACTCTCTCCCATCGCTATATCTCCGACCGCTTTCTTCCCGACAAGGCCATCGACCTGGTGGACGAAGCGGCCGCGTCGCTGCGCATCCAGATCGATTCCATGCCTACCGAGATCGACCAGCTTGAGCGCCGGGCCATCCACCTGGAAATCGAGCGCCAGGCTTTGAAGATGGAAAGAGATGCCGGCAGCCGCGAGCGCCTGGCTGCGGTGGAAAAGGAATTGGCAGGCGTCCGCGAGGAAGCCACCGGCTTGAAAGCCCACTGGAAGAAAGAGAAAGAAGCTATAACCGCGGTGCGCGACCTCAAGGAACGCATCGAGCGGCTCAAAGTGGAAGAGCAAGCCGAGGAGCGCAAGGGCAACCTGCAGAAGGTGGCCGAGATTCGCTATGGAACTTTGCTGCAGGCGGAAAGCGAGCTGGCGCGCTTGAACGCGGGCATGGACGGCGCCGCCGGCCGCGGCCGCATGCTGAAAGAAGAAGTCGATGAAGAAGACATCGCGGGCATCGTCTCCAAGTGGACCGGCGTGCCGGTCACCCGCATGCTGGAAGGCGAGGTAAACAAGCTGGTGCACATGGAAGAGCGCCTGCGCACCCGCGTGGTGGGGCAGGACGTCGCTTTGCAGCGGGTGGCCAACGCTGTCCGGCGTTCGCGCGCCGGGCTGAACGACCCGCGGCGTCCCCTGGGATCGTTTATCTTTCTCGGGCCCACCGGCGTCGGCAAGACTGAGCTGGCGCGCGCCCTGGCTGAATTCCTGTTTGACGACGAACATTCCATGGTCCGCATCGACATGTCGGAATACATGGAGAAGCATGCGGTTTCACGCTTGATCGGCGCGCCTCCGGGCTATGTTGGTTATGACGAAGGCGGCCAGCTGACCGAGCAGATCAGGCGGCGTCCGTACGCGGTGGTGTTGTTCGATGAGATCGAGAAGGCCCACCCCGATGTCTTCAACGTGCTGTTGCAGATCATGGATGACGGCCGCCTCACCGACGGCAAAGGCCGCACCGTGGATTTCAAGAACACCGTAATCATCATGACCTCCAATCTCGGCTCGGGTTATCTGCAAACCGAATCGCTGAGCAGCCCCGAAGATTTCGATGCCGCCTCCGAGCAGGTCATGGAAAGTTTGCGCTCCCACTTCAAACCTGAATTCCTCAACCGGGTGGACGACATCATCATCTTCAAACCCTTGGGCGAAGAAGAATTATTGAGGATCGTAGATCTTCGCCTCGAAGACCTGAAGCGAATGCTGGCCGACCGCAAGGTCACGCTGGAACTGACCCGCGCCGCGAGGGAATTGCTGTTCGTCGAAGGCTACGACCGGGCCTATGGCGCCCGTCCTTTGAAGCGGGCGATACAGAAGATGATCCAGGACCCGCTGGCCATGAAGATCCTCGAAGGCGAGGTGTTGCACGGAGATCATCTGGTGGCGGATGCCGGCCCCGACCGCAAAATGAAATTTGCGGTCGCGGTTCGCGCCGCCAAATCGGCGGAAGAAGCCAGCGTGTCTCATGCGGGTTGACCATCACGCCTGAGGGCCGAACAAATGCCTGTCCGAGACGGAATCTCCCCCCTTACAGTTGTCATTCTGACGACCCCCTGCTTCACCGGGGTGAGGAAGAACCCCTACTCGGCCACAAATATTTCCCTACGATGGTTCTTCTTACGACAGTCTGGACCATTCCACGCTTGAACTGCTTTCTGGCTTATTTCAATCACAGAGACCAGCAAGTGACAGTTCAAACCGTGGAAAATTTCTCGAGTGCATGGTGCTGTAAAACCATCGCAAGGGACAGATTTTGGGAAGAGTAGGGGTTCTTCCTCACCCCGATCAAGCCGGGGATCGTCAGAATGACAGCTAAAAGAAGAGCTTTGTTACGGTCCGAGATTTCTTCCGGCGTTGAAATACAAGAGGATTGGCCCGGAGTATTCCGGTATGAAACGAACATTAATTTCCGGCCCTCGTTTCGCCTGGCCGCTAAACCGCCAGCAACCGCCGCACGGTTCGTTCTTTCCCCAGGCTGACCATCACCGCAAACAGACTGGGCGCCACCGCCTGGCCGGTCAGAGCGACCCGCGCTCCATTGATTAACGCCCCCGCCTTGATGTCATGGTCGGCTGCCAGTTGTCGCAGCGCGGCCTCGGCACCACCCTCATCGAATTCCCGCAGCCCGGCATACCGCTGGCCCAACTCTCGCAACAGCCCGCGAACTTTCTCATCCGCCAGAAATTTCTCCCGCGCCGCGGGGTCGATGGCGAATTCATCGGTAAAAAACGCGGCGAATGAAACCGCGAAATCGTGCAGGTTGCGCGCTCGGGCTTTGAGCAGGTCGATGGTTGTGCACAACCCATTCCGATCGCTGGTGTCAGGCTGTATCCTCGCCGCGGCCCATTCTTGCTCGATCAGGGGCAGCAGTTCCGCTGCCGGCATGGCGCGAATGTATTCGGTGTTGAACCAATCCAGCTTGGCGCGATCAAATACCGCATTGGAACGTGAAATATCCTCCAGGCTGAACTTCGCGATCATCTCCTGGTCCCTGAAAATTTCCACCGCCTTCTCGCCCGGCGATGCCTTGGGCGTCCAGCCCAGCAATGCCAGGAAATTGCGGAAGGCCTGGGGAACGATCCCCTCGTCGCGATACGCCATCACGCTAGTGGCGCCGTGGCGCTTGCTGAGCCGCGATTTATCAGTCCCCAGGATCAGCGGGACATGCGCGAACACCGGCATGGGCGCCGCCAGCGCTTGGTAGATCATCATCTGTTTGGGCGTATTGGAAAGGTGGTCGGCCCCGCGTATGACATGGGTGATCGCCATATCGATGTCATCACAAACCACGCTCAGGTGGTACGTCGGCTGCCCGTCGGAGCGCAACAGCACGAAATCTTCAATCTCCATGTTGGCAAATTCCACTTGCCCGAACACCGCATCTTCGACCCTGGTGGTTCCATCCTGGGGGGCGGCAAAGCGCATCGCGCAGCTTTCTCCGGCGTCTTTTCGCCGCAGGGCTTCCCCGGGGACGATGCCGCGGCACGTTCCTTCGTATTTGTACTGACGGCCGTCACCGCGGGCCAGTTCCCGCCGGGCTTCGAGCTCATCTTTGGTACAAAAGCAATAGTAAGCATGGCCGGAGCGCAATAACTTGTCGCTTACCGAGCGATACAGATCCAATCGCTGGTTTTGAAAAAACGGCCCCTCATCCCAATCGATGCCCAGCCAGCGCAGACCGGTGAGGATGCCCTCGACCATCTCATCGCTGGAACGAGCGACGTCGGTATCCTCAATACGCAGGACCAGTGCCCCGCCAAGGCGACGGGCAAATAACCAGTTGAACAGCGCGGTGCGAGCCCCGCCGACATGCAGATAGCCGGTGGGGGAGGGAGCGAAACGAACCTTGATGTTGTTGGGATCGGGCGCGGACACGGAAGTTATTCTATCCTCAGGCGATTGCGATGGCGCAGACTGGTTCGCGGATGAAGACCGGGGTGGCCGTCCTCTTTAAGTTAAGTCATGATGCAATAATCCTCTTACCGTGACTGAAAACGAGCTGCTTTCATGCGCAGGAATCAATTGCGAGTGAAAGTCTCTGGCTGGTCGCGCTAGAATTGAGGATCGTCAACATGCCCATGGATGCAGTCAGGCCGACGTTGAGCGCAAGCCCCGCGTGCGGTTGGACCGGCAGAATGCCGGTATACGTTCGGCGCCAGCCCGCGATATTTTCCCTTCTGTGCATGCTGTTCTTTCTGACCCTGACGGGCAGGGCCCAAGTGGGAGCAGTTAACGTGAAGAGTGCACCCTACGGCGCGATAGGCGACGGCGTCCACGATGATACTGCCGCGCTGCAGACTGCGCTCGATGCGGCGGCCGGTGTCTGTATCTATCTTCCCTCGGGAAATTACCGGATTGCGCGTTCGCTCATCTACAGCAATACCACCGCGTTCCAGCAAGCCCCTTGCATTCTGGGAGCGGGAATGGTGAAGAGCATTATCATCCCCAACTTTCCGCAATCGCCGCCGGGTACCGGCGCGGCATGGAACAATGCGCGGTTAATTCACGGAACTGTCGATCCGGGCCTCCCCACCGGCGCCGGGTCCGGCTATAACCGCGCCACCCTTATCAAGGTTTCGGGCGTGACCTGCATCACTCCTCCCAGTTTTTCTCCCACGATCATTGCCGGCGCCATTCGCGGTCTGATCGCTGCGGGTTCCGCGTCCCCTCAAGCCTCATCAGGGGCAGGCTGCATCGGGAAGCCGCTGATCGTCGCGAATTCCTACAATCCAGCGCTCCTGATTCAGACCAACGTGAACAATAACCCGATGTATGGCGGCCACCTCGCCGACTTTGCGGTCAAGCCTGCCGCGCCCAACCCTAACACCGCTGGAATTGTCATCAACGGCATGCGCCATTCCCTGATCGAGCGGGTGGATATTGAGAACAATGGTGACGGCATCCAATTCCCTCTCGACTACTCCGATTCGGGGAACCCCGACCAGCACCAAAGTGACGGGATTGAGATTCGCGATTCCATCATCAACCACAACATGGGCTGGGGCGTTGCGGGCTATGACAGCCTGGGAACCGGCGGCCTCACCTTGCGGGCCAATCAAATTGAGCTGAATTCCAGGGGAGGGGTGTATTCCAGCACATCGTTCCTGCGCATCATCGACAGCAACTCCATTTTCGGGAATGGGTGCAAGACTACTTTGCAGCGCGGCGATGGAAGTCCGGGATCGGTAGTCTGCGATTTCGATCCCAAAGGCAACGGCGGCGGGGTTTTTCTCGATCGCGTACAAGCCGCCGGCACGGGCTGTTACATCAGCAATACAGAGTTCGATTCCAACTGGCTCTACCAGGTGTCAGATAACAGCACGTTCGGATGCATATTTGAGAACAACCGACACAACTCCTGGATGACCTTGTGGAACGATGGCTTCCAGCATCCCAACGTCCATTTCCTGCTGGGCGGGTTTAATTATCCCAACACCCAGTCACTGACCAATCTGCGTCTAAGCCACAACAATCACCGCTCGCAGAATACCGGCGCCGGCGCCGCCTACGATAGTGACGTCACCCTATACGCGTTGCTTGACAACAATGTGGGTTCAGCGGTCGTCGAAAATCCGTTTTTTGACAGCAACAGCTCCCTGACCGTGCATTACGCGACCGGCGCCGGGGCCATGGTGTCGGCGTCGGTTGCAGGGCGGTCGGTAGTCGGCACTGAGATTCGCGGCGACGGAGGCCACGGATACACGTCGCGCAACCTGCCCGCGTTTGCCATGCCTCCGGCAGCGGGATGCACCACCGCGCCGGTTTTTGGGCCAGCCACCACCACCGCGGCGGGTAACCTCATCGCGTTGCCGGTGGTCTCGCCCGGGGTGTGCGTTCACAACGGAATTTACGCCCTGGTGGCCACCCCCGTGCCTATGACTTTGAACGAGGCCCATAATCGCATGTTCCTGGCGGTGGAAGATAATTCGGCCCAATATAACGGGGCGAGTACCAACGTGAGCCAGTTAAATTTTCTCAGCGACGCCAACGGGCAATTTGATATCACTCACCTTCGCCGGTCGGCGGGCGCCGAGTTCATTCACAGCGGCGTCAATCCCGCGAGCCTCACCCTGATGAAGTCTTATAGCGGCGTGAATGACTGGGAGGGAATGCAATTCAATTCTGCCGGCGGCATCGAAAGCTGGCTTACCTCCGCCGCCGGCTCGGGCATTGTCCGCAATGCCGGCTTTGGGGCGGGCCCAGGAGCAGCGGCGTTTTTCTTCGCCAACGGAAAACCAAAGGCTGAGCTTGACCGCCAGGGAAACTTCTCTCCCGTTCGAGATCGCGCGCAGCAGCTGGGAACGACCGGGCAAGCCTGGTCAAACCTTTACCTGGCGGGAATTACGATCCCCGGACCCAGGGGGGCGATTGCGGCGGGCGCATGCGCTCCCGATGTGGCTCTGCCCTATCCAGAGGTGATCGCCAGCACCGCCTTTGCCTGGAGTTTCAATTCCCGGCCCCCGGCTTCATATAATTCCCTGACCACCACCGTTTATCCCACCGCCGGCTACGCCAACCTGCATGTCTGCAATCCTTCCTCGGAAATCGTGGTCCCGGCGGCGGCGACCTTCAATATTCGCGCTATCAACTAGGGCGTGGAAGCCTTTTTTTGGGAAACCATCCTGATGCGAGACCCATGAGCGAACCAAGGGATTATCTACCTGGCTAACCCTCTTTAGTAACCACGCTTGGATCACTAAAGGGCATACACTGTTGAGTGTGGCGGGCTGGGGGAAACCTCAGTCGGAAAGATGGCTGTGCTTTTCTTTCCTTTCGCCGTTTTCTTGTGGCAGGCAATCATGGATAACAACCAACTAGTCCAGATCCTTGTGGTTCCCGGAACCACGGCCCTGCTGCTTACTTTTCTGTTCGCTTATCTCTACCGGCAGACAGCGGCTGCCTTTTTCAAGGCCTGGGCGTATGGCTGGGTCGCGTATCTCGGCTACTTCCTGATGCTGGCCTATGAATGGAGATCCAAGGGAATCAGCCCGTTTTCATTTGGGGCCGATCTTTTTTTCCTTCTCACCGGCTTGTGCATTCTGGCTTCCACCCGGATGATTCATGATCGGCTGCGCTGGCACTGGTCCTACGCCATGGTCGCCGGGGTGGGGGTTACCTGGGCCGCCTTTACCGCCCTGCAGGAAGCCCATAATGGCGCTGGCCTGATTCACATCGGCGCCTTGGGTGTTCCGGTACGCGTGGAGATCGGCTTCAGCGCTCTTTTTATTTATTGCGCCTACGCTTTTGTCAGGGTTGCGAGGGAACGCGAATCCCAGGGTTACCGCATTCTGGCCTTGTCCCTGCTCATCTGGGCTTTCCTCGTCGCCTCCCGGCAGGTGCCCCTGTTGATGGTGGGACCGTGGGCCTTTTTTGGTTTCTTCCTGGGACCGCTGCCGCAGCTTTTGCAGGCGGTTTCCATGGTCATGATCGTTTACGAAACCCAGCGCCGCGATATCGATGAAAATCTTGAAACATTTTCCAACCTGGAAGCCGATTTTCGCCGCGTCCTCGATCCCATTGAGCTCGTCCCCGCGCTGGAAAAGATCCTGAAGCGCCTGACCTCGGTGTTGTACACCCAGCGCGCCGCCATCTACATCTTCCAGCCCAGCATACTGCCCAGCGTGCAGCGCCGCTTTAGTCCCGGCTTTCTCAGCAAACTGGCGTCCGCCGAAGCCAGCGCCGCGCTGAGCGCGCTGCTCGAATCGGCCCGGGGAAATGCCGGCCAGCTCTCGCTGGAATTCCTTAGCGGCTTTTCGCCCGAGGACAGCGAAGAGACAGCATCGATTCAGACCGCGGCGCGCCGGCGTATTCGCCAGTTGCTGACCGCCGAAGGGGTAAACAATGCCACCTTGCTGCCGCTGGAGACCCGGGAACGAATTGTCGGCTGCATGCTGCTGCCGCACTCCGGGCGGCGCCGCTTTTCCGTTTCGCAGACCCGGCTGCTCATGGGGGTCTCGTTGCAACTGGCAACCGTGCTGGAAAAATATGTCTTGCAGCATGAATCTCAGCGGCGCACCCGGGAATACGAATTGCTCACCGAGATCGGCCAGGTGATCAGTTCGCACCTCGATCAGAATGAGGTGCTGCACGCCATCCGCCGGGAACTGGGACGTTTGTTTGATACCGCCAACTTCTACGTGGCGTTCCTCGAAGACGATCTGCTGCGGTTCGAGCTGGAGGTGGAAGGTGGGGTGGTGTTGTCCCGGCGCAGCCGCGCACCCGCCGGCGGCATCACCGAATACGTCATCCGCACCGCCCGGCCGCTGCTGATCACCCATGATATTGAGGCGGCGCGCGCCGAATTGGGGGTGGTCACCACCGGACGCAGCGCCCGCTGTTATTGCGGGGTTCCCATCTTTACCAATGGGCTGGCCACCGGGGTGATGGCGGTGATGAGCTTCGATCGCGAGTTTGTTTATGGCGAGCGCGATCTGAATATTCTGCGCACCGTTGCCGGGCAGCTGGCGGTCTCGCGCGAAAACGCGCGGCTCTTCCAGCAGGAACAGCGCCGCTCCCGCTACCTCGCGTTTCTGAATAACGTTTCCAAGAGCGCCATTTCCAGCCAGAATGCCGAGGAAATGCTGGCCGAGATCGTGCGCGAGATCCAGAAAAACTTTAACTTCGATCACATCGGCATCGGCATTCTCGATTACGCCACCAAAGCCATCGAGATCAAGGCCGAGGCCGGGGCCACATCGAACACCCTGGGACGCCGCATTCCCCTGGGCGTGGGCATCCTGGGCCGCGTGGCCCGCACTGGCGAAACCGCCCTGGTGCAGAATACCGGCGAGGCCAACCTGCTGGGCATCCTGCCCGAATCGCTTTCGGTTCTATGTATTCCCATCTCCTATAGCGAAACTTTGCTGGGCGTGCTCAACATCGAGAGTAAGCGCGATAATGCATTTGCCCAGGAAGAGGCCCTCATCCTGCGCACCCTGGCCGACGTGCTGGCCACCGCCCTGCATAACGTCTTCGTCTTTCAGAAAATGCAGCAGCAATACATTACCGACGGTCTCACCGGCATCAAGACCCGCCGCTATTTTCTGGAGGCGCTGCAATCGGAATGGAAGCGCGCTTCGCGGTCAGGACGACCATTTTCCGTGGTCATGATCGATCTTGATAAGTTCAAAGAAGTGAATGACGGCATGGGCCATCTCGAAGGTGACCTGGTGCTGGCGCGCATCGGCCGCCTGCTGGAACAGAAATCGCGTTCCTCCAACGTGGTGGCGCGCTACGGCGGCGACGAGTTCATCCTTCTCATGCCGGAAACTTCGGCGGAACAGGCCCGCATCCTGTCCGAGCGCATTCGCCTCTGGATCGCCACCGACCCGTTCCTCAACGAACGCCACATCACCGGAAGCTTTGGTGTGGCTGCCTTTCCCCAGCATGGCGCCTCCGCCGAAGACCTCATCCGCATCGCCGACACCGGCATGTACAGCTCCAAGAAGGCGGGCGGCAACATGGTCAGCGTGGCCGAGGAGGTCAACGATGACCGCGTCAATATCCCCCAGCGCAGCCTGCTCAAGTCCTATATCGAAGGCTTTCTGTGCCGCGACGACGAAGGCCCGGGCAACGCCGACGACCTGGTGGACACCTTGCGCAAGATGGCCGCGGCGGTCAAGGGAGAGAACGACGCCCAGGCGCTGATGGAGGCGGTACGCATGATGAATCGCGCCGCCGAGGCTCGGGAAATTCATTCCGCGGGACACGGAAAGATGGTCGCCACCTACGCCCAGGGCGTGGCGCGCGAGCTTGGCTTTACCGGCGATGAACTCGAAGACCTGGTGTATGCGGCGCAGGTGCACGACGTCGGCAAGATCGTGTTATCGGAAACCCTGCTCAACAAGGCGGGCCCGCTTACCCCTGATGAATACCAGATGATGAAGGACCATCCTTCGGTCGGGGGAGATATTCTCGCGGTCATTCCCAACAGCGAACGGATTCAATCCTGGGTGCGCCATCACCAGGAACGTTTTGATGGGACCGGCTACCCTTCAGGGCTCAAGGGAGAACAAATCCCGCTGGGCGCGCGCATCATCGCCGTGGCTGAAGCCTATGCCGACATGACCGCCGACCGTCCTTACTCTTACGTGAAGAACCCCGCTGAGGCCATGGCGGAGATGGAAAGCTTGAGCGGAACCCAGTTCGACGGCATGCTGGTGCGCCTGCTCACCCACCAATTGCGCGGCGAAAAAATCACCCGTCCTTCGAGCGGTTAGAGCGGTTTCGCCAAGTGGAACTCTGATAGGCACAATTAGTAAACAGTCCTGACACTCGGCTCGCGTTCCCAGGCACAGCCCCGGGCCGCAGATTTGGACATTTGCCAACTGACCCACCATGCGTTCGCGCACCGCCTTCGTCTCCACCTTGCTCAGTTCAAAGATGAAGGCGGCAACGATGTGATTCTGTTCTGTCTCGGTTTGCGAATAAAAGAATTGATTGGCTTGGGAGAAGTGATCCGCAAATGATTCCGGCGAATCCGCAAGTCAACGTCGTCGATGTCTTCCGCGAAGGAGCTGAACCTGGCGTCGGGAGATGGTCGCGGCGAATCCGATTCCAGGGAATTTGGCGAGCAGGAAACCCGTCCCGCCGGGGAAATGACGGCTGCTATTCGGAGAAATGAATGCCCGGCCCCAGCACCGCGATGAAAACTCCGCCTATTGCTATCGCCAAGACCAGCCAGATGAAACTCCTGGGCACAGCTTCTGTCACCACGGTTTGTCCTCGAGACTTACCGGTCACCATACCGGGTACGAAAAGCAGTCCCGCGTTGAGGCCAAAGGAAGGAGCGACTCCAGAACCCAGAATCAGAAGGGGGCCGATCGGATTAAACACCGAGGCAATCGTCATGATCATCCCTGCAGCGAGATAGCCAGGCAAAACCAGTCGCCTCATCTCCGGCAGGGCTACTCTCGCATCTTCTACCAACCTGGTCATCGAACTGGCTATCCAGCGAACTGAAAAAATATAGACCCCCACCCCCGCGAGCCCAAGAATGCAACGCCAGAGCAGAGGCGGAGAGAAGCCCACGATCACATTCGCCCAGTCGCCGCTATTCATAATTGCCGAGGCGACCAGGTAACCCGAATTTAGAAGATTGAAGGCCCCGAAAATCCAAAGAAAATATGTGAATGCCGTGAATCTCCTGGTCCTACGCAGGAGCAAGAGCGCGGCCACGCCAACCAGGCAGTTCGCTACAGTGCCCGCGGCGGATACCAGCCGATTGCCCGTAGCATTCTGGATGGCAACCGTGGATAGGGACAAGATGCGGTCACCGGTCAGCAAAGAAGCCGTACCGTGCCCCAGAGCTTCGTGCACCATGTCCGCCGACACGCAAGCCACGATTGCGACTGAGACCAGAGTCGTTAAGTTATAACGCGCGGTTTCTGAAGAAATTACCCCGGAGGTCGCCGACATGCCGAAGGATAGCACCCGGTGATGCAGGGGGCGTCAGAATGACAATTGAATGGGGGAGATTTGTGGTGGGCAGGAATTCGGCGGAAGTTTGAATCTGCAACAGCAAATCAACTCTCGTAAAGAGAACCTCCCTGTTGGAGTCGTCAGAGAATTCCCCTATGTGCCGAATTGAAAAACACCTCGCTAATCTTACCCGCGGCGGAAAAAGTCTTCGGCCTCAATCCACCTCTCGTCGCCCGCCACTTAATTGACCCAGGGACCGCGGGAATCACCGTTGGGTGGCGGCGGCTCTTCCGGGTCAGTTTCCCTGGTGGCCTTGCGCATATAGACTTCAAATTTCTTTGCCGCAAGCTGCCGCTTCCAGCGATGGTACCGGTTGCGCATGCCGAACACGCTCTCCGAGGCCAGGTATCCGGCGCCCCGCCGCGGCATGAACTTGATGTAGAGGAAGCCCACCAGCGCCCCGCCCAGGTGAGCGACGTTGGCGATTCCGCCTTGTTCTGACAACGCTCCGTACAAGGCCAGGGCAACCCAGATCATGGCAAAAAATTTGGCCTTGATGGGAAAAATTCCATACACATAGACGCGGGTCTCGGCGTAGAGGATTCCGAAGGCCACCAGCAGCCCGTAAATTCCGCCAGATGCGCCCGCCGTGGGCGTGTAGGGCGACATCCCCAGGACCCCGGCGAACGACAGGGCGATGGTCGCTACCGCCGCACCCAGAATGCAGGCAAAATAAAACTGCAGAAATCGCGACGGGCCCCAATCGTTTTCCAGGGTGGAGCCAAACATCCACAGCGAAAGCATGTTGAACAGAAGGTGCAGGATGCCAAGATGAATGAAGCTGTATGTCACCACTTGCCACACGTGACCGGCCATGACGTCAGCGGGACGCAACGCCAGCCCGTCGCGTAGCACCCCTCCCACTGCGGGGAAGACAATATCGCTTATCCACAGGCAAATGAAAATGCTGATGTTGACGATCACCAGCTTCTTGACCACGCCGGTAAACGGGGGAAACCCGAATTGCATTGTGTTAGGCATACTGATCGCGGCTGCGGTGAATTAAGGCAAGGGTGTGGGAAATACAGCCACGCTCTTATGCCCTTTGGCGTCTACCGAACGCACCCCGAACACCACATTGTCTTTGGATTGTTCGACCGTGGTGGTGAGCGCGTTGCCGGCGACTTTTACATACTGCCACAACGGAGCGGATGTGGCGCGGAAGACCACCTCATATCCCGCCACCAATCCGCCGGAGGGCGCTTCCCAGGTGAGGGTTGAGTTGTTCTCCAGCTGTTTGGTACCCAGGTGTACGTTGCGCGGCGGGGCCGGGGCCGAAGCCAGGGTGGCCAAGGTGGCCAGATTAAGGCGGGCCACGTTGGCGACATATTCAAAGTCCACGAATTTCTCCAGGTCCCCGTATTCCACGCCGTTTTCGGTGCGCACGTTCTGGTGCTGGTGGTTGTAGTCTTCACGAAACTCAGTGAATCGCACGGCGGCAAATCCCTGTTCGTTGAAGGATGTATGGTCGCCGCCGCGCAGGTAACGATCGGGGCGGAAAACCAGGACAGGCGCGAAATTATTGGTGAAATAATCGGAACTCACTTCGGCGATGGCTCGCGCCAGCTCGCGCGAAGGGGAATCGCTTTCCGCGCCCAGGGCGCGAATCCGGCGAAGCTCTTTTTCGCTCTCCACTGACGGCAGGCCCTCGGAAAACAGCCGCACCACGTCCTTGCGCTGCAGGGTATCGCCGGGCGTGGTGTTGCCGCCCACGATGTCGTTGTTCAACACCGCTTCGATATCCATTCCCTGGGTTTTCGCCCATTGGGCAAAATGCCTGCTGCCGTAGAGTCCCTGCTCTTCGCCGGCCACGGTCAAAAAGATGATTGTGGCCGGGAACTTATGCTGGCTCAACACTCGCGCACACTCCAGGCTAACGGCGGTGCCGCTGGCGTCGTCGTTGGCCCCCGGGGCGGCATCGCTGGTATTGAAATTGTCGCTGTTGCGCGAATCGTAGTGCCCGGTCACCAGGTAAATGCGGCTGGCGTTCGCCGGGTCAGTGCCGGGTAACACCGCATAAACATTGGCGATGGTGGTGGGCTTGGTGACGCGCTCCCCCGGCGCCTGCACGTAATCCTGCACCTTGACCCGCAGGCAGCCGTTGCATGCCCGGGAATAGCTTTCAAATTGCTGGCGAATCCATTCCCGCGCGGCGCCGATACCGTGTCCGGTGGCCACCGCCGCCGCATCCGTTGCCGACAGCGTGCTGCGATTCCCAAAACTCACCAGGTGATCATCGAGAGCGCGAATGCGCGCTGCGGACACCTGCGCGATGGCTGCCACAATTTCCGGATCGAGCGGTACGGGGCTGACCGCCATGGCAGGCGTTGCGGAGCCTGCGGGGAGAGCGGGCTTAGCTTCCGCCGGCACATTTGCCTGGGAGCGTGCAACCGGGCAGGCGGCAACGCCCATCAGACAGGCCAATACAATTATTCGGTTGCGGGATTTCATCGGAAAATCTCCAGGGAAGCGCTTGTTGTGAGACCGTCGCCGGCACGGGATGCAGAGAGAATTTTACACGGCAATTTGACGGGCTAGGGCACATCCGTTCAAAATGAATTCACGAAAAGGGCCATTCGAAGAAACCAGATTGGCAGTACCGAAGGAGAACGATCATGACGTTATGTCCTGAATGTGAGAACAGCCTCGACCTCGATCCCGAAGAACTGGACGAGGGCGACGTTGTCTCCTGCGATGAGTGCGGCTCGGAATTTGAAGTCGTCACCACCAGCCCCCTGGAGCTGAACCGCGTGGTCGACAAAGAAGACGTTGAACTTGAGGACGACGATGCCGAAGGTTGATTTCACCCGGTCAGGGTGTGCCGTGGCCGCCATAGTCATGCTGGCGGGAGTATTTCTTGCGGCCCCATCCGGCAGGGTACAGGCCGCCGCAAAAAGTGATGCCGCCAAGCCTTATGCGCTGATTATCGGCACGGTGTACGATCCCGACAACCACCCAGCTTACGGCGTGAAGATCAAGATCCAGAACAATCAGAAAAAGAAATTCCACTGGGAAGCGTATTCCAATCACCAGGGCGAGTTTGCCGTGCGCGTCCCCGCGGGCGCCGCCGACTACAATGTCTCCGCCCAGCCCCTGGGAAAATCACCCGCCGGCACCGTCGAAATCACAGTCCACATCGATAACGACGAGCGCAAGGATATAGGGTTGCACCTAACCCCTGCCGGCCGCATCTAATAGAGTGAAAGCAGTCGCCGCACATGCTCTTTCGCGGCGTTTGGGGGTTAATATCCTCTGAGGAAATTGTGAAAAACAAAGCCAAATTCGTAACCGCCGGTTTGAGCCTGGCGGCAGCGCTTGCCCTGATCGTCATTCCCGCCTCCGCGGGCAGCAACAACGATGTCGCCATTGATCCCATGGCCGCCAAAGAGAAGGAGCAGTCCCGCATCATGATGGGACAGGTCACCGACAACGCTGAGGCCCCGATCTCAGGCGCGGTGGTCTATCTGAAAAATACCAAAACGCTGGCGGTAAAGACCTACATTACCGACGATAAGGGAGAATATCGCTTCCGTGCTCTCTCTCCCAACGCCGATTACGAGGTGTACGCCGAGTACCAGTCGGTGCGCAGCAAGACCAAGAGCTTGAGCTCGTTTGACAGCCGCGCTGAGGTCACCATCAACCTGCACATCGAAAAGAAGTGAACCCGCCCCGGAACTTCCCGGCTGGAAATAAAAATAGCCCGGTCATTTGACCGGGCTATTTTGTGGATGTTGATGTTCGCGTGCGTCAGCTAGTTCTGGTCGTTGCCGGCGCGCTTCCAGTTCATGATTTCACCCAAGGTCGACGTTGAGCTCGATACCGGCTGCTTGTAGTTTTCCACGTCAGCCCGCGTCGCGGTCTCGCCTACTCCGCGCAAGCTCAAGCCCACCTTCTTCTCTTCAGGGGTCATCTTGATGATCTTGAAGGTGTGTTCCTGTCCGGCTTCGAGCTTGGACGGTGCGCCGTGTTCATCCACCGCCTCGGAGTTGTGGCAGAGGCCTTCGATGCCCTCAGCGATCTGCACAAAAGCTCCGAATGCCGCCAGCCGCATGACCTTGCCCTGCACCGCGTCGCCCAGGTGATGGGTTTCGAAGAATGACTGCCAGACATCGGGATTCAATTGCTTCACTCCCAATGAAAGACGGCGATGCTCCGGCTCAATGGCGAGAACAACCGCCTTCACCTTGTCGCCCTTCTTCAAGACCTCTGAAGGATGCTTGATCCGCTTGGTCCAACTCAGGTTGCTGACGTGGACGAGGCCATCAATGCCGTCTTCAATTTCAATGAAGGCGCCAAAGTCGGTGAGGTTGCGCACCTTGCCTTCGACCACCGCACCCACGGGAAATTTCTCATGAAGCATCTCCCACGGGTTGCTCTCCAGCTGTTTCAATCCCAGCGAGATACGCCGTTCGGTAGGGTTTACGTTCAGCACCACCGCTTCCAGTTCGTCTTGCGGCTTCAGCATCTTGGACGGATGCTTCAGACGTTTGGACCAGCTCATTTCACTGACGTGCACCAGGCCTTCAATACCCTGTTCCAGTTCGATGAAGGCGCCGTAGTCGGTAACGCTCAACACCCGGCCCTTGACCCGCGCCCCGATGGGATAACGCTCCGCCGCATCCGTCCAGGGATCGGGCGAAAGCTGCTTGAATCCCAGCGAGACCCGCTGTTTTTCCTTGTCGAATTTCAATACTTTCACATGAATCTCGTCGCCCACGCCCACCAGGTCGCGGGGATGAGTCAACCGGCCCCATGACATGTCGGTGATGTGCAGCAGGCCGTCAATGCCGCCGAGATCGACGAATGCGCCGTAGTCAGTGAGGTTCTTGACCGTGCCGGTAAGCACCGCGCCTTCTTCCAGGTGTTCCAGGGTAATCGTGCGCTTGCTCGCCTGGTCTTCTTCCAGCAGCTCCTTGCGCGAGACCACGATGTTGCCGCGCTTCTTGTTGAGCTTGATCACCCGGACTTCAACTTCTTCGCCGCGCAACGATTCCAGGTTGCGCACCGGCTTCAAGTCAACCTGCGACCCGGGCATAAACGCTTTCACGCCGATATCGACCGAGACGCCGCCTTTGACCCGCTCTTCGATCCGGCCTTTGATGGGGGTCTTGGAGTTGTAGGCCTTCTCAATGTTGTCCCAGACCCGCAGCCGCTTGGCGCGCTCGTGGGAGAGCAGTACGTAACCTTCGGTGTTCTCCACCCGGTCAACCATTACTTCGATTTCGTCCCCGGGCTTGACGGTGACGTTGCCATCCTTGTCCTGCACCTGGGCGATGGGCACCATGCCTTCGCTCTTGTAACCGGCATCGACGACCACGTGAGTGGCGGTGATTTTTACCACCGTCCCCTTGAGGACGTTGTCTTCGCTGGGGGCCGGCTCGGTTTCGAGGGTGAAGGTTTCGAGCACGGAGGCAAAGTCTTCCCCCGCGTCTTTATCTTTTTCTTTATCTTTGTCGGGGTGCCGGTCTTTATTGCGATCGTGCCGGGGAGACGAGGATCCACGGCGGGAACGATCTCCCGCGCCCGCGGTGGCCGCGGTTTGTGCCGCTCCGCCGGGCTTGTCTTCGCCCGCGTCAGATGCCGGCGCCGAGTCTGCTTGCGCAGGCTGGTCGGTTTGCGCTGACGGGTCCAAATGCGCTGACGGCTCGGAATGAGCAGCCGATTCCGCCGCCGCAGCCACCGGATGCTCTTCGCTCGCAGTGGTCGTGTCCGGGGAATGCGAAGAGGCGGCCGCCGGGGGTTGGTTAGCGGCTTCGGCTGAAGGTTGAGGAGGGGTGCTGGTTTCTGAGGCTTTTACTTCTTCTTCGTGATTAAGGGTTGTCATGATTTTTTGTTAGTTCGTGCGCATGAGTGGCTCTTCGCATCGTTTACGCGGGGAACATCTCAGGCGGCGGGAATAGCTGATCTTTGCGTCTCTGCAAGGTGCTTGGAATATCCCTGACTGAAGCGCGGGGCAGTCTGCGCTTCTTCTCTGCGGTGAGCTTTTAAAGGAACGCAGCGCCATTAAATCAGGGCGCATCGGGCGCATCTGAGGACTAACCGACTATAGCAATCGCGCCTAAAGCGTGTCAAACCTCGACTTGGCGGCCCGCTGCTGGGAACGCCATCCCTGGCGTGCCGGGGCCGCGTACCCCCGCCGCGTTCCCGCGTCTCCAGCGGCCTGTGGAAAACGTGCCTGCGGGAAGCCGCATAAATAAAGGCGAAATCGTTTCTTTTCCGATGAACTCTGGTATAAGATAGCCGCGGGAGAATAGCTCTCGAATAAAATTCAGGAGGTAACACGCATGGCATCAGGAATGACTAAAACTCAACTGGTACGCCACATGGCCGAAGCCGTTGGAGTCAACAATAAAACCGCTGCTGCGTTTCTCGACACCCTCGCCGAGACCGCATTGAAAGAGACCCGCAAGAACGGCCTCTTCGTAATCCCCGGGCTGGGACGCCTGGTCAAGGCCCATCGCAAAGCGCGCATCGGCCGCAACCCGCAAACTGGCGCGGAAATCAAGATTCCCGCCAAGACTGTTGTGAAGTTCCGCGTGGCCAAAGCCGCCAAAGATTCCATTCACAGCGCCAAGAAATAACGCTCATCTCCCTGAATCCACGCTTCCCCCGGGGGCGTAGTCGGGAAACAGATTGCACCTTGCCCCAGGCCGGCGCCAAGCCGCCCTGGGGTTTTTCCTGGTGGATTGCCTTCCTAATGATGGGCGTGCCTACGGGCGGAACGCCTCCGCACCATGTGACCCGGTCACTACATGATGAGATCAGAACTTCGCGGAGCGATCGAATAGCGCATGTCCTGCAGTTCGTCTTTCACCAGGTTTAACCCGTACACGCAACGCTCGAATTCACGTGACAGCCGGGCGAATAGAGGCGCCACCTTGGCATATTCAAAGTGCTCGAACTTCGAGACCACGTAGTAGCTTTCTTTCCCGGCCTTGATGAAGTCCACGAAATTTTCCAGGCGCTGTCGTCGCAACCGGTTGGCATTAATGCTCTCGGGAAACATTCCGGCGAAAAACAACGTGTAGTCCCCGATATGTTTTCGCACCTGGCGCTCGCGGTCGAATGATGGCGCCGGCCCGTAGACCGGGTCCGATTCCAGTAGCATCTCGCCCACATCATCCAGCGATTTTCCGCCTTCGTTTCGCAACTTGAACACCTGCTCGCCTTCGCAGAAGTCGATGAGAATGCCGGCCACGTAAGCCGTGAGTTCCGCGTCGAACATTCCCACGCCGCAGCGGTAATGCCGGTTGACCAGTTCGACGATCATCGATTGCAGGGGATGCGATTCGGGTACCATGTTTTCCTTTCGTAGACGTTTTGGTCCGCAATGCTACCGCTGTTCACTCATCTGTAATCCATCTCCAATGCTGGAAGCAAGTGTTATCAAGGGTTCAGCGGCCTGCCGCGAAATTTTGGCAGCAAGTGCCGGCGAGTGCTATCAGCCGGGCGCGGCGAGAATCCAGGGATCGCGGAACGAGCCGCCATCGTCTGCCTGTACAATTCCGCAACATGAGCCCCAACCCTCAAACTCCCATCAATCCCCGAACCCAAAGGCAGAACTATTCCAGCGGTACCCCATGGGAGCCGGTAGTGGGGTACTCGCGCGCGGTGCGAGCAGGCAACTCGGTTTTCGTTTCCGGCACCACCGCCACTGACGCTTCCGGCAAGCTGATGGCTGCGGGCGACGCTTACGGGCAGGCAGTTCAGATTTTCAAGAACATCGATCTGGCGCTGCAAAAACTGGGGGCCACCTTGCATGATGTCGTCCGCACCCGGACGTTTCTCACCAACATCGCTGATTGGCAGGCCGTGGGCAAAGCTCACGGCGAAGTTTTTCGCGACATCCGCCCGGCGGCCAGCATGCTCGGCGTCACCGCCCTGGTCTCTCCAGAGATGCTGGTGGAAATTGAAGCCGACGCCATCATCCAGAATGAAGAGACCTAAGGAGACATAATGAACTCCATTCGCATAGCGGCTGCATGGTCGTTGATCTCGCTGCTCGCCACCTGCACTTCGGTGGTGGCACAAAACCCCGCGGGCGCGGCCAGCGCCGTCACCGTGATCCACGCGGGAACTCTGATCGACGGCTCCGCCAACGCGCCGCGCCGCGATCAAGCCATCACCGTGAGCGGCGGCCGCGTGCAAAGCGTGGGCAATTGGTCCGCAGCCGCCGTGCCCGCGGGCACCGTCGTTATTGATCTCTCAGCGGCCACCGTGCTTCCCGGCCTCATCGATTCTCATACTCACATCTTCTTGCAGGGAGAAGACCCGGCCGAGGGCGGGTATGACGTTCAGTTACTCAAGCAGCCCCTGTCTTTTCGGGCGGCGCGCGCTACGGTTGCGGCGCGCCGCGCTTTGGAGCAGGGCTTCACCACCATCCGCGATGTGGAAACCGAAGGCGCCGGATACGGCGACGTGGGCATCAAGATGGCGGTCGAGCAGGGATACATTCCCGGGCCGCGAATGTTCGTATCCACCCGCGCCATTTCCACTACCGGCGGCTATCCTCTCGAAGGCTATAACCCCGACATCACCGTTCCCAAAGGCGTGCAGATCATCGACGGTCCGGTGGAAGCGCGCAAGGCGGCCCGCGAACAGCTCGACCACGGCGCCGACTGGCTCAAGGTCTACATGACTCACCGGTCCTGGCTCGATGGCAGCGGTAATCTGGTTTCGCAGCCCACTCTCACCGTCGAGGAGCTGCGCGCCATCGTGGACGAGGCCCATGGGTGGAATAAAAAGGTCGCATGTCACGCTTACAGTGGCGAAGGATTGCGGCGCGCGCTCGACGGCAGGTGCGACTCAATCGAACATGGCCTGCTGCTGACCGATGCCGATGTGGCGCAGATGGTGAAGCAGGGCACCTGGTATTGCCCGACGCTCGCGGTGTATTACTCCTGGTGGGACCCGGAAAATACCGCTGCGGGAAAACGTGACCGCAAACGCGCCCAGGTGCACGGCCCGTCATTTCAGAAGGCGATGAAGGCGGGAGTGAAGATTGTGTTTGGCACCGACGTCGGCGGCTTCTCCTGGTCCGACCCGATCGCCCAGGAATTTTCGCAGATGGTGAAGCTGGGCATGACCCCGGCCGATGCCATCCGCTCCGCCACCAGCCGTCCCGCCGACATGCTGGGCATGTCCGGCAGCATCGGCGCCATCGCCCCCGGGGCCTACGCCGATATCATCGCCGTGGCCGGAGACCCGTTGCAAAGCATTGAGGAACTGGAGCATGTACGCTTCGTGATGAAAGACGGCAAAGTGTTCAAGGATGAAATGGGAAAATCGAAGCCGTAGAGTTCGCGCGGCGGCGCTTTGCTAGAATCAAGCCTGTCCGCCAAGGCCTAGCCATCCCCATGCCGCCACAAAGAAAAATCCGTTCGACCACAGTACTGTGCGTGCGCCGCGACGGCAAGGTTGTGATGGCCGCGGACGGACAGGTCACGTTAGGCGAGAGCGTCATCAAGCATTCGGCGCGCAAGATCCGCCGGCTCTACCAGGATAAGGTCCTGGCTGGGTTTGCCGGCTCCACCGCCGACGCTTTTTCACTCTTCACCCGCTTCGAAACCAAGCTGGAGCAATATCACGGCAACATGGGCCGCGCCGCCGTGGAACTGGGCAAAGACTGGCGGACCGATAAGGTCCTGCGCCATCTCGAAGCCCTGCTGCTGGTGTGCGACACCACCCAGACCTACCTGATCAGCGGAGGCGGCGACGTGATCGAGCCCGATGGCGGATTGGCCGCAATCGGCAGCGGGGGCGCTTACGCCACCGCCGCGGCGCGCGCGTTGTTCGAGAACACCGACCTGCCGGCACGCAAAATCGCCGAAGAAGCCATGCGCATCGCCGCCAACATCTGCATCTATACCAACGACCGCATCACCATCGAAGAGCTGTAAGCGTCGTTAAACCGGGCATGATCAGCCTCGTCATGTCTTCCCCATGCATTCTAGGCCACCATTACGTCCCGAATAAAATGCGACAGGCGTTTTCCGCTATCGTCGTTGGTCTGGCGTTATCGCGACGTAGCTTTGCCCAAGCTCAGTTGTTGCACGATAAATTTCTCGGAAAAATGCTGGGCTATGCCGACTAATTGACAGACTTGAGGATGAGGGAATGGAGATTGCGAACCCAGCGGGCCCGGCGCTTGTCTTCCGTAACGATAAGCTTGAACGGCCCAGATTTGGCGTCGAGCGGATGTCCGTTCATGGAGTCGGCCACGAGAACTTCTCCGGCATGAAAGCTAGGGTCGGCTTCGGCGAGAGCAAGCACGACCTGGTAGCCGTCGGAACCGGAAGCGATGAAGCAACTGGATAGGGCTATACCGCGGAATTCTTTCCCCAGAGGAGCTCCGAGCTTGCGGAACAAGCTGTCCACTGTGACACCTGAATATTTCTCGCTGGCGCTGGTGCGCGGATTGCGGACGGTGACGGCGCTGCGAGGCAGGGCTTTCAATTCGGCGGGCTTTAGCCAAACATCTTCGTGGTATGGATACGCAGAAATGTATAACGCGTCCCGGTACGAAGACGGCATCACTTCTGGCGAGCCGGTCTGGCCAATCCGCAGGGCCACGGGAATGATCTGAACCTCCTTGGATTCGTGCACCTCGATGTGTATAACTGCCCTCATGTACCCTGGGCTCCCTACGAACAGGGCATAGCCTCGCGGCTTCAAGTCGAGTGAGAGTTGACCTTTCTCGTCCGTCGCCATTTTCGGCGGAACGGGATCGGGCGACGGTACCACCCGGACCTCAGCTCCTAAGACCAAAGCTCCGGTTGGATCTGTGACGCTGATGGTGACTCGCTGGGAAGTTGCCTGTTGCGCCAAGCAGATAGTGGAAATGAAAAAAATGACAGAGAGTGCGGCAATGGTTTTTTGCGAAGGCACGACGACAGAATAGCGCACAGTTCGGTTCGTGTCCCGCAGCCTAAGGTTTCCGCGGGCCCTGGGAATCAGTGGGACCTCGAGCGCGGCAGGTGAAGCCGTCAAGCTTTACAATAAACATCAAGGAGTTTAACCATCGTGGCCATTTATCTGCCCGCTGCCGCTGAAGAGCAGGAAGGCGCTCTCGACGATCTGACGCCGCGGGAAATTGTTGCCGAACTCGATAAGCACGTGGTCGGGCAGCACGACGCCAAGCGCGCCGTCGCCATCGCCTTGCGCAACCGCATGCGCCGCCAGAAACTCTCGCCCGAGCTGGCCGAAGACATCATGCCCAAGAACATCATCATGATCGGCCCCACGGGCGTGGGCAAGACCGAGATTGCGCGCCGCCTGGCCAAGCTGGCCAACTCCCCGTTTCTCAAGGTGGAAGCTTCGAAATTCACCGAAGTGGGTTACGTGGGACGCGACGTGGAATCGATGATCCGCGACCTGGTGGAAATCGCGATCGAGATGGTGCGCCAGGAAAAACTGGAAGAGGTGGGCGACAAGGCCGAGCAGAATGCCGAGGAACGCGTGCTCGACCTGCTGCTGCCGGCGGCGCCGCGCTCCGGCGAGGCGGGCTATTCGGCGGTCGAGAGCGCTGGCGACGGCGATTCTCACCACCGCACCCGCGAAAAACTTCGCCAGCAGCTTCGCGAAGGCAAGCTCGATGACCGAATTGTCGAAGTGGAAGTTCGCGAGCGATCCATGCCTGCCTTTGAAATTATTTCCAACCAGGGCGCCGAAGACATGGACATCAATCTCAAGGACATGCTGCCCAACATCTTCGGCCAGCGCACCAAGAAGCGAAAGATGAAGGTCAGCGAGGCCATCGAGTACCTGATCCAGGAAGAGGAACAGCGCCTCATCGATATGGACCACGTGACCCGCACGGCGGTCGAACGCGTGGAAAATTCAGGCATCATCTTTCTCGATGAGATCGATAAGATCGCGGGACGCGAAGGCGGCCACGGCCCCGACGTCTCCCGCGAAGGCGTGCAGCGCGATATTCTGCCCATCGTCGAAGGCACCACCGTGAACACCCGCTACGGCATGGTGAGCACCGATCACATTCTGTTCATCGCCGCCGGCGCATTTCACGTATCCAAGCCCAGCGACCTGATTCCCGAGCTTCAGGGCCGGTTCCCCATTCGCGTGGAGTTGCAGTCGCTGACCATCGACGACTTTATCCGCATCCTCACCGAACCGGCGTTTTCACTGGTAAAGCAATACACCGCGCTGCTCGAAACCGAAGGACTCAAGCTGGAATTCACCGCCGACGCCCTCGACCAGGTCGCCAACTTCGCCGCCCGGGTCAATGAAACCACCGAGAACATAGGGGCGCGCCGCCTGCATACCATCATGGAGCGCGTGTTGGATGAGGTGAGCTTCTCTTCTCCCGAAATGGATGCCGCGATGAAAGCCAACCCCTATGTGATCGATGCCGAATACGTGAAGAAGACCCTGGCCGACATCGTGAAGGACCAGGACTTGTCTCGCTATATTCTGTAGGGGGCGGCGAGCCACTCGAGGACACGCTCTGGAGTTCCTCACCCCCACAGCCAGAATCTGCTACCCTTTTTTTGCATGAAGCCGGCACTTATCCTGACCGCCGCCGCAGCGCTCACCCTGGTCACCGGTTGCGGGACGCCGGGTGCGCCCCAGCCTCCGTCGTTGCAGTTGCCGCAGATTCCCCAGGACCTCGCTGCCATCCGCAAGGGCCAGCGCGTGCTTCTCACCTGGACCACGCCGCGCAATACCACCGACGGGGAGGCCCTTCGCCACCCCGCGGCCACGCGCATATGCCGTTCGCCCGCCTATGCCGCTCCGGAACTACAGACCATGCAAGGCTGCCGCGATTCGGTTGGTGAAGCGCCACCGGGGGGGGGTGCGGATAACGTGGGTTCGGGAAAGACCGCGCCGAAAAGCAGTTATGTGGATTCGCTGCCCCCAATTTCGTTGAGCCGATCGGCCCCGCAGTGGGTAACTTACGCCATCGAAAGCGCCAACACCCGGGGCCGCAGCGCCGGACTTTCCAACCAAGTCAAAGTTTCTCTCGCACCAGCATTGGCCGCGCCGCGCAACCTTGGCGCGGGTATGACCGCCGAAGGGATTGTTATTTCCTGGTCCGGCGAGGCCGCCATTCCGCCCTCGGAGGCATACCAGTTTCGCTACCGCGTGGAACGCCGCGTCAAACCCGGAAGCGTAGCCGCCCCTCCGGTGCGCACGGCGCCGGCCAAAGGCTTTCCGCGCGGCCAAAGCATTGCGCGCAATCTGGAAAATTTTCTTGCCGTGGGAGAGCTCGCTCCCGATGCGCGCGGCGAATATTCACTGCAGGATAAGAGCTTCGAATGGGAGCAGGATTACGAGTACAAGGTGAGTGCGATCACCAGCTTGCTGGCGCAGGGGAAATCTATGGCCGAAGTCGAGAGCGACGATTCCCCGATGATTGAAGTTGCCACCCACGACATTTTCCCGCCGGCGATTCCGGCGGCGGTCGAAGCGGTTTTTTCCGGCCTGTCCGGCCCCGGCAAGCGCTTCATCGATCTAAGCTGGGCGCCCAACGGCGAGCCCGACCTGGCTGGTTATAACGTCTATCGCCGCCAGGGCGGCGAGCTGCCGCAAAAAATTAACCCGGACCGGCTGAAGACCCCCGCCTATCGCGATGCCGGAGTGCAACCGGGCGTGACCTACTTCTATTCGGTGTCGGCAGTCGATGTCCGCGATAACGAGAGCGCCAAGTCAGCCGAAGCCAGCGAGAAGGTTCCCCAGTAGCGCTTGCCGAGCGGGGGGGCACCGGCCGCTACCCACGATACAATTCCAGAGATGCGTTATTGTCGATTTCGCTCCTCTGACCGGGTCCTGTTTGGCCTCATCGAATCACGAAGCGGCGTGGATGTAATCACCCGCGCGGCTTTTTCTCCCGCCCAGTGGGAAGAACATGAGGACTTCGACCCCGTGCCGCTGGCTGACGCCACCCTGGTGGCGCCGGTCACTCCCTCAAAGATCATCTGCGTGGGACGCAATTACAGTGATCACGCCCGGGAACTGGGACATGACGTCCCCATGCGTCCGCTCATTTTTTTAAAACCACCCTCAGCGATTTTACGTCCCGGGGGGGAAATCATTCGGCCTCCGGGCGACGTTTCCCAGCGCGTCGATTTTGAGGGCGAACTGGCGGTGGTGATCGATAAGGCCTGTCACCTACTGGCGGAGGGCGCGGATACGAAACCTTATATCCGCGGCTACACCATCGCCAACGATGTGACCGCCCGCGATTTACAAGCGCCCGACGGCCAGTGGACGCGCGCCAAAGGCTTCGACACATTCTGCCCGGTGGGGCCGATGGTGAGCGATGAGATCGATCCGGCAAACGGCGTGGCGCTTGAAACCCGCCTCAACGGCGAGGTCAAACAGCGCGGCAACACCCGCGATTTCATCTTTTCTCTCGATGCTATAATCCGTTTCATCTCGCAGGTCATGACGCTGCTGCCGGGAGATTTGCTTCTTACCGGCACCCCGGCGGGCGTAGCGCCCATGCAGGCCGGCGACGTGGTCGAGGTCAGCATCGCGGGCATCGGAACGTTGCGCAATTCAGTGGTTTGATTCCTTGGTTTGATTCGACGCCTGATTCGATGGACTTATTCCCCATGACACGCAACGGCGGTTCCCGGTTGGGTTGCGGATCGATTCCAACCCATGGCAGGAGATTCACCCGACAGTGAAGTATTTTTCGTATGCATCCCTGAATATCTATCTCCGGGTGGCGGCCATCGCCCTCGCCCTGGGTCTGGTGATCTTCGCGTGGGTGTTGAGCCGCCGCAAGAGCGCCGAAGAAAAAGAGCGCGAGCGCCGCGATCTGATCAGCAAGGGCGGACGCATCACCGACGGCACCGTGATCGATATCAGCGAGATCACTGCCGCCGGCAAGAGCAACGCGTTTTTCCTTTTTTACCGCTACCAGGTGGCCGGGGTTTCCTACGAAGCCTCGCAGGACGTAACCAGCCTGCATCACCTGCATTTGAATCTTTCCAAGTATCGAATTGGGTTGCCGGCGTCGGTGAAATACGATCCCCAGAACCCGGTGAACTCGATCATCGTCGCCGAAAATTGGAGCGGGCTGCGCGCTTGAACACTGCATGGCTTCCACCCGCGTACCGTTTCCCCAGCGAGCCCGCCAGCCCCGTCGAATAAAATTGGGTTAAGCTCGGTGATAGACCTTATGGGCAGTCTTCCTTTACCTCTGGCGGCATTTGTCGCCGGCATCATCTCGTTTCTCTCGCCATGCGTTCTGCCGCTGGTTCCCGGGTACGTGTCCCTGATCTCCGGCGCCACCGTGGAAGAATTGCAATCGGGTGAGAGCCGCGTCTTCCGCCGGTTGATGTTGAATTCGGTGATGTTTATTCTCGGCTTCAGCGTGGTCTTTATTTCGCTGGGGGCCGCCGCCACCACTATCGGCGGGTTGACCCGCCATTACCATGCACTGCTCAGCCGCATCGCCGGAGTCATCATCATCATTTTCGGCCTGCATCTCACCGGCATCTTCAAGATCAAGGCGCTCTACGCGGATAAGCGCCTGCACTCCACCGGCGCCGGCAAGACCCCGCTGGGCGCCTTCATCGTGGGATTTTCATTTGCCTTTGGCTGGACGCCCTGCATCGGCCCCATTCTTTCGGTGATCCTGGCTTTCGCCGGTTCGCAGAACACGGTCAGCCGCGGCATCCTGTTGCTGGCGATTTATTCCGCGGGACTGGCCATTCCATTTCTGCTGACCTCGCTGGGGGTGGGCCGATTCCTGGCGTTTTACACGCGCTTCCGCCGCCACCTGCATGCGGTCGAGGTGTTCAGTGGAGTATTGTTAATAGTGGTAGGACTGCTGATTTTCACCCGTCATTTCACTATTCTGTCGGGCTATCTCGGCTTTCTCAACCGCTTCGCGCTGTAAGCGAATCGAAACGGAAAACGCATGAAACCAACAGCTGTGATCCTCGCGGTCATCGTCGCCGTGGCCGGCCTGATCTACGTGGGCGCCCGGCAGTCGCGCCACGCCAAGGTCGGTTACACCGAGCCCAATCCCACGCTGCCCGAGCTTCCCCAGGGCAACCTGATCGGCAAACCCGCGCCCGATTTTTCTCTGGATGATCTCAAGGGCGCCAAAGTCACGCTCGCCGATTACAAAGGCAAAGCGCTGCTGGTGAATTTCTGGGCGACGTGGTGCGGTCCCTGCAAGATCGAGATGCCATGGTTCGTGGAGCTGCAAAATCAATACGGCCCGCAGGGCCTGGTGATCGTGGGAATTGCCATGGACGATTCCGGCAAGGATGCCATTGCCAGTTTTTCTCGGGACATGAAGGTGAATTACCCCATCCTGCTCGGCAAGGAGGCGGTGGGAGAGGCCTACGGCGGCGTTTTGGGATTGCCCACTTCGTTTTTTGTGGATCGCTCCGGCAAGATCGTGGCCCACATCGAAGGTCTGGCCGATCGCAGCACGATTGAGGACGATATTAAGCTGGCGCTGGGAACTTCAAAGAAGGCGGCCGTGCCGGATGACAACAAGGCGGACGGCGCCAGGAAGGCTGTAAACTGAATTCGGAAAGCGCCTGTCGAGATGCGATGAAATAAAATATGCTGACGCGCAAACGAGCCACTACATTGCTGCTGGGGGTCCTGCTGGCGTTACTGGCAGGCATATTTCCCCGTCCGGACCAGGCCGCCATGGTTCGGCGAACCGCTGTCAATGCCGCGATCAACCCCTTCGACGATATTCCAGGCAAACCGCAGGTCCTGACCGTAATCCCCGCGGCGACGGTGGCAGTTTCAGCCGGTCATAGCGCGGTGGTGGAGCTCAAGTTTCATGTGGGCAGCGGTTATCACGTGAATTCCAACAAGCCGCATGCCGACTACCTGATACCCACCACGTTGAGCTTGACCGCTCCCGCGCGCATCACGATTGGCAAGGTCACTTACCCGGCGGGCACCGATATCACTCTGCCCTTCGACCCCACCGACAAGCTGAATGTTTACAGCGGAGACTTCTCCGTGTCAGCCGGCCTGCTGGCTTCGCCCAAGGCGGCGCCGGGAACTTATGCGGTGAAGGGCGACATCCACTACCAGGCGTGCAACGACAATTCGTGCTTCCCGCCGAAAAAAATGCCGGTGCAATTCGACGTCGTGGTTTCCGCCGAGAGCAAACGCCGTTCCCGGCGCTAGGCGTTCGATCGCGTCCTCCAGATTTTTTTTATTCCTGCTTGATGGCCATGGTCTCATCGATGCTGACGACCGATGGACCAGCGGCCTCGGCGCCCCCGCGGGTAGCGGTGATGCGAAATGTGGTTTCACCAAACTCCGCCGAATAGGTGTAAGGCCCCCGGGTGTTCGAGGTCATACTGACGTCGCCGTTGGAGCGCAGCTCATCAAGCGACTTGTACTTGCCCGCGGAAGCCATCGACCGGCGTTCCGCTTCGGCCAGGGCAACCAGGTCGTTCTTAACCCCGGCGAGATCGATGGTGCCGCGCGGCGTGCCCTGCGCGCCTTCCACTCCCGGAGTGGAGACTGCTTTAATTTGCCGCTGGTAAACCATCCAGCCGATTCCCAGAACAATCAGCAGACCGACAAACCCGAATACACGCGTCATCGCAAACCTCCTGATGATGTACTACCGGCGGCGCGCCTTTTTGGAGCCGGTGGTGGAGACTCGGTCTCCGGATTGCCTGGTCTTCTCGCCCGGGGATTTGGTCTCCGCCGCCGCAGGTCCGGCCTTCTTTTCCGGCGCCGGCTTGGTTTCGCCGGCGGTTTTTTCGGCAGCAGGCTTGTCACCGGGCGCGTCGCCCGTGGTTTTCTTGTCATCCGGCTTCAAGGTGGCGCTGCCGCCATCATTCGCCGAAGCTTCGCTCGAAGATTTCTTGGCGTAGTCGGTAACATAGAAACCCGAACCTTTGAAATGCACGGCGGGGGCGGAGAGCAACTGATCCACTCTGCCCCCGCATTGCGGGCATTTCTTCAGCGGCGCATCCGAGAACTTGGAAATTTTTTCGAACTGGTGGCCGCACTTCTGGCAGCGGTATTCGTGGAGAGGCAAAGGTCCATCCTCTTTCTAGTTGGCAGTTTCGATTCTAGGCGGCGGTGCGCGAGAGCGTCAATTTCGCGGCGTAGCGCCGCTCCCTTATACTTCAGGCCAAGCCGCGGGACCACGGCGGGAAGATGCGCGAAGAAAATAATTTCGAAACCGGCCAGGCCAGCATCGTACCGGGAACGCTGTATCTGGTGGGCACCCCCATCGGCAACCTCGAAGATCTGACGCTGCGCGCGCTGCGCATCCTCAAAGAAGTGAGCGTGGTGGCCTGCGAGGACACGCGGCAAACCCAAAAGCTGCTCAATCACTACACCATCCGTACCCCCAGCATTAGTTATCACGAACACAATGAAGCCGACCGGGCCGCCGAGCTGATTCTGCGATTGCGCGAGGGCGCAGCGGTGGCGCTGGTCTCCGATGCCGGTACCCCGTGCATCTCCGACCCGGGCTTCCGCCTGGTCAAACTCGCCATCGCGGAACGTATTCCCGTAGTTCCCATTCCCGGCGCCAGCGCTTTTGTGTGCGCGCTGATCGCCAGCGGACTTGCGGTCGATTCATTTCAATTTGGCGGGTTTCTTCCCGCCAAGTCGGGCCAGCGCCGCACCGTGCTGGAATCGTTGCGTACCTCAACCCTCACCGAAGTGTTTTATGAAACGCCGCAGAGGATCACCGCCGCGCTGGAAGATATTGTCGAGCTGCTGGGAACGGATCGCGAGGTGGTGGTTGCGCGGGAGATCACCAAGCTGCACGAAGAATTCCTGCGCGGCCCGGCAGGCGAGGTCTTGGCCGAAGCCCGCGAGCGGCCCTTGCGCGGTGAAATTACGCTCATCGTTTCCCATGCGCAGGGCGGGGGGCCGGTGGCAGAGGTTGCAAACCTGCGCCAGCGCGTCGAGCAAATCATGGCCGAGCAGAATCTAGACGAAAAAGCGGCGCTTAAGAGCGTGGCTCGGGAGCGTGGTATGTCGAGGAGTGAGGCTTATCGGGAGATGCAAAGGCTGAAGGGCGGGTAACCGCAAGCATGATGATCAACTGCAAGATCAAAAGCCGCCCCGAGGTCTCTTCCACTACGCCGCACAAGAGCCTGCGGACTCCGGTCGAGATAACAATTGGGCTGAGGACAGAGTTGTGGTGACGCGAGGATCAAGAGCAACTGCAAGATCAAAAGCCGCCCCGTCCCCGCACTACGCCTGCACCGACGAATGATCGTGCACGATACGCCAACCTTCGGGGAATTTCCGCAGCAGCAGGGTGTAGAGGCCCTGGGGCGCCGTGCCATCTGTCATTCCCAGTCGCCAGTGCCCGCGCACCATCGCGGTGTCGCCCGATAACATCGTGACTTCGAGACCTTCGAACGTGAGGGTGCCCATTTCCATCCCGGCGCCCTGGTAACGTTTCTTATAGCGCTCCAGGGTCGGTCTCCAGCCCCGGGTCACGGTTCCTCCTGAATAAAACGTGAGGTCGGGAGAGTTCCAGTATCCCGCCATGAAGCCTTCGATGTTGCCGTGGTTCCAGTCTTGCACCTGCTGGTGCAAAACCTTCAGGATCTCGGCCTGGCTTTGCTCCGGGGCCGGGGCAACAGGCTTGCTTCCACCCCACAGCGGAGCCGGGCTGGAAGCGGTGAATATCAACATCAGGAAAGCAGTGGACACGAGTCGGCAGGCGCGGTTGCTGATCGGCATGGCCGAATTTTACGCCCCGTGCGGCGTCCCGGCCAGAATGTTGTTTTCCTAAATACCGGGGGAAACGAATAGAATCGCATTAGCAGGGCATAATACAGAGCCGGAATGTGCCGGCAGCTTAGGACCGAATCATGCGAACGCCGGCGTAATATTCACTGTAGTGATTCGCCGAGAATTTGAAGTCAGGCCGTTTACGGGCCAACCCAATTTTCTGTTAACGAGTTTCGGCAATGTCAACTGGGATAGAACCGCACAGCGTAGGACGCTACCAGGTGGTCAGCGAACTGGGCCGGGGCGCCATGGGCGTGGTTTTCAAGGCCATCGACCCTAACATCGGCCGCACCGTTGCCCTGAAGACCCTGCGCCTCGACGCCCTCGGCATCGAGAGCGAAGAGGTGGTGCGCCGCTTCAAGAATGAGGCCCGCTCCGCCGGGTTGATGAACCATCCCAACATTGTCACCATTTATGACGCCGGCGAGATCCATGGCATTTTCTACATTGCCATGGAATTTATCGAGGGCACGACCCTGCAGGCCCTGATGGCGCAACAGCGGGTGCTGCCGGTGGACCGCATCATTACCCTCTCCCGCCAGATTTGCGCAGGGCTCGATTACGCGCATTCCCATGGGGTCATCCACCGCGACGTGAAGCCTGCCAACATGATGATCACCTCCGACGGTACGGTGAAGATCATGGATTTCGGCATCGCCAAGGCCGGCGGCGGAATGACCAGCACGGGACAGGTGCTGGGCACTCCCAACTACATGTCGCCGGAGCAGGTGAAAGGGCGCACGCTCGACGGACGCTCTGATCTGTTCAGCTTCGGCGTAATGCTTTACGAAATGATCACCGGCGAAAAGCCGTTCATGGGTCAGAACATCACCACCATCATTTACAAGATAGTGAATGAGAACCCCATCTCGCCGCGCGAGCTCGACGTTACCGTGCATCCCGGGTTGAGCGCTATCATCACCAAGGCGCTGGCCAAGTCGCCGGATGAACGCTACCAGAGCGGCGCGGAGATGATGCGCGATCTGGAAAATTACAAAAACCTGGGGAGCGGCGTGGCTCCGGGCTTCAGCGCCGGCGCGGCCACGATGGTGATGCCCGCCATGGCGAGCGGCGACGATCAGACCCTGTTATTGAACAACCCGGCTCCCCCTCCCGCGGCGCCAATCGAGGCGCCGGCGTCTTCACCTATTGTCCCATTAGCCAATACAGTTGCTGCGGCCGCGGCAAGCGCCGCCCGCATCGCATCGGAATCTCCCACCCTCGACCAACCGGCCTCGCCTGCGGCCAAGGCCCAAATCGCGGCGGCCCCGGTTGCGGTAAAATCCGCCGCGGCCGCGAAGAAAGCGCCACAGACTGTTCCCCGCAAGCCCGGGGTTGCACATCCCCCGGTCAAAGCCGGGGCAGCGATGCAGCGCTACATGCTGATCGGGCTGGCGCTGCTGGTGTTGATTGCGGGATGGTTTTTCGCCAGACGAGGCTCGAAGAAACCCAGCGGGCAATCCGCGGCAGCGCAGCCCGCGGCGGTTACCCCTGCTGCACCGCAGACCCAGACGTCTCCCGGAGCGCAGCAACCGCCCGCAATTCCACCGAAAGATAATCTGGAGAAGAACAGCGCTACGCCATCCCCCCCGGCAGCGCCCGGTGCGGTTCAGCCAGGCGCACCCATCCAGCACCCTGCGCCAACCACCGCAACACCGGCGCCTGGCACGGTGAGTGCCGGCGCGACTCCGCAGCCCGCAGTTAAGGCGCCGGCGGGGAAGCCTGAAGACCTGGCGCTGCAGAAGAAAATCGCCGCCGACAAAAAATTGGCTGAGGCCCTCGCCACCCGCACTCGCAATTCCCGCCAGCCGGGCAAGACCTTACCTACCCAGCCGGGGGCGCCGCAACCGGAGAACCCGGTGCTGGCTGCGACCAATGCCATGGGAGTCGCCGGCCTTACCGGCATGAGCGTGGCTTCAACTCCGGAGGGCGCGCGGGTCACGATCGACGGGGTTTCACAGTCGGGATGGAGAACTCCCTTTCAGACCGGCAAGCTCGCGCCTGGCCGCCACAGCGTAAGCATCTCCAAGCCGGGCTACACCGAGGAAACCCGCGCGGTCATGGTCCTGGCCGGCAAGATGGCCAGCGTGGGCGTGCAACTCAAGGCTAAGGTGGCCATGGTTTCTCTTTCCACCAGTCCGCCGGGCGCCGCGGTGCTGATTGACGGCAAGACCACATCCCGTGTCACGCCTACCGAAGTGGCAATCGAGCAGGGCGATCACACCCTGACCCTTCGTCTCGCCGGCTACAAAGACAACACCTTTCACGCCACCATTGGCGAAGCCCAAAGCTATTCATTCAAACCAAAAATGGTGAAGGAGAGCGCCGCCCCGACGCCCCCCGGCGGGCCTAGTCCATTTGCCAAGATTGGGCGCTTGTTCGGCGGCGGGATTCCGCCGGGCAAAGGGCGATTAAACATTCGCACCAATCCACCGGGTGCGAACATCACGGTGGAAGGCCATCCGGCGCCGCGCAAGACCCCCTCCAAATTTCCCCTGGAGCCGGGCACCTACCAGGTGACCTTGACCCTGCCGGGATACAAGCCCTTGCACAAGACAGTCACGGTGCAGGAAGGCAAGACCGCAGAGATTCTGGATACCTTCGAAGCCCAATAGGACATCGGGGACGCGCATCGCCGGTTGCCGATTCAATCTGTGGGACATAACATGGCATCGCTACGCCCCAGCCTCGCTCCTGCCGGGGTGGGCAATCACACAGGAGAAGTAATGGCGCGACTCCTCATATCCTCTCCCGATGGCAAGCGCGGGATTCTGGAATTGAACAAGGCGGAGCTCACCATCGGGCGCGGCAACGCCAACGATCTGGTGCTGAACGATGCCAGCGTGAGCCGTTCGCACGCCGTCATTCGGCAAGAAAGCGATTCGGAATTCACCATCGCCGATCGCGGCTCGACCAATCGCGCCCTGCTCAACGGCCGCCCCATCAACGACGATAGCCTGCTGAAGAACGGGGATGCCATCCGCATCGGCGTCTATGAGATCACTTTCGAATCCATCAACGAATCCGGACTGCTGGTGAGCGCCGGCCATGCTCCGCACAACGAGGCCATGCTGCAGCGCGCCCGTGATTCTTTTAATGCCAGCGCGAACACCGCCGGAAGCCGCACCGACCTGGTCTCCACGGTAAAGCGGCTGGAGCGGGAGAATTATCTGCTGTCAGTACTTTACGACGCCGGCCGCGCCTTGAATTCCAAACTTTCATTCGACGATATAGCCGAACAGGTCATGTCGCTGAGCTTTCGCATTCACGGGGTGGAGCGCGGGTTCATCATGCTGTTCGACGACAACGGCGAAATTGAGCGCCAGACTGAGGTTCGCTATCGCCGCCCGCCCAGCAAGGAACAGCCGCAGATCATCCTGGGACGCTCCATTCTGCAGCGCATCAAAGACGAGCAGACGCCATTCCTGATCTCCGACGTCAGCACTGACGATCGCTTCAATGCCAGTGAAAGTATTGTGAGCAGCGGGCTGCGCTCCGCCATGTGCGCTCCCCTGCTGGGGAACCAGCGCATCCTCGGCGTGCTCTACGTCGATAACCTGGAAAAAACGGCCGCATTTGAAGAAGCGGAGTTAAATGTTTTTGCGCTGGTGGCCGCGCAAGCTGCCGCCGCTATTGATAACGCTGAGACCCATGATCAGTTGGCCCAGCAAGCGGTCGAGCGTTCCGCCCTGGAGCGTTTTCTTTCACCCGACCTGGTGGAAATGATCTCGGCCAACGACGGCGTGATCAAGCTGGGCGGCGAACATCAAAAAGTCACCATACTGTTCAGTGACATTCGCGGCTTCACCAGCCTCAGCGAGCGTCTCCCAGCCGAAACCGTAATCGAGTTGCTGAATGAATATTTCACCCGCGTCACCGACGTGATCTTCGCCCACTCCGGCACCCTCGACAAGTACATTGGGGACGCGGTCATGGCGGTGTTTGGCGCGCCCATTTCCAAGCCGACCGACGCAGAAAATGCGGTGCGCACCGCCATCGGAATCCAGCGCGCCATGCTTGAAATGAACCGCCATGCCGCGGAACGCGGGTTTCCCGAACTGCGCATCGGAATCGGCGTAAATACCGGGGTCGTGACCGCGGGCAACATCGGTTCGCCGCGCCGCCTGGAATATACTGTGGTTGGAGATGCCGTAAATATCGCTTCGCGCCTGATGTCGTTCGCCACCGCCGGCCAGATTCTGATCTCGGCCAGCACCGCGGAAGATCTCGGGAGCGGACCCGAGCTCGTCGCCCTGCCGCCTCTACGGGTCAAAGGCAAAGCTGAGCCGGTGACCGCCTTCAGCGTGAAGTGGAATGACAAAGAAGATCCCAGTACCGGGGTGCGGGAACGCAGGCAGGTTCGGCCGAACGAAGCGGAATAGCCGCTCTAAATAAAAAGGCCGCCGCTTCCCCCCGAAAGCGCCGACCCTTTTATTTTTTTGTAACACTTCTTAGGTGAGAGTACCGGCGACGGTTTTTACCCGCAAGTTACCGAGGTAATTTCCTTCCCGCATTCCAGGCTGGCGGAGAAGCCCAACCGCAAGCCGCGGGATTTCCCCGCAGTCAGCTAAAATCTGAACCGTGCCCGATTCCTACGCCGCGTCCGTTGCAGAACTGCTTCGCCTGGGCCATGAGCTCAGCGGATCCCCCGCGATTAAATTCGATCTCGATCACATGCGGCGCCTGCTGGCCGTGCTGGGCAACCCTGAACGCCGCTTTCCTTCGGTGCTGATTGCCGGCACCAACGGCAAGGGATCGACATCAGCGACACTTTTCTCAATCCTGCGTGCGGGCGGTTACCGTACCGGCCTGTTTACGTCGCCCCACCTCGTCTCCATCAAAGAGCGCATCCGTATTGACGGCGAAACCATCAGCGATCCGGAGTTTGCCGAGATCCATCACCGAGTGGAAGTTGCGGCCCGTCAACTGGAGGCCACCGGCGGGCTGCCGCGGCACCCTAGTTTTTTTGAGATGGTTACGGCCATGGCCTTCGAGTATTTTGCCAGCGCAGGAATCGATCTGGCGGTTCTGGAAGTGGGAATGGGAGGCCGGCTGGACGCCACCAACGCGGCCAGTTCCTGCCTCGCGGTGATCACCGACATCGCCCTCGATCACCAGAAATATCTGGGAGAAACCATCGGCGAAATTGCCGCCGAAAAAGCCGGGATCATCCGCCCCGGGGGATTGCTGGTCACGCTTCCCCAGCATCCCCAGGCCAATGAGGTGATCGGTCGAATCTGCGTCGAGCGCAATGCCCGTGCGGTGAGCGCCGCGCGATTTGTGCCGCCGGTATCGCCGGGCGCCGGCGCCGCCGGACGGCAGAACGGAAATTTGACGCCCGATACGCCGGCGGTGGATCGGGATGCGGTTCCAGAATTTCGCAGCCGCTACCGCTTGAGCCTGGGAGACGGCCGCGCCGGCGATGACGAGATCACCGTGGAATCTCCGCTGGTGGGGCGCCACCAGTTGCGCAACGTGGCGCTGGCCATTGCCGCGGCGCTGGAGCTGAAGCAATTTGGCTTCCCCCTGAAGGCCGGCCAGATCGAGCGCGGAATCCGCGAAACCGAATGGCCCGGCAGGTTTCAGTTTGTCCCCGCCTCCGGTGGATTGCCGGGAATCATTCTGGATGTGGGCCACAACCCCGCCGGAGCATGGGCCCTGCGTTCCACGCTGTCGGAGTACTGCCCCGAACACCGCTTTATCTTTATTTTTGGCGCCATGCGCGATAAAGCCATCGGCGAGATCGCCGAGATTCTCTTTCCCCTGGCCGATCATGTGGTCCTTACCCAGGCCAGGATTCCGCGCGCCGCCACACCGGAAGAAATTCGCGCCGCCGCCGGCCGCACCGCCACCGAGATGAGCGCCGTGCCCACCGTGGCGGATGCGTTGCAACGGGTACGCGACATAGTGAGCGCGGTGGCGGCGCACAACGGCGATGCCCCTGGACCAGCGCCGCCAACTGCCGGTAATTTGTTACTGGTCATCACCGGGTCGATATACATCGTGGGGGAGGCTTTGCAGCTTCTGGGTAAGAGCTAAGATGGCCGGCGAGATACCAGGATCGCGTGCCGATCGAGCAGCCCGGGCACAAACCGACCTCAGGGTTTCTCCGGCGGCGGACGCCGCCCGCTACCGCACCCCGTATGCGATCAGCTGGTTACGGTCTTTTGTTTTTTTTATTCCCCTGATCTTTCTTTACACCGGGGTGCTGGGCGCGATATCGCTGTCGTCATCGTTTTTCGATCGCCATGGCAAATTTCAGCACTGGCTCGCGCGCTTTTGGTCAAAGATGATACTGGCCACGCTGGGCACTCCGGTGACGGTGGTGGGCGCGGAATACCTGGCGCCGTTTCCGCCGCGATTGTTTGCCGCCAACCATTTGTCCTCCCTCGATATCCCCGTCCTTTATGCCAACCTGCCATTTCCCTTCCGCATCATCGCCAAGCGAGAGGTCTTTCATTACGCGGTGATCGGCTGGCATCTGCGGCGCTCCGGCCAGATCGAAGTGGACAGCAGCAATGCCCGCGCCTCGCTGCGCGGCCTCAACCGCGCCGCCGAAACGTTGAAGCAGGGGATGCCGGTGGTGGTCTTTCCCGAGGGCAGCCGCTCGACCTCCGGCGAGATCCAGCCGTTCTTGAATGGAGCATTTTACGTAGCCATCAAGGCCCACGCCGAAATCATCCCCATCGCCCTGGCCGGTACCCTTGAAACTTTGCCCATGAACCACTTCCACGTCCGTCCCCACCCGCTGCAACTGGTGGCAGGACCGCCGATCTCGACCGAGGGCTACACCCTTCGTCAGGCCGATGCCCTGGCAGCGAAGGTCAAAACCGCGATCGAGGACCTTTATTATCCGCGGGCGCACGTCCCCGACCCGCGGAAGATTCACCGCGACGCTCCGGCGTAAGACCGCCTGATTACGGCGGCCTCAAAGGCCGCTGCATGCTACAATTTTAGGAAGCTTTTCACCGTGGTTGCTTTACGATTGGCCTTATTTTGATAGAACTTGCCCCCTCAATCCTGGCGTGTGATTTCGCCCACCTGGCGGACCAGACAAGCCTCGCGGTAGAAGGCGGAGCCACCATCCTGCACGTGGACGCCATGGACGGCCATTTCGTTCCCAACCTGACCATAGGGCCGCCGGTGGTGGCTGCGCTGCGCAAGTACACCAAGGCCACACTGGATTGCCACCTGATGATTTCCAATGCCGACGCATTCATTCCGGCATTTGCGGACGCTGGCGCGAATTGGATTTCGGTGCACCAGGAAGCCTGCCCGCATCTCAATCGCACCCTGAACCTGATCAAGTCACGCGGGCTGAACTGCGGGGTCGTGGTCAACCCGGCAACTCCGGTGCACACGCTGACCGAGGTTCTGGACCTAGTCGATCTCGTCCTCATTATGTCGGTCAACCCCGGTTTTGGGGGGCAGAAGTTCCTGCCCGATTCGGTGCGCAAGATCGAACAACTGGTGGAAATGCGCGAGAACCGCAAGGCCAATTTCCGCATCGAGGTCGATGGCGGAATCACCGAAGAGACGGCTGCTCTGGTGGTGCGCGCGGGCGCCGAAATTCTGGTGGTGGGAAGCGCCGTCTTTGGCGATAAAGACCCGCGGGAAGCCGCGCGCCGCATTTTGAAATCAGCGGAACAGGCGCGGCGAGTAAGGGTTTAAGCCTGGCCTGGGCCGGTGACACAGCTCTCGCGGCGGAATGCCGTGATGACGATTTTCTTACGAATTCTTAAAGCGAAGTACAAGGTGAGAGAGGTTCCAATGATACGTAAAGCCCTTTTATTCAGCCTGGTCACCGTAATAATGCTGGCGAGCGCGGCCTGCACCCATAACAAGTCCAAAAATCCCATCGCCAATCTGAATTCCAAGCAGCCTGACAAAGTTCTTTACGATCGCGCCATGGACGACCTCAAGCACGGCCGCTATGACGTTTCCCGCATCACTCTGCAAACCTTGATCAACACCTACCCCGACTCTGAATACATCGCCCGCGCCAAGCTATCGGTGGGAGATTCCTGGTACGCCGAAGGCACCACCACCGCGCTCGCCCAAGCCGAAGCTGAATATAAGGACTTCATCACCTTTTTCCCCAAAATGCCGGAAGCCGCCGAAGCGCAGCTCAAAGTCGCCAACATTCACTATCGCCAGATGGAAAAAGCGGACCGCGACTACACCCATGCCAAGCGCGCCGAAGATGAATACCGCGAGCTCATTCAGCAGTTCAGTGACAGCAAACTGGTGCCCGAAGCCAAGCGCCGCCTGCTCGAAGTGCAGGAAGTTCTGGCGGAGCGCGAGTATCGCATCGGCCGTTTTTACGCGCTGCGGGAATCATGGCCGGCGGCCATCGCGCGCTTGAAGTCCCTCACCGACGCTTACCCGCTGTACAGCCGCGCCGATGAAGCTTTGTACCTGCTGGGCACTGCTTATGAAGGGGAAATCGGGATCGTTCGCGAAAATAGAATGTCCGAAGTGGCCAAGGCCAAGCTGATCTCCGATTTCACCCAGTCGGCAGCCGGGTCATACGCCAGAATTCTCACTCGCTACCCCCTCATGTCGCGCGCCGATGACGCCAAAGAACGATTACAGGCGCTGCAGAAGCCTGTTCCCGTGGCCACCGCCGCGGCGATCGCTCTCAATAAGAGCGAACAGGAAAGCCGGTCGGAAACCAATTTGCGCAATCGCCTGATGCTTAACTTCAAGCGGGGCCCCGACGTGGCCGCCGCCGCCACCCGGGGCGAGCCCACCATGACCGACCCCGACCCGACCAACGCCCCAGAGATCCTGCGCAACGCCGGCCGGGTGGCTGAAGGCAAGACCGGCAACGGCTCAGTGAGCGTCGAGACTGTCGGCAAGGGCGCTCCCGACGCCAGTGAAGCCACTCCGCGCTCCGGCCCGCCCGATGACAAATCCGCGCCGGAGTTAACCATAACTCCAGGGGCCGCTCCCGCACAGGTCAACGAGGCGGCGCCCACTTCCGACGCGACCACTGCAACCAGGGCCGACAGTACCGACCCCAAGGTGAAGGAATCCACCAGTAAGAAGAAAAAGAAATCGGTGCTGCGCAAGCTGGTTCCGTTTTAGCCTGAGCAGTTGTCACCTCATGTTGAAAGGAACTAGAGCGCGGCTGTTGTATCGAGGCTGAAAAAATCTAAAACGCGGATGTCATTCTGACGACCCCCGGCTTTACCGGGGTGAGGCAGAACCCCTACTGCTCAACAAATATTTCCCTGCGATGTTTCTCCCTACCACGTTATCAATAAAACAGAGCCCACCATCCTGACTTTGAATTTCCTTATTCGAACTGCGATCCGGCGTTTCCTTTAGGCCCAAAACCTCGACCCATTTCGCTTGGGAAATGACAATGGACCGCGATGCCTGGGGGTACCCCACAGAGCGAAAGATCTGTCGCGAAGCAGAGGTTATCCCTTAACCCCATAAAGCCAGGGAACGTCAGAATGACAACTGATATGGGTATTTTCTCCAGGGCGAGACTACGTTGGGATCGTCACCACCACGTTCACCAGCGTCAACAATTTCTTTCAAAGAAAGAAATTGTTTTCGGTTCAACCCCGAAATCCAGGTGTTTATCATCAAAGTACATCGCTGCGGCATGAATTGACTTGCAGGTTGATACACAGTACGGTTTTAGAGATAAGGAAGTATCCGCGGGTATCGACACTTGGCTTTAAAACAGTCACTCAAAGTCCTTTTCGCTGACGACAGCATCACCGCTCAGAATATGGCTAAGACCATTCTCGGCGAGGCTGGCTACGAAGTTACAGTGGTCAGCAATGGAGCTGCCGCATATAAGAAAATTCAGGAATCAGCGCCGGACGTTCTGATCCTCGATATTTTTATGCCCGGCTATTCGGGGCTTGAGATCTGCGAAAAGATCAGGGCTGAACGCGCCACCGCTTCCATCCCGGTGCTGCTGACGGTGGGCAAGATGGAACCCTACCGCCCCGAAGACGGCGCCCGCGTGCAGGCCGATGGAGTGATCGTAAAGCCGTTTGAGGCCAGCGACCTACTGACCGTCATGCAGCAGTTTGAGTCGAAAATCGAGGCGGCGCGCGCGCGTTCGGCGCCCAAGCCGGCGGCGCGTCCCTCAGCCGCTCAGAGCCAATGGTCGATGTCCGCCGCCGAAGAATCCGACCCCGAAGAAGCGCCGGCTGCGCCGGCCATGGAAATGTCGCGCGAGGAAGGTTCGGCGCCCGCGTTTGGTGATTTTTTTGGCGAAAGCGAAAGCGCGGCTTCCAGTAAATTTTCGGTAACACCAGAACCCCCCGCAGCCACTTCAGCGGCATCGGATTTCACCAGCGCTCCCGAAACCATTCCCGGAGATGAAGAGTCCGGTTTCTATACCCGCGAGGCCGGCAACGTGCATTCGCCGGCGGGCCAATCTCCGGCGGCATTCGCCGGCTTCGAAGAAAACCGAGTCACCCCGGAACATTCGGCGGTCACGGAAAAGATGCCGGAATCGCTGGCCACCGAGATGGCAGGCGCCGCGGCAGGAGCTGCAGCAGTCGCTGCTACCGCCGCTGCCGCCAATACTCCGCAGCGCCCCGAAGCTGTGGTAGCCGCGCCCCCGCCAGGACCTAACGATACCCAGCCCATCTATACCAACTTTTCTGGCGCGGAAACCCCAAAGGTTTTGGGGACTCCCGTGGTCCCGACCCCAGCCGCAGCGCATGATTCATCGACCGCCGCCCACCTCCACGCTGCGCCGGAAGCTCCCGCCGGCAGTAATGTGGCTCCGGCCCAGTTTGCAATGACCAATGCCTGGGCTAGCCCTTTCGAGACGCCCCAACCCAAGTCGTCCGCACCGCCTGCTCCCGACCCGCTGCAAGAATGGGAAGCGGTATCGGTTGCTCCGCCGGTATCAAAGGCCTGGCCGGCCCCTGCGAAAACTTCAGCACCGCCCCCAGTACCTCCCGAGCCCTGGGGCATGCCCGCTGCCGCGTCCGTTGCGCCGTCCGCTAAGCATGCGCCGGCTGCCGCCCCTGCGTACTCAGGCGAGCGCCACGACGAAGACATACTGGATATCGGCGCGGCCGCGCCGCCTGCGGGTTCATCCTCAGATACGGCATCGCAAGTTTCCCCAACTGCCGCCGCGCCGCGGGTCGAAACCCAGACTGCGCACGGCACTGCGCCGGCCCAGCGTCCTAAATTTGCCAGCTTGCCCATGGACAGCGCCGTCGACATCGAGCCGGAGCCGGAGCCGGAGCTCGAAGAGGACGACATCCTTGAAGCGCCGGACCCCGGCCGCGTACATGGATTTGCCGCCGCCACGCCTGTTCCCGATGCTGTGCAACAACGCATTCAAGCGGAGCTCGAACACGATGACATTCTGGGCGAGCCCACAAAGTTCGTAGTGCCCAGCGGCGCCGACCCAGCGTTGATCGCTGATCCCCTGGAAATGTCGAACGCCTTCCCTACGCGCTTTGGCTTGGATAATCCCGAGCCGGTGGTGGTAGGCATGGCGGCTGACGCGCCCGCCATGTACACGGAACCGGTGCGGGATCGCAGCGCAGCCCAGCAGGACCAAGGGGCCAGCCATCCCGATTTCGAGGACGATATTCTTGCCGCCGGCGACGAACCGCAGCGCCCGTCGCCGGCTTCGCCCGCCGAACAGATCCACTTGATTCAGAACCCGCATCCGGCCGCGCCAGAGCCTGCCCCGGAAGGGTCTTCCTCCGCCGCGAGCGAGGCGCCCGCAACCGTGGAACACTTCAACGAAGAGACGGTGGCCCGCCTGGTGCAGAACGTAATGGATCAACTCCGCCCCAATCTGGTCGCGGAAATCACCCGGCAGTTGAAAGAACAGAAGCCGGGCGTTTAAAGCCTGGCTCACGCTCCCATCCCACGGTTCGGTTTTCAACTGAGCTTTTTTTCCAGCAGGATTGCTACGTGTGCGATAGCGGCATCATCGGTCCCCATGCCTTCGGGGGTCTTGGCTTTTATACCGACGGCGCTGGCATCAATTTTCAGGAGCTCGGCAAGGTGTCGCTGGATGGCGTCGCGATGCGGGCCGATACGCGGTTCATTGAGGATCAGCGTAGAGTCGAGATTCACGATCGCATAACCTGCCTCGCCCACCTTCTCCAGCGCCTTCTGCAGGAAGACGGCGGAGTCCGCGTTTTTCCAGCGGGCGTCAGTGGATGGAAAAAAATTGCCGATATCGCCTGCGGCGATCGCGCCCAGCAGCGCGTCGGTGATGGCATGCAGCAAAACGTCGCCGTCGGAATGGCCGGAAAGTCC
>JBBQWT010000010.1:0-104796 GCA_038210375.1 Terriglobales bacterium | reverse complement strand
ATCCCCTGGAAATGTCGAACGCCTTCCCCACGCGCTTTGGCTTGGATAATCCCGAGCCGGTGGTGGTAGGCATGGCGGCTGACGCGCCCGCCATGTACACAGAACCGGTGCCGGAAGCCAACGCAGGAGAGCAGGCTCCAGCGGCCAGTCATACAGATTTCGACGACGATATTCTTGCCGCCAGCGACGAGCCGGAGCGCCCGTCGGCTGCTTCGCCCGCCGAACAGATCCATTTAATTCAAACCGCGCCTCCGGCCGCGGCAGCGCCCGCCCAGGAAGCGTCTGCAACCGCCGCCAGCGAAGCGCCCGCAACCGCGGAACATTTCAACGAAGAGGCGGTTGCCCGCCTGGTGCAAAATGTGATGGATAAACTCCGCCCCAACCTGGTCGCGGAAATCACCCGGCAGTTGAAAGAACAAAAACCGGGCGTCTAAGCCCGGCTCACGCTCCCACCCGCCGTTCGTTTTCAGCCGCGCTTTTTTTCCAGCAGGATTGCCACGTGGGCGATGGCGGCATCATCGGTCCCCATGCCTTCGGGGGTCTTGGCTTTTATGCCGATGGCGCTCGCATCAATTTTCAGGAGCTCGGCAAGGCGCCGCTGGATGGCGTCGCGATGCGGGCCGATGCGCGGCTCATTGAGGATCAGCGTAGAGTCGAGATTGACGATCGCATAACCTGCCTCGCCCACCTTCTGCAGCGCCTTCTGCAGGAATACAGCGGAGTCGGCGTTTTTCCAACGGGCGTCAGTGGATGGAAAGAAGTTGCCGATATCGCCGGCCGCGATCGCTCCCAGCAGCGCGTCGGTGATGGCATGCAGCAAAACGTCGCCGTCGGAATGGCCGGAAAGTCCGCGGGAATGGGGCAGCGCGACCCCGCCGATCTTCAGCGGGATGCCGGCCTTAAACTCGTGTGAATCCCATCCGTAACCAATGCGAAAGCTCATGAAGCGCCTCGTTGGCCGGCGTCGCGTAAGAGAAACTCAGCCAGTTCCAGGTCGCCGGGAGTGGTGATCTTGAGATTGCGGAATGACCCCATCACCACCACCACGGGGTGGCCGGCGCGTTCGACCAGCGAAGCCTCGTCGGTCCCGATGAAACCGTCGGCGCCGCTTTCATCAAAGGCGTGCTTCAGGATGCTATAGCGAAATCCCTGGGGGGTTTGCGCCAGCACGATGCGCTCGCGCGGAATGGTTGAGGTGATCAGCGCGCCTTCCGACGTCCGTTCCACTTGCTTCACCGTGTCGGAAGCGGGCACCCCTGCGATGGCGGCGCCATATTTTTTGGCGGCGGCGATGACGCTGGAGATGATGGCCGCATCGACCATGGGGCGCACCGCGTCATGCACCAGAACCAGGTCGGCGCCTACGCTGTCCATGGCCGCCAGCGCGTGGCTCACCGATTCCTGGCGGTGATCGCCTCCGCGCACCAGATGGATGGGCTTGCTGAATCTTTCCCGTTTCAGCCGCTCGCGCAACTCGTCCATCTCATGGCTGCGCAACGCCACCAGAATTTCATCGACTTCAGGATGTTCGACGAACTTGCGCAGGGTGTGGATGATTACCGGGACCCCGGAGAGCTCCAGAAACTGCTTGGCGGGCCTCTTTTCCGCGGCTTCGCCCGCGCCCGGCGCGGCGGCATGCATGCGCACGCCTAAGCCGGCTGCGGGGATGATTACCTTCACGCTCATTGAGCTTCTTTATTCATCGGGGGAAAAAGTATAGCAGCCGATCTGCGGCGGAGAAGTGGCGAAGACCGATTCAGGATTTCGGAGAACTACGTTTCAGGGGATGGTCGCGGGTTTCAATCTCGTGGTTCTGACCCAGGTCGTAAAAGCGGGGAAACAGCTAAAATCAGGTTTGCCCGAAAATGTCATTGCCAGAGATCATTCGCTACATCCGCCGCCACCGCCTGCTTGCCGCAGGGGACCGCGTGGCCGCCGCGGTGTCGGGCGGGGCTGATTCGGTGGCCCTGTTGCGCTGGCTGCTGCAGGCGCGCAATGAACTGGGCATCGTTGTCTCGGTTGCCCACTTCAATCATGGAATTCGGGGCGAAGAATCCGATGGCGATGAGGAGTTTGTCCGCGGCCTCGCCGCCGCCCACGATCTGCCCTTTCTCGCAGAAAGCGCAGATGTTCCTGCTTTCGCCCGCGAGAAAAAATTGAGCCTGGAGACCGCCGCGCGGGAGTTGCGCTATGGGTTCCTGCACAGCCTGATTGAAACCGGGATGGTGAACAAAGTCGCAACTGCCCACACCTGTGACGACCAGGCGGAATCGGTCCTCATGCGCGTGATCCGGGGGACCGGCAGCCGCGGATTGGCGGGAATTTATCCCCGGCATGACCGGGGCGACAAAATTGACATCGTCCGGCCTCTGCTCGAAATCCGGCGCACCCAGGTGGAAAAATTTTTGAACGGGTTGGGCCAGCCGTGGCGTGAAGATTTATCAAATAACGACGCGCGTCACACCCGCAACCGCGTGCGCCACGAATTGTTGCCGTTGATCGCGCGGCACTACAACCCGGCTATCGTGGCAACCCTCGCCGCCCAGGCTGAAATCTCTCGCGATGAAGAGATTTACTGGCAATCGGAAGTTGCGCGTCTTTCGTCAGCGGTCATCTCCCAGGCTTCAGCGCAATCGATGCAATGCAGCGTTGCCGCCCTGGCATCTCTGCCCGCGGCAATGCAGAGGCGAATGGTTCTCGCGATCGCCGCCCGGTTGGGAATCCATCTGGATTTTGATCATGTCGAGCGTGTGCTGGGACTTCTCCCCCCCCCCGCCGTCTCATCCGCTGAAACCGCAAAGTTCTGCGAACTGCCCGGCGGCTGGTCAGCCCGCAAGTCAGCCCTCGAAATCCATTTCGAGCGCGCCGCCAAGGTTGCGCCATCCGCCCCGTCGACTGGGTATCGCTATCTACTGGCCGTGCCCGGCGAGGTGCATGTGCCCGAACTGCGAAGCACCTTCCATGCCCGTTGGCAGCCCGGTAAGGATACTGGCGTTGCTTCCGCGGCGCTCCCTGCAATCGACCCTGGGGAGTTAGTGGTCAGAAACTGGGCTCCCGGAGACCGCTTTCAACCCGCCCGGACCAAGGCCCCGAAAAAACTGAAAGAATTGCTGCAACGGCACGCCCTCCACCGTGAAGAGAAGCATTTGTGGCCGGTGGTCAGCCAGGGCGACCGTATTCTGTGGGCGCGGGGCTTTGCCATGCCGCAGATTGCCTGCGCGGGAGGCGCGCAAGTGCTTATAATCGAAGAGTTATTGCCGGAAGCAGTGAATCCTCGGTGACTTCTAGGTTCCCCTCCAGGATTGCCCTTTCGCATTGGGATTTTGCTACCCCGTAAAAGCCGGCTCGGCCCTGACAGCAGTCCTGTGAATTAAACGAGCCGGAATTGAGGCGCATCAATTGACGATCGAAACTTCTCCCAACTCCCATCACGTTTTGCTGACCGCCGAGCAAATTCAAAAGCGGGTTTCCGAAATCGGCCGCCAGCTTTCAGGGGACTACGCCGGCAAAGTGCTCTACGCGGTCTGTGTGCTGGAAGATGGCTTTATCTTCATGGCCGACCTGGTGCGCGCCATCGACGTTCCCGTGGTGTGCCAGTTCATCAAGCCCGAAATATCTGAACAATGGCAGGGCGCGCTGGCCAGCACCCAGATCATGTTTACCCCTGAAGTCGAGGTCGCCGGCAAGGATGTCGTGCTCGTGCAGGCGCTCATGGAAACCGGACAGACCAGCGATTTTCTGGTCCGCAATCTCACCGCCCGCGGCGCCGCGTCGGTGAAACTGGTCGCTCTGCTCGATAAACAGTCGTCCCGGCGCCTGGCCCTGCAGCCGGATTACTTTGGGTTTCTCTTTGACGAGGCGTATGTAATCGGATACGGCCTGGGTGCGCCCGACCTGGGACGGAACCTGCCCTACATCGCGGTGAAGTCCCGCGATGGCCGCGAAGAGCGGTCCGCGGCCCCAAATCCAGCCCCATAATCGCCAGCGAGCCATTTGCCGCTGTGAAAAACGAAGCTTAGAATCAAGACAGGTAAAAAATCTTCCTTCCAGATAGAGCATCTAAAGCTAAGAAAGTTCGGTATCCGAAAGCAGGTTTCTGAAGTGAATTCCACGGTAAAACAGATTCTTTTTTGGACCTTGATCATCTTTGCCGGCGTGCTGCTTTGGCAATTGGTTTCTAAGAACACTTCCGCCCTTAAAGATGAGGAAATCAATTTCTCCGCCTTCATGAACCAGGTAAACAGCGGCAACGTCTCCGAGATCAGCATCCTGGCCAGCGAAGTAAAGGGCAAGTACAAGAACGACCATTCCAAGGTTTTCCACACCACCGTGCCCGCCAACTACCCCGACATGATCAAGATACTGGGGGACAAGGGCGTGAACATTACGGTGCGCGATGCCTCCATGAACAACTGGACGGGCTACGCGCTCAACATACTGCCCATCGTGCTGATTGTGGCCTTCTGGTTTTTCATGCTGCGCCAGATGCAAACAGGCGGCAACAAGGCATTATCGTTCGGCAAGAGCCGGGCGCGGCTGCTGTCAATGCAGCAGAAGAAAATCACTTTTAAAGACGTGGCTGGGGTTGAGGAAGCGAAAGAGGAACTGCGCGAGATCATCGATTTTCTGCGCGAAGCGCAGAAGTTCCAGAAACTGGGAGGCCGCATTCCCAAGGGCGTGCTCCTGGTAGGGTCGCCGGGCACGGGAAAAACGTTGCTGGCGCGCGCCGTGGCCGGCGAAGCCAACGTCCCCTTCTTCTCCATTTCCGGCTCCGATTTCGTTGAAATGTTTGTGGGAGTGGGCGCCAGCCGGGTCCGAGACCTTTTTGAGCAAGGCAAGAAAAACGCTCCGTGCATCGTTTTCATCGACGAAATCGACGCAGTCGGGCGCCATCGCGGCGCCGGGCTGGGCGGAGGCCATGACGAGCGCGAGCAAACCCTCAACCAGTTGCTGGTGGAGATGGATGGCTTTGAATGCAACGAAGGCGTCATCCTGATCGCCGCCACCAACCGTCCCGATGTGCTTGACCCCGCCCTGTTGCGGCCGGGCCGCTTCGATCGCCGGGTGGTGGTCAGCTTGCCTGACGTGCGCGGACGCGAAGAGATCCTGCGGGTGCATACCCGCAAGATTCCTGTAAGCGACAACGTCGATCTTTCCATCCTGGCGCGCGGCACCCCGGGCTTTTCCGGCGCCGACCTGGCCAACATGGTCAACGAATCGGCGCTGAGCGCGGCCCGCTACAACCGCAAGTCGGTGCTGATGTGGGATTTTGAAGTGGCCAAAGACAAGGTCCTCATGGGTGCGGAGCGCAAGTCCATGCTGCTCACCGATAAGGAAAAGAAGCTGACGGCGTACCACGAGGCCGGCCACGCGCTGGTGGCGGCCTTGAGCCCGCAATCCGACCCGCTGCATAAGGTCACCATCATTCCTCGCGGAATGGCGCTGGGCTTGACCATGCAACTGCCTGAAACCGACCAGCACAGCTATACGCGCGAGTACCTCGAAACCCGCATCGCCATACTGATGGGCGGGCGCATCGCCGAGGAGTTGTTTCTGAAAGAGATCACCACCGGCGCCGGAAACGATCTCGAACGCGCCACCGATCTTGCCCGCCGCATGGTGTGTGAATGGGGCATGAGCGAGCTCGGACCACTGACCTACGGCAAGAAGGAGGAGCAGATCTTCCTGGGCCGCGAGATCGCGCAACATCGCGATTTCAGCGAGGACACCGCCATCCGCATCGATCAACAGGTGCGTAAGCTGGTGGATAGCGCCTACCAGCGCGCCACCGACCTCATCACCAAGCACCCCGAGCCGCTGCAGCGGATCGCGCTGGCCCTGCTGGAACGCGAAGCCCTCGACGCCAGCGAAGTGCTGATGCTGATCGAAGGCAAGCAACTCCCCGAGAAGCCACCCAGCCATAACAACGATGCCGGACCGATGCAGCAAGTGCTGCGTCCGGAACCCGGTCGCGCCCCGGGAATGGCCCCCGGCGGAGAACCAGCGCCAGCCTAAAACCGCAGCCGTCTAACCGTTGGGGCGGATACTCGCCCCAATTTTTTTTGCCGCAACCTGAAAGGACCCCGATGACGATCGCCGAGCAGATTCAGCAGGACATGGTTACCGCCATGCGCACCAAAGAAACCACGCTGCTCTCCACCCTGCGCATGATGAAGGCCGCCCTGCAGATGAAGGCCCTCGACAAGCGTGCTCCGCTGGACGACCAGGAAACCATCTCGGTGCTCAACACCCTGATCAAGCAGCGGCGGGAATCGATCGACGCGTTCACCAAAGGCAATCGTCCGGAGTTGGCGGAAAAAGAGGCAGCCGAGATCGTGATGATCGAGGCCTACATGCCCCAGGCCGCCGGCGCGGAAGAAATTACCCGGGTGGTCAAAGAATCAATCGCCGAGATGGGTTCTCCCACGCTGAAGGACATGGGCGCGGTCATGAAGACGGCCATGGCGAAGTTTGCCGCGGGCAAGATCAGGGTAGAAGGGAAGATGGTCAGCGAAGCGGTCAAGCGGGAGCTAACGGTGTGAGTGGGCGGGGCCGTGCAGCGGCAGTAAATCAAAGCGGGTCACTTTTAGATTTTCTCGTCAGGTGGAATCGTCGCGTCACCACAACTCCGTCCTCATCCAAATTGTCATCTCGACCGGAGTCCGCAGGCTCCTGTGCGGCGTAGTGGAGAGACCTCGGGGCGGCTTTTGTGGTTGCAGTTGGTCTTCATGCTCGCGATTATCCGCTCTTCAGCCTTTGCAACTCCCGATAATCCTCACTCCTAGGACAATACGAAATATATGAATTGTCATTTCGAGCGCAAGCCGAGGAACCTTTTGTTTCCGAGAGGCGGTAGGAGTTCCAGCCTGAATCAATGTTTTCACCCGGCCTTTCGAATGGCTTCTACGCGTAGCCTGCCTTTGAATCTTCCTTGCCAAACCAAGAAGTTCCATCCGTGTTGTTAACCTCCCACATTCGAGACCGGGAGAGTTTCAAGAGAAAACGCAAGGTCCTTCGCTCGAACAAGAAGCAGAAGCTCGCTCCAGGATGACAAGTCAAATATTTTTTCCACTTAGCACTTTCGTCTTATACAACTTCTTGAGATTGTCGAGGTCAAGCCCAGACGCAGAGGCCAACTCGTAGAATCCGTATCTCCACCGAAAGTTATCTCCACCTGGAAGTGATCGGTTTCTCCAGGCCGAGATCTCTTCCCTCACTTCACTACCCGAACCCAGACTTTGGTTCCTTCGGGAATCTTCCCATCATTTAACTCCACGACTCCGCCGCGCACGATTCCGATAATTTCTTTGGCTACAGGTGGGGCCGCTGAAACCGGCCTTTCGGCTGTAGCGCGGCCAGTGCCGGAATCCATGGCGGCGTTTGCCAGCCGGTCGGCTTCGTAATTTTTGGCGCGCAACACATGTTCGACCATGAACCATTCCAGTTTCGCCGCCAAAGCCAGGGCGCGGGTGTGAAAATCGCGCAGGTCAAGGTTCTTGACTTTGAATACACCGCGCATCTGGTTCACCAGCAGCAAGGAATCGCTCACCACGCGCAGAGATTTGTGACCGCCGGCGATGGCGTACTCCAGGGCGGCAATCAATCCTGAATATTCGGCGAAATTATTGGTGCGATGCCCCAGGTACGCGCTAAGACCCGCCAGTTTTTTTCCCGCCGCATCGTGGATGACTACTCCATAGCCCGCCGGACCGGGATTTCCCCGTGCCCCGCCATCAATATGCGCGACGATATGGCCGGGCGGCGGCCCCGCCTTGGCCGGTTCCGGCTCAAACAATGATTTGGAGTTGGGCTTCACGCGAAAGGGCATGGTGGCGAGTGTAACAGCGGCGCTTCACTTGGCAGCATCCAGAGGCGGCCGCTGCAAATGCCAGGTGGTGGCTTCCTGGTAGGCCCGCGCCGTCGCCAGCAACTGGGCTTCCGCAAAAAGGTTTCCGAAAAATGTGATGCTGGTCGGGGTGCCGTCTTCGCGGAAGCCGTTGGGCAGAATTACTGCCGGATGTCCGGTGAGGTTGGTGATCAGCAGCTGCGAACTGAAGGTTGGAGCCACGATCACGTCTACAGTCTTGAATATCGCGGCCATGGCCTCCATGCCCAGGGTGCGCGCCCGGTTGGCGTTGATGTATTCGACCGCCGGAATGAAACGGGCTTCGCGAAACGCGTTGGGCCAGTCATTGGGACCTTGCGCGGTCAAGAGCTTGTCGCGGCTGCTGCGCGTCAGCTCGTCGAACGCCGCCGCCGCTTCGGCTAACAGCAAAGGACGCATGGCGCCGAACGGCAGGTCCGGCATCTTCACTTCTATCAACTTCACTCCCCGGGTCCGCAAGACATCGAGCACCGCCTGGTCGAGTTTCATGCTGGCCAGGCGCCGCGCCTTGTCCTCCGGCTTATCATCAGGCTTGGGCATGCGGTCGAAATCCGCCTTCAGGTAGCCGATGCGCAGGTCGCGGGGCTGAAGGCGCGCGTCCCAGTTGAACGGGATGTCGTGCACTACCGGATCCTGCTCATCGGGACCGTAGATCGCGTTGAGCACCAGGGCGCAGTCCTCGACGCTGCGGCAGATGGGGCCCAGCTTGTCCATGCTCCACGAAAGGGCCATGGCGCCGGTTCTGGGTACGCGGCCGAACGTAGGACGCAGGCCGGTATTGCCGCAGCGCGTCGACGGCGAAGCGATTGACCCCAGGGTCTCGGAACCGATGGCAAAGCCCACGCAACCCGCCGCGGTGGCCGATGACGGGCCTGCTGACGAGCCGCTCGAACCCTGATCGGTCTTCCACGGATTGCGGGTCATGCCGCCAAACCAAACATCTCCCTGGGCCAGCGCGCCCAGCGTCAGCTTGGCCACCAGGACGGCCCCCGCCGCGTCGAGCCGCTTGACCACCGTGGCGTCTTCATCGATGGTCTGCTCCTCAAAGCCGCCGGCGCCCCACGTGGTGCGGTATCCCTTTACCGCCAGCAGATCCTTGGCGCCCCACGGTATGCCATGCAGCGGGCCGTGATATTTTCCCCGGGCCAGATCGCGATCGGCTTCGCGTGCCTGCGCCCCCGCCCGCTCCTCGGTAAGCGTGACCACGAATTTCAGTACGGGGTTATATTTTTTCAGGCGCTGAAGGTACATTTCGGTGAGCGCCACCGACGAAATTTTCTTGCGGCGCACCATGTCGCCCAAGTCCGCAACGCTCCAGAACGCCACGTCATCGATATTGGCGGGTGCGGCCTTGCCCGCTGGGCGCGAGACGCTGGGACGCATAGGCCGTGCGGTGCGATCGAACTTCATGCCCGGCAATACCGGATCGAAGCGCAGGGCAGGGGGCACCGAATTGGGAATTTTCAACTTGTGAATGGCGTCGTAGGATTCCAGTCGTCCATTCAGGTCTTCCAGCATCATGTCTTTGTATTCGTCGGCGATGACCACTCCCGCTATCGTGGCCGCGCTGGCAATCATCTCGCGCGTGACCGCCCCGGGCTTGGCGACTGGTTTTGACGGCGCTGCCGGGATTTTGGTATCGAGCCTGGGGGCCTCGGTTGCGGGTGGGGCGCTCGCCGAGGCTGCTGCCGGGTTGGCCAACGACCACAACACTCCGGGGAAAAGGGTGGAAGCCAATCCAAAATTGGAACACACGGTGAGAAATTTTCTGCGGTCAACCGGTTGAGTTTGCATATAGAGGGCGGATTATAAAGTGGCGGATGAGAAAATGCGAAACCTCACGGGGTGGCATCCGGAGCAGCCGGCAACATGTGCGCTCTCAGCCGGAAAATTCCGCCCGTTCCTCGCCATGCCGGGGATTGGCGCCCACCAGCAGGATGCGGCCAGTCGATTGCGGCATGGGGATGGACGGTTTCCATTGAAAGTCAGGCAGCAGGCGACAGGCTGTTTGTTCCTGGGCCTGCCCAACCAGCAAGCCGATGCGCCCACCCGGTCGGACGAGTCCGCCGGCCACCGGCAGGATGTGCTCGAATTTTTCCACCGCCCGCATGGTCACCAGGTCCGCAATGTGGCCAAATTTTTCCGCCCTGCCATCGTAGACCTCCGCCTGCGACATGCCCAGGGTGCGAATGGCCTCGCGGAGAAACGTGGCCTTCTTGTTTTGTGATTCGATCATGGTCAGACTGGTTCGCGGTGCATAAATTTTAATGGCGATGCCGGGAAATCCCGCGCCCGACCCGACATCGACGATCTTGATGTCGCTGTGCGGATCAAGCAGCTCGTGGGCGGCAAAAAGCGATTCGCCGAAGTGCCGGGTGATGATTTCTTCCCGGCTGCGAATTCCCGACAGGTTAACGCGCTGGTTCCACAGCAGCAGCAACTCCAGGTGCCGCGAGATTTGCTCGAATTGCTCCGCGCTGAGGCCGGTTATGAACGGAGCAAGGTGGGTGGCTATTTCAGAGTTCATTCGGTTGTCCACGCCAGCCAATTTATCCTCTTCATCACCGTCTTATTTCCCTGGAAGCGGCTCCATGTAAAGACGGGTCCTGGCTTTCAGGCCGTAAAAAGTGGTCGATCCCAAGCGCGGAACAGCCAGGAAACTTAGCAGGGCGTTGGCCGCCAGAATCGCGAACAGCATTTTACGTACCAGATTTTTGTGCCGGGTTTCCAACAGGTCGGCGGCGATTCCGCCGATAAAAACGAACAGCAGCGGGGCCATTGCCGCAACCACCACCCCGGTAGTCCGCGGCACTTCTAATGCCACCGGAAAAAGGACCAGCGCGGCCAGAAGAGGGGCGGTGTTACCAAAATATTGCGCGCGTCGCCAGAAATAATATGTTGTGATGGCGGCTAGAAATAACAACGAGTAGACGAGTAAGAGCAGCAGCACGGGCGTAGAGAAATATTCTCCAATCAGCCAAAACCCGGGGCGCCGGTCGTTCAGGGTCACGCCGCGCCAAAGGGTTGCCTCGAGCGCGCCGCCGTGGAATCCGTAACATGCCCACAGGATCACCGCCGCCAGGATGGAGCTGAGCGAGATGGCCGAGAGCGCCGCACGAGTTCTTCCCGGCGCGAGGTAACTCATCAATGCCAGCGCCAGGGGAAGCACAATCCACAGAGCGAAGCTCGAACCCAGGCTCACCGCCAGGGCAATCCCCAGCAACCCGGCGCGCGGGTACCATTTGCGAGGGGGAGCGTAGAGCGTGTGGCCCACGCCCATGGCCGTGAAAATAACTCCAAAGATTGCCCAGGCAGCCACAATTTCAGGTCCCGCGTTGGCGCTATAGCCGATGAATAATGGAGAGAAAGCAAACAGCGAGAGCGCAACGTAGCCTCCGGCGTCGCCGTACAGCCGACGAGCCACCCACCAGATGGCCCCGCCCAGCCATACCCCGCACAATAGGAACGGCAGTCGCACCAGTTTCTGGTTCAGGCGATTGTTAAAAAGTATGTTGCTGTAGGCGCCGTCGAGGTGAGAATTTTGGGTACTGGGCTCGCCGTAAGCAGGCGCAACCGCGTCACGCCCCGCCAGCACAATTCCAGCGATCCTGAGGGGAATGATGCCCTCGCTGACCTCGCCAAAAAAAGCAGTGGACATACTGGGGTCATATAGAACTCTGCCCACGGCGCCGGTCGCTTCCTGGTCTTCATCGAGAGGAAGGTAAACAACCAGCCAGGAAGATTGTGCGGCAAAAATAAGCAACAGCAGGCCGGCAAAAATCTGGGGCCGGCCGATATGAAAGGGAACACGCATCGTGGGTTACGGCATCAGCGGGCGACGGCTTGGCCAGGGGCGGGAGGGCGTCAGATGCGCATGGGCATTACAACATAGCGATACTTGTAGTCATCGGTTTCTTCGGGACGAAGCTGTCCCGCCGATTGGGCATCCTTGAATTCCAGCCGGACCTCGCCTTCGTTGGTGAACTTCAAGAAATCCAGCAGATATTGCGAATTGAAGCCGATGACCACCGGGTCCAGTTGATAGGTGGTCTCAATCGAATCTTCCGACTCACCCGACTCCGTCGATGAAGAGCTGATGTTGATCTCGTTCTTTTCCAGGCGGATGCGGATTGCGCCGGAACGCTCGTCGGCAAACTGCGCTACCCGCTGGATCGAGTTTGCCAGTTCCTCGCAGCGCACCGAGACGCTCTTGTTGTTATCGCGCGGAAGCACGGCGTCGTAGTTGGGAAATTGCCCGGTAAGCTGCCGCGAGGTGAGCAAGCGGCTGCCAATGCGGAAGAAGAGGGTGGAATCATCGCGCGCAAAGTCGATGGTATCGACATCGCTGGACTGCAGCAGTGAATTGATTTCTCCCATCGCCTTCTTGGGGATGAGGGTTCGCATCTCGCCGGAAATACCTTCGAACCGCGCCGCTTTGTTCTCGATATGCGCCAGGCGATGGCCGTCGGTGGCCACCATGGTGAGCGATTCTGGCTTCAAAACCAGCAAGGCGCCATTCAAGGTGTAGCGTGATTCCTCGCTGGAGATGGCGAATATGGTCTTCGAGATCATGTGCCGGATAATATCGGCCGGCAACTTCACCGCGCCCGCCGCGGGGAACATCGGCACCACCGGGAAATTAGTGCGCGCCATGCCCACCATCTTAGTGTTGGAGCGCCCGGAACGTATCTGCACCCAGTGGTTTTCCAGCATCTTGATGGAAATATCGCCATCGGGCAGCAAGCGTACATACTCGTAGAGTTTGCGGGCCGGGACCGTGCACGACCCTTCTTTTTTAATCTTTGCTGGACAGGAGGTCCGCAGGCTGAGATCGAGATCGGTGGCGGTAATGTTGAGGGTCTCCTCTCCGGTTTCGAAAAGAAAATTGGAAAGGATGGGAATCGTGGTCTTGCGCTCGACCACTCCCTGGGTGGCGGTGAGTTCCTTCAATAAGTCGAATTTCTTAACTGTGATTTCCATAACGCTCACCCCGGCACAGGTTTTGACTTTAAAAAAACCAATTCCTGAAAACAGCCTTGATAGAAAAAACCTACTTCTTAAGAACCCTTACCTTATATCAAACCAGAATATCTTAAATCAGTAGGAGTAACAGTCAGGCCGGAAAAGTGGATAACTGGAACTAAACCGCCATGAGAGAGGCCAATCCCAAGTTTCCGAGTGTTCACAAAAAGTCGCACTCCGGTCCAGAGGCGAGTAATTCAAGGCAGCCACGCCACCCGGCCGTCTCTTTACCCACATCTTCCACAGGCTATGCACCGGCGGGCCACAGGAAGACGCGGCAATTCGGTGGATAAAAGGAAACAGAGTCTTCTGGGTAACGGAATCAGCAGCAATAGCGCTGGTTACAGGGGAGGTCATCCGGTAAGAATTTCGGTGAGCTTGTTGACCATCCTGTTTAAATCCTTGTCGGTCTGGCGGGCCTGTTCGATCTTGGCGACCGAGTGCATGACCGTAGTGTGATGTTTGCCACCAAACTGACGGCCGATTTCAGGCAGGGACGCTTCCGTCATGCTCTTGGCCAGGTACATGGCAATCTGGCGCGGCACCACGATGGAGCGCGAATTATCCTTGGCCTTGATCTCGGCCAGGCGCAGACCAAATTGTTCCGCCACCACTTTTTGAATGGATTCAATGGTGATCTTGCGGGTCTGGGAGGCGATGAAATTCTTCAAGCATTCCTGGGCGGTGCGCAGGGTGATTTCAGCCCCAGTGAGCGAGCAATAAGCCACCAGGCGAATCAACGCTCCTTCCAACTCGCGAACATTGGTGCGTATATTCGACGCCACATATAAAGACACATCGTCGGGCAGCAACACCCGCTCCGACTCCGCTTTTTTCTGCAGAATGGCAATCTTGGTTTCCAGATCGGGCGGTTGGATGTCGGCGGTCAATCCCCATTCGAACCGGCTGCGCAAGCGGTCTTCGATATCAGACAACTCTTTAGGCGGCCGGTCGCTGGCGATGACGATCTGCTTCGAGGCTTCGTGCAGGGCGTTGAAAGTATGGAAGAACTCTTCCTGGGTGCGTTCCTTTTGCGCCAGGAACTGGATGTCATCGATGAGCAGAACGTCCACGGTGCGGAATTTATCGCGAAAGCTGGTCATCTTGTCATAGCGCAGCGAGTTGATCATCTCGTTGGTGAATTTCTCGCTGGAGAGGTAGCAGATCGTCGCCTCGGGCTGGCTGCGCTTGACCGCGTGGCCGATGGCCTGCATCAAGTGGGTCTTTCCCATGCCCACCCCGCCGTATAGAAAGAGCGGGTTGTAGGCTTTGGATGGCCGCTCGGCGACCGCCTGGGAGGCAGCATGGGCAAACTGGTTGCCGCTGCCGATCACGAAATCACTGAACGTGTACCGGGTATTGAGCAGGCTGGCCGATTCCCAGTCGAAGCGCGCCTGGCCGCCGCGCTGCGGAGCCCCGGAAGAGGCCGGCGGCGCGGCCACATGCGCAAAACCACCGTCATGACGGACCGAGGTGGCGGCCGGGTCTTCCTCGGCGGTGACGAACTTGACCTCGGAAAAATCCAGGGTCAGATGTTCCATGGCCTCATTGATCAGGTCGGCGTACTTTTCGCTGATGTGGCGGAATTCCGCGGTGGGCACCCTGACGAACAGAATATTGTCCTGGGCATGGCTATAGCGGGTGGGCTTGAGCCAGGTATCGTAGGAGTGCCGGTTGATTTTCTTTTCGAGCGAGCCCAGGATTTTCAGCCATGGGTTGGTGGAGGCGGTGATGGGCGTAAGTGGCGGCATGAAATATCGAAAACCAAAAAAACCATCTGCCCCAATGCGTTCGCTTGCACAAGGGTCGTAAAGGAAGTGTTTCCTGAAGCCGGCTGCTTGCGGAGCAAAAGTATGTTGAAGCGGAACACCATCAACGCGACCAAAATAAAGTCTCGCGTAAAAGTGTGAGGCCGATACTAGCACAAAAGTTTTTCGTGAGAGCAAGTTGAAAATGCAAAAAAAATTTCGCGCGCAAAAAAATTGAAAGCAAAAATTATCTGTCAAGTATTGAAGTTATAACTGCCGAAAAACAGTGCACAAATCCCCCGCGCCAGTATTCGTTTGGCCAATCAGATCGATTTGAGTCACAAATTCCCTTCCATGCCGCCGGCGTAAAATTGGGATAGAGGTGCCTGAGTGGCTCAAAGGGCCGGGGAACCGGATGGTGTACAGAGTATTGATGATCCGTTCTGTACCGCGTGGGTTCGACTCCCACCCTCTAACGCCACCTTCGGGTGGGCGTTCTACGTAGCAAAGATTGCAAACTGACACACTACCGAGGCCAGCCGCTTATTGCCGGACATTAGGGCCATCCGTTATACTTCTTGTTTGCCCAATAGCAAATATTTTTACAGCAGGAGCGCCTTGCCATGCCCAAACGGACATTTCAACCTAACCGGCGAAAACGGTCGAAGACCCACGGCTTTCGCAGCCGCATGAAAACCAAAAGCGGCCAGGCCGTGCTGTCACGCCGCCGCGCCAAAGGGCGCAAGCGGGTTGCCGTGAGCGCCGGTTTCCGCGATTAACCCCGCCATTTCCGCGAGCCTTTGCCAGTGTTTCAGTGTTACCCCGGATTCCCGCCAGAGTTTGCCGGGGCTTGTCTTGCACCCGGCCCCAATGAACTTGCGCCGTCTTCCGGCTTCTTGCCAAACCAGATTTCCGTTGCAGCCTCAGATTTGGGTCCCGCGCAGCCGCCTGATCACTGGTCCCGTGCGGCTGACGCCACAAACATGAGCGATTCCCAGAGTTTCCCGCGCACCGCCCGAATCCTGAAGCACGCGACTTTTGAAAACGTCTATCAGAATGGAAAGAAAGTTTTTTCGCCGCAGATGATCATTTTTTATATGCCGCGTGTGGCTGTGCCGGGCGCCGACGAGCCAACGACTTCCGGTCCGCGCATTGGCCTGACCGTGGGCAAGAAGCTGGGTGGGGCGGTGGATCGCAACCGGATCAAACGCCGGATGCGCGCCGCCGTAGGGTCCGCCATGTCTGAATTGGGCAGCGACCTGGCGGCGGATATCGTTATCAACGCCCGCAAGACCGTGCTGTCGAGCAACTTTGCCGGTCTGCAAGTCGAGGTGCGCAAGTCGTTTGCAGCGGTGCGGTCAGGGATGAGCAAGAGCAAGGGCGGCAGCCTTGCGGTAAAAGGCTTATGACCAGCGCCATTGAATTCCTGTTGAGGGCTTACAAATTAGTGCTCTCTCCCCATTTGCCCGGCGCTTGCGGGTTCGAGCCTTCGTGTTCGCAATATGCGGCGGAGGCGCTGGCGCGCCATGGCATGATCCGCGGTGGCGCCCAAGCCGGCCGACGGCTGCTGCGCTGCCACCCATTTTCCGCGGGAGGTTTTGATCCTGTGCCCATCGCGCCTCCGCAGGGCGAAGCGCCGCGTCGCGCGCACGGAATTCCGCCGGCCACCCCGGCCCACCGCTTTTATTCAAGTCCTGAAGGTAAAACCAATTGACCGAATTTCATAACCCGCAGAACGATCCCGGCATGGAGCGCCGAATGCTTCTGGCATTCGCGCTCACCTTTCTCGCCATCTACGTCAGCCAGCAGATCATGTCGCGCTATTTCAAGCCGCCGCCACCGGTGCGGGCCCCGGCGCCGATTTCCGCGAACGCCCCGGTAAGCAATCCCGCGGCCTCTTCGGTCCCGGCGAACAACTCAACCGAGCCCCAGGTCTCACTGGTGCCCGTGAAACAAGCCAGCGCGGAAGGCGATACCGTGGTCGAGAACGACCTGGTTCGCATCACCTTCACCAACCGAGGCGCCCAGGTGAAGTCGTGGATCCTGAAAAAATATGACGATGAAAACGGCAAACCGCTGGAGCTGGTCAACCAGGCTGCGGCGCCGGCCAACGGCTATCCGCTATCGTTGTGGACCTACGACGAACCACTGCGCAAGAGACTGAACGAAAGCCTTTTCGTGGCTGAACCCCAGGGCAATATTCACGCGCCGGGCACAGTGGCCTTCGACTATTCGTCAGGCGATCTGGTGGTGCATAAGAGCTTTACCTTCGACGAATCTTATGTGGTGAAGGTGGAAACATCGGTCACGCAAAAAGGCGTGGTGGTGGCTTCATTTCCCTCATGGCCGTCGGGATTCGGCGACCAGCACACCATCGCCTCTTATGCGGCGTCAAAGGTGGACTGGATGCAGGGACAGGACATCCAACGCCTGGCGGCCAAAAAAATCAGCGGGGGGAGCACCGTCCCCGGACCGTTCGCCTGGGCGGGCATCGTGGGCTCTTATTTTGCCGCCGTATTTTTACCCGACGACCCCAATGGCTCGGCGCTGGTGACCCTGCACAGCCCACTGCTGATTCCTAAAGACCCGAAGAAGCCGGACGGCGAAACCACAAAAACTTCGCTGCTGGGCGTGGCGGTTGGCGGCGGCGCCGGTGGAACCACGCGGGAACGGCTGTTCGTGGGCCCCAAAAATTTCGATGTGCTGGAACAGGTCAAGGCATCACCGCAGGGCGGAGGCGGCGATATCACCGGCATCGTTGATTTCGGCATGTTCAAGCTCATCGCCAAACCCCTCTTCCTGTGGCTCAACTGGACCGAGGAGCACTGGGTGCATAACTGGGGATGGTCGATCGCCATCCTTACCCTGATCATCAACCTGGCTCTGTGGCCGTTGCGCATGAGCAGCATGAAGTCGTCGCAGAAAATGCAGAAGGTGCAGCCCCAGATCAACGCCATCAAGGAAAAATATAAAAAATACAAGCTGACCGATCCGCGCCAGGCGGAAAAGAACCAGGAAATCCAGGAAATCATGAAGCGCGAGGGAGTCAACCCCGTGGGGGGCTGCCTGCCCATGCTCATCCAGTTTCCATTCCTCATCGCTTTTTACGCCATGCTGGGCAACGCCATCGAGCTGCGCCACGCCCACTGGCTGTGGATCAAGGACCTTTCTTCCCCCGATCCGTATCGCATTCTGCCCATCCTCATCGTGGTCAGCATGATCTCCATGCAGCGGCTCACGCCGCAGCCTGGCATCGACCCGGCGCAGCAGAAAATGATGACCCTGATGATGCCCGCCATGATGGGATACTTCAGCTGGTTCATGGCCGCCGGCGTGAGCCTGTACTGGGTACTGGGGAACATTCTGGGCAGCGCGCAGCAGTTGTGGATGAACTATGGCAACCGAAGCTCCAATCCACCGGCTGAGATTGTGGTAAAAGGAAAAAAGAAACGCTGAGCGCCGGAAATTTGCGATGCGTCTGGCTGAAAACTTCCGGCGCGTAAACTTGGCGGCATTCCAGCCGGGGCCTCGCCTATAATGCAACCTGAACCTTTGCCGCAAGTCCGGCAACCAGAGACCATCATTCATGCCCATCGCAGATAAAGTTGCCGCCGCACGAAAGATTGACGAAGTCCTCAAGATGCTGCTGGCGCGCGGAGGCTTCCGATTGAAATACCGCATCACCGTGCCCCCCGCTTCCCCCTCCACCGACTGGGAACAGCCAGTGATTGTGGTGGATCTCGCGGGGCCGGACAGTCCCGTGCTGCTGGAGCGCGGCGGAGACCTGCTGCGCGCCTTCGAGCATATCGCCCATCGCGCATTGCGCCTGGAAAGTGAAGATCACGACAAAGTCAGCTTCGACTGCATGAACCAGAAAGCCATCAGGCTGCGGGAATTAAAAGTGACCGCAGACCTGGCCGCTGCCCAGGTGCGCGACTCCGGGGTGCCGTTTGAGTTTGCCCCAATGTCAGCCCGCGAGCGCAGGATGATCCATCTCGCGTTTCAGGATTCCGGAGATTTGCGCACTGAAAGCAAGGGCGAAGCCGGACGCAGGTGTGTGGTGGTATATCCGCAGAATACTGCCAGATAGCGGCGCCCAGCCGCAGGCGGTTTCCCGGAACCAATGGAAGTTTCGACGCGCGGCCCCAACCATTCGCGCGTCAAGACTGGATCTCCAACCGACAACTGGAAACATTGGTGGGAGCAGCAGGCTTTTCAGCCTGCTGATGAGCGTTGTTTCATAAAGCCGCCTCGGTGGCGACCCAGGCGCTTATCGTCCGGCTGAGAAAAGACCGGAAAGCGCGAACTTATGATCCGGTCCGATCAACGGCTGTTTGATGGGCTCGGGTGTGTCTTGCGCCGGAAGATCCGAGACATCCTGCGAGGAACGGCGCCCGCTGCCCGCCATCACCGTCGCTACGGTGCGCTCCAGATCAGACAGGTAAGAGGGTTGCTCCACCGGCTGCGCCGCGGGCCCAGACTGGTTCAGCACCAGCATAGCCGCCTGGTTCCAACGATCGAACACCGGCTGGTACACCACCCTGGAGAGAGTTTTCTGGGTCGCCGGCATCAGCATATAGCCCAGCCACAAGGCCACGGACACGTCATAGGCCGCGCTGCCCATCAGGTTCAAGGAAACATCCCAACCCTTCCACAGGTGAGCCTTGAGGCTGCCCACCAGCATTTGTGATGCCGCCGAAATGCCGAAACCCAGGGCAATGCCAAATGCCGGAGTGCGCCAGGAAAGCCCCAGGGATGACGCGCAAATAAACATGAACATCAACAGGCCGAACTGCATGACTCCCATGCTGAGTTCGAGGTTGACCAGGGTCTTGGTCAAGGAAGCCAGTTGGGAGGAAGCGCTGGAGCCCGCCATCACGCCGCTGATCAACAGCAACAGCAAGGCCGCCCAGCGGAACATCATCATTCCCAGGTCGCGCAAGCCGGTGTAGGAGCGCAGCGCGTAGGTGAACACCTCGTGCAGCGCGCCAAAGCTCATCAAGATGCTGAGAGCCCGGCAAATCCAAAATGTATAAAAATAAGACTTGCCGAATCGGCCGCGGAACAAGCCGAAGAGAACGGCGTTGCTGGCGATCTCATATACGGTGTAGGCAAAAAAGAAAGGAAATTGGCGCGCCAGTTTTGTGCGCAGCAGGACTACGATCAAAATCAATTGCAGCGCTGGTCCCACAAGCCAAAGCACATCTTCCGATAACATAAAAAACCCTCGGGAATGAGATTACGCTCACCCTCCGAGGGTCGCCAGTTACGTTAGTAACCTTGGTTTAGTCAGGCATAGTGCATTTACCGCCGTCAGGAATGCACCACGGAATCGGGGCTCCGCCGGCGATGACTTTGGTCTCGCTGAAGGAACCGGAAAAGGTGGCAATGGCTGCGACAAAGAAAAGAGCGATGGCAAGAAAACGGGTTACACGGTTCATCGGGGGGATTCTCCAGTAACGTTCGGATTGTCAGGATGTTTGGTTCTTGAGAGCCATTCTACAGCTGTACAAGTAAATAGCAAGCTTTTAATAGACTAATTCTAATATTATTAACTAGTTACTAAATAAATTTCATAAAACGCTTATGAAACGGGTCCAGTTCCACCCTTCCGCTGACTTGGGTCCCGCTGCAGTTTCGCAGGCAGTGAAAGTGTGATTTTTCGATCTTTACATCGCCGGATTCCTATCATTAAAGGCGCCCGCCGATGTGTTAAAATAGAGACTGAAATCCCGTACTAACCGGTATTAAAATCAACTGTTTGCCTCATTCACCCGCGCCCCATCCAAGGGGCCGCCCTGACACTGGAGTTCAATGGCTTCGACCAAAGATCTAATCGCAAATGCCGAGGTAAAAGCAACACCCGAAGCCAAGCCCAAGAATGGCAACGGCGCGGCTGGAAACGGGTCTTATACCGCGGACTCCATCAAAGTCTTGGGCGGCATGGAAGCGGTGCGCCTGCGTCCCGCCATGTACATCGGCTCCACCGGAGAACTGGGATTGCATCACTTGGTTTACGAGGTCGTGGACAATTCCGTGGACGAAGCATTGGGTGGGCACGCCGATCGTGTGGACGTCACCATTCACATCGATAACTCGATCACGGTGGTGGATAACGGGCGCGGCATTCCCGTGGATAACATGGATATCGATGGCGAAAAAATTTCCGCCGCCCAGGTGGTGATGACCACCCTGCATGCCGGTGGAAAATTCGATACTTCCAGCTACAAAGTTTCCGGCGGCCTGCACGGCGTCGGAGTTTCCTGCGTCAACGCGCTCAGCCACCAGCTCGATCTTGAGATCTGGCGCGACGGCAACGTGTGGGAGCAGAGTTATTCCAAAGGAATCCCGCAGAACAAACTGAAGAAAACCGGCAGCACGAAAAAGCGCGGCACCAAAATCCATTTTCTTCCCGACACGGAGATCTTCACCGTCACCGAATACAACTTCGACACCCTGGCGCAGCGGCTGCGCGAGCTCGCCTTTCTCAATAAGGGACTGATCATCGTGCTCACCGACGAGCGCGCCACCGATCCCAAGACCGGCGAAGCCAAGCAGGCCGAGTTCAAATACAGCGGCGGCATCGCGGAATTCATCAAGCACCTCAACCGCGGCAAATCCGTATTGCACGACAAGCCCATTTACATGGAGGTGGAACGAGACCAGCTGGCCATGGAAGTCGCGCTGCAATACAACGACGGTTATTCGGAAAGCGTTTTCAGTTTCGCCAATAACATCAATACCGTGGACGGCGGCTCGCATCTTTCCGGCTTCCGCACCGCGCTGACCCGCACCATCAATTCCGCGGGACAGCAACTGGGCCTGTTCAAAGACGTTAAGGAAAACCTGACCGGAGACGACGTGCGCGAGGGCCTGGTGGCGGTGATCAGCGTGAAGCTGCCCCAGCCCCAGTTCGAAGGCCAGACCAAGGGCAAACTGAATTCCGACATCGCCGGCGCGGTGCAGGCGTTTGTCAACGAGCGCCTGGGAGCGTTCTTCGATCAAAACCCTCCGGTGGCGCGCAAAATCATCAACAAGGCCATCGAAGCGGCGCGCGCTCGCGAAGCCGCGCGCAAGGCCCGCGATCTCACTCGCCGCAAGGGCGCGCTGGATGGCGGCGGCCTTCCCGGTAAGCTGGCGGATTGCTCAGAGCGCGAACCCGAGCGTTGCGAGCTGTTCCTGGTCGAAGGAGAGTCGGCGGGAGGCACGGCGAAGCAGGGCCGCGACCGCCGCTACCAGGCCATCCTCCCGCTAAAGGGCAAGATCCTCAACGTGGAAAAGGCCCGCTACGACAAAATGCTGGGCCACGAAGAAATCCGCGCCATGATCACCGCACTGGGCTGCGGCATCGGCAAGGAAGATTTCGATTCCGCCAAGGTGCGCTACGGCAAGATCATTCTGATGACCGACGCCGACGTCGACGGCTCGCACATCCGTACCCTGCTGCTGACGTTCTTCTTCCGCCACATGACCGAGCTCATCAAGCGCGGCCACGTGTTCATCGCGCAGCCGCCGCTGTACTCGATCAAGAAAGGCAAGTCGCAGCAATACATCAAGGACGATCGCGAGTTCGTGAAAGTGATGATCAAGCGCGCCGCCGAAGGCCTGATCGTGCGCTACGGTGACGGCGCCGCCACCGTGGAAGGCCCGGCGCTGACCAAATTCATGACCACGCTCAACGAGTTTCTCGGCTTCTTCGAGAAGGTGGACAAGCGCATTCGCGACGAGCGTGTGACCTCGCTTCTGCCCCGGGTGGGTTTATCGGCGCGAACTGATTTCGAAGGCGACCAGAAGACGCCCTCCAAAAAAATCACCCAACTCGAAAAAGAGCTGGCCAAGCTGGGCAAGACCACGGCCTTCAAGAAAGGCCCGGAGCGCTACTTCGACGAAGAGCACAACCTGTGGGGCGTCCGCTTTACCGACGCGCAGAGCGCCGAGCGCAGCATCAACTGGGAGCTCGCCTCTACCCCGCAATATCGCCAGATGATGTCGAAATATAAGCAGATCGAAACCTACATGGAGCCGCCCTTCATCATCCAGCACGAGGCCAGCGCGACTCCGCAGCCCGCCATTGCTGACGCCGAAGAGCTCAGCGACGCGGAGCGGGAAGACGTGGAAAAGAGCGCGAAGAAGGCCCCCAAGGTCGCCCGCAAAAAAGCCCCCGAAGAAGTGGTGGAGAAGAATTCCCCGCGCGAGCTGTTCGAATACATCCTCAACGAAGGCCGCAAGGATTACATGGTGCAGCGCTACAAGGGGTTGGGCGAAATGTCATCGGTGCAACTCTGGGAGACCACCATGAACCCCGAGCGCCGTACCCTGATGGAAGTGAGAATGGAAGACATCGCGGAATGCGAAACCATCTTCACCACCCTGATGGGCGAAGACGTTGAAAGCCGCCGCCGCTTCATAGAAGAAAACGCCCTGGATGTAAAGAACCTCGATATCTAGGGTGACTAATCATTTCCGGGAGACAGAAGGCTAAGTTTTACACGTCCCTTGGGACAGATATACACGCCCTAAATGAATTGTCATTCCGAGCGCAAGCCGAGGAACCCTTTGTTCCCTGTAACGCGGTAAGAGTATCAGCCTGACACTGAACCCCAACTGTACCCTTCGATTTGGTTTTATGCGCAGCCTGCCTTTGATCTCCCTGCCAAACCAGTAAATTCTCCCGGCCCGCAGACCTGCTCTATTACCAGATCCTCACTCGGTCCGCCGGCGCGAGATACATCGCCTGCCCGGGCTGCACGTCGAACGTCTTGTACCAGGCATCGAGGTTGCGAATTGTGGCCGAGCGGAATCGCGAAGGCGAGTGGGGGTCGGTCAACACCTGCTGGCGCAGCGCGGCTTCGCGGGCCTTGCTGTGCCAGTTCTGTCCAAATGCGATGAAGAACTGCTGGTCGCCGGTGAAGCCATCTTTTTCCGGCGACTCCTTGCCCCCCAGCGAGGCACGATAGCCGTCGTAGGCTACGGTGACTCCCGCAACATCGGCGATATTTTCTCCCAGCGTCTGTTTCCCATTCAAAGCGATATCGGGAAAAGGTTTGTAGGAATCGTATTGCGTCGCCAGCTGGGCGGTGGCTGCCTCAAAGTGTTTCAGGTCAGACGGAGTCCACCAGTCGCGCACGCGGCCCTTGGAATCGAAGGCGGCGCCTTCGGAGTCAAAAGTATGGCTGATTTCGTGTCCGATGATGGAGCCGATGGCGCCGTAGTTGACCGCCGCGGGCGCCTGCGGATCAAAAAACGGAGGCTGCAGAATGGCCGCGGGAAAATTCAACGCGTTCTGCAAGGGCAGGTTGACCGCGTTGACGGTTTGCGGCGTCATCGACCACTCCTTGCGGTCCACCGGGCCGCCCAGCCGGCTGGTGGAGTGGTGGTAGTCGAACAATCCCGCGCGCCAGGCGTTGCCGAAAGCGTCGCTGGCGCGGGCTTCGTATCCCGAGTAATCCCGCCACGTTTCAGGATAGCCGACGCCGACATAGAGTGTTGCCAGCTTGGCTTTGGCTTCGGCCTTGGTGGCGGGAGCCATCCACGGCAGCGCGTCAATGCGGACGCGGAAAGCTTTGATCAGGTTGGCGACCAGGTCTTCAACCTGCGCCTTCGCCTGGGGGGAGAAATACCGCTGGGCATAAAGCTGACCGACCGCGTCTCCCAGCGAACCGTTGACCACGGCCACGCCGCGCTGCCAGCGCGGCCTCTGTTGCGACACCCCGGAAAGAGTTGTGCCAAAGAATGCAAAGCGTTCTTCGGCCAGTGCCTTGGGCAGCAAGCCGCCATAGGCTTCGATCAGGTGGTAGCTGAGCAAGTCTTTCCAGGCTTCCAAAGGGAACGATGCCACCAGCGCCGACTCTCCGGTGAATGCGGTGGGTTGCCAGACGGTAAATTTGGCCTGGCGGCCAAGTCCCGCGCCCTTAAAAAATGCCGGCCAATCGAGCCCCGGGGCCTTGGTGATGAAATCGGGCTGCGTCCACGTGTTGTTGGCCTTGGCGATGTCTTCTGAATCCGCCAGGCTGATATGTTTTTCCGCGATGGCCTTTTCCAGTGCCAGGATGCGCTCCGCGCGCGCATCAGCGCCGCTCATTCCCGCCAGCTTCAGCATGGCGGCGACATGGGACTGGTACTTGGCGCGGATGGATTGCATCCGGTCGCTGCTCGAAAGGTAATAGTCGCGGTTGGGAAGCTGCAGGCCTCCCTGCAGAAGATAAGCGGCGTAGTGATCGGAATCCTCAAAGCCGGGAGCGACCCACAAGCCGAAAATATTGGCGGTGTGGAAGTTGGTATTGTTGAGCGCATCGACGTCGGCGCGAAGCGATTCGCCCAGGGCCACGGCCAGCTGGTGCTTGTCGTGGATGTCTTCGATCTTGTCGAGATGCGGACGCAGCGGCCCCAGGCCTTTGGCCTCGATGCCGGCCTCATCCATGTAGGAGTTATAGACGTCGGCAATTTTTCGGGCATTGGACCCGGCGGGGGCCTTGGCCGACGCCGCTTCGGCGATGAGCGCCGCGGTATTTTTATTGCTCTGGTCAGCCAGGATGCTGAAAATGCCAACCGAGGCGCGGTCCGGCGGAAGCTCGGTGCGCTGCAGCCATGCGCCGTTCGCGTATGTAAAGAAATCGTCGCCCGGCTTGACCGAGCGATCCATGTCTGTGACAACAATTCCGTGGGTCACGGGAGCGGTCGGGGAAATCTGCGCCCGGGAAATCGCCGGTACCAGGGCCACGGCGGCCAGAACAACGTGGACGAGTTTTCGGCGAGCGGAACAGGGCAACGAGCTGTTTATCTGCGGCACAGGGGTGCCTCCTTGAATGGAGCGTACTGCGAAAATGGTAGCACGATGCCGCGGTCGGCGAGCTGAGCCGCGGCTGACGCGGCGCGCGTAGCAAGGCTTATAGAATCAAAGGCAGCGATGCATGAAGAAGACACAATTGTCGCCATTTCCACCGCGCCGGGACGCGGAGGTCTGGGAGTGGTTCGCCTTTCGGGCAGGCGGGCGCAGGCGATTGCCGCTCCCATGCTACGCATGACGCGGGACTTGCAGGCGGGCCACGCCGTGTTCGCCGAGCTTGTCGACCCGGCATCGGGCGAGCGCATCGACGAGGTGGTGGTGTCATTTTTCGCCGCTCCTCATTCTTACACCACCGAAGATGTGGTGGAGATTTCGGCGCATGGCTCGCCGGTGGTCTTGTCCCACATGGTGGCGCTGGCAGTGGCCGCTGGCGCGCGCGTGGCCGAGCCCGGCGAATTCACCATGCGCGCGTTTCTCAACGGCCGCCTCGATCTGGCCCAGGCCGAAGCGGTGCGCGATCTGATTGAAGCGCGCACGCTCTACCAGGCCAAGGTGGCGGCGCAGCAATTGGGCGGAGCCTTGTCGCGCGAATTGCAGCCGCACAAGCAGAAACTCATCGCCCTGATCGCCGAGCTTGAGGCGGGCATCGATTTTGCCGAAGATGATGTCTCGGTGCTGGGCTGGGAAGAAATTGCCAAACGCATTGCCGCGGTGGCACGGCCGCTGGCGGCGCTGCAGCAATCCTTCGCCTACGGGAAGGCGGTGCACGAAGGCATTAGCCTTGCGATCGTGGGTGCTCCCAACGCCGGCAAGTCCAGCATCTTCAATTGCCTGGTGGAGCGCGACCGCGCCATCGTCACCGCCGCCCCCGGCACCACGCGCGACGCGGTGAGTGAAACTGTAAACATCGGCGGCATCCCGGTGCAGCTCGTGGATACGGCGGGCTTGCGCAGCGCCAGCGATGAAGCCGAGAGGATCGGCATCCAGAAGTCTTACCAGGCGCTGGCCGACGCCGACGTAGTGCTGGTGGTGCTTGACGCCACCCGCAGAGAAAGTTCCATCACCGACCAGGACCTCCTGTCGCGCCTGCGCGACCGGCGCCGAGTGGTCGTGGAAAACAAAATTGATCTGGCGGAGGGCAGCCCGCGCGCCCACAGCGCGCCCACGCCGCATATCGAAACCTCGGCAATCACAGGAAAGGGCATCGCCGAACTGCGCGCCGAGATTCTTCGCCAGATCGGCGGCGCAGCGGGAGCGCAACCCGAAGGCAGCTTTCTTACCAACCTGCGGCACCAGCGGCTGGTAGCGGAATCAGTCGCCAGCCTCGATGCCGCCGCTAGTGCTGTGCAGAACCACATTCCCCACGAGATGATCATGATCGACCTCTATGGGGCCCTGCGGCCTCTCGATGCCATCACCGGCGCCACCACCGCCGACGACATCCTGAATTTGATCTTCAGCAGTTTTTGTATCGGAAAGTAGGTCGTCTAATCTCCCCCAGGTTTACTGAAGGGGCGCCATGGCGGGTTTGCGAAACCAAGTGTCATAACCCACTATGAACCAGCCGATGGGAAACCCGCCCTCATGGGTGATAACGAGGCCCACTCCAGCGGCGTCCGCCGGCAACTGGAAGGAGCGGCTGACCGTGACCGACTCCTCGGGTCTCAAGAGGACATCGAATGGGATCGACGATGGATCGCCGAGCGGATTGTAGCGACGCCCACGATCATCTCGCAGATACACGACAAGGTGCTTCTCGCGCTGCGAGATGCGGCGGGCGCGGCTGAACAAGCGCAGGTTAACGCCATACGCAACGCCATCAGGTTTAGGCGATCGTTCAATCCCGGCAAACGCAACGCACCAATCATCGAAGCACTGGGGTTCAGCTAAGCTGACAGAACGTTTGGGTAAGACGACGGATGCCGTAATGACCAGCGCCATATAAGCCGCTGCTGCCGCCAGAAGCCTGAGAAAAATCCTGCGGGCGCGAGCGGAATCGCCGCGAGCCGCAAACCACGCCGCCGACAATAGAGCCGAGGCAGCCGCCAGAAACAGAACAATAAAAAGCAGGTCAAACAATCCCATGCCAAGTACTTTATATCATAAAGTTAATCGCGCCGCCTATTCAATCTGAGTTGCCCCCCGGTCACCTCCGGCGAACCCAAGGCGCCTGGCGGTTTCTTGCAATAATCAGAGACTTTGCGGACGCGCCTTGGCGGAAATGCAGGTTGACAACGCCGGTGCGAGAACCGAGGGTAAATTCTGCTTTGGGGATGTTGTTTCTGCTCAGCCCAATTTCGTGGCAAGCAGTTCGTTCACCAGTGCCGGGTTGGCTTGGCCCTTGGACGCCTTCATCACCTGACCCACGAAGAAGGCCGCCACCGTCTTCTTGCCGCCGCGGTATTGTTCCAACTGTTTAGGGTTGGCCGCCATCACTTCGTCGATGATGCGCTCGAGGTCGGCGGTGTCGTTGTTCTGGCTGGGCTTTTCGCTTTCATACACTGCCGCAAAATCCTGGCCACGCTCGAACGCCTTGTCATATAAATCCTTGAGCATCTTGCCGGAGATGGCGCCGGATTCGACCAGGTCGGCGGACATGGCCACTCCCTGCATGGTGATGGGAGACTGGCTGAGACTGAGCGATCGGGCGTTGAGCCTGCCAAGCAGCTCGCTCTGCACCAGGTTGGATACGCGCTTGGGATTGCTGGCCGCGCGGGCCGCGGATTCAAACTGGTCGGCTAGCTCCCGCGTCATGGTCAGCACCTGGGCGTCGTACTCAGTGATTCCGTATTCGCTGACCATCCGCGTGCGCCGCGTCTCTGGCAGCTCCGGCATGGCTGAGTTGATTTCCGCCTTCCACTTTTCGCTCACCCGCAACGGCAGCAGGTCGGGCTCGGGAAAATAGCGGTAATCGTGCGCCTGCTCCTTACTGCGCATGGCATAAGTCTTGCCCTCGGCGGGGTTATAGAGGCGCGTCTCCTGGGGAATGCGGACGCCCGCATCCAGCATCGCGGTCTGGCGCTCGATCTCATATTCCAGCGCCTGCCGGATGAAGCGAAATGAGTTGACGTTTTTTACCTCGGCCTTGGCGCCAAATTCTTTCTGCCCGCGGGGGCGCAGGCTGATGTTGGCGTCGCAGCGCAGCGAGCCCTCATCCATATTGCAGTCGCTGACCCGAGTGTAGGAAATGGTTTCCTTCAGCCGCGTGAGATATTCAAAGGCTTCCGCGGGAGACCGCATGTCGGGCTCGCTGACGATTTCAATCAGGGGCACGCCGCTGCGGTTCAGATCGATGTAGCTGGTGGTGGCGGAGTCGCCGAACCCCTCGTGCACGCTCTTGCCCGCATCCTCCTCGAGATGCACCCGGGTGACGCCGATCCGCCTGGACTGCTGGTCGACCACGATGTCCACGTACCCGTGTTCAGCCAGAGGTTTATCGAACTGCGAGATCTGGTATCCCTTGGGCAGGTCGGGGTAGAAATAATTCTTGCGCGCAAAGATCGAGGTCTCGTGGATCTCGCAATTCAACGCCATCGCCGCCAGCACCGCAAATTCAACCGCCCGCTGGTTGAGCACGGGCAACGCTCCCGGCAGGCCCAGGCAGACCGGACACACGTTGCTGTTAGGCGGCGCGCCGAATTGGGTGGAGCAGGAACAAAAAATCTTGCTGGCGGTAAGCAACTGGACGTGAACTTCGAGGCCGATGACGACCTTGTACTTGCCGGTAGCGGGGATGGCCAGGGTGCTCATGGGGGCTTGACCAGTGATTGCGACAGGGTCTTCACGGTGATGAGTGAAGAAACCGTATGATTTGTCAAATTCGTGCTAGTTTGCGGGACGATTTCTTAATCAACCGGACGACAACTTCAAAAGAAAACGCGAGGTCCTCCGCTCAAACAAGAAGCAAGAGCTCGCTCCAGGATGACAATTCATAGGGCGGGTTCACTCCTGAGCATTGTCTTATGCGACTTCTGGAGGTGGATAAGCAAGCGCGGATCAAAAAACCTTGAAGTGAATGGTCAGGTATTTCTTGGGGTTTTCGCGCAGGGCCTTGATCAGGCTTCGGGTCTCCACCAGCATCTGGTCGGCGTTGTTGTAGAGAGACGGGTCGCGGATGATCTTGCCCGCTGATCCCTGGCCGGAGTTGATCTGGTCGGCGATGGCGTTGAGCTTGTCCACTGTGCTTTCCAGTTTTCGGGCGAGGGCGTCATCCTTGGCCAGCCGGCCGATCGTCCCCTTGCCGGCGTTGATGTCATCCATCAACTTATTGGCCTTGGAGATGGTTTCCTGCGACTGGTTATAGAGCGCCGGATCTTTCATCAGCTTGCCCACCGTGCCCTTGCCCTGGTCCACCCCGTCAATGACGCGGTCGAGCTTGAGAATGGACGCGTTCACTCGCTGGTACAGGTCATCATTATTGATCAGTTTGGCGATGCTGCCTTTGCCGTGCGTGACTTCATCGACGGTGGCTTGCAACTGTGAAACCAGGGTGTTGATGCGGTTGTAAAGCTCGGGATCGTTGAGGATTTTGCCCACCGAACCCTCGCCATTCTCAACTTTGAACACGATGCGATCCAGCCGCTTGAGCAGGGTATCCATGTTCTGCAGGGTGCCCTGGCCGGATTTCACCATGTCGAAGATATCGGCCTTGCCGATGGCCGCGAGGGTATCGCCACTCACCGCCGGCGGTCCCTGCGCCAGCTTGCTTCCGATATCCACAAAGGTTTCGCCCAGAACTCCGGCGGTGCTCAGGGATGCGGTGGAATCCTTGCGAATGTGATCGGCGTACTTTTTGCCCACGTTCATGATCACCTGCACCGGCTCCAAGGGCCGGCCGCCCACGATGCGGATGTCTTTAACGTTGCCCACGGTCACGCCTTCCAGTTGCACAGGAGCGCCCTTGCGCAGGCCGCCGGCATTATCGAAGTACGCGATCAGGGTGAGCTTCTTGGAGAAGAGACCGCTGCTTCCGGTCATCAACAGGATGAGAATACCCAGCACAATCGTGGCGAAGACGACGGTAACGCCGACGCGGAGCTCAGACCACTTCACTTCCTTCTGGCTGGGCACAAGTCCTCCAAAGGTACGAGGGCATGATAACAAATGCCGGGAATTCGCGTCCGTTCGTACGGCAAGTTCAGTATGTTCGCGGCCGGCAGCCCAAACCCCTAGTCTTCGAGAACAACCTGGGCGACAGCATGTTCAGCGGTATGGGACAGGGAGAGCGATACCTGACGGGCGCCGAGGCGCGCAAAAATGGCGGCTGCCGCGCCACTGAAACGCAGGGTCGGCCTGCCGCCGGGCAGGTGGGTCACTTCCATCTGTTTCCAGCTCACTCCCTGGCGAATGCCGGTGCCCAGAGCCTTGGATGCGGCTTCTTTGGCGGCAAAGCGCGCAGCGAAACGTTCCGTGGCATTGCGCTTGGCGGAACAATATTTGATTTCGGATTCGGTAAAGATGCGCTGCAAGAATCGCGGGCCATAGCGCTCCATCAACTGGCGCACCCGTGCTACTTCGGTGATGTCAATACCGGTGCCTACGATCATGCAAACTTTCCGCCGCGGCTACTTCTGCGCGGCGCGCTCCAGGTTGGTTCGATCCCACTTGCCCGCGTTCGCGCCCGCGGCATAGGTGCTTTCCAGAAAATCCATCAGCGCGGCAGCGGGCGACGCTGCCTTGCGCACATCTTCGTAGCGCAATAGGAACTCGTGGAGTTCGGGATGATAATAGCCGCCCAATTTGCCGGCGCCGGCATCGGCGAATCCCGGGGGCTCGGGCGCGGCATAGCAATAAAAAGCAGGCTCGGGAAAGGGAGCGCTGCCCGGCCAGAAACCGGCGCTGATCAGCTCGTGGGAATAGCCTTCGCGGGTAATAGCGTCGGCGCCGGGACGCTCGGGCGCGCGCTTCCCGGAAAAGCGCGTGAGCGCCAGGTCGCAACTGCCCCAGAACACGTGGACGGGGCTGCTCTTGCCGATAAACCGCCCACGAAATTCCTCGAACACCGGATCCACCAGCGTCAGAATGCGCCAGAAACGATGGGCATATTCGGGATCATAGCTGGCGTGCTGCTCGTCCAGGTCGAAAGCGATGGGGGCGGGAATTTCCACGGGCATCGTCCAAATCTTTATGTGGATGCCTAGGGCTTGCAGCGCGCTCATAAATTCCTGATAGAAATTTGCCACCGAGCGCGGCTGCAGCGCCATTGTCCTGCTGGTTTCGTGGCTGGTCTGAATCACCAGCTGGTGGTGAACGAAATCAAATTGCACGTCGAAGATGCCGCCTGCATACGGTATTTCGGAGGTGTTTAGGCCGGTGGAGTTGATGTAAAACGTTGACTGCCACCAGTGATTGATGGGCGGGCTGAGGGCTAGCCGCACCTTTCCCACTATCTGCATCCACATATGCAGGGTGGCGAGGGTGTCCTGCCAGGCCGCCAGCGGCAGCTCCGGCCATTCCGGGTTGGCGATGGGTTGATTGTTCATGTTCATCCTTCTTAGTCATCATTCTTTCAGAAGTTGGGCTTAGCGGTTCAAGGCAAGCAGCGCGGCAGCCAGCGATTCATCCTGTTCGGGGAAAACCGTGCGCAGATCCAGCACGACCCTGCCATCGAACACGCGGGCGATCACCGGGGTTGGGTTCTTGTCTGCCCCTCGCAGGCGAGTAGCGATTTGGTTGGCGGTGAATCCCTTGCATGTGATCGCCAGCAGTCGCGTAGGCAGTGTGGCATCGGGGGCAGCCCCGCCGCCGATGACCGATGCGCCGTTCAGAAGTTCGATCTCAAAATGCTTGTCTGTGGCCACCAATTTTGCGGCAAGTATTTCCGCGCGCTGTCCAATTTCTTCTGCCGGGAGGCGCATCATGCGCAGCGCCGGAATTGCGTTGTGATCGCCGCGCAGGTAACTCATCAGGGTGGCTTCGAGGGCCGCGCTGGTGAGTTTGTCCACGCGCAGGGCGCGAAACATGGGGTTGCCGCGGATTTTCGCCACCAGGTCCGCCCGGCCGCTGACCATGCCGGCTTGCGGGCCTCCCATCAATTTGTCGCCGCTGTAGGTGACCACCGAAACGCCCGCGCGCAGGCTGTCGCTTACTCCCGATTCCCCGGTGATGCCCAGGCTTGCGGGGTTTAACAACGCTCCGCCGCCCAGGTCTTCCATCAGCGAGAGATTATGTTTGCCTGCCAGCTCCGCGAGTTCCGGCAGCGATGGCTGCTCGGTAAACCCGGTGATGGCAAAGTTGGAGCGGTGCACCCGCAGCAGCAGCCTGGTCTTGTCATTGATCGCGCGCTTGTAATCGGCGATGCGGGTTCGGTTGGTGGCTCCCACCTCGCGCAGAATCACGCCGGCCTTGGCCATGATGTCGGGAATGCGGAACGATTCGCCGATCTCCACCAGCTCGCCCCGCGAAACAATCACCTCGCCGCCTTCGGCCAGCGAGTTCAGCGCCAGCATCACCGCCGCCGCGCAGTTGTTCACCACTACGGTTTGCGGGGCGCTCTTCGCCGGGGCGCTCCGCGTTCCGGAGGGTTGATCTTCTTCCAGCAGGCGGGAAAACAATCTCTGCAGATGCACGTCGCGGCGGCTGCGCTCGCCTGAATCCAGATCAAATTCCAGGTTGGAATACGCACCCGCGACGGCGGTGATGCGCCGCAATGCTTCCTGGGAAAGCGGCGCGCGCCCCAGGTTGGTATGCAGGACCACGCCGGTGGCGTTGATGACCGGCCGTAAAGAGTAATCCAGAGTCTGCTGCAACTCCCGCTGCAACCCTTCGGGGACGCCTTGCAATGCCAGACCGAGCGCGGCCGCGTCACGGATGGTGCCGCTGGAAATTTCGTTACGCAGTGCCGCAAGAATGTTGCGTAACCCCGCCAAGGCCAGCGCCGGGCCTTCGTGTCGCGCGATCCGCGCAATTTCTTCCGACTGCAGCAGCGAGTCGATCGAAGGCAGCAGGCGAAAGAGGCTGGCGTTAGAAGTGGCCGCCGAATCTGCCGCCGCTTTCCCAGCGCGATGCGGGACTGGCCTGGGCTTTCGAGATGGAGATTTGGCGCTCTTCACCAATGAAATCTTACTCTCCCCGGTTTATTTCTCCGCGTGCACCTTGACCTGAGTGGGGGAAATCACCCCACTTCGACCAGGCCGTAGCGGCGCTGCCAGTTGGCTTTGAGGTGGTCCATGACGACCACCACATCCTGCCGCGATATCTCGGGATCGGCGCCGGACACGAGTTTTGCCGCCTCCGTCCGGGCCAGTTCCAGAAGTTCCCGGTCGCGCAGCAGGTTGGCCACGCGAAACCCCGGCATGCCCGCCTGCCGGGTGCCGAAAAATTCACCGGGACCACGCAATTCGAGGTCCAACTCGGCGATGGCGAAGCCATCCTGGGTGCGCACCATGGCGTCGAGGCGCTGCTCGGCTTCGATCGATACTTTCCCGCCGGTCATCAGCACGCAGTACGAACGCGCGGACCCGCGGCCGATCCTGCCCCGCAACTGGTGAAGCTGGGAGAGCCCAAACCGTTCCGCGTGTTCGATCACCATGATGCTGGCATTGGGCACGTCAACCCCCACCTCGATCACCGTGGTGGCCACGAGAACATCCAACTGGCCGCGCTGAAAGCTGCGCATCACCTGGTCTTTTTCGTTGGCATCCAGACGTCCGTGAATCAAGCCCACACGCAAGCCGGGAAAGATTTTCTTGCGCAGCTTTTCATACATCTGCATCGCCGCTTTCAACCCGGTCTTGCTGCGGGTGGCCTCTTCGCTGGCTGGCGTGACCTTAACCGGTTTGGCGACGGCTTCGGTCTGGGGAAATTCCAGCTCGGGATGATCCTCGCTTTCGCCTTCGATCACCGGATACACGACATAGGCCTGCCTGCCCGCCGCCACCTGTTCGCGCACCAATTCCCAGGTCTCATCAGACTGATCGTCCGCCACCCGGGTGGTGACGATGGGAGTGCGCCCCGGCGGCAATTCGTCGAGGATGCTCACGTCGAGGTCTCCGTAAAGAGTGAGCGCCAGGGTGCGCGGAATCGGAGTGGCGGTCATGACCAACACGTCGGGCTCGCCGCCCGCGGTCTTCTTCATCAGGCGCAGCCGTTGCATCACCCCGAAGCGGTGCTGCTCATCGACGATCACCAGGCCCAGCCTGGAGAACGCGACCTTGTCCTGAATGAGGGCATGGGTGCCCACCGCCAGTTGCACGTCGCCCACGGAAATACGATGGCGGACGCCGCGCTTGCGATCCTCTTCGAGCGAGCCGGTGAGCAGCGAAATGCGATACCCGGCGTTTTCCAGGATGCGCCGCGCCGAAAGATAATGCTGGGTCGCCAGGATTTCAGTGGGCGCCATCAACGCGACCTGATATCCGTTTTCAATGGCAATGACCGCCGCCTGCAGGGCGACGATGGTCTTCCCAGACCCGACGTCTCCCTGCAGGAGGCGCCGCATGGGCGCGGAATCCTTCATATCGTGGGCGATCTCTTTGAGCACTCGCTTCTGCGCGGCGGTGGGATGAAACGGCAGAATTTTCTTGAGCGCGTTGCGGATGTGGCTGGGAGAGGCCGCCTCGCCGCTGCCTTCCAAGCTGAATGAAATGCCGCTGCGGGCGCGCATGCGGCGCCGCTTCAACTCCAGACCCACTTGCAAAAAAAACAATTCTTCGAAGATCAACCGCAGGTGGGCGGGGGTGCGTGCCGCCTGCAACCGCGAAAAACTTTCACCTACCTCGGGGAAGTGGGCCTGGGCAAAAGCCTGGCGCCGCGGCAACAGGGCCAGCCGGGCGCGGATGGCACGCGGAATTCCGTCAGGAATTTCCGGGGCCAGGGTACTGAGCGCCGAGTAAATCGTGCGCCGAAACCAGCGGCTGTTGAGTTTCTGGCTGGCCGCCGATTCATAGATGGGCACGATGCGGCCAACTTCCATGGTGACCGCCGTTTCCGCGCTCTCAGGTTCCTCCGGGTCAATCTCACCCAGAACTTCAAACTGCGGCTGAATCATCTGCAGTCCGCGGCGCGCTTTATGGGCTTCCACGCGGCCATACAGCGCGACTCGCTGGCCGGGTTTGAACACGTCGCGAAGATAGCTGCCGTGAAACCAGGTGCAGGTGATCGACGTGATGCCCTGCCCCGCGGTCATCTCAAAGATGGGCATGCGCCGGGTGCGAAGCAAGGCGGCCCCGCGCACTTCGGCGATGATGCTGGCAGTCTCACCCGGCCGCAGCCCTTCGATGCTGCGCGGGTTAAGCCGGTCTTCATACCGGAAGGGGAGGTAATAGAGCAGATCCTCGACGTTGATGATGCCCTTGGTGAGCAGCCATTCGGCCACCCGCGGGCCCACTCCCTTAACGAATTTGACCTCGGTATCGAGTTGCAGCACGAATGGCAGAATATCAGCCGGGGGAAGCGGTTCTCAAAAATATCCGCCTAGATTGACAACGCAGGGCGGTCCGAAATACAACTAATAGCGATGGCAACGGTGGATATCGAGCATGTCCGCAAGGCTTATGGGAAATTCGTGGCGGTGGACGACCTGTCATTCTCCATCTCTCCCGGCACCATCTTTGGCCTGCTGGGGCCTAACGGCGCCGGCAAAACCAGCACCATCCGCATGATGATCGGCATCACCGCCCCGGATTCAGGATCGGTCCAGATCTTCGGCCAGCCCTTTGAGCGCAAGCACCTGCATCGCATCGGCTACCTGCCCGAAGAACGTGGGTTATACAGGAAGATGAAAGTGATCGACCAGCTGGTGCTGATGGCGGAGCTGCACGGGGTCTCGGCCACCGAAGCAGCAGCCCGCTCCCGGAAGTGGTGCGAGCAACTCGACCTGACCGACTGGCTGCAGAAACGGGTGGAAGAGCTCTCCAAGGGCATGCAGCAGAAGGTTCAGTTCATCGCCGCCATGGTGCATGACCCCGACCTGATCATCATGGACGAGCCTTTTTCCGGCCTCGATCCCATCAACTCGGCGCTGCTGAAGAACGTGCTGCTCGACCAGCGCAAAGCCGGCAAGACCATCCTGTTCTCCACCCATCGCATGGACCAGGTGGAGAAGATGTGCGATTCCATCTGCCTGGTGAACCATGGCAAGGCTGTTCTCTCCGGGCCATTGAAACCAATTCAGGAAAAGTACGGCAAGAACCTGGAAGAGATCTTCATCGACGTGATCGGCAAATCTGATGCATAACATCTGGCTCATCGTGAGGCGGGAGTACCTGGAACGGGTGCGCACCAAGGCCTTCGTTATTTTCACCCTGATGTTTCCACTGTTGATGGCGGCCACCTCGGTTCTGCCCAGCCTGCTGGCCATGAAAAAAAGCGGAGGCAAGCGCCACTTGGTGATTGCGGCCGACAACGCCAAGTTCGGCGCCGAAGCCCAGAAGCAGCTCTCCGCAGGCGGCAAGAACCTCGGTTTCGATTACCAGGTTGACCTGCTTCCCTCGCCCACCGAAGAACAGCGCGCGCACCTCAACCAGCAGATTGATTCCAAAGAAATCGATGGATACATCTGGGCCACTGACGCCGCCATCGCCAGCCGCAAGGTGGTGTACAGCGCCCGCCAGACCAATGATTTTGTGGAAATTGAAGTGCTGCGCAACGGCTTGCGCGATGCCCTCATGCGGCAGACCCTGCGCAATCGCGGCATGACCGATGTCGAAGTCACCGATCTGCTGAAACCACTGGAAATGGACGCGGTGAAGATCGACAAGGGCAAGACCAAGAAATCAAGCGAAGTCGCCACCCTGCTCACCACCATCATGCTGGTGGTGATGCTGTATGTGACCGTGCTGATGTACGGCATCATGGTGATGCGGTCGGTGCTCGAAGAAAAAACTTCACGGGTGATGGAAGTCATGTTGTCGGCGGTCACTGCCAAAGAGCTGATGGCCGGCAAGATCGTGGGGGTGGGCGCGGTGGGCATTACCCAGATCATGATCTGGGCCACCATGGGAGCGCTGGCCCTGGGCCCGGGAATCGCCCTGATGCCGCACCGAACCCCGCTGGAGATCGGGCTGTCACCCACCGCCGGCATATTTTTCGCCATCTACTTTTTGCTGGGTTACCTGCTGTACAGCGCGATGTGCGCCGCCCTGGGGGCCATGGTCAACTCCGAGCAGGAGGCGCAGCAGATGCAGTTCATCGTCATTCTGCCCCTGGTCGTTTCCATCACCATGATGATGTTTGTCATCCGCCAGCCCAACGCGCCGGTGGCGGTATGGATGTCGCTGGTGCCCTTCTGCACCCCGGTGCTGATGTTCGTGCGCATCCTGGCCAACGCCGCGCCGGCATGGCAGATCGTTCTCAGCATTTTCATCATGCTGATCACCACCTATGGATTGCTGCTGCTGTGCTCCCGCATCTATCGCGTGGGCATTCTCATGTACGGTAAGCGGCCCACCCTGCCGGAAATCGTGAAATGGTTGAAGTACTCCTGAGAACAGGGCCGCCGGTCTAGGGCCTCTCCCTAAATTACAATCGTGGCGTGAACGACGAAGCCGGCAGCGAAGAACTCCGTGGCTTTAAAGCCCAAACGCGCTCGGCCGGGATGTGGCTGGTGGGGTGGGTGGGCTCTCTTCTCCTCCGTTTGCTGGGTTCGACCCTGCGCTACAGCGCGTCGATCGAAGGCGAAATGCCGCCGATTTATTCGGGCGAGCCCGCCATTTATTGTTTCTGGCACCGCTGCCTGATTCCCGCCGCGTACCAGTATCGGGATTGCGATATCGCGGTCATGACCAGCCGCAGCGGGGACGGCGAATATGTTGCGGGAATCATCGAGCGCATGGGCTTCCGCGCGGTGCGCGGATCCAGTTCGCGCGGCGCATTGATGGCGCTGCGCGGCCTGCGCCGCGAGCTGGAGGCGGTGCACAGCGTGGCCTTTACCATCGATGGGCCGCGCGGCCCGCGCGACGTCGCCAAGGCCGGACCGCTGCTGCTGGCCAGCCATACCCAGCTTCCGATCTTCTGCCTGCATATCAGCTTGAAAAACCCGTGGACGCTCAACACCTGGGACGGTTTCATGATTCCCAAACCGTTTTCCCGAGCGGTGGTGCAGGTCAGCAAGGCCATTCGGGTGCCTCGCGAGGTCAACGAAAAAGCGCTGCAGGCGCTGCACGTCGAGCTGCAGGAATCGATGGATCGCGCGCGCGAGCGGGCCGAGCAGCACCTGTTTTCCGATCCCCGGCAATCGGGCGATTTACAGCCCCACCCTCGCAAAGGCGCGCGGCCGCGTTGACAGGAAAACCTTACGCAAGTACGCTTCATTTCTCTCCTTTTTCGAAGGAAGATGGTTCATCAGTTCTTTGCATTTTGAATTTGGTTCATGCGTCCTTTTACGAGGACAGGGAAGCGGGTGTGATTCCCGCGCTGCCGCGCAACTGTAAGCGAGTGTTGTACGGCCCAGGCCACTGTGACCGATGTCATGGGAAGGCCGGGCCGCTCAGGGGATGAAGTTGGTCCCCGTCTCGCAAGCCAGGAGACCGGCGTGAACCGCAAGACCAACCCCTGCTCGCGCGCTCAGGAGGATTCATGCGTATATTTCTCAGCTTTTCCCTCGTTTTATTTCTCACCCTTGCGGCCGCCGCCGCTGATCTCACAATCCAGGTCAATGACCCGCAGTCGGCAGCTATGGCCGGCGCCCGCGTCACCTTGATCAGCAGCCAACACATCACTTCCGCACTGCAAACCACCTCGGCGGCGGGGACCGCAACTTTCCGCCAGGTCGAACCCGGCAGCTACCTGATACAAGTGTTCGCCCCGGGGTTTGCTCCGCAGGAAGTGACGGTGCAGGTCATGAGTGATGCGCCTCCGCCGGTAGAGATCTCACTTGTGCTCGCGACCGTCGCGCAAACCGTGGTGGTGACTGCGACCCAGACCGCGGTGCCGGTGCAGGAAAGCGGCGCGGCGGTGAGCACCATCGATGAGCCCACCCTCGAAGTGCGGCAATCGTTGGCGGCAGATGACGCCATCCGCTTTCTGCCCGGAGCGGTGATCAACAACGCGGGCCGGCGCGGCGGCCAGAGTTCGCTGTTCGTTCGCGGCGGCGATTCCCGCTATAACAAGGTTATTGTGGATGGAGTCACGGTCAACGACCCTGGCGGGACGTTTGATTTTGGAGTAGTGCCGCTGACCGCCGTCGATCGCGTCGAATTTGTCCGCGGCGCGGAGAGCACGCTCTACGGCTCGGACGCCATGACCAGCGTGCTGCAACTTTTTACCGCGACCGGGCGTACCCGAACTCCCGAGATAAAGTTCGGCGCCGAGGGTGGAACATTTTCCACCGCGCGCGGCTATGCGTCGCTGGCTGGCATTCTCGGCCGCTTCGATTACAACGTCTTCGGCGACCAGACCAATACCGAGGGACAGGGGGTCAATGACCGGTATTCCAACTCTTCGCAGGGTGCGAACGCCGGGGTGCAGATGGGGCCGCACGCCGACTTGCGGGTTCACCTGCGCCATTCCAACAGCCGCACCGGGGTGCAGTCCTATTGGAATTTTGGTGGCCAGCCGCTGCTGACTCCAGACACCGACCAGCGCGCGCGGCAGAATAATTTCCTGGCCAGCGCGGAGCTCAGCGTCTCCGCGCCGTCGCAGTGGCAGCATCACCTGAGCGTATTTGAATATAACCACCGCCGCCAAAACGTCGACAGCTTTAACGACGTCGGCCGCGTCTCGCCTCTGTTTGGGCCGCTGGATTTTCCCTTCACCGACATCGCCCACATCAACCGCGCAGGCCTCGACTATCGCGGGGAGTATGCGCCGCGCACCTGGGCGCGCTCCACATTCGGCTATAACTTCGAAGACGAAAACGGGTTTGTCGGCGACCCCACCGCGCCCACCCACGGGTTGCGTCGTAACCATGCCGTTTATGCCCAGCAACTGTTGATCTGGAAGCGCCTGTCAGTGGTGGCAGGCGCACGCTTTGTGCATAACGAAAGCTTTGGCAACGTGGGAGTGCCCCACCTTGCCGGCAGCCTGCTGGTATTTCGCGGCGGCGACGTCCTGTCGGGTACCCATCTGCGCTTTGCCTATGGCCGTGGCATCAAGGAGTCTCGCCTCGAAGAATCAGCGGGCAGCAGCGGCGGATTCATCATCATCCCCAACCTGAAGCTGAAGCCGGAAGAGAACCGCTCGCTCGAAGCCGGGGTGCAGCAGTCGTTGTTTGGCGGCAAGGCATGGCTATCCGCGCAGTATTTCAATAACCTGTTCCGCAACCAGATCGCCTTCAGCACCCTTACGGTTCCCGCCCCCATTTTCTTCGAAGGGCAATACGTGAACCTCAACAAGTCGTTGGCTCACGGCGCCGAGTTCGAGATCCACACCCGGCCTTCGGCCTCCCTTAGTTTTAATGGCAGCTACACCTATACCTCGACGCAGATCTTAAAATCGCCGCTGGCGTTTGATCCTCTGCTCGCCGAAGGACAGCCCTTGTTGCGGCGTCCCCGGCATTCCGGCAACATGGCGCTGAATTACATAAGATCGCGCTGGGGCAGCGACGCGGCGGCTACGTTCATCGGCCGGCGCACCGACTCCGATTTCTCGGGATTGGGCGTCGATCACGCCGCGAGCTATGCCCGCCTCGATCTCGGCGCATGGTACGCCATCACCCACCATGTCACCGGATACCTGAACGTGGAAAATGCCCTCAATAAACGCTATGAAGAGGCCGCCGGATATCCCGCATTGAAAGCCAATTTCCGCGCCGGGCTCAGATTTCGTTTCGGCGGAGAGTAGCAGCCAGGCTTAGCCGCTTATTCGATGAACATGCAGTCGCCGTAGGAGTAAAAGCGATATTCGTGGGCTACCGCGTGGCGATAAGCGGCGAGCACGGCGTCGCGTCCTCCGAATGCCGAGACCAGCATAAGCAGGGTGGATTGGGGAAGGTGGAAGTTGGTCAGCATGGCCCCAACCACCTTGAACTGGTACCCGGGATAGATAAAAATGCCGGCCTCGGCGTCGCCCGCCTGGAGTGGAAGTGCCGCGGCTGCGGCCGCTTCCAGGGTTCGCACGGTAGTGGTGCCCACGGCAACCACGCGCCGTCCCCCGGCCATGGCAGTATTGATCTGGCGCGCCGCTTCAGCGGAGATGCTGTAAGACTCGCCGTGAATCTTGTGGTCTTCGACGCGCTCCACGCGGACCGGCTGAAAGGTCCCCAGGCCGACGTGCAGGGTAACTTCAGCGGTTTCGATATCGCGTGCGCGAATCTCTTCGAGAATGCGCGCGGAGAAATGCAGGCCCGCCGTGGGTGCGGCCACCGCCCCGCTCTGGCTGGCGAATACCGTCTGATAGCGCTCGCGATCAACCGCCTGATCTTCGCGGTGGATGTACGGTGGCAAGGGGATGTGACCGAGCTGCTCTACCGCGGCATAGAAGTCGGCGTCAGTCATTGGGGTGCGGAGGGAATCGGCTGAACCACCGCCTCCGCGGCTGAAGCGCAAAGTGCGCTCGCCAAAATCCCCGCGCGCCATCACCTCGGCTTGCAGTTGGGCATTCCCTCGAAAGGTCAGCACCTCGCCCACGCCGACCTTGCGGCCCGGACGCACCAGGGCCTGCCATTCATTCTGTCCGGTGCGGCGGGTCAGCATGACTTCAACCTGGCCTTGCAAGAAGTCGCTCGAAGCCGGATTGCGGCCACTTAACTTCTCCGCGTGGATCCCGCGACGCGAAGCAAATAGCCGCGCCGGTAATACCCGGGTGTTGTTAAAAACCAGCAGGTCGCCGGGGCGAAGCAGCCCGGGAAATTCCCGAAACTGGCGGTCCACAATCGCAGGACGGCCGCCGGATATGTACGCAAGGTGAAGCATGCGAGCGGCGTCGCGCTCCGGCAGGGGTTGCTGGGCGATCAGATTTTCGGGCAGATGGTAGTCGAAGTCCGAGACTTGCACGCTTGGCTATTACACCTTGGTAGTCATATGAAGCGCCACCTCGCCGGTCGATGGCCGAATCCGTCCCCTGGTCGGCGAGCAAGTCGCGCAGCCGATCCAACCGCACTTCCCGTTCAAGAGCAAATAAAACGCGAGGTCCTTCGCTAAAACAAGAAGCAAAAGCTCGCTCCAGGATGACAATGTTTAGGGCGTTCTCGCTTACTCCAATTTCTTATGCAAGTTCTTGAGATTGATCCTAAAAATCAACTCCGCCTTAATCGTGAGCACGTTGACCGGTGCACCGTGACGGGGCTGATTATTTAGGCAGCAGCATCCACCAAGGGTGGGGCATGGGGCCGGCCACCGGCAATTGCGCGAATTCGTACAATGCCAGTGAATTCACGATCAGGCTGGCGACGATGGCCAGTCCAACGCCATAGGCGAGGAACCGCAGCAGCACCGGCGCCATCCCCAGGCCGCGGTCGGCGATCAGCGGTATCCACGAGCGCCGCATTCCCACCTTCAGGAAGCCGAACGGAAGACAGGTCACGATGATGGCCAGGATTCCATATACCCACCATCTCCAGTTGCTATAGAGCCCGGGATGTTGCGCCCAGAACCAACCCAGGTTCAGATCGACGTTCACCACGAACAAGGTAATGACGGCAAGCGACGCCCAGCAGGCAATGGGAATCCAAAGCCAGACGTAATGGATCCAGCGGACGCCAAAAATCCGCAGCTCGTCGGTGGCGCTGGTGGGGATTCCCCCCATCTTCTTTTCATCTTCTTCTTCGTTCAGGATATGCCGCGCGTTGGCGCCGGCCAGCACCGCCATCAAGGATGAGAATATGAAAAACACCAGCGACCCGCCAAGATAAGTGGGCTGCCATCCGAAAACCCTGGGCAGCAGTTGATACTGCAGGAATTCCGAGGCGTGATCGAAAATGAAGAAGATGACCAGCGCAGCCGCCGGCAGGGTGGAGAAAAACGACATCCAGCGGCAATACTTCTTCGAGACCAGCCCGGCCAGCAATCCCCCGAGGTAGATGGCGACCAGCCACAGGATGGTGCGCACCACGTAGTGGGCGCCGTACGCGCCGTATTCTTTTTCCACCGTAAGCTCGGTGATGAGGCCATCGAAGCACAGGGCCAGCACTAGCGAGTACCAGACCCCGATGATGAGGGCGCCTATCTGTCTCATTGTGTGTCTCCAAGAGTCGCGGGCCGCAGGCCGCCACTGGAAGTCGAAATTATTTCGCGTAACCGGATATTTTGAAGTATTCCCAGCAATTGGATTCGAGCTTGCAGAATGGAGTTGCATCGCTCACAGCCCGGTACTCCTCTGGACACGACCCTGGCCGGGCCAGAGGCGGAGACTGTCGTCTGTAATTGTTGGGGGAGCAGCGGACCTCAGGTCTATTGCACATGAAGTCAGCCCAAGTTTTATATGTCCCCCGGACAGAAATACGCGCTTTATTTGAATTGTCATTCCGAGAGAAGGGTTCCTCGGCTTGCGCTCGGAATGACAATTCATATAAAACGTGCGCTCTCTCCCGGAGGATATATAGCGTGGCATCCGTCCCGCAGGATATATAAACCGGCGCTCCCGTCGTAGACTCCGCGGGCGGCAGGCTCAAGTTGTTAAACTTATACAGCAAGCAGAACCGACCGAGCATCTCCCTTTTGAGCGAATCCAATCCAGCTTCCGGCGACGGCCGCATTTACCTGATCGATGCGATGGGTTACATTTTTCGCGCCTACCACGCCATGGTCAGGCAGCGGCCCATGTCCACCCGCAGCGGCTTGCCCACCGCCGCCGTGTATGTCTTCGTGAACATGCTGCGCAAGCTTCGCGCCGACTTTTCGCCGCAGTACCTGGCGGCGGTGTTCGATCTTTCCGGCCCCACCTTCCGCGATGAGCAGGCGCGCGCGATCACCAGCGTGCGCAAATTCGACATCAAGACCCGCACATTTCAGGAGACGCAGTATCTCGGCTACAAAGCCCACCGCGCCGAGATGCCGCCCGATCTGGCGCAGCAGGTGCCTTACATTCGCCGCGCCCTCGAGGCCTACCGCATTCCCATACTGGCGCATGAAGGTTTTGAGGCCGACGACGTTATCGGCACCCTGGCGCGCCAGGCCGCCGAGGGAGATCACTCGGTGTTCATCGTTTCCAGCGACAAGGACATGATGCAGCTGGTGAACGACAAAGTCTCAGTCCTCAACCCGATGAAGGACAACCTGATCAGCGATCCCGCGAAGGTCGAAGAGATATTGGGGGTGAAGCCCGCGCAGGTGGTGGATGTCATGGCGCTGCGCGGCGACGCCATCGACAACATTCCCGGAGCGCCGGGCATTGGGGACAAGGGGTCGGTGGACCTGATCCTGCGCTTCGGCTCAGTGGAACAGGCGATCGAACGGGCTGCCGAAGTGGAGCGCAAGAGCTACCGCGAATCGCTGCAGACGAATCGCGAAAACATCCTCAAGAGCAAGGGCCTGGTCACCATCGATTGCTACGTCCCGGTGGAGATGGACCTCGACATCATGCGCATCCAGGAGCCGAACCTCGACGAGCTGCGCTCGCTTTTCAAAGAACTGGAGTTCAACACCCTGCTCAAAGAGCTGGTCACCGAAACCTCCACCGAGTTTGGCGAGACCCAGGTGCTCGAAGTCTCACTGGCGACTGAAATCCAGAAGCTGTTAAAGGCGGCCAGAAAATCTGGAATCGCGGTGGCCGTCGATTCGGTGGCGCCCGCCATGCAGCCTGCGGCGCCCGGGGATGACGAAGCCGCGGACAGCGGCGAGGAGATGCAGTTGCCGCTGATGCAGGCCGAGGCCTCTCCGGAGGCACAGGCGCTGGTGGCCGGCGACAACGCGGTGGGCAGCATCGCTCAGCCGGCGCACCAGATCGCGATTTCGGCGGAGCCTGGGTCGGCGGCGGTCATGAGCACCCAAAGCGCAGCCGGCAAGGCGGCGGCTGCTGCGCTCGAAGATGAGAAATTTCCCAAGGCGGTGCATGATTCGAAAGCGGTCACGCACGCGCTGCAGGCCGGAGGCATCACCCTGGCCGGGGTGCGCCATGACACCATGCTCTATTCGTACCTGCTGAATCCCACGTGGAGCAATCACTCGCTCAAAGAGGTGGCGCTACGCAAATTTAACGTGAACCTTGCCAACTCGCCGGCGCAAGCGGCCGACGTTACCGGAAGGCTGGCCGCGGTATTGAGCGCCGAGGTGGAGGCCGAAGGCCTGACCCGGCTGTACAACGAAATTGACCTGCCCCTGGTGCCGGTGCTGGCGCGCATGGAGATGGCCGGGGTCAAGATTGATTGCGACGTCCTCAAAGAGATGTCGTCACGCCTCGAAACCGAGTGCGCGGCCAAAGCCAAACAAATCCACGAACTGGCGGGCATGGAATTCAATATCAATTCTCCCAAGCAGCTGGGCGACGTGCTCTTCAACAAGATGAACCTGCCCAAGCCGTTGAAATACGGCAAGGGCAAAACGATTTCAACTGCGGTGGACGTTCTGGAGGAGCTGGCGCTGCACCACGAGGCGCCGCAACTGGTGCTGGATTACCGCAAGCTGGCCAAACTGAAATCCACCTACGTGGACGCGCTACCGGCGCTGCTGAACCGCTGCACCCAGCGCCTGCATACCACGTTCAATCATGCCACCACCGCCACTGGCCGGCTGTCATCCACCAATCCCAATCTGCAGAACATTCCCATCCGCACCGAGATGGGCCGCGAGATTCGCGCGGCCTTTATCGCCGAGCCCGGCTTCGTGTTGCTGGCCGCTGATTATTCGCAGATCGAGCTGCGCCTGCTGGCCCATTATTCCGAAGACAAGCTGCTTACCGAGGCCTACCGCCGCGGCGATGACATTCATACCCTCACCGCCTCAGAGGTATTTGGCATTCCGCCCATGATGCTCAACGCCGAACACCGCCGCCGCGCCAAGGCGGTGAATTTCGGCATCGTGTATGGCCTTTCCGCTTTCGGATTGTCGCAACAGTTGGGCATCGAGCCGCGCGAGGCCAAGAAGTTCATCGAAGCGTACTTCGATAAGTACGCAGGGGTGCGCACGTTCATCGATCGCACCCTCGGAGAAACCCGGCGCGATCAAAAGGTGCGCACGCTGCTGGGACGGGTGCGGCCGATCCCCGATATCAACAGCCGCAACGCCAACATGCGCGGCTTTGCCGAGCGCATCGCGGTCAATTCCCCGCTGCAAGGCACCGCCGCCGACCTGATCAAGCTGGCCATGATCCGCATCGACGGCGAAATCCTGAAGCGGAAACTGAAATCACGCATGACCCTGCAGGTGCATGACGAGCTGGTGTTCGAGGTGCCGGTGGCCGAGGTGGAAGAGATGCGCGAGCTGGTGCGCCAGCAGATGGAAGAGGCGTACCCGTTGCGTGTGCCGTTGCGGGTGGAGATTGGCGTGGGAAAAAACTGGCGGGATTTGGATTAGGCCCGGGGAATTAAACCAGGCGGAATCAAACCCCAATGTCTTTCTGAATGACAGTGGAAATCTCATCCGCCCAATGCTGAGTTTTTTCCTGTGATGACGCTTCGATCATTACCCGGCACAAGGCCTCGGTCCCCGAATAGCGGACGACCACCCGGCCCTGGTCCTTGAGGTCATCCTGTGCCGCCTGGATGGTGGCGGCCACCGCGAAGATCTGGTCCAGGGGGCGCTTCTCCTTCACCCTGACGTTCTTGATGATCTGGGGGAACACGTGGAAATCGCTGAGCAGTTTCTGGATAGGCTGGCCGCTTCGCCCCAGAATTTCCATCACCTTTAACGCCGTGAGCAAGCCATCGCCGGTGGTGGCCAGGTCGGAGAAGATAATGTGGCCGGATTGTTCGCCGCCCAGCACTGCTCCATTCTTCTGCATCTCTTCCAGAACGTACTTGTCGCCCACCGGCGCGCGCAGCATTTTGATGCCATGGCTGCGGAGCGCTGATTCGAGTCCCATGTTTGACATGGTGGTGGCTACCACGGTTTTACCCACCAGGGCGCCGCGTTGCGCCATCTCGCGGCCGGCGAGCAACAGGACGGCGTCGCCATTCACCACCTTGCCCTGGGCGTCGGCGAACAAGACGCGGTCGGCGTCCCCGTCGAACGAGATTCCCAGGTCGGCCTTTTGTTTCACCACTTCAGCGGCCACGACATCCGGATACAACGCACCGCACTGGTCATTAATGTTTCGGCCGCTGGGCGAGCAATGGATGAAAGTCGCCTGCACTCCGCAGGCCTTCATGACGTCTTTGGCCATCTCGCTGGCCGCTCCGTTGGCGCAATCCACCACCACTTTGAGTTTGCTGAGATCAACCCCGCGCACCATATCGATCAGCCAGGCTTCATAGGCTTCGCGCAGGCTGGGATCGACGGGGAGAGGAACATCGTTGCCTTGAATTTTGGCGTCGCAGGCTTCGATCACTCCCCTGGCCCCATGGGCGCCGTTGTTTTCGTTTCTTTCAATGGAAGAGAAAATTTCAATTTCGATGTCAAGCTCGATGCTGTCGGGCAACTTATATCCGTCGCCGCCAAAAACTTTAATGCCGTTGTCATACCAGGGATTATGGGACGCGGAAATGACGATGCCCGCTGAATATCCGCGGGTGCGCGCCAGGTAGGCGATGGCGGGAGTGGTCACGACTCCGGCGTTGTCAACCGTCACTGCCGCCGAGGCCAGGCCGCCGGCCAGGGCGCACGCGATGCTGGCGCCGGATTGCCGAGTGTCCTGGCCAATGACCACGCGCAACTGGCCGCCCACCTTGCCCAGGTGATGTCCGAGCGCCTGCCCGATGGCGAAAACGGTAATTGGATCAAGCGGGTATTCGCCCGCCTTGCCGCGAATCCCGTCGGTGCCGAAAAGTTTTCTCATGCAACCTCAAATCCGTTGCGCCGCGCTTGCGCCATGCCGGCCCATCGTGCTGCCGGCTGCTCTTCTACTTTAATTGATGCCGGGGTTTGGTTAGATGCCGTTTTTGGTCTTTTTGACTTCAGCGTTAATGCCTCCCCGGGCGAGGCGGGCGGAGACGAGGTCCCCCGGCCGCACCTGCGACGCGTCGCGCAACAGGTTTCCCTGCGCGTCGAATATTAGGGCATAGCCGCGATCGAGGATCTTCAGCGGAGACAACGTTTCCATGCGCCCGTGCACGCGTTCCCAGTGGGCGGTCTTCTGCCGGAGATAGCCGCGGACCACCAGCGCAAATCTTTCCGACGCGGATTTGAATCCCCGGCGCATGCCTTCGAGAACCCGCCGCAGGTCATGATGAGCGAGGCGTGCGGCGGCGACATCGACGCGTCCCCGGCAGCGATGCAGAATTTGCCGCTGCGCCATGGTCAACCGGTGGGTGGCGTCGTCGAGCCGCTGCTGACGGTGGGTAATGGCGTAACGCATGCGGGGCACGGTGCGGAGCTGCGAAATATCGTGCAACTGGTTGCGCGCCGACAGCAGCCGGAAGCGAACGGCGCGGACCATGCGCTCCCGCTGGGTGACGAGGATGTTATTCAGTACCTGGCGCGATTGCACCACGATCTCAGCGGCCGCCGATGGCGTGGGAGAGCGGTGATCGGCGACGAAATCGGCGATGGTGAAATCGGTTTCGTGGCCCACCGCCGAAATCACCGGAATTTTGGAGGCGAAGATGGCCCGCGCCAGCGCTTCGTCGTTGAACGCCGCCAGGTCTTCGATGGAGCCCCCGCCGCGCGCGACGATGATGACATCCACGTTGCGGGCGCGGTTGAAGTACTTCAAAGCGGTGGTGACGTCGCCGGGCGCGGCCTCTCCCTGCACCTGAGCCGGATAGATCAGCACGCTGACCCCGGCGTGGCGCCGTCCCAGTACGTTGAGGATGTCGCGGAGGGCGGCCCCACGTGCCGACGTGATGATGCCAATACATCGCGGCAGCACCGGCAAAGGCTTCTTGTGCGCGGCATCGAACAGGCCTTCATCGGCCAGCTTTTTCTTGAGTTGTTCAAAGGCAACCTGCAGCGCGCCGGCGCCTTTAGGCTCGAGAAATTCCGCGTAGATTTGCAGCTCACCGCGCGACTCGTAGATGGTCACCCGGCCGCGCACGACCACCTGCATTCCGTTGACCGGCTTGAAGCGCAGCAGGCGGGCCTGGGTCTTGAACATCACCACCTTCAACTGCGCGTCGCCGTCTTTGATGGTGAAATAAAGGTGCCCGGATTCAGCCGGCCGGTAGTTTGAGATCTCGCCTTCCACCCAGATATCGCTGTATTCGCGCTCCAGCGCGGTGCGCGCGGCGCTGACCAGCTCCCGCACCATCCACACCCGCCGCGGAGCAGCAGTGGTGGTGGGGCGGAAGGAGAGGCCGAGTTGTTCTGCCGGGTCTTCGCGGCTCATAGGGGAACCTGAAATATTCTCATTAGTACAGGCTTAAGGTTTTGAGCATATCACCCGGTTTTGAAACCAGACGCAGCGATCCTAAGGGGCGGGCTTAGCGTGGTTTTCTGGCGACCGGTAGATGCTGTCCCGGCCTTGCCACCCCCTTTGCTGATGTCATTCTATGAAGCGACGGATCCGGTTAACGCTGCTATCAGCGAAATTGTTGCCATTGCTCAGGGAAATCTCTTACCGTAGCATCATAGGATTACGGCATGGAGGTCCTGAAGCAGATAGCGGCACTCGTGGGCTGGTTCTTTCTGTGGTTTGCGATCCCTTCCGCGCTGCTGTATCCACTGGCGATCTGGTTGTTGAACCACACCCACATTTCGGAAAACGCTGTCGTTAACAGCTACTTCTTCGGAATCGCACTGTTGTGGCTTCCGACGGCTTTTCTCGTTGACTTCTTTGTCCAGAGATTCCTCCACAACCGGGCATCGAGGAACTTAAAAGTTCAAACTGAGCCTCCACCCCGATCTGCTATTCGTTGACCAAAACCCGCCTAACACGTTAAAATCATTGAGTTCGCTGTAGCGGACGGGTTCCTGCCTGTGCCCCTTTCGGTTTGCCCATGTGTGGGCCACCGATGTCCGGGGCCACCCAAGAATGCTGGTTGCACGCATGTTTGGAGTGGTAGCCACAAGCTCAAATTGGTAATTCGCCGTTCTTTATTCTGCCGGGACAATAGATTCCCCGGAATCAAAAGAGCGTGCGCTGGAGGCGCTATGTACGCGGTCATCCGCGCCGGGGGAAAGCAGTACCGAGTTTCACCCGGAGACACAATTAGAGTCGAAAAGATGGCGGCGGAGAACGGCCGCATCGAATTCAACGATGTGCTGGCCGTGACCGGCGACAAAGGCGGCCTGGGAAAAGTTGCCGGAGCCCTGGTGGTGGGCAGCGTGGTCGAAGAGGCGCGCGCGCCCAAGATCATGGTCTTCCATTTCAAACGCAAGAAACAATACAAGAAGCTTTACGGCCATCGCCAGCCTTACACCGCGGTCCGCATCGTGGAAATCAATTCCGGCGACCAGAAGTTCAGCGCTCCCGAACTGCCCGCCAAGAAGGTGAAGGCGGCAGGCAAGCCCAAAGCCGAGAGCGAACTTTTGACCCGCGGCGCCGGTCCCCGCATCAAGCGCGGCAGCCAGCCCCATGCCGGCTCGCACAGCGCCGAGGTGCACAAGAGCCACAAGAGCGAATCAGCCAAGGCCAAGAAAGTGACCCACGAGCAGCTCACCAGCCAGGCCGCGAAAACCAAACCCGCAGTCAAGAAATCCACCCAGTCCGGCAAGAAGCCGAACAAGAAAAACTAAAACGATATGGCGCATAAAAAAGGTCTAGGATCCTCAAAAAACGGACGCGATTCCAACGCACAGCGGCTGGGCATCAAGGCATTTGGCGGCCAGCTCATCACCGGCGGCACCATCATCGTGCGGCAGCGCGGCACCCGCATCAAGCCCGGCTTGAACGTGGGCCGCGGCAACGACGACACCCTGTTCGCCAAAGTTACCGGCACCCTGGAATTCGTCAACAAGGGCAAAACAGGCAAGTTCGTCAACGTGGTCGCTGCGGAAGCAGTGACGGCATAGCCTAGCTGCGTAGCAGCGCGTAAGCATCGATGTGCCCCCGGCGCCTTCCGGGGGCACTTTCCTTTTACCTGTTTAATTCTCTGTGCGGATGCGGCCGGCAAAGCGCCCGATGGCCTTCGTTTTTTCCCCTGAAAAATTGGTACTCTGAAGCCAGCTATGTTTATCGATGAAGCCAAAATTCGGCTCTTTGCGGGCGGCGGAGGCAACGGCTGCATGGCCTTCCGGCGCGAAAAATTCGTGCCCCGCGGCGGCCCTTCGGGTGGCGACGGCGGCAAGGGCGGCGACATCTTTATGGAATCGAGCGAGCGCCACAATACCCTGGTGCACTTCAGGTTCAATCCTGAATACAAGGCGCAGCGCGGCCGACACGGCGAAGGCTCTAACTGCAGCGGCAGGGAAGGCGAGTCGTTGGTGCTGAAGGTCCCGGTGGGGACGATCGTTTATGACGACGTGACCGGCGAACGCCTGCACGATTTTTCTCTTCCCGATGAAAAGATCGTCATCGCCCGTGGCGGGCGCGGAGGCCGCGGCAACCAGCACTTTGCCACTCCCACCCACCAGGCCCCGCGCGAACATGAGCTGGGACGCGCCGGCGAGGAACTGGTACTGCGGCTGGAATTAAAGCTCCTCGCCGATGTCGGGCTGGTGGGTTATCCCAACGCCGGCAAGAGTACGCTGATCTCGCGCATCTCGGCGGCGCGGCCCAAGATTGCCGATTACCCCTTCACCACCCTGGCCCCCAACCTCGGCGTGGTCAGCGTGGGCCAGGAACCGCACATGGAAAGCTTTGTGGTCGCCGACATTCCAGGATTGATTGAAGGCGCGCACCTGGGAGCTGGCCTGGGCATCCAGTTCCTGCGCCACATTGAGCGCACGCGGCTGCTGGTGCACCTCGTCGATGTGTCGGATTCGGGAGGCAGCGAGCGCGATCCAGTGAAGGAATTCGAAATCATCATGGCGGAGCTGGCCAGCTTCGGCGCCGGACTTCCGGATAAGCCCATGATCGTCGTAGCGTCGAAGATCGATGCGCTCGCGCCTCCGGAAAACGGTAGCGCCAAAAGCAAGAACAAGCTGTCGCAACTGGAAAAATATTGTAAAAAGAAAAAGCTCGAGCTCTACCCCGTTTCCGCGGTTAGCGGCGAAGGTATCGATAAGCTGAAATACGCCATGGCCGCTCACATGCGAAAGTTGCGGGAGCCCGCAGCCGAAACTCCCGTATCCGATCTTCCCGCGTCGCACATTCCCAAGCCGCGGGTCAGCCGCAAACGCAAGCCTCACTAACCGGGACTTATCTCTTGCCTGCCGCCATCATTGCCGTCATTCCCGCACGCCTGACTTCAAGCCGCCTGCCGCGTAAGGTGTTGCGCGACATTTGCGGACGCCCCATGCTGGCCTACATCTATGAGGCCGCGCAATCCGCCGGAATATTCTCCCAGGTCATCATCGCCTCTGATTCCGAAGAGGTGCTGGGGTTGTGCCGCAGGCAGGGCTGGGACCACCGCCTCACGTCGCAGGACCATCGCAGCGGCACCGAACGCGTCCACGAGGTGGCTTGCGCGGTGAAGGCCGATATCTATGTGAACATCCAGGGAGACGAACCCCTGGCCACCGCGCAACACCTCACCGCGCTGGTCGCGCCATTTGCAAGAGCGGCGGATGTTCAGGTGGCAACGTTGAAGACCCCGTGTCCCGAGCACGACGTCGCCAACCCGAATGCGGTCAAGGTGGTCACCGATCTGAGCGGGCGCGCCCTCTATTTCTCGCGCTCTACCGTGCCTCACGACCGCGACAAGATGGCGGCGGTGCGCTACTTCAAGCACCTGGGTTTTTATGCCTACACGCGCAACGCGCTCGATCTTTTTTGTTCCCTGCCCGAATCTGAACTGGAGCGCAGCGAGCGCCTCGAGCAATTGCGTTTCCTGGAGAACGGAGTCGCAATCCAGGTCGAGGAAACGCCGCTGGATACCGTGGGCGTGGATACCGAAGAAGATCTCGACCGGGTGGAAGAGATACTGAGGTCGCGCGCGCTCCCTTAGGGCGATTGCAATTCAGCCCAAAGATCAAGAAGTCGTATGAAAGAAATTCGATAAACGGATACGACTATGGAATTGTCATCCTGGAGCGAGCTCTTGTTTCCTGTTTCAGCGAAGGACCTCGCGTTTTATTTTGATCCACGTCGCTGGAAATATGAGTTTGTCGCGGAGAATCTCGCCATCTCCAAACCCCCTTCCTCGGTTCATCCTGACGCCCCGGCTTTATCGGGGTGAGGAAGGACCCCCACTGTTCGACAAGTATTTCCCCGGGGTCTTTTTCGGTCTTAGGGTACGGATCAGGCGCCGCGCGCGACCGCCACCGTACAGTGGTCAGTATTCGGCGGAGATGAAACATCGGGTTAGCTGAGAGTTTGCCGAGGGTAGGGAGTCTTCCTCACCCCGATAAAGCCGGGGGTCGTCAGAATCACATCCCGTGGGGGACTGCCAAGAGTGGTTCCTTTGCAGTCCTCCAGAAGAAAGTTGGGATGCTGGAGATGGCGAGATTCTCCGCCGACAAAGATCGAAATGGGGATACAGCAGCTCTGAAACCGCTATAAGGATTGAAGCAGCGCTTATCCGTTGACGAACTTCTCTCCCGCCACCAGTATCTCCTCTACCAACTCAGGTGTGGCGGCTTCCGCATAGACGCGCAGCAGCGGTTCGGTTCCCGAGCCTCGCATCAATATCCACGGGGTGGCGCCGTTGCCGTTCGCCGGCGCGTCCAGAATGAACTTGTAACCATCGAGCTCCTGCGACTCGAGTACCTTGAACCGCCCCATGTTTTTGACCCCCGCGGCGGCGCGCTGCAATGCCGGGAGCTTTACGTCGTCGGGAATATGCATGTCGCGGCGGCCAAAGTGGTGTTCTCCGAATTCCTTCTGCAGGTCTGAAACCAGCTCCGCCAGGGTGCGGCCTTCCTGTCCCATGACCTCGGCCAGCAGCAGGCAATTTAACAGGCCGTCGCGTTCCGGCAGGTGGCGGGTGATGCCAATGCCTCCTGATTCCTCTCCGCCAATCAGAATTTCGCGTGTCAGCATCAGCTCGCACACGTACTTGAAGCCGATGCCCACCTCGTTGAGCTTGCGATCGTATTTCTTGCAGATACGGTCGATCATGCGCGTGGTGTTGAACGACTTCACCACCTCGCCCGGCCATTTCTTGTGGACCAGCAGCCAGCGCAACAGGATGGAGAATATCTTGTGGGCATCGACGAAGCTGCCATCTTCGGCGATGGCCCCGATGCGGTCGGCGTCGCCGTCGGTGCACAAGCCCGCCTGGCATTTCTCGCGCAACACCGTCTCCCCCAGCATGTCGATGTTGGGCCGGATGGGCTCGGGATTGATTCCGGGAAACAGGGGGTTGACCTCGCTGCGGATCTCCACGAACTTGATGCCGCGCTCGCTGAAGATGTCCGCCAGTATTCCCCGCCCGGCGCCGTACATGCAGTCGATGGCGAACTTGTGGCCGGAGGCGGCTATGCGATCGAGATCCACGAATTTCTTGAGCGCGGCCACGTACGCGGGCTTGAAGTCTTCCGGCTTTATGGCGGCGGCGGCGCCTTTGGCTTTGGGGAACACGCCGCTCGCCACCTCGGCCTCAATGGACTTGATAATGTCGGGCGTGCCCGGGCCGCCGTAGCTGGCCTTGTATTTGACTCCATTCCAGTTCCACGGGTTATGGCTGGAGGTGATCATGACGCCGCCCGCCGCGTTGTATTGCTTCACTGAAAATGACAAGGCGGGGGTCGCCGTGTAGCCGGTGTCGAGATACACGGGAATTCCGGCCGCGGCGATCACTTCGCCCACCAGCTCAGCGAACTTACGGGAGCCGAAGCGGGTGTCGTAGCCGATGACCACGCCACGTGTGGGGTCTTCGTGCTTCTGCACATGCGAAGCGATGCCGGCGGCGACGCGCCGAACGTTTTCAAAGGTGTAATCGTCGGCGATTACGCCGCGCCAGCCGTCGGTGCCAAACTTGATTTCCTGCGCCATATCTACGGTCCATTCTGCTGCTGGATTTACGCGCGGGCTGCGGCCCGGCGCCCCACAATGCGAAGCTTAAACATAGATGCCCAAAATCACGCTTGCGGGCACATGGATTTCCGCAATTACCGCTTGCCCGCAACTAGATATCGGTCTTTCGCAACGTCCGGTGGAAAAGCCACTCTACAGCAACCGGCCCAGTTTCTTTTCCCGCAGGTGGCCAACGATCCTGGCGACATCCTGCGAGCGGTCGCGGGTGGTGATCAGCAGCGCATCTTCGGTTTCGACGACCACCACGTTTTCGACGCCTACGATGGCCACGAACTTTTCCGGTGAATACACATAGTTTCCCCGCCCATCGAGCACGAACGAATCGGCGGATTCAATCACGTTGCCGCCCTCCTGCTGTACGTGGTGGTTATACACCGACGCCCACGAGCCCAGGTCGTTCCAGCCAAAATCGGCGGGAATACAGAACACATTCGACCGCTCTTCGCCGCGCGCGCAACGCGGTTCCATCACCGCATAATCCATGCTGATGTTCTGGCACCTGGCATAGAGCCGTTGGAACACGGTAGTAAATTTCTTCGACCCGTAGGCCGCCGCAATCTCTTCCAGCAGCTTGGCGGTCTCGGGGAGATGCTCCCGCATGGCTTGCACCAGCGTGCGCGCGGTGCACACGAACATGCCGCTGTTCCAGTAATAATTTCCCGCAGCCACAAATTTCCGGGCGCGCGCCAGGCTGGGTTTTTCGGTGAACCGCCGAACGCGCAGGCCGCCGTTCCTGGCCGCTTCGCCGGCTTCGATGTACCCGTAGCCGGTTTCAGGATGCCGCGGGCGCACGCCCATGACCACGATGTTTTCTCCCGCCCGCGCGATCACGGCCGCCCTGGTCACCACGCGCTGAAAGCTCTTCTCATCGGAGATCACCTGGTCGGATGGAAACATGCCGATCACCGCAGTGGGATCAATCCTGGCCAGGATGGACGCCGCCAGACCCAGCGCGGGAGCGGTGTTGCGCGCCGCGGGCTCGGCAATGACCTGGTTACTGGGGACCCTCGGCAGCTGCGTCGCGATGAGGTTGGCCAGGTGTTCATTGGTGATGATCCAGGTATTGCGCGCTGCGGACAGAGGGAGCAGGCGGCTGGTGGTCTGCTGGATCATGGTGCGCGCGCCATCGAGAGCCAGCACCTGCTTGGCGCGCCGCTGGCGGCTGCGCGGCCAGAAGCGAGTGCCGCTGCCGCCGGCCAGCACCACCGCATAAAAATTCGGAATCTTCTTTGTGCTCTGAGGCAAATCCAGCTCCGCTTATTCCAAGGTTTAAATAATCTTACGACGCCACCGGCTGCGTATCCGGCTCCGCCACAGGCTGTAACGGCAGCGAGGCGCGAACAAATTCCAGCGTCCACTGGGGCTTGACCGTGAAGCGGCCGATGGCCGCGGGAATGATAACCGCTTGTCCCTGGGCAAACGATACTGGCTGGGCGTCGGCAGCTTCCACCACTCCGCAGCCCGCCAATGCCACCAGGACCTGCACCGACGATCGGCCGCTGCCCGCGCCGGTGGATAACTCCAGCACATTCTTAAGATCGAATTTTTCCACTACGAACCGGGGCGCGGAGACCAGGGTAACTTTATTCTCAATCGTGTGCGGCATTACCCGCCCGGCATGGGTCGAGATTTTCATGCAATCCAGCGCGCGTTCGACGTGCAGCTCGCGCCCCCGGCCGTAATCGTACAGGCGATAGGTGGTATCGGAATTCTGCTGGGTTTCAAGCAGCACCGATCCCGCGGAAATGCAATGTACGGTGCCGGCATCGATGTAATACATCTCGCCCGCGTGGATTTCCGTCCAGTTCAACAAGCCTTCGAAGCTACCGCTGACCATGGCTGATTCCACCTGGGCACGGATGGTCCCAGGCTTCAAGCCCAGGGCAATACGGGCGCCAGGCGCCGCATCAACCACGTACCAGCATTCGGTTTTGCCGCAAGGCAATCCAACTTTTTGCGCGGCCTCGTCATCGGGATGAACTTGCACCGACAGCCGGTCCACGGGGAATATAAACTTCATCAACAGGGGAAACCGCGACTGACTCTGCTCAGAGAGCGCGGAATTATTTCCGTACGTCTCGCCCAGCAAGTCAGCCGAATGGGCGGCGCAAGTATCCGCCAGGGTCTGGCCCGCCAGGGGACCGTTGGCCACGCGATTTTCATCTCCGGTGAGCCATACCTCCCCAATGGGATGGTCGCCGGTGGGATAGTAAGGATAAAGGCGCGACAGATCGCGCGTACCCCACACGCGTTCGCGAAAGTCTGACAACATCAGCAGAGGATAAAGATTTGGCATGAATTCGATGCTTGCGGGGAAGCCTGTCAACGTGCAGGCCCGGCCTGGAAATCCAAGTCTTCGTAGTTTAAGACGTTTCTCTTTTAAACGCTTTAATCCAACTTTAGTGCGGCGGGCCCAGTTTAAAGCCCGGCAAAGAATTGTTTCATGCGATCCAGCCCTCGCTGCAAATCTTTGGCGGGGACGGCATAAGACAGCCGGATGTGATCTTGAGTGCCGAAGGCCGCGCCGGGGACAGTGGCCACGCTGGCCTCGCGAAGCAGGCGGCCGGCAATGTCGGCGGCAGTGCGGATTTCCCCACGCCCGAAAAACGAGCTCACGTTGGGGTAGGCGTAGAACGCGCCTTCCGGCATGTTGCACTCCACGCCGGGAATCGCCCGCAAGCCGCTGACCACCTGGTCGCGAAGCTGCCGGTATTCGGTGCGCATGGTTTCGATGCAATCCTGCGGCCCGTTCAGCGCCGCCACCCCGGCCTTTTGCACCGGCGCGCTGGTGCTCGACGTGGACTGGCTCTGCAGTTTCTGCAGCGCCCCGGTCAACGCCACCGGACCCAGCGCGTATCCCAGCCGCCAGCCGGTCATGGCATAGGTTTTCGATAGCGAGCCGATGATCACGATGTTGCTCTTGGCATCCTGCACCGAGCCCAGGGAGAAGCGGTTGCCGGTGTAATCCAGATAGGCATAGCACTCGTCGGAGACCACGAAGATGCCGCGGTCTTGCGCCAGGCGGGCGATGGCCTCGAGTTCCGGTGGCGGCATCACCGCGCCCGATGGATTGTTCGGCGAATTCACCATGATGACTTTGGTGCGCGGGGTGAGCGCAGCCTCCACCATCCTGGCGCTGAGCAGAAAGCCGTCGCGCTCGTGGGTTTCGACGTACACCGGCTTGCCGCCGGCGTAGGCGACAATATCCTTGAACGATGTCCAGTAGGGGACGGGCAGCACCACTTCGTCGCCCTCATCCACCAGCACCTGCAGAACGTTAAACAGCGCGAACTTGCCACCGGTCGATGCCACCACTTCTTCGGGCTTGTAAGCGGAGCCGAAATCCTGCGCATGGCGCGAAGCGATCGCCGCCCGCAATTCGGGAATGCCGGCCACCGGGGTGTACTTGGTGAAGTTATTGCGAATGGCCTCGATGGCCGCTTCTTTAATGTGGTCTGGAGTGGAAAAGTGGGGCTCGCCCGCGCCAAAATCCACGATATCGGCGCCGCCCGCGCGCAGTTTCGCGGCTTCGTTGACCACTGCCAGAGTGGCTGAGATCTCGATGCGATGGAGGCGCTTGGAAAAGGCCATTGCGGTTGCCGCGGGGGTTGCCGAACTCATAGCTTTGTCCTCATTGCATGTATCTGACGTAGACCGTTACCGGCGGCGTCGCGGACTGGCTGCTGTGCGCGCCGCTGCCGGGGTTCCGCTTCTGGGCTTGGAGCCTTTTCCCGCCGCGCGCTTGCCGTTTACCTTCTTGCTCAATCGTTCCACCACCAGGTCGGGGACCAGGCCGCGCACCGAGCCTCCCAGTTGATAGATCTCTTTTACCAGCCGCGAGCTGAGATAAGAATACTTCCCCGATGGCATCATGAACACGGTCTCGATGCGGGGATTCAGCTTGCGGTTCATCAGCGCCATCTGCAGCTCATACTCGTAATCGCTGATGGCGCGGATGCCGCGCAGCACCGCCTCCGCGTTTTGGGCGGCGGCGTAATCCACCAGCAGCCCTTGAAATGTATCGATGCGAACATTCTGCCAGCGTGACGCCTTCACCATTTCCGTCAGCATTGCGCGGCGTTCGTTGACCGTGAACAGCGGATCTTTATCGGGATTCACCAGGATAGCGACGATGAGCTCATCGAAGATTTTGCTTCCGCGCTCGATCAAATCCAGATGACCGTTGGTGAGCGGATCGAACGATCCCGGATAGATGGCTTTTATTCGCTTCAATGGCTTATAAGCGGCGCAGAATAGCGTGATGCCGCGGAACTGCGATTCTAATCTGCGCGGCAGACAGTGGCAATCGCATCCCGCGCGGGATAAAGAAATTCAGCCGCAACGATTAGTAGTTCAAGCGGCTTCCGTCCGATCACGAAGCCCGAGTGCGGGTTCCGATGTGCCAGAATGGATTTCGCAAACGACAGCCACCTGTTAGGAGTGACCTGGGCTCTGCATGAATAGTGAGGACGACATGCGCCGGCGTTTTGCCGAGGAGATCAGGGCCGCCGCCGGGGTCAGATCCGCGGCGCTGGTCGAAGCCTTTGCCCGCGTTCCACGCGAACATTTTCTGGGTTCCGGTCCCTGGCAGGTGGTGAAACCGGGAAACGGCGCCGATCATCGCTACCAGACGACCGGAGCCGATGTCGCCCAGCTTTACCGGGATGTGCTGGTGGCCATCGACGCCGCCCGCGGTTTGAATAACGGGTTGCCTAGCTCGCTGGCCTTGTGGCTGGACGCGTTGGATTTGCAGCCCGGCGATCGCGCGTATCACGTCGGTTGCGGCGTTGGTTATTACACTGCCATCATCGCGGAAGTGGTATTGCCTGCCCCGGCCGGCGGAACGCCCGGGAAAGTTGTAGCCATTGAGATTGATCCTGATCTGGCGGCACGGGCACGCGACAACTTGGCCGGGTATCGGGGCGTGGAAGTCCACTCGGGAGATGGCTCTGCTTTCGATCCCGGTGACTGCGACGCGATTTTCGTGAATGCCGGCGTCACCCATCCGCAATCCAAATGGCTTGACCGCCTCAGCGCCACCGGCCGGCTGCTGCTGCCGCTCACTGCGACCAGAAAAGGCGAATCCGAAGGTGGTGGCATGTTGAAAGTGTGGCGGCAGGGAGCGGGTTATGGCGCACGGTTCATCTCCCTGGTTTATATTTTCCCCTGCTCGGGTTCGCGCGATGAAGAACATAACCGCCGCCTGCAAAAGGCGCTGGCGCGGTCGAACTCTGAAGCGGTGCGCTCGCTGCGCCGCGATGTTCACGCTGAAAATGAGACGTGCTGGCTGCACGGCGGGGATTTTTGCATTTCCACGCAGCCGCCGGAATCGCAGGCAGCAAGACAAGGAAACTAACCGTGGATGAGATACTGGTCAGCGCCACCGACTACCTGCTGGCAATCGAGTGCCTGGTCTTCACCGCGATATTGCTGACCGCCAAAGCCGCGTGGCCGGAGATGCGCCGCTACTTCGCCATCTTCTTTGCCGGGACTGCGGTGGCTTCTCTGGCCGGCGGCATCTATCACGGATTTTTTTCCACCTCGGTCTCGAATGCCGGCAACCTCTATTGGGTCGCAGTCATGGCCGCTTTGGGCCTGGTCGCCTGCGCGGGATGGGCGATCGGCGTCTGCCTGCTGTTTGTCGAGCCGATTGTCGAGAGGCTGAAAAGCCGCCTGGTTCGCCTGGCCGCGTTTGAATTCCTGATTTACTTCATCTATGTCGCGGCGGCGCGGCGCGAGTTTTGGGTGGCAATCGCCAACTACAGCCCGGCGGTGCTTTTCATGATCTATGCCTTCGCTCAAACCTACCGGCGCCGCCCAGGGCGGCTGATACTGGCCGGGCTGGTGGGCCTGGGGGTCACAGTGCTGGCCGCAGTGATCCAGCGCACCAGTTGGTCGCTGGAGCTATTGCACCTGAACCACAATTCAACTTTCCATCTGGTGCAGGCCATCGGCTTGTTTCTGATCTTTCGTGCCGCGCTGTATTTCGCAAGAACCCCACCGTGGACGCATGGCTTAGGCCAGACCCAGAAACCGTAGATGGTAAAATTGCTATCTAGTTGCAATCACACCCATTTGGCGGCGTAGCTCAGGTGGTTAGAGCGACGGTCTCATAATCCGTAGGTCTGTGGTTCGAGTCCACACGCCGCCACCAGAAAATCAGCAAGTTCAAGACGAGCCTGTTACCTCTCCAGGTAGCGAACACTTTCTTTGCGATCATTTGACTGTAAACAAACTTACCGAGTGAGCGGAGTAGCGCTACGTCGCGGCAACATATTAAGAGCCCCGGACCGCGCCGGGGCCCTTGCAGATTTGGCCCTGAAAACTATCGCGGCAGTGCTAATGCCACGATCTGCCGTTCGGCGTGCACTTTTTTGGCCCTTGCTTCAGTCTTAGCGTTCATGAACTGGATGCCTTCCTTTTCGGCGGGCTTCCATACCTCGGCCAGCAGCGAGCGGTTGCCGTAGCGGTGGAAGATCAGGTTTGCCGCCTGGGGCAAAGTTTTGGCCTGGGGGTATGAGACCGCCATCATCTGGACTGCGGCATTACCCGACAGACTGCGGATAGTGAACAGGTCGGCGCCTACCTGCGACACTACATAGTTCCCGGCGGGCAGCGTCTTTCCTCCCACTTCAAAGCTAAAGGGGATATTTCCCCGCATCAGGATGCGTACGGATTGGGCGTTGGCGGTTTGTCCACAGGTCACGATCAGGGCTAATGCCAGGGCTGCGAAAAACATTGGTTTTTTCATGGTGGCCTCCTTAGGGCTGCGGTCACTTTGGCGTAAAAGGCATGTGACCTCAATGCTCTGGTCCTCACGCCTTCCTTACCCACTTCTCACCCGGTAAACTGTTGAAAGTAAAACTGTTGGCGCAGCAGGTTACGGGGCAGCGGAGGCTGTTTTATGGCGTCGGCGGGTGATAAACTCCGCCTATCCGGAGAATGTGATGGATTTGCCTTCCACCTCGCCGCGCGGGACCAGGTTTGGTGTGTTTGAAGCCGACCTGCACAATCGCGAATTGCGCAAAAGCGGGGTTCGAATCAAGTTGCAGGACCAGCCGTTTGCCATTCTCGCGCTGTTGCTCGAAAACGCCGGCCAGATCGTTACCCGCGACCAGATCCGCCAGCAGCTATGGCCGGCCGACACCTTTGTGGATTTCGACCACAGCCTGAACACGGCGATCAACCGTTTGCGGGAGGTGCTGGGCGACGCCGCGGACAACTCGCGGTTCATCGAAACCGTCCCCCGCCGGGGATACCGGTTCGTTGCCCCAATCGAGAACTTGCACCCGCCGAACTCGTCCCTCATCGCGGATGCCGGATTGAGCGCCATACCCTCATCGGTTCTGCCGGACAGCGCCGCGCCTGGCGTCCCGGCCATCGCCCTGCCGCGGGACCGCGCCCGGTTTCGCACTATCGCGCTCGTCCTGGCCGGCCTGGTTCTGCTGGCCGCTGCGGCCTGGTATTTCTGGCCCGCCCCGGCAATCGATTCCCTGGCGGTTTTACCCTTCGCCAATACCACTGGCGACCCCGCCCTCGACTACCTTAGTGACGGATTATCGGAGGGCCTGATGAACGACCTGGCCAAGCTGCCAAACCTCAAGGTCATCGCCCGCAATTCAGTTTTCCACTACAAAGGGAAAGATATGGAGTCGGAAAAAATCGCAAAGGAACTGGGCGTGCGCACGTTGCTGACCGGCTCCATGAACCGGCACGATGATGACCTGATCTTCAGCGTGGAACTGCTCGATGCCCGCGACAACCGCCACCTGTGGGGCCAAAGGTTCACCCGCAAGCTTTCCGATGCCCTGACCATTGAGCAGGAAATTTCGAGGCAGGTCGCCGCCAAAATCGATTCCCGGCGCGAGGGCCAATCCCCGGCGCGATCCACCGAGAACAAAGACGCCTACCAGCTTTATTTGAAAGGCCAGTACGAGCTGAACAAGCGATCGATGGAAAGCTTGCAGCGCGGGTCAGAGCTCTTTCAGGAAGCCATTCTCAAAGACCCCGATTATGCTCCGGCTTATGTGGGACTATCGTCGTCCTATGGGCTATTGAGGTTTTACGGGGGAATGGTTCCCGCCGACGTGCGGACCAAACAAGCGGCGGCGGGCAACAAGGCGTTGGAGATCGATCCTAGCCTGGCGGAAGCTCACATGGGAGCTGGATACTTTCTGTCAAATACTCTGTGGGACACCACGGGCGGGGAACGGGAATTCAAGAAGGCCATCGAGCTCAATGTCAATTCATCGTCCGCTCATCATGGCTACTCCCAATTGCTGATGTCCCTGGGAAGAATGGATGAAGCCATTGCCCAGAACCATATCGTGCAGGAGGTTGATCCGCTTTGGCCGGGGGCGCCGGCAAGCCTGGCATGGATGCTGGGATTTTATTCCGATGACTATGAGAAGGCGAAAATTGAAGTCGCAAGAGCGATGGCTATGGATCCGGATTTCCCCCCAGCGCACTGGGCCCTTGGACTGATTGAAGAGCGCCACGGGAATTATCCCGGCGCCATCGCCGAATTGCAGAAAGCGGCCCCTTCGCCGGTGGTCATGGCCATGCTGGGACATGTTTATGCGGTCTCGTTAAATCAGCGCAAGGCTTTGGAAATACTTGCGGAGCTACAGAAACCCTCACCCGGTCATTCCGTCTCGCCCTTTGGAATTGCGGTGATTTATACGGGCCTGGGCAGAAACGAGGACGCCCTGCAATGGCTGTCGCGCGCCTACGCCCAGGATGATCCCTGGCTGGCCAATCTAAAGATTGATCCCCGGCTGAACCCACTCCATTCCGATCCGCGCTTCCAGGAACTTCTCAGGAAAATAGGCCGCGCCAACTGAACCCACATTCTCCAAGCCAGCCCGAGGGCGAACCCGCCGCGGTTCCTTCGTCTGGATTGCTCCAGAGCATGGGCCCGCTGGATGCCACCATGATCGTGGCCGGGTCGATGATCGGCTCCGGCATTTTTATCGTCTCGGCTGACATCGCCCGCCAAGTCGCCAGCCCCGGCCTGTTGATCGTGGTGTGGCTGGCCACGGGAATCATGACCACCATTGCGGCTCTCTGCTACGGAGAGCTGGCCGCGGCCATGCCCCGTGCCGGCGGGTCGTACGTGTTTCTGCGGGAATCGCTGGGGCCGATGTGGGGATTTCTCTACGGATGGGCCACCCTGCTAGTGATTCAGACCGCCACCATCGCCGCCGTGGCTATTGCCTTTGCCAACTTTACCGGGGTGCTGCTGCCCTGGTTTTCTGCCACCTCCTGGATTTGGAAGCTGGGGACCCTCGGCCCCTACCACACCACCATCGGCGTGCTCGGGCCTTACAACGCCGGTTTGAATACGCAGAACCTGCTGGCCATCGTTTCGTTGATTTTTCTTACCGCGCTCAACACCCGCGGGGTGCGCGCCGGCGCCATGGTGCAGAACGTTCTCACCATAGCCAAGATCGGCGCGCTGGCGAGCCTGACGCTGGTGGGTTTTGTGGCGACCAGCGCCGTGGCCCGCCAAGCCAACTTCACCGGCTTCTGGCGCAATGCCAGCCTGTTTGGAACCCATCCCTATCCCGCCGGCGAACCAAGCGCATGGGTGGGGACTCTTACCCTGGTCAGCCTGGCCATGGTGGGGGCGCTGTTTTCATCATCGGCATGGAACAACGTGACGTTTACCGCGGCGGAGGTGCGGAACCCCAGCCGCAACCTGCCGTTATCCCTGGCCCTGGGCACGGGGATCGTGACCCTGCTGTATGTGCTGGCCAATTTTGCTTACTTGAATGTGCTGCCGCTGGCCGGCTCTGCGAGTGGGGCTGGCGTGCTTGATCGCGGAATGCAGTTCGCCGCCGGGGACCGCGTCGGCACCGCCGCCGCCCAAATGATGATTGGGCCCGGCGGCGCCGTAGTGATGGCGGTGGCCATCATGATTTCAACCTTTGGCTGCAATAACGGCTTGATCCTGGCCGGCGCCCGCGTTTACTACGCCATGGCGCGCGATGGTTTGTTCTTCCGCCGCGTGGGAGCAGTCAACCGCCACAATACCCCCGCGGTCGCTCTATGGGTGCAGTGCGTCTGGGCTTCGCTGCTTTGTCTTTCCGGAACCTATCGCCAGTTAATTGATTTCGTCATCTTCACCGTGGTCATGTTCTACATCCTGACCGTGGTGGGGTTGTTCGTGCTGCGCATCCGCCGCCCGGAAATGCCGCGCCCCTATCGCGTGTTGGGGTATCCCGCGCTGCCCGCCATTTACCTGGCGATGGCGACTTTTCTGGAAGTGCAGTTGTTACGCTACAAGCCGCAATATACCTGGCCGGGCTTAATTCTGGTGCTGTTGGGGATTCCGGTGTATGGCGTGTGGAAAAGGCTGCTGAGAGAGGCGCCTGCCGGCCTGCCGCCCGCGAGCTAGCCGCCCCGGGTTTCGGTCTTTTTTCGGGCGTTTCCGGCTCTGCGCGAGAGCGCCCGCACCGTAATTTTGGCTTTGCGCAGGGATTGCACCATGGTCTCAAGGATCTGGGGCGCGCCCGGGGTGTCACCGTGAATGCAGATGGTTTGCACATCGAGCCATAGCGCGGTGCCATCCGAGGCGACTACCGTTCCGCTCTGCACCAGTTGCAGCACTTGTTTCGCGGCCTCTGCCGGATCGCGAATGACGGCGTCATCAAACTTCCGCAGGCGCAGCGTTCCATCTGGTTCGTAGCGCCGGTCGGCAAACCCTTCGCCCGCCACCCGGAAGCCTGCCTTGCGAAACACGTTCAGCATTCTGGAGCTGGCCAGGCCCACCATGATCAGCTCGCGGCTAAACCGGGCCACGCCATCCGCAATCGCCTGCGCAACCAAGACATCATCCACCGCCTGGCTATAGAGCGCTCCGTGGGCCTTGACGTGGGTAAGTGAGGCGCCGCATGACTTGGCGATTTTCGCCAGCGCCTGTACCTGTTCATGCACCGAATCCGCGATCTCCGCGGCCGGCATCTTCATTTTCCGGCGGCCAAAGTTGATTCGGTCCGGAAAGCTGGGATGCGCGCCGATGGCGAGCTTCCAGCGCATGGCCTGTTCCACCGTTTCTTTCATAGTGGCCGCGTCGCCCGCGTGTCCGCCGCAGGCTACGTTGACCGAGGTAATGAAGGGCATCAGGGATTCCTGGACGCCGCTGGTAATCGCCCCCGGAGTCTCTCCAGTATCGCAATTGAGATCGATCAGCTTCATAGATTGAACCAGTCCCCGGCGGATTAGAAGTCCTGTGAAGCCCTGACGATTTTCAGTTCAGGGCTCCGCAACCAGTTGGCGTGATCGCAGCAAACTTTCGCGCTCCGCCAGCAGCGCGCGGGCATCCCCCCACTCTACCAGTTCAAACCTAATTTCATCACGCGGGCGGAGCTGCCCCAGGCTGGGCAGGTCGGCGGAAATCACATTCGCTATCTTGGGATAGCCTCCGGTGGTCTGCTGCTCCACAAACAAGATGATCGGCGCACCCGAGGCAGGAACCTGGATCGCTCCCAGAGAAACGCCTTCGGTGATCATCTCGCGTCCGGCAGCGGCGATGCTCGAAGCCGCGTTGGCTGCGGCGATCAGGCGAATGCCCATACGGTTCGACTCCTCTGAAACCGTGTACGAAGCCGTAAAAAATGCGTGGCGCGCCGCGTGGCCGAACCAATCCATCTGCGGCCCGGCGGTGACCCGCAGGATTTTGAGGGGCGCCAGGCGCTGCAGAGACTCTGGGTGGATCCGGCGGCCCGGGGAAGCCTGGCTGGCGGTGTCACCGGCGTTCAGCACGTCGCCGCGCCGCAGAGCGCGGCCGGCAAAACCTCCAAGCCCGCTCAGGATGTGGGTTGACGAGCTGCCCAAGAAATCCGGCACCGCAATGCCGCCGCGCACCGCAAGATAGCAGCGCGCGCCGGTTTGCGTAGGCCCCAGGCGAAGGAGCTGTCCGGCTTGGACTGATACCGAGGTCCACAGCGGTACGGGTACAGCCGCTGGCGGCGCGCTCCGGCTGGCGCCCTGGTTTGCATGCATCGTTGCTTCAGAGGTTGCGTCAGGCATTGCTTCAAACGGGGCGCCCGATGCATCGCTCAGCGTGCCGCCAAAATCGGACCCGGTCAGCGCGATGATGCAAGGGGCGTGGAACCGGAAGGCTCCGCCGAGCAACGTCATCTCCAGCGCGGCCGCGCCTTCCGGGTTGCCCACCAGCAGGTTTCCCAGGCGCAACGCTGTAGGATCAGCGGCCCCGGAAGGCGAGACCCCCAGCGGTCCGTAGCCTTCGCGGCCGAGGTCCTGCGCGGTGGTGAATAAACCTGGAGCTTCGACCGTGATCAGGTCTTTCACTTCCGCTCCAGAGCCATGAAGTCCTCGTGCGATACCGGTTGGAAACGCACGCGGTCGCCGATGGCCAGCAGGCTCATGGGCTCTTGCCGGGGACGCAAGAGAGAAACCGGGGTACGGCCCAGAAGGTTCCACCCGCCGGGCGTGGGCAGCGGATAAATGCCGCATTGCGCTCCGGCAATCCCCAGGCTGCCAGGAGGCACCTGGCGGCGCGGAGAGGCTAGCCGCGGCGTAACCAGTGCTGCGGGAACGCCGCCGAGATACGCAAATCCGGGAACAAACCCCAGAAAATAGACCAGGTACGCGGCCGAGGAATGCAATTCGACGACTCTCGCGGGGTCCATCTTATGGCGCGCGGCCACAGCTTCGAGGTCAGGTCCACACTCCGGTCCGTAACAAATCGGAATTTCCACCTCCCGGGGCGGCGAGAGAGTCAACGTATCCAGGCGCTCCAGATACAGCCGCAGAGAGGCTTGCAGATCGCTGTGCCGCAAGCCCAGCGGGTCAAACTTCAGCAGAATCGAACAGTAGGCGGGATGCAGGTTGACCACGCCCGCGATGGGTTCCGATTGCAACAGACGTAAGAGCTTTAAGACCAACTGGTGCGCGGGAAGAGTGATGTTGTCGCCGAAATAAACCAGCAACGCCGAGTCGCTGGCTGCCTGAAAGCGCACCTCGAACGGATAGGATGCAGAGGAAAAAGACATGAGGCCAGGGACGAGTATATTCCCATGCGGCGCCGCGACGCAGGCCTTGGGATCCTCTTAACCGCGGCCATTACTTTTGCCCCTCAGAGAACTCAAGAAGTTGCATGAAGAGATGTCGATAAGCGAAGACCCCTCATGAATTGTCATCCTGGAGCGAGTTCTTGTTTCTTGTTTGAGCGAAGGACCTCGCGCTTTTCTTTGCTCTAATGTTGTCGCCCAGCAGCGGGAAGGTAAAGGGCCGAGATTGCCGCTATCGCCGCGAGTTAGGGTCAAAGGCACGCTACGCGTAGGACCTCAACGCTGCTTCCTTCGAGGGTTTGGCCTGGCGGGCGTGCCACGGGTTGCGTTGAGGAAACAAAAGGTTCCTCGGCTGCGCTCGGAATGACAATTCCGCATAATTTGATCGAAAAGTAGCGCTTAAATTGTTATCCGGGCCACTTTTTTGTGTCCAGCCCCCCCTTTTCAAGCGACAAAAAAACAAAATACATTGATATCAATATAATTGATGTCAATGTATACTTCATTAGTTTTAAAAAAAGGAAAACCAGGAACTCGACCACTGAGACGAGGTGTTTCCAGTGAAAGACTCACCACTCGAAAACACAGGCATCCAGCTATGGCTGGCCCTGTGGAAGGCTTACGATGCCCTCCGTGCCCACGCTGAAGCCAACCTGCAGGACCTGGGCTTCTGCCTCTCCGACTTCGGCATCCTGGAAATCCTGTTGCATAAAGGTCCGCAACCGGTGATCCGCCTAAGCCGCAGGTTGCGCCTCACCGGGGGGTCGATGAGCGTGGCGGTGGACCGCCTGGAACAGCGCGGTCTGGTCAAGCGCAGGAGCGACCCCGATGACCGCCGCGGCCGCATCGTTCACCTCACCTCTGCGGGGGGCAAGCTGATTAAAGATGCTTTGGCCCAGCATTCCGACGCCATGGAGCTGGCAACCCAGGGCATGGCCCCGGCCAAGCGCGCGCGCCTGCTTAAATTGCTGAAGTCGCTGGGCAAGTCCGCGGTTGCCAATTCGCGGGGACCGGATGATTTGACCCTGCACGCCGCAGCCTCGTAATCTGTTGCAAAGGAGCCAATCCATGACCGACGCAACCTTAACCCAGAAGCAGACAAAGGCGGGTTCTCATCCCCGCCCCAAGACCAGAATTCTCGTGGACGGCGGAGATCCGCAGGAGACCCTGCGCATCAAGAGCCTGATCGGATTCGTGGACGGCCAGACCACCAACCCCTCGCTGGTGGCCAAGAACCCTGACATTCTCAAGCTGGTGCAATCCGGCAAGCGGCTCAGCCAGGAAGAACAGAATGATGAGTACAAGAAGATCGTGCAGAGTATTTCTCCGCTGGTGGGCGACGCCGGCGTCTCCATTGAAGTGTTTGCCGATTACACCACCAGCGCCGAGGACATGCTTGCCCAGGGTGAGGAGATGTATACCTGGATCCCCAACGCCTATATCAAGTACCCGATCATTCCCGAGGGATTGAAGGCGGCGACGATGTCAGTGGCCCGGGACATGCGCGTCAATATGACCCTGTGTTTCACCCAGGAGCAGGCGGCGGCGGTTTACGCGGCCACCAAAGGCTCGAAAAACCCGGTCTATGTCTCGCCGTTTATCGGCCGTCTCGATGACATCGGGCTCAACGGCGCGGACGTGATCAAGAACATCAAGCAGATGTTTGCGGCTGGCGACGGCCATGTGGTGGTGCTGGCCGCCAGCCTGCGCGGGCTTGAGCATCTTCTCTACTGCTTCTCACTCGAAACCGAGCTGGCCACCGTACCCGGCAAGGTGCTCGACCAGTGGGCTCAGCAGGAGTTTCCCATGCCCGGGCCGGATTTCTCTTTCAAGCCGGTGGGCGCCGCCATTCCATATAAGGAAGTTGATCTCAACCAGCCGTGGGACCGCTTCGATATCGAGCACAAGCTCACCCGCCAGGGGATTGAAAAGTTCGTGGCCGACTATAGGGCCACGATTAGGGAATAACCACCCTGCGCACGGCTTCGGCGGCGGACTGCATGGGGCCATCTTAAGCTGAGATTTTTGATCAGGCGGTTAAATGCGCCGCGGCTAAAGCCTTTTCCTGAAGGCTACTTATCAGCGGACTGAAGTCCGCTGCTCCCACCAATGTGCGATGGTGATGCCGGTGGGGAGATATCTCTATTGGCCGAATGAAAAAACTCCTCGAGGCCGAAGTCCGCGCTTCCACCCAAGACCAAAAACTCAGATCCGCCGCAGCCCATCGGCTTGCAGACCTCGCCGCATGTCATTTCGACCGCCCTCAGGCCTTTGCCTGGCGTAGGGGAGAGTGGTTGACCATGCCCAACAGCTTCTCGGCGTAAATCGCTCCCGCGGGATCATCTTCGTGCTTGAAGTAGATGTAGACGTTGCGACCGTCCTGGAGATGGGCCTCGACCCGGCGGCTGACTTTCTTTACGGTGCGGGCCGAGTAATCCGGCTTGCGCAAGCGGTAGTAACAAAAATCCGCGGTGACCACATCCGGGCTTTCCAACTTCTCGCTTTCCGCAATGTACATGGCGGCGTTGAACTTCCGCAACGCGTCGTAAGTGCCTTCGTTGAACCACGAATCGTGCCGGAACTCGAAGGCGAATCGCCGCCGGCGTGGCAGGCTGTTCAAGAAATCCCGCAGCAGCGCGGTATCCGATTTGAGGAATGGCGGGAGCTGGAAGAGCACCATCCCCAGCTTGCCGGCGGCGCGTAGCGGCTCCAGTGACTGCAGAAATTTCTCGGTGTTCTCCTCTGCGCCCTTAAGCTTTTTGTAATGGGTAATGCCCTGGTGGGCTTTGGCGGAAAATTTGAAGTGTGGCGGCGTGGCCGCAATCCAGCGGTCAAGAATCGCCTCACTGGCGAAGCGGCGAAACGTGTAATTCACTTCGACGGAGTTCAGCCGCGAAGCATAATGCTCGAGAAACTTTGCCGACCCCAGCTTCGCCGGATAGAACCCGGGCTTCCAGCTTGTATAAGCCCAGCCGGATGTCCCTGCGAAGAGCTCGGCGTTGACGGTTTTCCTGGCCATGTCGCATCTATCTTAATCGCGCCGGAATACCTTTGCCTGCGCGAGCACCCTGAAACCTGCGATTTTGAGGAATCTTACAGCAAGCGGTATTCTTACAGGCTCATGACTACTCATCGAACTGCCTACTCATACCCCTTGTCCCGCCGCGGGCTGCTGCTGTGCTGCTTTTTGTTGCTGGCCTCTTCGCTGGGGCTGGCGGCCGGCTTCACCCTGGAGCAGGTGATGAGCTCCCCCTTCCCCAGCAACCTGGTAGCGGCCAAACACAAACCCAGAATCGCGTGGGTATTTGACGCCCGGGGCGAACGCAATGTCTGGGTGGCGGATGCGCCTGATTTCGCAGCCCGCCAGGTTACCGCCTACCACGGCGACGACGGCCAGGCCATCGGCGGTCTGCAACTTTCTCCCGACGGAAAGACACTGGTGTACGCCCGCGGCGCCGAGCTCAATGGCGGGGGCCACGTCGCCAACCCCGGCAGCGCGCTCAAAGAACCTAAGCAACAGGTATGGGCGCTCGATTTGGATAAGAGCGGCGCCCATCCCCGGCTGCTGGGAGACATGAATTGTCCCGAGGAAGATTGCGCCAACATCCAGATTTCCGCTGACGGCAAGTCGGCGGTGTGGGCGGGCAAAGACGCGTTGTGGATCGCCCCGCTGGCCGCGCCTTCCGCGCCCGATTCCGCCAAAGGCGTGGCCCAGAAGCTGCACGAGCTGCAGGGAGAAAGCTCCGATCCGCGCTGGTCGCCCGAAGGCCGCCAGGTCGCCTTCACCCTGGGCCGCAAGGGCCACAGCTTTATCGCGGTGATGGATGTGGGCGCTGATCAGGCCGCCAGGTCGGTGCGCTACCTTTCTCCCAGCGTCGATCTCGACCAGATGCCGCGATGGTCACCCGACGGCCGCCAACTGGCGTTCGTGCGCGCCGAAGGCCGCGAAAATCGCCGGCCCATCATTCCCGTCACTCCCCAGCCCTGGGCGATCTGGGTGGCCGATGCGGCGAGTGGTTCGGCCAAAGAAATCTGGCACAGCGGCACGACAGAAGAAAGCTCGCTGCCGGCTTCCGAAGAGGCGTCATTTGATTTTGCCGATGGTGGGCGCATTTTGTTTTCATCAGAGCACAGCGGCCACAACCACCTCTATTCGGTTTCCATCATCGGGGGCGATACGCCTACGCTGCTGACGCCTGGCGATTTTGATGTGGAAGATGTGATGTTGACCGAAGAAGGCCAGCGCCTGCTCTACACGTCGAACCAGTTTTCCACTGACCCGCGCGATCAGGACCGGCGGCATATTTGGTCGGTAAATTTGAATGGCGACGGCCCCGCGCGGCCGCCACTGCAACTTACCCGCGGCGAGGGCATGGAATGGACCCCGGTGGAGGTGCAGAAAGAGATTGTGTGCCTGGGCTCGACCGCCACCACTGCGGCGATGCCTTATCACGTCACCGCGCTGGGACGCGAGGCCGTCGCTGCCCAGGCGATACCCGCCGATTTCCCCTCCGCCGAACTGGTGACGCCGCAGCAGGTCATCTTCAAGAGCGCCGGCGGCTACACCATCCACGGCCAGATTTTTGTGCCTCGCGATCGCAACCGCCTGGGCAGCGCCCCTGGTCCGGCGCTGATATTCACTCACGGAGGCCCCAGTCGGCAGATGATGCTGGGCTTCCATTACATGTACTACTACCACAACGCGTATGCGGAAAATCAGTACCTGGCCAGCCGCGGCTACGTCGTCTTGTCGGTCAACTACCGGCTGGGAGTGATGTACGGCCGCGCCTTTCGCCGCGCGCCCAATTCCGGGTGGCGGGGCGCCGCAGAATACAACGACGTGCTGGCGGGCGCAAAATACCTGCAAAGCCTGCCCATTGTGGATAAGAAACGCATCGGCCTGTGGGGCGGCTCGTATGGAGGCTACCTGACCGCGCTGGGATTGGCGCGCAATTCCGATATCTTCGCCGCCGGGGTGGATTTTCACGGCGTGCACGACTGGTCAGTCTTTCTGCCCCGGTGGGAGAACCTGGCCACCGCCGCTCCCGACGCCCGCGAGGCCAACAAACTGGCGTATGAGTCGTCCCCGGTAGCGTCCATCGCAACCTGGAAGTCGCCGGTGCTGTTGATTCACGGCGACGACGACCGCAACGTGGGGTTCAACCAGACCGAAGACCTGGCGCAACGCTTGCGCCATCAGAAGGTCCCATTCGAGCAACTCATTTTTCCTGACGACATTCACGACTTTCTGCTGTGGAAGAACTGGGTGCACGCCTACAAGGCGACCGGCGAATTTTTTGACCGCAACTTGAAATGATGGAGAGCGGGGCAAGCAGGAGAGAGGCGCCACCCGCCGGCCGCCGAGTGCTGGCAGTTCCCCCGACGCGTCGCAGCCGACGGCTGGGAGTCAAGCTTCTCTTCCCAAGTGTCATCCTGACGACCCCCGGCTTTATCGGGGTGAGGAAGGACCCCTACAGTTCAACAAGTCTTTCCTCGGGAGCTTTTTCGGTCCTCCGGTAAGGATCATGCGTGGCGCTCGACGGGAGTTTACGCCCAAGCCCGGTGAGTTCCCGACGACCCAAACATTTCGTGCAGTGCTCTCCCGCCCAATCATTGCATACGCAATGAAGTGGGGCACCCAATCCTCTGGGGCACCCGGCTAAAAATGTCGAAGCTTAAGCCAAGCAAAGGATGTACTAAGCCCCCTGCTACCGGGACAAGGGCAGCAGCAGTAGGCCCAATCGTGGTCGCGCCGCTGAACGATGCCTGTCCTGCCATGTTCTTGATTGTTAAAGGTTGTATGAGAGCAAAACCAACCGCAAGAACCGCCCCGAGGTCTCTCCACTCCGCCCCGCAAAGCCCGGGGTCTCCGGTCGAGATGACGTTAATTTAGAGAGTGAAATTAACAGTCGGAGCAAAGAGTTCTGCGGAGTACTAGTGATACGCCGGAAATGAATATTTCACTTCAATACCATCTTGCGACTTGATCTGTTTGAAAACTGTCGAAGCGGTGCATCCTGCACATTCGACGTATAGAGTTCTGGGCCCAACCCACTTCAATGAAATATTCTTCTGCCCCTTCGCAACCAAAAACAAAGCACTTTCGTCAGCGAATGACTGCGTGTTTCTCGTAACGGAGATCATCGTGCTGAAGTCTGTCGTCGCTCCACAATCGCGGTCGAACAAGGTAGCAACCAGCATTCTATCGGGTGAGAATCGTTGGTAAATGACTGTATTGGAACAGCAACCCAGAAGGCTGCAGAAAAACGCGGCCAAAAGATAAGAACCAAGCTTCATTGATGGCATCCATTGTCCGCGTGAGTGATGCCTAGCTTAATCATAAATTGGTCCCGTGGGTCATCTCCGTAAGGACCACTCAATGAATATGGGGTACCCCAATTCGGCTGAGAGGTTCCGGCTTGTTGTTGCGCCCAGCCGGCCGCTCGCAATAGTACTTGAGATTCAATTCCTGCTGCGGTTCCGGTCGCACCAAAATTGAAGTTTGCCAGATCTTGATAAGGAGAAGGAGTAATTTCACCGAAATCATTGAGAGTTCTTCCAGTTTGTTTGTAATCCCATGGACCGCGGTTCCGAACCATCGAGTAAAACCACTTCAAGCGGGGTATCGCAAAAATCAAGCTCTTACTCTTGTCAGCGGTTTTCATGTTGGCATCTACGCTAACGTTGGGCGGAACAGCGGGGACTGGTGGACAAAGTGACGTGAACTTTTGCTGAGCGGGGGCTGTGGTACTGGAACTGCCGCCATTCCCGCCGTTGCGATCTTTCTCCCCGCCACCCTGAGTTCCCGGGGCGCCACTGTCCACACACCCGAGAAAGAAAGTATCTACCGAATCAAGTTCACCGTCGACATATGCAAACTGGTCATAGGACAAACAATTGCCAGACCACCAATAATCCAGACCAAATGGGTCAAAGTAGTTAGTTGGATTATTTAGAACGTATACATATCTATTCAGAGATTGCGGGTTGCTAAGATCGCCGCCCAGCGGATCGGGCGAAAGCCATCTTCCCATGGCGTTGCCGTAGGAGCGGAACATGGTGTTGTCGTTGGTGGATTCAGAATCGCGCTCCATCCCGGCAAATTTGTAGTTGTTGACCGTGCTGGAGTTGGCGGTGCTGCCCGAATCTGTGTACTCCATGCCGTAGGGATAATACGTCTCCTCCCATATGGGATAGCCATTGGTGTTGGTCAGCAGCCGCGCTGAACCCAGTTGGTCGCCCGCGTAGTACCTGGTGGTGCCGTCCACGTTCGTGCTCTGGCCGGGGTTGTGTTGTGCCAATAGAGCTCGCCCCGTCACAACGTACCGGGAAAACATGGAAAACATCCCGCCTGTCCCCTGGTTTCTGTCCCCTCGTTTCCCCCTCAGAGTCCGACTTCCCCCTGATATTCCGTCCCGCCGTCGTCTGTTGCTGCCAAGCATTAATTGGCTGCACCGGTGCTAACTACCAGATCATGCTCTATCGAAATCCGCCGACCAATCCGGCTAATCTTTTGCCAGCCGTTGAAAGCGCGACCATAATCCTCTGCCAGTGAAATAACCGACCGCGCAACTTATGAGGAAAGTCGTACCCAGATACTCGGAAATATTGGGCGTGTCAAAGAATTGGGGTGCTCGAAAATAGCGGAGGGCATTCATTACTACGAAAAACGACCATCCGTTTATCGCAATGCCACGCGCAAGAAAATACCGTCTATCCATTCTGATTGCGCGCCGCGCGGTTTTCCTTGAGTCCCTCTTATAAAGGTGGTAAATGTCCTGGAGTCGACTCATGGCTTTCATAGCTCTACCTCAATCTGGAAGCTTGGAACAAACGTCACTGATCGTTTTCTTTACTTCTTGTCGCGCTTGATCGGCTTGGAATGCAGCCTCAAAATAAGTAAATGCTATTGAGCCTCCAATGCCTGGAATAATTCCTTCAGAAGCTCCGGCCAAACATCCTGCGGCTCCCCCGACTGGCGGTAATTCAAATACGACAAACGCACCAACAGTTGCCCCAACCACACAGCCCGCGACCACACTACTCGCGAATCCCTTTATGAGGTTTTTCTTGAGTTCTGAAGGCAGATTTTTTCTCAGGTCTGCGATGACCGCCTGGCCCTTATCTACTGCAGCATTCTGACATGTCTTCCGAGGGCTAGGTTTAGTTGGCTCGACAGTTTGAGACTTCCCCGGACCAGTCTTGGTTTGAAGACCGGGATCGTCTTGAATGGGTGACGGTGAGGGACCGCCCCCAGGACCACCAGGGCCTTGGGGCCCAGGTGTTGGAGTTGGGGGAGTTGGGGGAATTGGGCGGATAAAGAGCCCAAACGGGTCTACAAAATCGACTGGATCATTCCCCACATATGCATATCGATTCAGAGATTGCGGGTTGCTGATATCGCCGCCCAACGGATCGGGTGAAAGCCATCTGCCCATGGCATTGCCGTAGAAACGGAACATGGTGTAGTCGTTGGTAGACTCGCCATCGCGCTCCATCCCGGCAAATTTGTAGTTGTTGACCGTGCTGGAGTTGGCGGTGCTGCCCGAATCTGTGTACTCCACGCCGTAGGGGTAATACGTCTCCTCCCATATGGGATAGCCATTGGTGTTGGTCAGCAGCCGCGCTGAACCCAGTTGGTCGCCCGCGTAGAAGGTGGTGGTGCCGTCCACGTTCGTGCCCTGGCCGGGGTTGTGTTGTGCCAATAGAGCTCGCCCCGTCACTCCCGCGGTTCCTGATACGTCGGAGACTACGTCCCTATCCCGCGAGTAGATCTTGTGCACCCCGGCCTTGCCGTCCAGCAGCACGAAATCCTGGTAATAAATGTTCCATCCGCCTGCTTGGCTGCTCTGCGTGATCGCCACCACCGAGCTGATGGTTGCCCACATACTGGCTGAGGTTGAACTGCCGGTAGTGCCAAGCCCCGGTCATCGTATCCACGGCGCCGTCCTGACTATCCTGATCGAGGAGATGCGGGGTCTGAGAATCGTTCCACGTCGCGCCCTGGGTAAAGACGATGCCCACCCCGCCTGACACCCCGCTCCACTGCCGCACCATGGGCTTGTCCCCCGATTGGATTACGTATCCTTGCAGCGCCGCGCCCGACCCGCTGTGCATCGTCGCCACCGAAGACAGCGAGCCGCAACTGGAGCAGTTCGTTCCCTGAAACAGCATACGGTCTTCGTAGCTGTCGGCGCGCGCGATGCGCTTGCCATTGGCATAGATGTAATCGCTCCAGTCGCTCAGGCTGTTCCACTCGGAGATGGTCGCGCCGTTGAAATGGAAGTACTCGGTGACCGAGCCATCGTTGGCCGCTTTACGCACCCGCAGTCCGTCCGGTCCGGTCGAGTAGGAATGATAGTTGGCGCCGCCCGCATCGATGTTGGCCACATGGCCCTTTTGGTGAAGACCCATGTTGATCTTCTAGCTATGGGGGAGAACCAAACATCTTCAACGCCGGTGTATTTGACACCCGGACGGTTTGGGGTGGAGCATGTCTCGCCCACTTCATTGCATAAGCGTCTGCTCCTTGTCCGCTCTCGTGTCAAAATACCTCGTATGGTCAAGAACCCATCGCCCACTGTATGACTCCGAGCAGAATAAACCCAAGACCCAGTCCGACGGCTTCGAGCCTCCGTCGAGGATTGGCTTTGTATTTTTCCTTTTCTTCAGCAGACGGCTCGCCCCCGTCTGATTCGTTTAAGAGATATGGACTTGTCAGACCAGAGATAATGGTCGACACTCCTACAATTAGAAACCACACTGGAGGCGCATCATTGTGAAAGTGAACAGGCATTCGTTTGACTCATTGGCACTTGTAAAGACTTCCCAATCCAACGTAAGCGCCACCCGAAAACTTTCCTCTCCGGCGGGTGGCCCATACGATTAGGGTGCCCCACTTCATTTGCGCATGCAATGAGTGGGCGAGACCTCGCTGCACAAAATGTTTGGGTCTTCGGGACGCCGCCTGACTTTTGCACTAGCCTTACCGCAATGACGAAAGTGCTCAAGAGATATTATGGCGAGAACCGCCCCCACTTTATACCACTATCAGTTGTTTGCCGCCGCCAGCGGTTGTTAAGTACTGCGCGGCGCCGGGATGGCTTTCTCTACCCAGGCGTTTGGGGGTGAGCATATCTCGCACCCTAATCGTGTTGGGCGCCCGGCACCCTTCCTCTGGGGCACCCGGCTGGGAGTCAAGCTTCCCCTCCCAAGTGTCATCCTGACGACCCCCGGCTTTATCGGGGTGAGGAAGGACCCCTACAGTGAGACGAATATTTCCCCAAGGACTTCTTGGTCCTCCTGTACAAAGCAGGGGCCGCGTTCAAACATCATCGTACGGTGTTCAGTATTCGCCGGAAATGAACCATCTGGTTAGCTGAGAGTTTGCAGAGGGTGGGGATTCTTCCTCACCCCGATAAAGCCGGGGGTCGTCAGAATGACATCCGGTTGGAGGAATGCCTGGAGCGTTTCCCGGGGCTGAAGCTTCTGAAACCCCCTGCTTCCTCCGATATGCAGAGCTCCCGGTTACGGTTCCCGGTACCCGTAAAACCGGCCAATCTTCAAAACCTCGTCGCGAATCAGTTGCTGTTCCTCCGCGCGCACCGAGTCCGATACGGGCCGGGATTGGCCGGCGGGGCCGGCCAGCAGTTCGTAGTTGTAATCCTTATAGCTGACGCCATCGGCTATGTAGAGCGCGTGCCCGTTGTGGCTGAGGATGCCGTACACCGGGGCGTAGCTCGATACTTCCAGGTAATTATCGTGCAGGTGAGTGGCGGCGGGCGTGCCGGCTTCGCTGAACAGCGATTGCCCGAAGAGGTCGTTGTTCACCAGCGGTCCGTGGCCCAGAAGGTAATACAGGCTGGGCGTGATGTCGGTGGTAAATGTCAGGGCTTTTTCGTCGCTGGAATATGCGCCGGTGATCCATGCCGGCAGGTGCATGATCAAAGGAATGCGCACGATCTCGGGGAAGATGGTGTAGGCGTGTCCCCAGCGGCCGCCTTCGCCCAATGAGTCTCCGTGGTCGGCGGTCAATATGACGATGCTGTTGGCGTAGAGACCGCTCTTCTTCAAATATTGGATGAAGGTGCCGAAGCAGCCGTCAATGCGCTTCAAGCGCGACGCATAGGGCGCGTTGAACCCGGGATAACTTTCCCCCGGCGGCACCGAACGATTTTCGCGATCGATTACCGAGATGTGAATGTTCTGCGGCTGGGTGTAGGCGAAGATGGGTCTTTCCGGATCGTTGCGTTCGCTGAGCTTGCCGCTCAGTTCGGTCAGGCTCTGGCAGAAATCGTAGGTCCCGATGGTGGCGTCGGTATCGAGCTCGGTAATCGATGGCGAGGGCGCGACCACCACTCGCAGGATAGGGTCCACGGTAATGAAGCTCTGATACTTGTCCACGTCGAGCATCTTCTGCAGGGTATTCATGGGGAAGAACGGGGTGATGTATTGCTTGTGCAGGATCATGCCACCCACCCAGATGGAAGGCTCGGAGAGGCCGGTGCCGCCGTAACGGGTGAAGGCATTCTGCATTACCAGGCTCTCTTTGGCGAAGCTGCCCATCGCCGGGGTGAAGTTCACCGCGGGGTTGTAGGCGGAAACGTAGTCGCGGCGCAGGCTGTCCACGACAAAAATGAAGATGTTGGGCTTGCGCCGGGTGCTGGCAGTGAGATTGGGAACCAGTTTGATGTCAACGGGATCAATGTGTTCCGACCGGGGGATGTTGGTATTCTGTGCCAGGAAGCCGTAGAAGGTGTCCACCCCGGCGCCCCCCTGGATGGGCGTCAGCATCTCGTGGGCCACTTTGAAGGATGCGTCGTACCCGGCGTATTCATCGAGGGCGCGTGAGACCTCGGTGGGCACGCCGTTGATGCGGACATCGATGCCAGGCTCGAAACGCAGCAGCGCGGTATAGAGGATGACCGTGCATCCGGCGATGGCATAGAAGAACAGGTGGGTGCGCCGGTTCTTGCCCTGGTAGGCCATCTCGTAAAAACCGGCGAAGGCCACCATCCAGATGACCAGCGCCACCAGGCGCTGCAGGACGTAGTTCCAATCCATCAGCGCGAAGCGGGCTTCGAGGGCATAAGCCACCACCGCCAGGGCGGCGATATAGCCCAGCTTGCCGATGACCGAATAGAAGCGCGCGAAGCGCATGGGCGTGAACAGGAGGGCGATACCGCTTTCGATGGGGCCCTGCTGCGGCTGATACAGGCGCAGGGCGGTGCCGGCGAAAATAAAAACCGTTCCCAGCGCCAGCATGAAAGCCACCAGGCTGGCGAGATTACCGCCAAAAGAAACGGTGGGGAAAATCAGGAAACGAATCACCAGCCAGATCAGAGCCACCGACAAGCCGGTGGTAAGAATGAAGTCGGTTCGCTTGGGACGCGGCAGCATCGACGCCAGCGACCGGAATGAATGCAGCACCAGAAAGATGCCCATGAAAAATACCATGTGGGTGAGCAGGCTCCAGCCGAAGCCCACCATCCATTCCGCGAAGCTGAAGGTATTGGTTTTGGAAAACCCAGAGTGCACGATGACACCCAGGGCATAAATCGTTGCCACAAAAAGCGCGGCCTGCCAGCCGGCGCGAAACGTGCGGTAATCCTCATCGGTATCAGACCCTTCCCAGGCGATGAGGTCGCGATGCTCCAGCCAGTCGATCACCCCGATCCACAACATCGGAGTGAGCGATATCATGCACCACACCAGGCTCATGCTGTCGTTGCGCAGGTTGATCAGCAGGGGGTGGATGACCAGGGCAACCCCGGCCAGCAGATACACCGCCAGAAACCCGGTTACCGCGGCATGGGTGGCCTTGTTCGGCCGCGATTCGAGCAGGGTGGGGGCCACAAGGCCCAGGGCGGCCAGGTAAATGAAGGGGTGGTATTTAACGAAGACCGTCAGCCAGAGAAGAAGATCGCCAACGTGGAATTGCTGGTAGGTAAAGGGGATGAACGTGAGAAGGCAGTAACCGGAGGTAAAAAGTACGAAGAAGGCGAACAAAAACCTCGCCAGGAAAAAAACGAGGCGCGGGGTTTTCATTTTTTCTGCGCGGCGATCAACGAAGTCAACTTGTTGCGATAGCGGGCTTCATTGGGCCGGAGCTCCACCAGGCGGCTGTACTGCCGCATCTCTTCGTTGTAATCCTTCTGGTCATCGGCGACGCGAGCCAGCTGCACGTGGAAATCCACATAGGTGTCAGAGATCTTGGTGCCGCGATTCAGATACTCCTTGGCCTTTTCATAATTATTTTCTTTGTAATACATCATGCCCATCAACAGCAGGGCATCGAGATAATTGGGGTTCTTGGCCAGGACCGCCTCGGTGGCCTGTTTAGCTTCGGCAATCTTGTCCTGGCGATACCAGATGCGGGCCTGCCCCAGTCGCAGGTCGGAATAGTTGGGAGCGAGGGCGATGCCCTTCTGGTAGAGCTCGAGGGCGCGGTCGGGCTGCCCGGCGTTTTCCAGGTAATGCGCGAGGAAGAAAATGGAATCGCTGTTGGCGGGATCAAGCGCCAGGCAACGCTCGTAGGCGGCGATAATTTCCTTTTCATGCGAGTCCCCCAATTTTTCGTAGGCATGGGGTAGCGCGGGGCAGCCCACCAGCGGCGTGGGAGAGTGGTCAATGTATTTTTCCCAATAGTGCGCTTCGTCGGTAGGCTGATTCAGATGACCGTAGGTCTCGGCCAGTTCCTCTAAATAAATGTGATTGTCGGGGTAGGCGCGGTTCAAGCGCAACAGGGGCTTCAAGGCTTCCTGATACTTGGCGTCGGAAATATCGGCCTTGGCCTCGACGTTCAACTTGCTGGATTCATCGGGCGACAACTTGGTTCCGCCCTTGAAAAAATCAGGCTTCAGGAAAGAAACGCCAGGAAGACCGCGACGATGAATAAAGGGACGACAATCTTAACGATCTGATCTCTAGAGGGATTAGCCATTATGGATTAAGTTCACCTTAGAAGCGGTAGTAAAGAGTTCCTTCCACGCTATAGCGGCGTAAAGACGAATTTCCGTTGATCTGCTGTTCGGAGGCGACCCCGGTAGAGAATGCCGCGGCCCACCGACTGAGGAAGGTCTTGTCGAAATCAACCGAAAACCTCTGCGAATCGAGGGATTCGATGCCCAGGTTGGTAGTGGCCAGCGCCGGCGATGCCCCGCGGCTGTACTTGAACTGCACGTAATCATGATTGCCTTCGGGGCCGAGGAACCTGCGGGCACTCAGCAGGGTCGTCTTGGAAACTCCGATATCGCTGGGCGTCAGGAATTCGCGTCCGGTGTACAGCCAGTTGCCGTGATACTTGGCCAGGGCGAACGTCCAGATATTGACGCCGTCACTAAAGCCCAGATGACGGTATCCAATAGAACCCTCGAAGGACTTTGGCAAAGTCTGGTAAAGATCGGCTCCCACACGGTAGCGGGGAAAGAGAATGGCATCGGAAATTCCGACGTTCAGGTACCCGTAGGTGCCGGGCCGGAAGCTGGGATAAAAATCCACTTCCTCCTGATAGCTGGTCTTGCCGAACCGATTGGCGATGTTGAAGCGCCCGATCACGGAGCCGGCATAAGTTCCGCGTCTTACCTGAAAGTAGGTGAGATGCTGGCCACCGCGCCCATCGCTGAAGAAATCGTAGGCGTGATCGACGCTGACTTCCCACGCGCGCACTACTTGTTCCAGTGACCGGCGCATGTTGCGAGCGTCGCTATTATTCGGGTCATAGGCCAGCAGGCGGTCGACGGTCTGAATGGCTTCTTTTTCCTGGTGCATATTGCGCAGGGCGCGCGCCTGCGCGTACATAAGCTGGGTGTCATCGGGGTGGCGCAGCAGGGCCTCGCGGGCAAGCTGTTCGGCGCGCTCGGGATGGTCGGACCAGAGCTCGACATTGATCAGGGCGGGCAGGGCGTCGCTGTGGTCGGGGTTCTTGGCCAGCACCCGGCTCAGCTGTTCGCGGGATTCGTCATAGCGGCCTTCCCAGGAAAGCACCACGCCGTACAAGGTGCGCGCATCGCCGTCGGTGGGACGTTCGGCCAGCCGGTCTTCCAGCAGCTTCAAGGCCTCGCCGCGATATTCCTTGCCCTGGCGTGAAAGATTACGGGCCTTGGCTACGACGTCGACGTCCTGTTCCTGCATTTTTGGCGCCATGGCCCAGACCATCCCCGGCGCGGTAAAAAGAACCACCACCAGAGACAGCGCACAAGATCTTACTTTTAACGTCATCGACTTGCTCTCCAAAAGCGGGTTAGGTCTGCGGTGAATGAATTGGAAAATTCGATTGTGTTACTTCTCATGAATATCGAATCAAATTACGGTCGTCAAGAGGTTAGCACGGCACCTTTTCCTGACCGCGCCTAATGCGCGAATTCTTTTTGCATCGCGTAATACGCCTTCTTCACATAGGGGTCAAGTTTCACTGAATCCCATGGCTCCCAGGCATACAGTTTGGGTTTCGAACCCTGCGAGCCGTTCATGGCGGGCAAGCTGGAGGCCACGGTGGCCGAACCCATATCGGCGGCATTAGCGCCGGGCTTGAGACCAAAGACCGAAATCTCCACACCATCTGAGGAACTGGTGGTGACGTGAGAATTCCCATCAAATCCGCTGAAGACCGAGCGCCGTGTGGGATCGGTATAGAGCAGTTTTCCCCAGGGAATGCGGACCAGGATTACACCCGCGCGGGCGTCGGCGTTCCACTCCGCCAGCGAATCATAGTCGCCGGCCTGGGGATTGCCGTTGCCGCGCCGCAGAATGCTGCGATCGTATTGCTTGCCCGGGAAGCGCGCGCCGTTGGGGGCGTAGCGTGGCGGGTTAGGCTCGTTGACCAGGTCATTGAAGCCGGCTTCACCCAGGCTGGGGGTAAACGATTTTCGCAAGGAAATTTCCGGCTGGGTGGGCCAGCCGCCGCGAGGCTTGGTTTCATACGGGTTGTAGTTATCGGCCACCATCAGCCGCGCCTGGTCCCCGCCAAAATAAAGCAGGAAGTTGGCGCCCGACGGCAGATTAACGTTTCCGAAAGGCAGTTTTCGGCTGCCCGCTTTGTCAGGAAGGGTATTGATGGCGACCGCCAGGGGGGCTTGCGCGAAATGGGTCTTGCCATCGTGGGCGGAGCCGGTGCAATCCAGGCACTTCATTTGCAATCGCAGGTAGAGGAAGGCCTCATCGGCCGCGGCCTTTACTCCGGTGACGGTGCGATCGGCGTCAAAGCCATCGCCGGTGGACGAGGTGCTGGCGGAATCGTACACGGTGGTGGCGCTGTTCCAACCGGCGGCGTCCCCGGCAAAAAGCTTCCAGTTACGGGTGTGATAGCCGATCATTCCGAATCTCTTGGCCGGCGTCAGCTCGTTGAGCCATATGGCGCGCCGGTCTTCAGGGACCTCAAAGCCGGCGGTGATCCAAGTGGTCTTGTACCACTCATCCGACAGCTCGAAGACCAAACCGCCGGCGGCCCCGGCGTCACGCAGGCCGCGGGTAATCCGCGTCAGCATCTGCGCCTGCTCTACTTCGCTATGCCCGCCTTCATTCCAATCATTGATGGGCTGGTAACGCGCGACCCCAATCGAGTTCGGCACTCCGTATTCGGTGATTACCACGGGATAGGGCACGTGGGCCTTCAGGTCGCGAATATAACCGGCCATGGGGTTGGGGCCCTGGTTGTCACGCGAGTTCACGTACTTCGATTCGAAAAGAAGAAAATCGGGGTAATAAGGATAGATGCCGTAGGCGGCAAACATGCCCGCGCCATACTTGGGAGTGACGTGGAACTTGGATTCATCGACCACCATGGCGTCGTGATATTCAGAAGCCTCTTCGGTGGGATGGGGCAGACCCTCGTTGCCGGCCCAGTTGGCGATGGCCACGGGATGCTGCCAGTTATAGGTATCTTCCTCGTAGGTGATGAGGTAATTCATCATTTCGGCGAACCACACTTCGGTGGGGGTCGCGTTGGAGACGGTCACATACTTGCCTTCGTAGCTCTTGTGATCGCCGTTGATGGAGTTGGTGCGCACCGCCACCGCCGGGGTCACGTCGCGGGCAAGAATAAAAGCGCCCACGTGGCCGGCGATATTGCTGTCATAAATTCCGCCGGAGGAGCCGCGGCGCCGGGCCACGTTGCCATGACCGTGGAGGGCATCGACGACATCGCGAACCTGAGCGCGCGCCTCGTCCATAAATTTGGCTTCATACAGGTTGCGGTTGGCGGGGTCGCTGAAAAGTATCTGCTGATACAGCGCCGGGGCCTTCCCCGAACTCATCTGGTTTTTGTAGGCGCGATAGAAGGCGGGCGGCAGCAGGGTGAAAATCCTGACCGCGCGCGCATTCATTTCTCCCGCCTGGCGCAGCCAGTCGCCATACACTTTGGTATCTTCCGGCGGATCGCCGGGAAAGAACCCGGGCGCGCTGGTGCCCAGGTTGACGCCGGAGACGTAAAACTTCTCCCAGCCCCCGCTCGCGCCTTGCTGCCACATTGCGCCTTCACTGGCGCGATACCGCATCTGCAGCTGGGCCGGACGGTTGATGGGCGGCAGCTCGTCGTTGGGCACCTGGTCGGTTGAGCCCTTGAGTCCGTAAAGATTTTCCAGTTCGGCCCGGGCGGTGGCGCCGTAGTCCTTATCGTTCAATAGCTGGCGATAGATCCGGGCGGCTTCGAGGTTCTTGCCGTCCTGCACCAGGCCGCCCGCGTAAAGAATTTTCACGTCAGAATCAGCCGGGTGATCGGTGACATCTTTATGCATCATCTCGGTGTCAATGCGGCCGCGGCCGGTCTCGAGGGCCACGAAGCCGGCGCCCAGACGGGCTTCGCGCAGACGGGGATCAATGCGCAGCGCGCGATCAAAATACACGCGAGCTTCTTCGAACCTTTTCATCTTCAGGTTCGTCCAGCCCATCATCAGGATCACGTCGAGAGCGTTGGGGGCCTTATCGGAAGCCGCCCGCAGCTTGGTCAGAGCCATCGGGTAATCCCCTTGATGGAAGTGTTGCACTCCCTCCTCATACAGGGGACGGTACTGCGGCTTCCACTTAAACTCCCAGAACCCTATCAGGACAAAGAAGATGATCATCCCGATAACGATCCGGTTAAATATCCAGAGCTTAAGTTTCATAATCCTCCACCACCACCCTCGGTTCCAGGCCTCGATGAACCACATGCTCCCAGGTGCGCTTGCCGAAGAAGTACTGCAGGATCGCATGGGCGCGGAAAAAAGTGACCATCTGCTTGTAGCCAAAATTTTCGATGACTGCGTAGAACATAAGAATCAAAGTGTGCCGCATGCGTGGATAGCGGCGAATCGTAGTCTCTTCCAGCAGCACCGAGCCCACCGACAGCAGCGTGCCGTAGCCGATGGCCAGGAAAAGAATGAGCAGGAAAAGCCAGATGGGCATGATGCCGATGATGAACGAGACCGGCACCAGGATGGTTCCGGCGGCCTCGATCAGGCAGCCCATGGCTTCCATGTAGGCGTGGAAAGGCATGCTCAACATGCCCACCGGTCCATAAGTGGGATTGACGATCATGTCGTTGTGCTTCATCACGGTCTGCATCAAGCCCAACTGCCAGCGGCGGCGCTGCCGGGCCAGCATGCGAACGGTGTGCGGCGCTTCCGTCCAGCAAATGGGTTCGGTGGTGAAGACCATGCGATATTTCCAGCCCCGGGCCCGCAGAAAACGGTGCAGGGTGGCGATCATCTCAATGTCTTCGGTGACGGTGTTGGAGCTATAACCGCCGGCCAGGGTCACTGATTCTGTGTGCAGGACCATGAGCGCGCCGGAGGCAATGAAGGTGGCGTTTAACAGGTTCCAGCCGGGACGCCCGAATAGGAACGTCCTTATATATTCAACGACCTGGCACCGCTCCAGCCATTTCTTGGGCAGATCGATCTTGGTGATCCGGCCGTTGCTCAGGGTGCAGCCGTTGGCGATGCGCACCACGCCGCCGCTGGCCACGGTGTTGGTGCTTGACTGCAGTACCGGCGCCATGAGGCGCAGCAGGGCGTCGGCTTCGATGATGGAATCGGCGTCCACGGTGCAGAAGTAAGGACTGTGCACCATGTTGATGCCGACGTTCAAGGCGTCGGACTTGCCGCCGTTTTCCTTGTACATCACGATCAGCTCGGGACGGTCGGGATTGAAATAGTAGGCCAGCGGCGGCTTGGCGGGGATGGATTCGCGATAAATGAAATCCATGCGTAGAAGCCCGAACTCGCGCACCAGCACGTTGATGGTGTCGTCGGTCGATCCGTCGTCCACCACGATGATCTCTTTTTCCGGATAATTCAGTGACATCAGCGCCAGCACCGTCTGCACGATCGATTGCGCTTCGTTATAGGCAGGCACGATGAGCGACACCGGAGGAGTGGCCGGAGAATCCGCGATTTCCTCGTAACTCTGATGAGAGGCAAATTTCGAATAGAGCGAAACCGAATACAGCGACAGCACCATCAGCAGCGTGTACATCAAGTTGGTGAAAATGAAGTACAGCAGGATGACCGTGTTGCAGTAGTCGATAAAACGCAGGAGTGTGATGTTATGCAGCATCAGGCGTTCCCCCCCGGGGGCGGAATATTGCGCAGGATCGAACCCGCCTTGGCTCCCACCTCGGTGGTGTCGTTTTTGGCGATGGTAGCCAGCACGCCCGGCAACTCGGCGCTGGGGGCCGTAGCCAGGGCGTCCATGAGCATGATGCGCAGCTCCGGCGCGTATCCCGACGCCACCATGTTATTCATCAGCGACGTCTTTTTCATGCCCGCCATTTTCTGGAACACGCTTTTGACCATGAGCGCTTCTTCTCCGCCGGCCACATGGTAGTCGGTGACGTGGGTCAGGAATCCCACGCGCTGGATCTCGTCGGCGATCTGCTCGCTGGCGTAATTGTCCTTGCTCTGCAAAAAGTAACGATAGACCTGGCTGGTGCCGGCGTTGCCGAACGTCCCCAGGGTCCTTACCGTGGCTTCCCGTACCCGCCACTTGCGGTCGGAAAGCAGCGGCGTGATCTGCGGAATCAAGTCGATATAGAAAGGATCGGCGGCGGCGCGCACGGCATGCAGCCGCACAAATTCATTTTCATCACTGAGCAGCGCCCGCAGCGCCTGGGTGGAACGGGCATCGTGAAAGTGCCGAATGACGGAGATGCTGCGCGCGCGCACGTCGGCGAAATCGTCGTTGACCACCTTCTGCAGGTAAATCTCATAGAGCTGCGGCGCGAAATCGTTCTTGGTCAAATTGGTGTTGCGCGCGGCTTTATGGGTAATGTCGCGCACGATGTCCACCACAAAGAAACGCAGGCGGCGGTTGGGATGGGTGAGATAAGGAACGAAATGCCGAAGGTCAGCCAGGGAATAGAAAGCCAGCGCGGCCTTGGTTGACCGGATGGATACGTCGCTGTGCTCTTCGATCGATTTGCGCAGCTCCTCGATCAGCAGGGGAATGGCGGAAACATTGCGGTTGCGTCCCAGCGCGGCGATGGCCGAACGGCGCACGTCGGAGGCGGGGTCGCGCAGGGCCTCGGCGGCGAAGATGGTGGAAAATTCCGGCGCCAGCCGTCCCAGGTTGTAGATGGCCACGGCCCGGGGAACCGATGACATGCGCAGGCGATGGTAACTGTCGAGCGCGCTCTTTTCCGGGGCCAGGGTGGTGGGCGGTTCATGCTGCAGCGCGGCGTCAATCGTCCGGGCGGCCCGCGAGCGTCCGAAGGCCTTCTTGCTCCATTGCTCCACGTATCCCAGCACAAAGAATACTTGGGAGATGCGGCTTTCGTTTTCCGCCGTCATGGCGCTGAACAGGAGTTCCTGCACCGCGTCGCGCTCCACTTTGGCGTGGGCTTCGCGAAGGAATTCCGCGGCTTCTTCAACCGTGATGTAATTGGCCGCCAGTTCGGCAACGACTGGCTGAAAGCGAATGCGGGCGGCGTCTTTTTCCTTGTAATATCTCTTCCGTTTAACGCGGCGAAAGAAGACGAAGATAAGGAACACGACGTTGATGATGATGACTGTGAACAGCGCCCACAGCACAAGTCCGGTGAGGTCTTCTAAAAACAAGTCTGGCGTCCCTTCAAGCCTAAGACAGGTTATTCGAAACGAATCGAAAAAGACCGCTTCGTTTGCTCAATTAAGTTAAAAAGCTGGTATGCCGGTGAGAAAAGCTACCTTGAATCTAAACGTTAGAAAATATTATTGGCCTTTTGGTTGCCCAGCTCCCTTTTTTTCCCGATTCCTCCCATTAACTAAAACGTTAGACGCAGGTTAAAACCGCGGTTAAATAACGCCAAAGTATAAGGCAACTAACCCGAAAATCTATAATAGTTTCTTGCCGCCGTCGCTTCCGAGAATGCGGTTGGCGCGTTCATCGCTGCAAAAGCATCTTGACTCCCACGGCGATGAGCAGCGCCGCGAAAATTCTGCGCAAGTGAAGATCGCTCACCGATTGCGCCCATAGGCCGCCAAAGTAACCACCGGCAGCAAAGCCCAGGGCAATGACTAACCCCAGCTTCAGGTCGGCGTTGCCCGCCTTGTAGTATTGCCAGAACGCGAAAAAGCCAATGGGTAGCAGTAACGCGGCCAAAGACGTGCCCTGGGCCCGGTGCTGGTCGATCTTGAACATGTACACCAGCGCGGGAACAATCATTACGCCGCCGCCGATGCCGACCACTCCCGAGATTACGCCCACCACCACTCCCAGGATGAGCCCAAGCCAGAGCATTCCGCCCCCCAAAAACTGACTTGATCGACACTTGCAAAATCCAAACGGCCTCAAGTGATGAGGCCGTCTAAGTCTAGAACATATTCAGTCCTCTAAATGGACACGAACTGAATGAGTTACTAGGGGGAGACTGAATGATCTTTATTGGGAATGGCGTGCGGAAGCGGTTTGCCGGGTGCGCAGCGCCGAACCCTGGCTGATGGCCGCCAATCCGAAGAACGTGGCCGCGAACAAAACGTCAGCGTAAGGTTGGTAGCGGAAGAACGGTACAGCCGCGCTGAAACACTGCACCAGGCCGGCCAGGGTTTTGGGATACATGTTCCAAACCGCCCATACCGCGAAATTGCTGACCACGAAGAAAGAAATCGAGGCGGCGAGCGCGGCGCCCACGATATGCAGCGGACGGCGGTTCTCCCGCAGCCAGCCGCCCCACAGGCACACACCCGCATACCAAGCCAGGGTCACAAAGTGATCGGGCGTGAAAGCGGAGCCGTAGTGAAAGACGGTCAGATAAAAATCGGAGAGGCCGAGCAGCGCCACCGGAATCCAGATCTCTTTGCGCGGGCGGGTGGCGCCGAAGAACAGCAACGCCGCGCCGATGGGAGTAAACGCCAGGGGATGCGGCAGGAAACGGGACGCCACTGCAATGATTACAAACAGAAATGCCAGCATTGAATTTCCTCAATCGATTTCCTGCGGAAACCGAGTTCTTATTGTTTCGCGCTTAAGCTCTCGCGTCAAGCATCGCCGGCAGGAAGCGCTGGTTCACTGAGGGCGCAGGGGCGGCCGGGTTTCAATATTTTTCCACGCGTCCGCCGAACCGCTGCTCGGTAACGTGGAGATTCTGATCCAGCGAAACCACTGCCCCCAGGGTGCCCATCCGGGTGTCGAGGTAGGCAAAACGCAGATCCCGGAACTTCACGCGAAAGCCGCCTTCGGGAGCCGGCGGGGCTTGCGTTTCCAGCCACGGGTAGGCCGCCCAGTCAAGGTAAACGCGTCCCAGCGGCGATTGCTTGGCGGCCAGCGAGGCCGGGGTCTCTTCGGGCTTGTAGAGCGTCTGCGCCCGGCCCTGCGGGTCGACCTCCGGCGTCATTGAGTTCACGTCCATCACCTGGAAAGATGTGGATGTCTCCACCACGCCCTTCCACTTGAAAGGGTTCATGGCAAAGGGATAAGCGGAAACGCGCAGCGGTTCCTGGTCGCTGTACATGCGCCCGCGCAGCGCGGTGACCGCCTTGCGATGCTCAAAATCACGCAGCCAGAACAGCAGCAGCATGGCCACCAGGGCGAAGATCGCGCCGCCGCGTCCGCGCGGTCCGCGCCGGTTGCGACCGGCAATTTCTTCCTGCACCAGGGCCAGCAGCGGGGGTGCGACCAAGCCCATGATCAGCGCGATTAGAAGCACCGGCTCCACGATGAACGCGATGTCCCATGAGAACCATTTGGGATTCCACGGCGCAAACGGCCTGATGCCGTAATTGTTGCTGTAGTCGAGCAGGATGTGGCTCAGCACCGCCATCCATGCGTAAAGGTAGAGCAGGCCCCAGCGGGGCGGCTCCCCGCCGCGGCCGCGCGCCTGCCGCACCCGGTAGATGACGAAGGTCGCCAGCACCGCCAGAGCGGCCATGAGCGGCGACCCCGCCAGGGTGTGAGTGAAGCCGCGGTGGTGGGCAAAACCGCTGATGGGCCCGCGCAAATACCAGAGCACGTCGATATCGGGAATCTCGGCGGCCATCACCATGGTGACCGTGGCCATGGCGGTGGTGCGGTTCATCCCGCTCCGGCCCAGGCAGGCGCCGGTCAGCATGTGGGTTACAGGTTCCAAACGGTGCTCCTCAATGCGCGTTGGCGGTTGCGGCCCGCAGCGGCGGCATCAGCAGGCGAAATGCGTTGGGCACAACCGACATCTTCACCGGCAACACGCCCAGCAGCTCGCCGTCAGCCTGGGAGTAAATGCGTCCCGGGCGCCCGCTGGGGCGTTTATCATCCACCGCCGGCAGAGCGCGGCAGATGATTTCCGAGGCGCGCACGTTTTCGATCCCGCGCAGCTTCCAATGCGTGCCCATGGCGGCCAGCATCATGTATTGCAACAGCCGGTGGCCGTTGCGGGTCTTGGCCAGCACCACCTGCATGTGGTCCGATTCCATGCTGGCGCCGGGAGCGAAGTGGCGCATGAACCCGCCAAAATCCCGTACCCGCACCCCGAAGGCCAGGGACGCCGACTCCGTCCTGGTGTTGCCGGTATGCGCGTCCACAAATTGAACTTCGAACAGCGGGAAATCATGCGCCAGATAAATTCTGAGTCCCTGCACGATGTAACCCATCATGCCGAAGCGTTGTTTCAACGGCTGGGTCAGCAGGTAGGGAAGCTGGGCATCCACGCCCACGCCGCACATCACGGCGAAGTAGCGGACTTCGGATTCATGGGTGGTCACCGATTGATACTCCACCTTGCCCGCGGCCACGGTCCGCGGAACAAAGGTGAGCAGGGTACGCGCGGCCGCACCCGGCTTGCGGGGCAGCGCCAGGTCGTTGCCCATCACGTTGCCGGTACCCAGCGGCATGCAGCCCATCGCAACTTTTTCGCCGTAGGGGACCACGCCCTGCAGCACGTCGTGGAACGTGCCATCCCCGCCGCAGGCGATGATGGTGTCATGCCCGTTCTCGATCGCTTCTCGGGCCTGCGCGCCCGCGCTGCCTGCCGCCCGCGTGGGAGACATCGTGACCTGCACCCCGGCGGAGCGCAGAATCTGCGCCGCAATTTCCACATCCTCTTTGCGGCGATGGCGCTTGCGGCCCGATACCGGGTTGTAGATCATCGCCGCTTTCCGCATGGTGGTCAGGGTTGGCATGGGTTTGCTCACCGCGAAACTCAATTTCTCCGCGATCCCACCACGGCAATTAAAAAACCGGCAGGCTCGCGCATCAAAATATAATTCATCCATGCCCTCCGCAAGTCCCCAGGCAAAGATAGAAGCGCTGCGTCAAACCATCCGTCATCACGAGCAGCAGTACTACGTGCTCGATGCTCCGGAAATCTCCGACGCGGACTACGACCTTTTGATGCAGCAATTGAAGACCTTGGAGGCCGCGCATCCGCAGCTTATCACGCATGATTCTCCAACCCAGCGGGTGGGCGGCAAACCGCGCGAAGGTTTTGTGAAGGCGCAGCACTCGCGGCCGATGTTGTCGCTGGACAACGTGTACAGCGAGGCCGAGCTGCGAGAGTGGGAGAGGCGGGTGCGCGAACTCAGCGGCGGACGGGCGCTGCGCTATGTCTGCGAGCTTAAGCTGGACGGCTTGTCAATGGCTTTGTGGTACAAAGCGGGAGAACTGCGGCGCGGCCTGACCCGCGGCGACGGCGCCACCGGCGAAGATGTGACCTCCAATGTGAGGACCATCCGCTCGGTGCCGCTGTCGGTTTCCGCTGCGGCGCGAAAGCCGGCGGGATTGCCCGCCGATTTCGAGGTGCGCGGCGAAGTGATCATGCCCGCCGCCAGCTTCTCGCGCATGAACCATGAGCGCGAGCAGCAGGGCCAGGCAAAATTCGCCAACCCGCGCAACGCCGCCGCCGGCACCATTCGTACTCTTGAACCCAACGTCGTCGCCCAGCGCCGCCTCGATTTTTTTGCCTACTGGCTGGGCGCCGAAGGCCAGACCATGATGGATAGCCAGTCCCGCGCGCTCGATGCCCTCGCCGCCGCCGGCTTCAAAGTGAATCCGCATCGCGAGCTCGCCGCCGACATCGATGCCGTGGCCGCATTTATCCGCAAATGGGAAGCGGAGCGCCATGGCCTCGGCTACGAAACCGACGGCATCGTCATCAAGGTCGATGAAACCGCGGTGCAGGAGCAACTGGGTTTCACCGGCAAAGCCCCCCGCTGGGCCATTGCCTACAAGTATGCGGCGCGCTCCGGCATCACCCGCGTGCTCGACATTGTGGTGCAGGTGGGGCGCACCGGAAAACTGACGCCGCTGGCTGTGCTCGATCCCGTGCCTATCGGCGGCACCATGGTGAAGCGCGCCACCCTGCATAACCTCGACTTCATCGAACAACTCGACGTCAGGATCGGGGACCGGGTGATGGTGGAACGGGGCGGCGACGTAATTCCCAAGGTGATTCGGGTAGTGGCGGAGAGCGAGGCTGCGGCAGCTCCGGCGGCGAATGCTCCGGCTGCGCAGGCAGAAAAAGAGACAGCGCGGAAGAAAAAAAAGAAGGCGAAAAAAGACGGAGAAATACAGGAAGTGATGGAACTGGAGCTTCCGGAGGCGCCTCCGTCGCGGCGGCCCGGCCAGGGCTTTGTGATGCCCACCCAGTGTCCGGAATGTAACAGCGAGGTGGTTCGCGCCGAGGGAGAAGTTGATTACCGCTGCATTAACGCCGCGTGCCCCGCCAAGTTGCGCGAAAGCATCCTCCACTTTGCGTCACGCCCGGTGATGAACATTGAAGGTCTGGGCGAATCGATGGTGAACCAACTGGCCGCGCGCCAGCTGGTCAGCACGGTGGCCGACATCTACGATCTGACGCTTGATCAACTGCTCACCCTGGAGCGAGTTGGTGAAAAATCGGCGCAGAATTTGCTCGACGAAATCGAAGCGTCAAAAAAGCTTCCACTGGAACGCGTCATTTTCGGGCTGGGCATGCGCTTTGTAGGCGAGCGCACCGCGGAATTTCTGGCCGCACATTTTGGTTCGATGGAAGCCCTCGCCGCCGCCGGCGAAGAAGAGTTGCAGGCGGTCAACGAGGTGGGTCCGCGCATCGCGCGCAGCATCGTGGAATTCTTCAGCGAAGAACATAACCGCGAACTGATTGCGCGCCTGGGCGAGGCCGGCCTCACCTTCACTGGCATCAAGAAAGAGCGCGCCACCCATCTCGTGGGAAAGACGTTCGTGATCACCGGGACTTTGACCGGCCTCTCCCGCGATCAGGCCAGGAAGTTGATTGAAGATGCCGGCGGCCGGGTCACAGGCTCAGTGAGCAAGAGCACAGACTACGTGGTGGCCGGCGACGAAGCCGGATCAAAACTGGACAAGGCGCGCCAGCTCGGCGTGCCGGTCATCGATGATCAGCAAATGCGGAAACTGGCTGCGAGTGGGGCGCTGGAACACTCTTAACCTGATCTTGAAAAGCCTCCCGGGATGCGATTTAGAACTTGAGCGCCGCCTGCAGGCGCTGAAGCGTGGTATCGAGGGTTTCGGGCATGACCCGGGTTTCGCCGATGGTCCACATGAAATTGCCGTCTCCGAACCAGCGCGGCAAGACATGCATGTGGATGTGCCCGGCCACGCCCGCCCCCGCTGCCTTGCCGATATTCATTCCCAGGTTAATGCCATCGGGCTGGTAAGCCTCGCGCAGTGCGCCCTCGACTTTTTGCACCAGCGCCATCATCTCGGCAGCCGCCGCAGGGACCAGTTTCTGCAGTTGATCGACGTGCTCGTAGGGTGTAATCATCACGTGGCCGCTGGTGTACGGAAAGGTGTTCAGCATGAGGTAACAGTGCTCGGCGCGGTGCAGAATGTAAGCCGCGCGGTCGTCATCCTGCGAAGGCTTTTCGCAGAGGATGCAACCTTGTTCCGCATGGGCAGCGGATATGTAGGCGTAACGCCAGGGGGTCCACAAGTGGTCCATAATTTTCAGCTTACCAGATGAGATCCAGCGGCTCGGTACCTGATCGTATATCGATAGACATCGATCTACGGCGCCAGCGCATATGAATTCTTCGACCGCTCCGGCTACGGCATTAGCCGTTCCATCAGGCGCTCGAAGTCGTCCAGGCTGCCGTAATGCAAGACGATCTTGCCTTTCCCATTGTGATCGTCGATTTGCGCCTTGATTCCCAGAGCCTGCTGCAACCCGCGTTCGGCTTCCCTCACGTTGGCGTCCCTGGTTTGCTTTTTTTCGGGCTTGACCGCGGCGGGCGCGGGATACAGCGTGTTGTGCACCAGCTTTTCGGTCTGCCGCACCGATAAGTGACCTTTCAATACCTCTGCGGCCGCCCGCGAGATCAAACCAGCGTCTTCGAGCACCATCAGGGCCTTGGCGTGGCCAAAAGTCAATGACCCATCGTTCACCTGGGCTTGGACGGATTCGGGAAGTTTGAGCAGACGCAGGTAGTTGGCTACCGATGAGCGGTCCTTCCCGGTGCGCTGCGCCATCTGCTCCTGGGTCAAGCCGAATTCGCCGGACAGCCGCTGATAGGCGTGCGCCTGCTCCATGGCGTTCAGGTTCTCGCGTTGCAGGTTCTCGATGATGGTGATTTCCATGGCGCGCTGCGCGCTCATCAGGCGGACCACGGCGGGAACGGTGCTGAGGCCCGCCTTCTGTGCGGCCAGCCAGCGGCGCTCGCCCACGACCAGCGCGTAGCGTCCTTCAGCGTTCTGGGGGCGCACCACGATGGGCTGGATCACCCCTGCCGACGCCACCGAGGCGGTCAGCTCGGCCATGGCGGCCTCGTCAAAATGTCGCCTGGTTTGATAGGGATTACGATCGATCTTATCGACCGGAAGATCCAGCACCGGTTCGCCCGGCGCCGCCGCGGCTGGCGGCAAGATGTGCTCCGGCGGGGCGAATCCTCGAGCAGCGGGAACCAGCGAATCCAGTCCCCTGCCTAAGACTTTCTTCTTATCGTTCATGAGTATTCCTCTGCGGATCCGCGGGTTCATCATCAAGGGACGCATTTTCGTGGTGTTCGTGTGGCGGCGGGTTCAATGGCGCCTGTCGGCCCAGAATTTCCTTAGCCAGCCGGATATAGCTCTCCGCGCCCTTGGACCGGACGTCATATAAGATCGCGGGTTTTCCAAAGCTGGGCGCCTCCGCCAACCGAATATTGCGGGGGATCGTGGTCTCGTAAAGCTTGTCTCCGAAGAAGGTCTTGAGGTCCTTCAGCACCGATTGGGCCAGGTTCATGCGCTCGTCGAGCATGGTCACCACCACGCCTTCGATCTCAAGTTGAGGATTGAAGCTCTGGCGAACGCGCTCCATCGTGTCGAGCAGGTCGCTGATGCCTTCGAGGGCAAAATACTCGGCCTGCATGGGGATGAGGATGGAATCGGCCGCCACCAGCGCATTCAGGGTGAGCAGATCGAGAGCCGGCGGACAGTCTAGGATGACGAACTGGTATTGTGCGCGGGCGTGCCGCAATGCCTGGCGGAGACGATATTCGCGGTCTTCGGCGTTGACAAGCTCAACGTTTGCGCCGATAAGGTTTTTGTGCGACGCCACCAGAAACAGATTTTCAATCTCCGTTTTCAGAACGATTTCCACGAGGGTGGCTTGCCCCGTAATCAGGTCGTAGGAGCTGAGTCTCTGCGGATCGCGCTGAAAGCCTAGCCCACTGGTGGAGTTTGCCTGGGGGTCGCAATCGATCAGGAGGGTCGGAACTTCGGCTGCGGCAAGCGAGGCCGCGAGGTTGATGGCGGTGGTGGTTTTACCCACTCCGCCTTTCTGATTGGCAATGGCTATGATACGGCTCATGGCAGGACTTGAGGTTATCGGGAAAGCCTGTCGCTTACAAGCCTGTAAAGGTTCCACGTGGAACCTTTGACTGTATTGGGCGTAGATGTTCCACGTGGAACACAACCATGTTAACTAGTTTGATTACTCTGTGGAAAAGATCCAACCTCATATCGACTATGAAAATGACCGCTTTGGGCAAAAGCGACAATTTAGCGGATTGTAGGCTGTGGCCAGCGCCTTTCAACTCAGTTCTTACTACGTTCACCTGACCAATTTGGTGGGAATTTACCACTTAGTTACAACACCAACCTATGATTACTACTTGGATACCTCTACAGAACTGCATGTGCACTATGAATTCGGGCATCTCCAGCTAGATCCAATGGCTGACCGATAAAGAAAAATACTGGAGGAAAGAGTGGTCTCACTGTAGGGGTTCTTCCACCAAGCCAAAACTGGGATCGTCAGAATTACAACCAAGACTGAAGGGCAGTTTCGCTTCCCAACATTTTCTTCTGCCTTGAATGCGACTTCGGTCTCCCGCTTACAGCGTATGCAGATACGCCAACAGGTCCTGCATCTGCTGCTCGTCCAGAATCTCGGCGAACTTTGGCATGTTCCCCCGACCCAGGTTAATGGAATCGCGCACCCGGTCGTCGTTGGCCGGAATTCCGCTGGGCAGGCTGGGTTTCTTGAACATCCCGCGTAGCCCCGGGCCATGCAAGGGCGCGGTCGAATGAGGATAGTGGCAGATGGCGCAGTGGCTGCGAAAAGTTACGCTTCCGGCAGCGGCCTGCGCGGAAAGTTTGCTCTCATCGGCCACCTCTTCTTTGCAGCTCGCCAGCGAAACGACTACTACTGCCAGCAGGATTACGGAAAAAATTCGCAAGTTGAAAGGGCTCCTCAAAAGCTAAGTTATTATTGCATTGTACTTATGCCGACGCGGCCGATCGCCGCGCGGGTATAGAGCTTCCGCAAGGCGAAAACGAAACCGGAATGATTCAAGTGAAAGAAGCGCACCAGCCGCGCGATCGCCGCGATGGCGTACGGGTACTGATCGAGCGCAGATGGCCGCGCTCGCTGAAAAAATCGGAAGCGGGAATCAGCCTGTGGCTGCGCGCCCTGGCGCCATCGCCGAAGTTGCGCCGCTGGACCTTGGGCAAGGCCGGGCCGGCGCCGGGCAAGCATCTGCTATTGCTGCGATCCGCTGCCTCGACCAGGCTGCAAGGCAAGCCGCTAACAAAAAATCCTGGTCCCGCTAGCCGCGCGGCTTCGCCGGCCAGCAACTGGTTGCGCGCACAGCTTTTTCGCAGGAAATATTTTGGCGAACTTGCCCAGCCGGAAGCCGCCGCCGCATTACAGCAGCTGCATTGCCTGGCGGAAGGCAAGCGCCGTTTGACCCTGGTTTACTCCGCGCCGGCCTCTTCCCGCAACCTTTCCGCTGCTGGGGGCGCCCCGCAATCCTCGTCTTCATCGTCGGCCAAGAAGTTGTCGCCAGGAAATTCCGCGAGATCAGCTGCGACCCGCACCCGATCAACCGGCACCACTGCAGCTGTGCGGAAGACGGCGGAGGAGTCATCTGAATTTGCCTGCCACGCCACCGCACTCAAGCAGCTGCTCGAAGGTCTGCCCAAGCCGCCGGGTAGGTCGGGACCAGAAAAAGCTGCGGCGCGTGGGCGAAACCAAGCCGCGATGCGTTGAAGCCTTTCGCCATCCAGAACTTTGATGATCCTGCGGCCCCTCAACCCGTCATTACCTGCAGCCCTCCGGGATGAATTCATCTCCGCATGGAGCGCAATCAAAAAAATCCAGAATGAATGCCGGCATGATGGATGGCTGATCACGCAACCCGCGCACGCCGCGCTGGCCGGAGAAATCGCCCAGCACCTGCACTGGCCCGGCTTGTCGCCAGAAGCCGGCGAAGAAAACGATCACCAGCCTGGCGCAGCAGCCATGCGCGAAGACGGGCAGGCGGCAGACTATGACCCAGTCACAGAAGACGACCCTGCCAGTCTTTGGCTGCGGGCAATCTCGTTGCACGATTCAGGATGGGGCCCGGTTGATGCCGCGGTAATCCGGAAGCTGCAAGGGTCAGACCTGCGCGGCCGCGGGCCCCAACCTCTGCGCGGCGCGGGCTCGCCCCCATCCCGCGCTGCTAAACCGGCATTCATCCAGCCGGTGTCATTTATCAACTTTCCTCCGGTCGACGCTCTCAGCGCATGGATAGCTTCGATTGAAATCTGCGCGGCCTATGCACCCATCGCCGGATACATGGTCAGCCGCCATTTCTGCCGGCTCAGTGAGGATCGCATTGCCGGCGGGCAGCCGCTGGAACCTGGCCAGATTGCGGGCTCATCGGTTCCGCTAACGCGCGAGCATGAGATGTATAAAGGTTTTCAGGCCGGCGAGCGGGTGCGCCAGCAGCGGCTTCTGCCTGCCACCGGAAAGGCCCCGGGGGAATTGGAAGCGCGGGTTGACCAGCTTCAGTTCTGCGATGTGCTTAGCTTGTATATCTGCAGCGGCGCCGCGGAAAATGTGGTCTTGCAATTGGGCTCAGAACCCATCCGCCTGGTGCGCCATGCCACCGGCTGTTCCCTGCGACCGTCGCCCTTTAGTCATGAGGTGGTGGTTACGGTTTCAGGGCTGCGCTATCCGCGTCCCGAGGCCCAATCCGGAGAACCAAATTCGGCGGCCTTTAAATTTTCCATAGCCTGAGGAGCCGGGCGGCGCAGGGTCAGGACGCCTTGCGGCTCCCGTGGGATTCGCTTCCCGGCTGGGCAGCCGGACGTTGCGTGGTGGTTACGCTCTTGCGCAGCTCGCGAATCTTCTCGCGGGTCTTGATTCGTGCCTTGCGATCTTTTCCGTAACGGGCTTTATCTCCATTATTGCGCGACATACATCCTCCTGAATTCCTGCTGTCGTCATTCTACGTTACGCCGCGGCGGCAGGCGCAGAATCCGGCCCCGGCCCTTGCAAAAGTCGAGGCGCTCGGCGGCCATCGCGCGGCTCGAAATTATGAATCTGTAAAAGCACTCGCCATTGCAGCCGCTGAGTGTACAATCCATAGGCTTTAAGAGTGCAGCCCGGAACGTGATCGGAACCAGGGGCGACGGAGGAAGAGAAATGGCACGAACCAACAATGGCGCGGGATCAAAATCCACCGCAGCCAGCAAAGGCAACGCATCGAAAGGGAGCGCCGCTCCCAAGTCGTCCGCCGGAGTCATCACGCTGGCGGTGGACATCGGCGGGACCGGCATCAAGGCCATCCGGCTTGACGAAGAAGACAAGCCTATCGGGGAACGCGTCCGCACCCCGACTCCCCAGCCGGCGACGCCCCAGGCAGTGCTGGACGTGGTCGCCGACCTGGCAAGGCAGGCGGGCTCGTTCGATCGCGTTTCCGTGGGGTTCCCCGGCGTGGTGCGCGACGGTGTGACCAAGACCGCACACAATCTCGATGCGCTATGGGTGGGCTTCCACTTGATGGCTACATTGGAGGCCAAGCTGGGTAAGCCGGTGCGAGTATGCAACGACGCCGCCGTGCAGGGCTACGGAGTCATCACCGGCAAGGGCCTGGAACTGGCCATCACCCTGGGAACCGGACTGGGCTCGGCCCTGTTCATCGATGGACGGCTGGTGCCGAACCTCGAACTTGCCCACCATCCCTTTAAAAATAACAAGACCTATGAAGATTTTCTGGGCAAGAAGGCGCTGGACAAAATGGGCAAGAAAAAGTGGAACAAGAAACTACAGCAGGCAATTACCCAGCTGGAGGCCTTGTTCAACTACGATCACCTCTATATCGGAGGCGGAAACGTAGCCAAGGTAACTGTCGAACTGCCGCACAACGTGACCAAGACGTCGAACATTGCCGGATTGTACGGCGGCATTGCGCTGTGGCGCCATTAACCTCGCAGATCTTTTAGAAGACAAGAGGCTTCGAGATTTCTCGGAGCCTTTTGGAATTGGGCGAAGCATCCGTCGCGAAAAAAGGTGCTAGCAGTTGAGTAGGCTCCCGCGACTCAGAGGGTAAGTCCATTTCGGTTGAGTGAATTTTGGCCGAGCAGAGAAAATCCCTCCCCTAAGTTGTCATTCTGACGACCCCCGGCTTTATCGGGGTGAGGAAGAACCCCTACTCGGACACGAATATTTCCCTCTGCTAGTTTCTAGTACCATGACGCCGCCAGATCCAACCAACTTGGATTTGAAGTTTTCAAGTAATGTCAATTTCTTGTTTCTTCTCCACCCCCCTTAATTCCTTCTCTCTAGCGATTGCGTTCTCGACCAAGCGGAACGCCTCGTAATAAACCAGCCGGTCGCATCCGTGGCGCTTGGTAAATCCTGCGGCCATTCGCTGCTTATGCTCGAAAATCCCGCGAGGGAGATTGTTGGTGACCCCGATGTAGAGGGTGCCAGAGATGCTGGCCACGATGTAAACGACATAGGACCTTCTGGGGAGCGTCCCCAGGCGAGGATTACATATCTCTGGGTTGTGTCTACAACTAAATATCTAAAAATCGCCGGGCCCGGACTCGCGGCCGAGATTATCGGTACAGAAATTGGTAATGGGAAATATTTGTTGCCGAGTAGGGGTTCTTCCTCACCCCGATAAAGCCGGGGGTCGTCAGAATGACAAGGGGATGGGGCGTGTTCGCTGGTTAGATCCTTCATACGACTTCTTGAGAGTGCGGAAGGGCAAGCTCCAAACACATCGGGGAGGAGTTGTTGAAAAGTAGGGGTTCTTCCTCACCCCGATAAAGCCGGGGGTCGTCAGAATGACAACCGAGGGGTGCGATTTTTGCTCGAGGCGAGAATTTGCTCGCCCGAAATGGATTTTATCGCCTGCCTTGCGGGAGCCTACTTCTAGAAACCATAGGGAATGGGTGCTGCTCAGTAAGGGTTTTTACTTCCCCAAGACTGTTGCCCTTCCCGGTACATCCAGCTTTATAAGCTTGCGCACTCGAGTAGAGTAGAAGAATGAAGATGTCTCATAGCATTCCTTTGTCGCTGATCATGGTTTTGGCTGTGCCCCTGGGGCTGCGGGGCTGGCAGGACGCCGCTCAAAAATGGTCATCGCGGGCGCCGGCCAAGGAAGCTGCTGCCGCCGTGCCGCGGGAGCTGAATGAGCTGGTCGATGCGCAATTTGGCCGGGAATTTCGGGTGGATGCTAAGTTTTCTCCTCCTGTGCTTACCGGGGACCTTGACGGGGACGGCGTCGAAGACGCGGTCATCATCGCGCACGCCAAAAATCCTCTTACCGATCAAGTGTCGCTGGGCTACAAAGTCATCGATCCCTATGACGAATATTTTGGCACCGGAGACCCGCGTATCACGGTGGGCTTCGGCAACGACGATCCCACGCGTAACGATTACCTGCTGGTGATTCATGGGGCGGGAGAATCAGCCTGGCGCGCTCCCCATCCCAAGGCCAAGTTTGTGGTCATCAACCTGCCCTTCGATCACCTCGGTATAACCCGGCTGGCGTTCAAGAAGAAAGTCATCAACGTCATTGCCGCCAAGGATGCGACCACCAACTCCGTCGTTCTGTGGACGGGCAAGAAGTATCAGTGGCGTGCATCCGCGACCGACGACTAGCGCCTGCTCGAAACAGGATTACGGCTCCGCGCCCCCACCCAGCGTCTCTCACCATAGGCCCGTCCCCATAAACTCGCCGGCACACCCCCGTCATCCCTCGCCGTTTCGCTTTACTGTTTATAATTTGCAGCCATGAAGCTACAGCAGAAACTGGACGAGCTGAAGCGGCGCTCCGACCTGGCGGAAAGTGGCGGCGGCGAGAAGCGGCGCGCCCGCCAGCATGCGGAAGGCAAGATGTCGGCGCGGGAACGCGTCCTCTTTCTGCTGGATGACAACAGCTTCGAGGAAACCGATAAGTTCGTCACGCATCGCTGCACTGATTTCGGAATGGAAAACGAAATCATCTACGGTGACGGGTTTATCACCGGACACGGCCGCATCGACGGGCGCCTGGTTTTCGTCTTTGCCCAGGATTTCACCGTCTTCGGCGGGTCGCTCTCAGAAACCAATGCCGCCAAGATCATCAAGCTCATGGATACCGCGCTGCGCGTGGGCGCTCCCTTGATCGGGCTCAATGATTCAGGGGGCGCGCGCATTCAGGAGGGCGTGAAGTCGCTCGCAGGATACGCCGATATTTTTCTGCGCAACACTCTGGCCTCGGGCGTGATCCCCCAGATATCGGCCATCATGGGCCCGTGCGCGGGCGGCGCCGTGTATTCGCCCGCCATCACCGACTTTACCCTGATGGTCGATCAGACCTCGTATATGTTCGTCACCGGGCCCGACGTGATCATGACCGTGACCCATGAGGAAGTGACCAAGGAAGAGCTGGGCGGCGCTATGACCCACAACCAGACGTCGGGGGTCGCGCATTTTCTGGCGCACGACGATCAGGATTGTCTGGCCACCATTCGCGAGCTGCTGGCGTTCCTGCCCTCGAATAACCTCGATGATTCTCCGCGCCGCACGCCGGTGGAGCCCGCGGCCAATGCGGCCGCCGAGCTCGATGCCATCGTCCCCGCCGAAGCCGACCAGCCTTACGATATGAAAGACGTGATTCACCGCGTAGTTGATGGCGGCGACTTTCTCGAAGTGCACGAGCATTTTGCGCGCAACATCGTGGTGGGACTGGCGCGCATCAACGGGCAGAGCGTGGGCATCATCGCCAACCAGCCCGCATTCCTGGCGGGCGTGCTCGACATCAACGCCTCGGTGAAGGCGGCAAGGTTCGTGCGCTTCTGCGACGCGTTCAATATCGCGCTGATTACTTTTGAGGATGTTCCCGGCTTTCTGCCCGGCACCCAGCAGGAATATGGCGGCATCATTCGCCACGGGGCCAAGCTGCTGTTTGCCTATGCCGAAGCCACCGTGCCCAAGATCACGGTGATTACCCGTAAGGCCTATGGCGGGGCGTACTGCGTGATGTCGTCCAAGCACATTCGCACGGATGTGAACTACGCGTGGCCGACCGCGGAGATCGCGGTCATGGGAGCCGAAGGCGCGGTCAACATCGTATATCGCCGGGAGATGCAGGCGGCCGCCGACCAGGCCGCGGAGCGCGCCCTTCGGGTGGAAGAATTTCGCGAGCGTTTCGCCAACCCCTACGTGGCCGCCGAGCGCGGTTACGTCGATGCCATCATCTCGCCCAGCGAAACCCGGCAGAAATTAATTACCTCGCTGGAGATGCTGCGCAACAAGCGCGACAAAAACCC
>JBBQWT010000009.1:0-121731 GCA_038210375.1 Terriglobales bacterium | reverse complement strand
CATCTTCTAGCTATGTCGGGGAACTAAACACCTTCGACGTCGATTCATTGGAGACCCAAGCGGTCGGGGTTGAGCATGTCTCGCCCACTCATTGCGTGCCGCAATGACGTGGGGCACCCTAATCTTATGGGCCACCCGCCTGACGTGATCAATGGCGCTGAAGGCAATGCCAATCAGTTCATCGATGGAGTAAACCCTAACAGTGAGACCAGCTCCGAAGCGGCGGAAAGGGCACTCGGAAAGGTGCCAAACAACCCAAGTCCCGAAGTCGTGAAAGCAGTCGAAGAGTTGCTGAAACCGAAAGATGAGCCGAAAAAGACCGAGCACCTTGAACGAAAGCAACAACAAGAGCCGCCCCGAGGTCTCTCCACTACGCCCCGCAAAAGCCCGGGGTCTCCGGTCGAGATGACAATTGTTTGAAGGGTGAGAGTAAGCGCGGAGTGAATCACCCCAGCTAACGATCACACCCTTCAAGAACAAAGCCAACCGCCGGGGGTACTCTTGAATAGGTTGCGATTCGTGAAGGTCAGGGCCAGCCTAATGATGCATAAGACCCACGAATTCATTGGTCAGTTGACCGCTCAAGCAGCTTCGGAGGGGATCGAAGGACTTCTAAACGATGTGATGCTTCGCTGAATTCTTTGCTGCGACTGTAATTTCACTTTCTAATCAATGTCATCTCGACCGGAGACCCCGGGCTTTTGCGGGGCGTAGTGGAGAGACCTCGGGGCGGCTTTTGCGGTTGGTCTGGTTCCTGGCTTGGGCTGAAAGCTGTCTCGAGGAATGATTCATGAGTGAAAGGGTGTATTGCGTTTACACCATGGCAAACAAGACCCGGGGGTCTTTATACATCGGCATAAGTAGTCGGTTAAAAGCGCGAGTGAGAGAACATAAGAGCGGAGCCTTCGAGGGTTTCACCGCCAAATATAAGCTCCATCGTCTGGTGTATTACGAAACATACCGTCAAATCCTTCATGCGCTGGATCGCGAGAAACAACTGAAACATTGGCGAAGATCAAAGCAGGAAGCGGTGATTGAATCGATGAATCCCAATTGGCTTGATCTATCCGCGGAATGGGAAAAGCCGGCTCCGACTCACCACCTGAAGATAGAAAGACCGGCGCAGCGATTTCCCGACGAAAACGAAACCAACAACAAGAGCCGCCCCGAGGTCTCTCCACTACGCCCCGCAAAATCCCGGGGTCTCCGGTCGAGATGACAATTGTTTGGAGGGTGAGAATAAGCGCGGAATGAGTGCTCGGCTCATGATCACGCCGCTGAGAGCAAAATCAACAAAAAGAGCCGCCCCGAGGTCTCTCCACTACGCCCCGCAAAGGCCCGGGGACTCCGGTCGAGATGACAATTGTTTGGAGGGTGAGAGCCAGCGCGGAGTGAAGCCCAACTAATGATTACACCGATCAGGAACAAAACAACCGCCACGCCGAGCGGCCGAATGCACTGTTACAATTATTCATGCCGCTTGATTCCAGACTGCGCGAAGATTTCGCCTGCGAAAGAACCGTTTAGATGATTCATTTCCCCGTCCCTGAGGCGCTCACCTTTGACGATGTGCTGTTGCTGCCCGCCCATTCTGACGTGGTCCCGCTGCAGGCCAATACCGCAACCCGCCTCTCCCGCAAGATCACCCTGAACATCCCCATCATCAGCGCGGCCATGGATACGGTGACCGAATCGCGGTTGGCCATCGCCATCGCGCAGCAAGGCGGGCTGGGCGTGATTCACCGCAACCTGGGCATCGAGGAGCAAGCCGGGGAGGTGGATAAGGTCAAGCGCTCGGAGAGTGGAATGATCGTCGATCCGGTGACGATGTCGCCGGACGCCAAGATCTCCGAGGCCCTGGAGGTCATGCGGCGCTACAAGATTTCCGGCGTCCCCATCACCAAGAACCGCAAGCTGGTGGGGATTCTCACCAACCGCGACCTGCGTTTCGTGACCCAGACTAACGTTCCCATCAGCAAGGTGATGACCAGCACCAACCTGATTACGGTTCCGGTGGGCACCACGCTGGAGGAAGCGGAGCTGATTCTGCACCAGCACCGCGTGGAAAAACTGCTGGTGGTGGACAAGAACTACACCCTCAAAGGGCTGATCACGGTCAAAGACATCCAGAAGAAACTGAAGTATCCCTACGCCGCCAAAGACGATCACGGACGGCTGCGCGTAGGCGCGGCCATCGGCGTCACCGGTGATTTTCTGGAACGCGCTCAGGAAATGGCGAAAAACAAAGTTGACGTGCTGGCCATCGACAGCGCCCACGGACATTCGACCCGAGTGCTGGAAGCGATCAGGAAACTGAAATCCAAACTGCCGGAGCTTGACCTGCTGGCGGGCAATGTGGCCACCTTCGACGGCGCCGCGGCTTTGATCAAAGCGGGCGCGGATGCGGTGAAGGTGGGCATCGGGCCGGGATCGATCTGCACTACGCGGGTGGTGACCGGGGCGGGCGTCCCCCAGATCACGGCGATCGCCGAAGCGTATCGCGCGGCCAAAGATGCGGACATCCCCATCATCGCCGACGGCGGCATCAAGTATTCAGGCGACATCACCAAGGGACTGGCGGCGGGGGCGAGCGCGGTGATGCTGGGCTCGTTGTTTGCCGGCACCGAAGAGGCGCCGGGCGAAACCATTCTGCACCAGGGACGCTCCTTCAAGTCCTACCGCGGCATGGGTTCGATTTCCGCGATGGCCGCGGGGTCGAGCGAGCGTTATGCGCAATCGGAAGAGGGCGACCCCTCGTCGTTTGCTTCGATCGGCGCCGAAGACGATGAGGGCCGCGGCAACCGCATGGCCAAACTGGTGCCCGAGGGCATTGAAGGGCGCGTCCCCTACCGCGGCACCGTGGCCGCCATGGTGCATCAACTGGTGGGAGGCTTGCGCGCGGGCATGGGATACCTGGGGTGCGCGAACATTTCCGAATTGCAGCAAAAGGCGCGGTTCATCCGCATCAGCAACGCCGGCTTGCGGGAAAGTCACGTGCACGACGTCGTGATCACGCGCGAATCCCCCAACTACCGCATCGAATAGCCAGCGTAATTTTCATCATGCAATGGCAGGGGCGAATACCTGCGTGGACCAGGAGTGTTGAGAACCAATGAGTACAGATCAAGCTAATGTGCTGGTCGAAACCTCGCCGGGAGCGTTTCCGGGCGAAGCCATGCACGCACCCTTCAGGTTTCGCGCCGCCCTCCTGGGATGGATGGGGGTGGTGGCATGGCTTTCCTGCATCGCGTTTTTTTCCACCGACAGTTTTTCCGCGCGACATACGGGCTCCATCCTGGGTTGGATACTGGAACATACCATCGGCATGGTCGATCCAAAGACCTTCGATAACATGCATTATTTCGTTCGCAAAGGCGCACATGTCATGGTGTTCTGCATCCTGGGCCTGCTTTCCTATAACGCCTGGAAGCAGAGCTGGCCGTCGCCCGTACGGTGGATGTGGCGCTGGGCGCTGCTGGCGGTGCTTACGGTCATCATCGCCGGATCGATGGATGAGTGGCACCAGAGCTATGTGCCGTCGCGTACCGCGTCACCGGTGGATACGGGAATTGATACCGCAGGAGGCATACTAGGACAGATCGGGATTGCCGTGATTGCAAGGCGCAAACCAAAAGCGACGGCATAGACTGACGCTGCAAAACTGCGGGTTTCCAATCTAAATAAACTTGCTGGGGAGTTCCGGGATAGGGATATAATCTCTGCCGTCGAAGGAGAAAACCATGCCTCCCAAGCAAGCACCCTCGCGCAGCAGCACAGGAAAACCAAGCCAGAACCGCCAGCCGGCCGCCACTCAGTCCGCAGCCAAGGCGGCGCCGACCGATGAGCAGATTCAGAGGCGGGCGTATGAAATTTACGTCGCCGGCGGACATCAGGAAGGGCTGTCGGAGCAGCACTGGGCGCAAGCCGAAGCCGAGCTGCGCCGGTCGCGCTAGGTTTTTATCCGCAAGCGTTGGTCATCATGAAGCCGGTTCTTGCTCCGTTATGGTGCGCGGGCTTGGGTACTTTCGCGGCTTTCAAGAGTGTGTTGCCAAGACCGCAACCAGTGGACCATCTTCCCGGCAAGGGAACACAACCTGGCCCATCGTCATTCCGCACGAGCGCTTTTTTCGCGCACAGGCACTCTCGTTTTCTCTTGCTCTGAACGTTTGCTGCACCCCCGGCAGTTGCCTCATTGTGCGCATTTTGCAAGAATAGATCTTCCCCATGCCTACATTTGGAAGTTTCGCACTCCTGCTGGCGCTGGCTCTGGCCGCTTATTCGTTTGTCGCGGGGATTCTGGCGCTGGCGAACAAGCGGAACCCTTATGCCCTGCGGGTGCGGGAAACCGCGCGTCGCGCCGGCATTGGGACGTTCTTCGCGGTGCTGGCCGCGGCGGTGGCCTTGCTGACCGCCGCTTTCCAGAATGATTTCTCGGTGGCGTACATATTTCATCACAGCAACCGGGAGCTTCCCCTCGCTTATAAGTTCGCGGTGCTGTGGTCAGGCCAGGAAGGCTCGCTGCTGTTCTGGGCGATGCTGCTATCCACCTATGGCCTTATCCTGCGGGTGCGCCATCGCGTCGATCAACTCCTGGTGGCGCATGCGTCGGTGGTCATCGCCGCCATCCAGATTTTCTTTCTCACCCTGCTTAATTTTGCCGCCAACCCTTTTGCCCTGATGTCGGGCACGCCGCCGGTGGAAGGCAGCGGGCTCAATCCGCTGCTGCAATATCCTGAAATGGTGATCCATCCCCCCATGCTGTACCTGGGCTACGTGGGTTTCAGCGTGCCGTTTGCGTTTGCGCTGGGCGCGCTCATCATGAAGTATCCCGGAGAAAAGTGGATCCACATCACCCGCCGCTGGACCATGGTGACCTGGTGTTTTCTTACCTGCGGAATCTTTCTGGGGGCGCACTGGGCCTACTCGGTACTGGGCTGGGGCGGTTACTGGGGCTGGGACCCGGTGGAAAATGCTTCACTGCTGCCCTGGCTTACGGGAACAGCATTTCTGCATTCGGTGATGATGCAGGAAAAGCGCGGCATGATGAAGGTGTGGAACGTCTGGCTGATTTTCGTGACCTTCATGCTGTCAATCCTGGGCACGTTTCTCACCCGTAGCGGCGTGGTGAGCTCGGTGCATGCGTTTGCCCAGTCCTCAATCGGCACCTGGTTCCTGAGCTTTCTGATAATCATTTTTGTCGTATGCCTGTTCTTCTTTATCAAGAACCGTTCGCACCTGCGCAGTGAGAACAAGCTGGAATCGCTGGTGTCGCGTGAATCAGGATTCCTGTTCAACAACCTTCTGCTGCTCGCCGCCTGTTTCACCGTGCTGTGGGGGACCCTGTTTCCGGTGCTCTCGGAATGGCTGCAAGGTCGGAAGGAGACCGTCGGTCCTCCATTTTTCAACCGCGTGACCGTGCCCGTGGCCATGCTGCTGCTGCTGTTGACCGCGTTAGGCCCGCTGCTTGCGTGGCGCAGCACTTCGTGGGAGAGCCTGCGCCGCAATTTCACCTTTCCCGCGGCCGCATCGGCGGTGGTGGGAGTGGCGCTGTTGATTGCCGGGGTGCGCCCGTGGGCGGATGACGGAAAGTTTTACGCTTTTGTGGGAATCTGCCTGGCGACCATGGTCACGGTCACCGTATTTTCCGAATTTATGCGCGGGGCGCGGGTGATCAAGGGACACACCGGCATGTCGATTCCGGCGGCGGCGTTTCAGCTCACCCGCCGCAACATGCGCCGCTATGGCGGATACCTCGTTCACTTTGGAGTGGTCCTGATCGTCATCGGACTGGCCGGGGCGGCGTTCAACCAGGAGAAAGAGCAGGAGATGGGTTTTGGCGACAAGCTGACCATCGGCCCCTACACCCTGGTCTGCCGCAGCTATACCCAGGAAGACAACGCCAATTACAGCAGCGAATCCGCCATTCTCGATGTGTACAAGGGGCCCAGCCAGATCGCGACCATGTTCCCGGAGCGCCGTTTTTATAAGGCCAGCGAACAAACCAGCACCATGGTGGCGAACCGTTCGCTGCCGAAAGAAGATTTGTACATCATTTATGCGGGACAAAACCCCGACACTCGACGGCCCATCATTAAAGTTTTTCTTAATCCGCTGGTGATGTGGATTTGGATCGGCGTCATAGTTGTGGTGTTCGGCACCGGCGTAGCCCTTACCCCGAACCTGACTGCGGCGGCGGCCGCGCGTGCGGTGCGCGCAAGGGAAGCGGTGCTGGCGGAGGAAGTGCGCTGATCAGGACGCAGATTGGGCGTGGCATCGAGGAACCCAGGGACTTTCCGGGTGCGCTGGGAATGACAAGGCCGGCAGGGTGGTTTTCTTACTCGCATCGTTCCATGCAAGTTCTGGAAGTTCTGGCGGACCAGAAAAAGGCACAGATCATATGAAATTCACGTTTGTAGTTAGAAGCTCCCGCGCTGCGCTGGCGCTGCTGGTTATTCTTACCGTGCTGGCCATCACTCCGGTGGGAATCGCGGCGGCGGGCGACGATGCGGCGGCGGCGCGCTTCGGCGCGCTGGGACACAAGATGATGTGCAGCTGCGGGTGCAACCAGGTCCTGCTGGAATGCAATCACGTGGGCTGTCCGCTTTCCGACCGCATGCGCAACGAACTCACCAGCGGAATGCAGCGCGGCGACAGCGATGACTTGATCCTGCAGTCTTTTGTGCAGAAATACGGGGCGACGGTGCTGGCGGCGCCTACCACCTCCGGGTTCGACCTGGTGGCGTGGATCATGCCGTTCATCGTGTTGATACTGGCTACCGCCGGGCTGATGTTCATGGTGCGCAACTGGCGGCTGCGCGCTCCACTCGCGCCCGCTCCCAGCGGCCCGCTGTCCCCGCTGGAGCTTGAGCCGTACCGCGAACAGGCGCGGCGGGAGACCGAAGTATGATCATGGCTGCGTGCATCCTGCTGGCGGGTGGAATCCTGCTCTACGTTTTCGGATTCAACCAGAACCTCATCGATGCCCCGGTGAAGACCCGCCTCAATTACCTGGGCGAGCGCCGGCAGGTTGTGTATGAAAACCTGCGCGACCTGAATTTCGATTACAAGTCAGGCAAGCTTCCCGACGCGGATTACAACGGACTGCGCTCCGGGCTCGAAGACGAGGCGGCGCGGATACTGGCGGAGATGGAAGTGCTGGGACGCGCGGAAAATATGACCGGCTACAGAGAGGGAACCCTTTGAAACGACTGGCAGCTAGAGGCCTGGCAATCATGGTGATTGCCGCATCGGCGATTTGTTCAGCCGCAACTTTGACCGGCACCGTGACCAACGGCACTACCGGCGCTCCTTCCAAGGGCGACACCGTCGTCATGCTCAAGCTGGCGGAAGGCATGCAGGAAGTGGCGCACGCGGTGACCGACGCCCGCGGACACTTCTCACTGGACGCGCCCGACGATAACGCCATGCACCTGGTGCGGGTGAACCATCAGAACGTGAACTACCACAAGCCGGCCCAGCCGGGGACCTCGATCGCGGACGTCACCGTCTATGATTCCGCGCCCACCGTGGCCGGGGTAAGCGCCAACGTGGACATCATTCGCGTGCAAGCCGAGAACAACAACCTCTCGGTCATCGAGATGTATGCGGTAAAGAACGAATCGGCGCCGCCGCGTACCCAGATGAGCGATCACTCTTTTGAAATTTATTTACCGGAAGGCGCGCAGCTCGATACCTCGCTGGCCGCCGGGCCCGGAGGAATGCCGGTGAATTCGGCGCCGGTGCCGGGCAACGAGAAAAATCGCTATGCATTTATTTTCCCTTTGCGGCCGGGAGAAACCAAATTTCAGATTGCCTACCACATGCCTTATACCGGCTCTGCGGAGTTTCATCCCCGGGTGTTGATGCCGGTGCAGAACCTGGTGGTGATGCTGCCCAAGAGCATGCAGTTTAAATCCGAGGGGTCGAATTTCCAGAATTCGCCGGAGGAAGGCGGGCTCTCGGTTTATGTGGCGAGCTCGGTGAATCCGGCGCAAAAAATCGGCTTCGCGGTATCGGGAACAGGATCGATTCCCCGCGAAAGCCAGGAGCCGGGCGCAGCCAACGCGCAAAACCAGGCGGCGGAGCCGGGCGCAGGCGGGGCCCCGGTACGGCCGGGCGGCGGCATGGGAGTGCCCGAGGACAAGCCCGATCCCCTGCACAATTATCGCTGGTACATCCTGGCGGGAGCGGTGGCGGTGCTGGCCGCGGGAGCGTGGTATACCATCGGGCGTGGCGCGGCGCGCGACCTCCCTCCATCCCGGCAGCAGGTGGCGGAGAACATGGCTCCCCAACCCGAATACCGGTTTGCCACCGGAACGGCGCTGCCCGGAGTGCATCCCGGGCCGAGCATTATTTTGTCGGCGCTTAAGGACGAGCTGTTTCAGCTCGAGACCGATCACCTGCAGAAAAAAATCTCCGATGAAGATTATGTGAAACTCAAAGATGCCTTGCAGCTGACGTTGGCGCGGGCTTTGAACCGGGGATAATTGGGCGGTTTGTAGTTCTGGCTTCCGGAAATCCAACCTGCAGCCATGAAGGCCCCTCCCCAGTGTCAGAATGACATCCCGTTGGGGGACTGCCTAAAATATTTCATTAGGACTCCTAGCGGTGGCGGAGAAGAACTCCCCGGTCATCTCCCGCTTACACCCCGTGAAACAGCCGGTCCAGCACGAAGAAGACCATCACTCCCAGGAACACCACAAGCGGCACTGCCAGGCCGTGCTCCTTATTGACCTCGGGCACCAGGTCGGAGGCGGCCACGTAGATCGTGACTCCTGCTGACAGCGGGAAACCCACGCTGATCCAGCGTTGCAGCAAGCCCATGGTCAGGACCCCGCACAGCGTGGCGAAGCCCAGGATTGCGGCGGCGGAAAATGCGGTCAGGCGGCTGCTGCCGCTGGCCAGCATCACCGATGCCATGGTGAAGCCCTCCGGCACCTTGTGCAGGAAGACCCCGAGAAAAATGATCCAGCCCAGCCAGCTCGAGATCAGGAAGCCCGAAGTAATGGCGATGCCGTCAAAAAATGTATGAATGAGCAAGCCCAGCAGCACCGTGTAGCCGGTATGCGATCGCTCGAATTTTTCGGTGTGGGTTTCTTCGCCAAAATGAAAGTGCGGGCTCAGGGTGTGTTCGAAGAAGTGCACCATCATGTAGCCCAGCAGGATGTAGATAGGCCCGCGGCCGCCGGCGCGTTGCAGGCTTTGCGGCACCATCTCGATCATGGCCACGGCCAGCATGAACCCCGCGCCCAGGGCGATGAAATATTTCAGGTAGCGGCGCTCCCAGTGCTTCTGCACGATGATGGCGCCGCCGAAGACATTGGCGGCGGCGGCGGTCAGCCCCAGCAATACGCTGATGACGATGGGATTCATGCGAGAGGATTCATGGGCTCCGGTGAAGCGGCTATCCGCTGTGCCTGATGTGCATTACGTCGCCATCCTGCACGATATATTCCTTGCCTTCGAGACGCAGCGTGCCCTGGCCGCGGGCGGCGGCTTCCGAGCCCGCGGCCAGCAGGGTTTCCCAGGCTATGGTTTCGGCGCGGATGAAATGTTTTTCCAGGTCGGAGTGAATGGCGCCGGCGGCCTGAGGCGCGCGCGAGCCGCGGGGCACAGTCCAGGCCCGGCACTCATCGTCGCCCACTGTAAAGAATGAGATCAGGCCCAGCAACTCGTAACTCTTGCGCAGCAGGCGCACCATTCCGCTTTCCACCAGGCCATAGCTGGAAAGGAAGTCCGCGGCATCCGCGTCGCTCATGTCCACCAGCTCGGCTTCGACCTTGCCGCAAATCGCGGTGGCGCCGGTGTTGGGCCTGGCGGCCTGGGCGGTGAGGCCGCAGGTTTCCACCGCTTTGGCGAGCGCCTCACCCAGCGCCGTGGTTTCGCCCACATTGAGAACGTAGAGGATCGGTTTCTGGCTGAGGAACATGAACCCGCGAATGCGCTTCAGCTCCTCGGCGTTCATCTCCATCTCGCGCAAGGGCCGCTCGGTTTCGAGATGCGCCTTGGCGCGCAACAGAAGCTCTTTTTCGCGCTCGAGCTCCGAGGTCTTGCCGCGCTTCAGGTCTTTTTCCAGGCGCTCCAGGCGCTTCTCAGCCTGTCCCAGGTCGTTGATCATCAGGTCAAATTCGACATTGCCAATATCGCGCTGGGGATCATTAGGGCCGACGTGGGGAATGGCCGGGTCCTCAAACACGCGGATAACGTGCGCCAGGGCATCCACGACCCGCAGATTGGCGGCATATGCGCTTTCCTTCAATGCTTCGGCGCCGATGGCCGCGACGTCGGCAAATTCCACGCTGGCATGAATGATCTTTTTAGGGTCATAGAGCGCCGAAAGCTTATCCAGGCGGTCATCGGGCACCCGGGCCACGCCGAGATGAGCCTCGCCGCGTCCCTGGCGATGGTCTTCGACCGGGGCGCGCGTCAGGATCTTGAACAACGATGTCTTGCCCACCTGGGGCAGGCCGATGATTCCAATTTTCATGGGGTTGAGTTGAAAGAATCCAGCTACAACATCATAAAGCAACGCGCCGGGAATTTTGGCTGGAGAGCAGCGCTTTTGTCGGGCAGGGTGGAAATTACGAGGTTGTTGGTTCCCGGATACTTCTGCCCAGGGGCTCGCTCACCGCGGTTTTGGGGAACGCAATAGCTTCCCTAAACAGGACCGATTCATTTTGGGAATGCGACCTGCTAGAAACGCGCATTAACTTGTGCTGAAAGATCGCTTGTAAGCCAGGAAGCGAGTCTACTTAAGGCTCCTCGAATCAACCTGAACCCGAGCGTTGAGCGGGTAAGTACGGACGCCGAGGGCTGAGAAATGGCGTGGGAAATCAAGAGACAAACTGAGCAGTAGTGGTGATGCAGTCAAGAAATACAGCAAGACGATGGCTCAAGAGTGCTGGATGGAAAATCACAGTGGGCGGGCAAGCACCGGCAACTTAAATTCAGAAATAGCTTAGCGAGGGACCATGAAAAACGGCGCCAACAATATAATCACAATCTTAACTCTAGGCGCGATTTCAATTGGGGTTGCGTGGGTCGGGACCCTGGTGGGGATTCTTACCAAGCGAACCATGCCGATGGCGCAGGAACGATCCGCCGGCAGGATAGCGTTAAAGGCCATTGAGGCCCAGTACTCGAACATTATTTCCTGGCAATCGAAAGAATACGCGGTCGATAGTGAACAGAACTATCATCGCTACTTTTAAGCAGGTAGCGACACCATTTAGCGCGAATGCCCGCAAATCGCCTGCTCATGCCGATTCCTCGGCAGCGGCGCTTCCCCCGCAACGTGTTCTGTCAGCGGCGCCAGCTAGCCGCCCCGTGGTGCATTCCTGGCCCGGCCGGTCCACGTTTGTCCGCAGCGCAAGACCAGTTAAGAGCATAATCACAGAGCCTTCCTTCCATGACCAAGCATTGCCGGCCCCCGCACAAATTACGGAGCCTGCGAAGCGTCCGGCAAATAGAAGGTGAAGGTTGCGCCGGCCATCGAAGGGTCGCGAACCACCTCGATCTGGCCTCCCATTTTCTTTACCAGGTTCTTGGTCACCCACAACCCCAGGCCGTTGCCTTTATCTCCCTTGGTCGAAATAAACGGCTCAAAGATTGTGGTCAGCATCTCGCGGGGAACCCCAGGCCCGCTGTCGGATATGGATATCCTGGCGCCCCAGCGTTCGGCCTTGGTGGTGATTCTTACCTGGCCCCCCGCCCCGGCGGCGTCCATGGCGTTGCCGATGAGGTTGGTGAGAATCTGCCGCAGCTCCCCGGGGAAGGTGGTGATCTGGCGGGGCTCGCCGAGATTCTTTTCAAAACGCAGTCCCACAGCTGCCTTTTTTTCCAGGAGATGAAGTGCGTCGTCGATGGCGTGATGAAGATCGACGGGCTCGGGGGCATGGGTTTCTTTAAACGCACCCAGGGTCTGTTCGATGATGCGGGCGACGCGCTCGGTCTCATCCTTAATCTGAAGCACCAGAGAATGGGTGGAAGGGTCTAAGGGAAGGCTTTCCAGAAGATAGGTGGCGGTGGTGATGGCCATGAGCGGGTTATTGATTTCATGGGCGATGGTAGCGGAGAGGCGGCCGGCGCTCGCCAGCCTTTCCGATTCGAGGAGTGCCGCCTGGGTTTTTTTCTGGTAGAGGTCGGCGGAATAGAGCTGCCGCGATTGGAACCAGATGAGGATGACAAAAAAGAAGATATTGACCACCACGGTAAGGGCGATGCCTAGATTCGGCAAGCCATAATTGAAACGCGGGTGGACGAAGATCACGCCCAGCAGGATGGGGACAATCACCGCGAAGGGAAGCAGGGAGCGGGCCATCCAACCCGCATTGCCTTCGGAGCAGATCACATAGACCACGCCATGGCTGGGATCGGCGAAGAGAATGCCTGTTGCCAGAAGGAGAAAAGCAACCACGCTATGGGGAGCCATGGCGGTCTGGTTGGCGGTCCCGTAGAGCAGAGGCTGGCCGTAGAGATAGCCAACAAAAGCGAGCAGCGAGGAAAAGATGGGCAGTAGCGCCAGTAACTGTGCGGCAATCACTTTCTGCCGGGCCAGCGAAGCCAGCGCCAGCCCGATCATCAGGAAATTCAAGGCGGTGATGTGGGCCATTCTTCCGGGATAGGTCAAGCGGGCGGGGTCGCGAAACAGGATTTGATCGATCTGCAAATCGGCGGCGAAGGCATATTCGTACAGGGTGAGGACCGCGATGAGTAGCACCAGGATGGCGAGAGCAAAGGTGAGGGGGCTGCGCGTGCGAGGGGCGCGATGCCACAGGGCAAGTCCCAAGCCGGCGGCAATCATGCCCAGCGAGGTATTGACCTTCATTGAGGTCGCGCCCCGAAAGGACACGATCGCGGAGGAGTGGGTGATCCACCCGGCCATGACCACTGCGCCGAGAATCACAACCACCACTGCCGCCCCCAGGGAAAGCTGCCGGGCTATTCTGGCCGAAAGGGTATCCGTCATTCGCGCAAAATCAGGATATCAGGAGAGAATGCGAATCGGGCGGGGCGCCGATCGGACGCAGCGCGATGGGGATAGGGCCTCGGCCGCAGGGTCCGTTCCGCGGCGCGGAGGGTCTAGCGGTAGGTCAACTGGCAAGACTGAGGGAGGACTGCAGCGCGACCGCCGATCCGGGAATGGGCGCAAGCTCGGGAAAGTCATCGTCCCACAGCGGCCAGGGTGTGGAGGAATTTCCCAGCACTTCACGGAACCCGGCAAACACTTCGGGGTCCCACCAGCCGCGTGAAATTTCATCTTCCATGGCGGCCAGGGCGTCGGCGGAGGAAAAAGCCGATTTATATGGGCGCGCGGTAGTGAGGGCGTCGTAGACGTCGATGATCTGGAGAATGCGCGCGGTCAGCGGAATCTCACCGCCACGCAGGCCGTCGGGGTAGCCCGCGCCGTTCATTTTCTCGTGATGATGGCGGATGATGGGAAGAACCAGCGAAAAAGATTTCATGGGAGCACAAATACGCTCGCCGACCACCGGATGTTCGCGCACAATGTTCATTTCGTCGTCGGTTAGCCGGGCTGGCTTTAAAAGGATGGAATCAGGAATGGCGACCTTGCCGATGTCATGGACGACGCCGGCGCGCCGCAGTGCGATGATGTGCGGCGCGGGGATGCCGAGCGCCAGGCCCAGCCGCGCCGAATATTTTGATAAACGCTGGCAGTGGCCTTCGGTGTAAGGGTCCTTGGCTTCGATGCTGCGGGCCAAGGTGAACAATACGGTTTCAGTCTGCTCCAATTCGTCGGTAAAGAACTTCATGCTGAGCAGCGATTGCACGCGGGCCAGCATTTCCAGCCGCTGAATAGGCTTGGTGAGAAAGTCATCGGCGCTGGCGGCGATGCCGCGCACCCTGTCTTCCACCGCCGTCAACCCCGTAATCAGAACCACCGGGGTCAGCCGGGTGGCGGGGTTGCTTTTCAAGGCGCGGCAAATTTCAAACCCGCTGATTCCGGGCATCTGCACGTCCAGCAGTACCAGGTCGGGATGCCTCTCAACGAAAATTTCCAGTGCGTCATTTCCATCCTCGGCGCACAGTACAGTATGGCCCTGCTCTTGTAACTGGGCTTGCAGAAGCTCGCGGTTTGCGGCGTTATCATCCACTACCAGTATCGAACCAGTCAGTTTATTGTTCATGGACTTGTTGCTCCCGGCGATCCTGTCAAAACAAGCTCAAGCGATTCGAGTGGACTGTAATCTCGGGCTCGCGCCGACTCATCAACTCTATCTTTTTGGATGTGGGGCATGCCGGCTTGGGGCAGGATGCAAACGAAGATTACGGTGCGCCATTCCCGCGATGGGATGTTGTCATTTCGGGAATCGAAAGCTGCCGACCCCAGCGCTGTTCGTGAAATGCAAAAAAACCGTAACCGGCGATACCGTAGCATTGACTGGGTTGATTCGTTTACTGCTTGTTTACATGCAGCTTGCACACCATTTACCCCGCAGGAAGGAAGACTGTGGTGTGATCGAAGCAGCACGAGGAGAACCACGCGAAATGGCGGCGGCAAGAGAGCAGGCGGGGGCGACGGTGGGGATCAGCACGGTGGCGCACTATCGAGCCGGCGTCCGACTGCGATGCGTGATCGCCGATGCGTCACCATATTTCCTGGAACTGTTGCTGGGCTTTATTGAGAAAGAAGACCTGGTGGACGTGGTGGCGGTGGTGAGCGACGGCGCCGGGGCCCTGGATGCAGTGTGCAGGCTGCGGCCTGACGTGGCTGTTCTGGGGACGAAGATGCCGAGGATGAGCGGCCTCACCGCGTCAATCCTGATCAAGCAGTTTCTTCCCGATACGCGCGTGGTGGTGAGTTCCTCCGACGATTCGACGATCATGCGCACCGAGTGCCGGGATTGCGGCGCCGACGGATTTCTCTACAAGCCGCGCTTCATGGTGGAGCTCGAGGAAATGCTGCTGCCGCAAATCCCGATGAGGAGACCCCGCGGGTTCTGAGGCCGAGACCGGCGCTCCGGAGAGCATTCGATGCCGCCGGTATTTACAATACATAAATGAGATTTGCCTTCAAGGAGCGGGTCTTCTCCTGGGCGACCGCGATCTTGCTGGTGGGCATTCTGGCGGCGCTGGGGGCGCTGCAATATCGTTGGAGTTTCGAGGTTAGCGAGGCCGCAACCACGCGCATGCAAGCCAGCCTTCAGGCCTCGCTGATGGATTACCGCCAGGACCTGGCGCGCGAGCTGGCGCGAATCTGCCTGGACATGCAGGAAGCCAGCCCGGCGACCGCGCCGGACGGCAAGCGCCTGGCGCAAAAATTGCGTTACTGGCGGCAAACCGCCTCTCATCCCAGCCTGGTGCGCAATGTTTACCTGTGGAACCCGCCCGGCGAAGGCGCTTCCGCGGAAATTTTTGCCCACGGCAAAGAAAACCAGGCGGCAGACCAGCCCGCCATGAAAAGGGCTCCGCTGCTGCGGCTGAGCGACGATCGCCTGCAGCGGGCGGCGTGGCCGGCGGGGTTTCTGAACCTGCGCGACCGGCTGCAGGCCATCTCCATGGGAATGCCGGCGCACCCCGAGCCGGCCGAGCCTGATTACCGCGAAGGCAGTCCCTCGGCGTTGATGGCCCAGCCGTCGCGAAACGCGCCCGTGCGGTTGTCCTGGGTGGTGGACCTGCACGTGCCCGCCCTGGTTTATCCGGTGCAGCATACGGGGCCGGCCTCGGCGCCCCTGGGCTGGCTGATCATCCAACTCAATGAAGATTTATTGCGCGAGCATATCCTTCCGGAACTGGCGGACCGCTACCTGGCCGACGCCAACGGGTTGGTTTACCAGGTCGCAGTGGTGGATGCCGGCCGCGGGAACCAGGTGGTCTACTCCTCCGACCCCGAGTTCGGCAACCGGGGAGAGAGCGGGCAAGACGCCAGCCTCAACCTGTTTGGGCCGCCGGATTTTGAACTGGGAGCGACTCACGCGCGCATCAACCTGCGCCGCGCGCGAGGGGTTTCCGGGCGTGAAGGTTTTGCGCCGCATGCGGGCAATGATCTGGAAGGCTCGTTCATCCGGCTCGATCCATTTCATTACATCCCCGGCGAGCGCGATTGGGAAATCATCGTGAAGCACCGCAAAGGATCGATGGAGGCGGCGGTGGCGGGCATGCGCCGGCGCAACCTGGGGCTGAGTTTCGGCGTGCTGCTGGTGCTGGCCGCGACCATGGGCCTGATCGTTCTTACCAGCCAGCGGGCACGCCGCCTGGGGCAGATGCAGATGGATTTCGTGGCCGGCGTCTCCCATGAGCTGCGCACGCCGCTCACCGTGATCTCTTCGGCGGCTGACAACATTGCCGACGGCGTAATTGCGGACCGCACCCAACTGGCACGCTACGGGGTAGTGATCCGCAGCCAGGCGCGACAGCTCACCGATCTCATCGAGCAGGTGCTGGGCTTTGCATCCATGCGGCAGCCCATCAATCGCGCCCCGACTCACCTGGTGGAAGTATCCGACGCCATAGACGCCGCCCTGCAAAACACCGCCAGCACGATCGCGGCGGCAGGGACCACAGTGGAGCGCGACATTGAACCCGGCCTGCCCCCGGTCAACGGCGACGCCGGGACTCTGGCGCAATGCCTGCAAAACCTCATCACCAACGCGGTGAAGTATGGCGGGGAGAGCCGCTGGTTGGCCATTCGCGCCGCTCAGGCGGCGGGAAGAGAGGGATCGGCCGAGGTTTCGGTTTCGGTCGAGGACCATGGCATTGGAATCGCCGGCAGCGAGCTCAAGAATATATTTCAGCCTTTTTACCGCAGTCCCGCGGTCGCGGAATCGAGCGTCCGCGGCACCGGGCTGGGGTTGTCGCTGGCGCGGGCGTGCGCCGAGCGCATGGGAGGGACCCTCACCGTGGCCAGCGTGCCCGGCAAGGGAAGCACGTTTACCCTGCACCTGCCGCTGGGCCAGGAAGGGTTGGCCGATGCGCACGCGCGGCACTTTGCCGGCGGCCCAAAAATATGGGCGGACAGGAAATCATGAACGAAAAAATCCTGCTGGTCGAGGATGAAGAAGCGCTGCGCATGACGTTGCGCGACCGCCTGGAAGGCGAAGGGTATGGTTTCGACTCCGCCGCTGACGGCACTGAAGGTTTGCGCAAAGCGCTGACCGGCGGCTTTGATCTAATCCTGCTGGACGTAATGCTGCCCGGCAAGAAAGGCCTCGACGTGTGCCGCGAGATCCGCAAGGCCGGCCTGGTGGTTCCGGTCATCATGCTGACGGCGCGGGGACAGACGGTGGACAAAGTGGTCGGCCTGAAGATCGGCGCTGACGATTATGTGACCAAACCGTTCGAGACGGTTGAGCTGCTGGCCCGCATCGAAGCGCTGCTGCGGCGCGCCACCGCACAACCCGCGCCGGCGGCGGGGACCCACAAGTTCGGCAGTCTTGAAATTGACCTGCGGGGAACATCGGTGAAGCGCGCCGGCAAGGTGGTCCCGCTCTCCGCGCGCGAATTCCAGTTGCTGCGCTATTTCGTCGAGCACAAAGGGACCACGCTATCGCGCGAGGTGCTGCTCAAGGAAGTCTGGGGGTACAGCAAAGAAGCGTTTACCCGCACCGTCGATGTCCACGTGGCCAGCCTGCGGCAAAAACTGGAAGAAGATGCGAAGAACCCCGTGCTGGTCCTGACCGTGGCGGGACTGGGCTATAAGTTCGCCGGGTGAAGAACATGCGCCCTACCTCAGCGCCTTAAACAAGAAGCAAAAAACAGCGCCAGGATGACAATGGTCAGGGGGTTCTTGCAAATTTACATTTTCTTAAGCAAGTTCTGGAGATTGCTCGCCGTGAAACGGCTTAATTGCCACGTTGTAACCCGGCCTATACCTGCATCCGGGTCTGGCCGGCCACTTGAGGCGCTTGCAGCGAGGTCAACAGCGAGTCGCAGATATTTTTGCGAAGATTGACGAGATCAAACGAATTGAGGGCGATGGTGCCGCCGGAGATAAGCGCCGGGGGTGAAACCTGCAGTAACTGCCAGCTGATGGTGAACCCGCGCTCGGTGCGCAGAAAGCTTCCCTTTACCAGTTTATCGGCGCCCAGCCGCTGGCCGGTTTGCTCGAGGCTTTCCCCTTGAACGGTTCCCGACAGCACCACCAGCGACCCCGCCTGGGAGAGGCGGGCGGAAATGGCGTCGGCCAATGCGATTCCGTAGGAAGGCCCGCGCGCCGAGCGTTCGAGATTCACGAAGGGAAGCACGGCCACGGTGGTGCGCTCCGCAGGCGGTTGCACCTGGGGCCGGATGAACAATCCCCACCATCTTCCCGGCAAACGCCGTGCAACGAAAGCGGGCGGCGAAGCCGGCGCGTGGAACCGCGGGCTGACCGGCCCGATTCGAAACGTCCCTTCATCCTGGAGCTGGCGCACCGGCATGTTTCCTCCACGGGGGAATTCCCCCCAACCTTTTCCACCAGAAATCTCGCGAAAAGATGGTTACAGCTTCGTTTATATCGCCGCGGAACCGGAGAAGGGAAAGTCAAAATTTGAATGATGTCGATGGGCTTTCAGCGGAGTGCGCGGGGCTGCCCTGGCGTGGCGCTTAAGGTTCCGGATTGCGGGGAGGTTTCTGAGCATCGCGCTGCCTGCGGCTGGCGCGGACAATTTCGATGAGCGCGACAGCGGAGGCGGGCAGGCTGCGGTCGCGGCGATACACCAATCCCAGCTCGCGCCAGAGCTCGACGCCGTCGAGGGCGATGAGCTTGATCTTGCCTTCGCGTACTTCGTCCCCGGCAAAGCTGGCGCTGATGAGCGAAACCCCAAAGCCGGCGGCCACAAATTTCTTGATCATGACCACGCTGGTAAGTTCCATGGTGATTCTTACTTTGCGGCCGAAGGGGCGCAGTTGTTTTTCGATCAGGGTGCGCATGGAGCCGGTCTTGGGCAGTATCAGAGCCTGTTCGGCCACCTGGTTCATGTTGACCGAGGCAAAAGCCGCCAGGGGATTATCAGGATGCACCGCCAGCATCATCTGGTCGCGAAAGATCTTGATCACCTTCAGGCTGGGGACTTTCACCGGCAGAGTGACCACGCCCATGTCGATGACGCCATCCTCGACTTTCTGGATGACCTTGTGGCTGAAACTGCGATACACGCTGATCTGCACCTGGGGATGAAGGCGATGGTATTGGGCAAACAAGTCAGGCAGCACGTATAAAAACGTGGCCTCGTTGGCGCCAATCGACAGCACGCCTTCGATGGTGTCGCGCTGGCCGGTGACGGCGTGCAGGGATTCGGCGCGAAGCTGCAACATGTGCGCCGCATAGCCCGCCAGGATCTCACCCGCGGGGGTGAGCCTGATGGTTTTGCCGGCCCGGTCGAAAAGTTTCTCCCCATATTCGATTTCCAGCTGGCGAATCTGGGCGCTGACCGCGGGCTGCGAGCGGAAGACGACTTCCCCGGCGCGGGAAAAGTTGCCCTGCTTGGCCACCTCGAGAAAAGTCGTGAGCTGCTCGAAATCCATAAGGCGAGCTTCTATGGTACGCAGCCGCAAGGCATGCGCGGTGTAAAAAAGCCGCCCGCCGTGAAGTTCGTGCGGCGGCCGGCCTGAACGTGGCAAAAAGTTTCTGGCGCCATGCTGCCCGGCAGGGCGGCGGGCGTGGCTATTCGCTGCCCAATCTCCCGGTGCGGTCCAGCGTGCTGTGCGCTTGGCCTGAAGCCAGTGGGTTGAAGTGGCGTTCTGCCGGGTACTGCGGAGCATGAATCCGGCGGCGGGCTTCAGAAACCTCGTCGAGCAACCGTGGGAGATAAGCGATGACGGTGGGGTCCCCGAGTCGAACCCGCTCCTCGGCGTCAGATAGTTCTTTATCGGTGAGTGGTTTATACATCGCGAGACTCCTCCTCCCCGAAGTTCAAAGTTGACCGCCTGTCACTCGGGGATGCAGGCGGCGAAGCGCAAAGTGCTGGAACCATGAGACTACAAAATGGCGAGCGGCGGTCCGTCAAAGTTTTAATAAGTGGCATAAGAATTTTGGATAGCCCGGGGCGACCCGCGATTGGGCCTGCCAGAAATGCCGGCACCGGGTATTCTGTAAGGGATGGCTGAATGTAGTTATTTTGCAGTCGAGGAGTGAAGCATGGCGTTCTGTTCAAAATGCGGCAGTGCGGTGAGCGGACAATTTTGCGCAACCTGCGGTGCGCCCGCGGGCGTGCCCGGCGTGACCCCGGCCCCCATGACCGGGGTGGCCGCCGGCGGGCTTACGGAAAATATGGCGAGCGCTCTGTGCTACCTGGCGGGGTTTATTACGGGAATCGTTTTCCTGGTGCTGGAGCCGTATAACAAGAATCCAAGAGTGCGTTTCCACGCCTTCCAGTCGATTTTTTTGAACGCGGTGTTTTTCGCGATCTATATGGTGCTGAGCATCTTCATGGTGACGCCGGGGCTGGTCATCATGTCCGCGATGTTGCATGGAATGGTTTCGCTGGCATGGTTCGTGTTGTGGATGTTTCTGATGTGGAAGGCGTATGAAGGCCAGAGCATCGTGCTGCCGGTGATTGGGCCGCTGGCGCAGAAGCAGGCGGGGAGTTAGGGGTGGCGTGAGCAGAGACCCAAATCAGCAGCCCACGCGAAGGTCAAGTCTCAACGGCCTTTTGTCATTTTAAAGTTCCGTAGTTCCAGTGCCGCCTCATTCCTACGCTCTTGGCTGTAGCAGATGTCTAGTCAGCCGCAGCTATCCATACCGTCGAAATTATCGTCTTGTACCAGCACCCAGCCCTTGTTGCCATCAGGCATGCGAACCTGTACCCACCATTCTCTCCGGCCTTCCTGAATCGTCTCGATGGTGTCGTCTCCGATGAACAATAAAGAGGGAAAATAATTTCCATTGGACCAGTATTGGGCATAGCCTTCGCCCTGGTACATAAGCCGCAAGACACCATCGCCCTTCCGCAGCTTGAGCTCGGGGATGTTTCGCAGCATGCGTAGCTTGTCAGGTCGAAACGTAAGATGGACACCGGTGAGGCCGGCCACCTTGGCGCCGGGCTGCAACCAACCGGTGGGGCGGCGGCGGGATTCTCGCCAGGAACTGAACACGCGGCTTTTTCGAGTCACCTTCCAGGCGCGAAACGTACAGCACTCAAGAGGACAGGCCTTGTAGTCAACCTTCGGTAAGGGCGGGGATTGAGGCATGGGAACCGACGGTTCACCCTCGAAATATGGTGACGGAGTTGGATCTGCCGGAGCCGGCAGTTGCGCGCCAAGTACGCCGCCCAGCGAAGGTACTGAAACTAGACATAGTATTGCAGCCAGGAACGGGTTCATCACTGAACCATACTCCAGCCGGCGACGGCGGCAACGACAAAATATTGGAAAAGGTTTTTGGAGGCAGCTCGGTCTGAGGGCGAAGGCCAATGCACCGCGTGGGCGACGCAGCGGATGGGCTCGTCATCAAAGAGTTTTGGCAGTTTCGCTGGGTTACAATTCTGCCTCATGCGACTTCGGGCTGCATCCTTCTTCTATCTTCTCTGTGGCTGCCAACTCTTGTTGATCGCGGGCTACGCTTTGGGATATCAGCCGCCGGCTGTGCCCAGCCAATCCTCGAAGAAGCTTGCCGCCGAGGCGCGCGCGGCGCTATCGGTTACTCGCGGACGGCTGAAACTTCCCGGTTTGCAGCTTCCGGTCAAGGTCTTGCGCGATTACTGGGGAGTGCCTCACATTTATGCGGAGAACCAGCACGATCTGTTCTTTGCCCAGGGATTTGTGGCCGCGCAGGACCGCATGTTTCAGATGGAGATATGGAAGCGCTCCGGGCAGGGGCGCCTGGCCGAGGTGCTGGGTCCAGCGGAGGTTGAGACCGACCACTTCGCCCGCCTGCTGCGCTACCGCGGAGATATGGATGCCGAGTATGCGAGCTATGCTCCCGACGCGCGGCAAATCCTGGAGGCGTTTACGGCGGGGATCAACGCTTTTATCGCCGAGGCCAGCCGTCCCGGCAGCCGCGGGTTGCCCCTGGAATTCCGGCTGGCGGGCTTTCGGCCGGAGCCGTGGAAGCCGGAAGATTGTCTTTCGCGCATGGCCGCCTTTTCCATGACCGGCAATGCTTCCAGCGAATTGCGGGATGCGCAAATTCTGTCAAAGTATGGCGCGGAAGCCGCGTCGCAGCTTTTGCGGTTTGATCCTGACGTTCGATTGGATCCCGCTCCCGGGCTGGATCTCTCCGGGCTTTCGCCGGACCTGCTGAAGGGACTTGCGGGCAGCGACCGCCGAATTGAATTCCCCGTTTTCCCACCCAACAACCAGTCGTCAGCAGCGCAAGGGAACGTCTTGAAAGAGGCGGCGGAACCGGAAGATTCTGCTGCGGCCAGCGCGATCAACGCGTTGTCGAATCTACAGCGCGGCAACGGCAGCAACAACTGGACGGTTGCGGGGAAGCTGACGGCCAGCGGGCATCCGCTGCTGGCTAATGATCCGCATCGCACCATCGGCTTGCCATCGCTGCGCTATATCGTTCACTTGGTCGCGCCCGGCTGGAACGTGATTGGCGGCGGCGAGCCCGCGCTGCCCGGAGTCAGCATTGGACACAACGCCCACATCGCCTGGGGCTTGACCATCTTTCCCGTGGATCAGCAGGACCTGTATGTGGAGGAGCTGAACCCGGCCGACGCCACTCAATATAAGGTTGGCGGCGGATGGGTGGCGATGAAGACCGAGGAAACCGAAATCGCGGTGCGCGGCGCCGCTCCGGTGCATCGCCGGCTTAAGTTCACCCGCCATGGACCGGTTCTCTGGGAAGACCTCGGACTCCATCGGGCGCTGGCCTTGCGCTGGGCAGGCGCAGAGCCGGGGACGGCCGGATACCTGGCTTCACTCTCCCTGGATCGGGCAGGCAACTGGGAGGAGTTTCGGGTGGCGATGCGGCGCTGGAAACTGCCGCCGGAAAACATGGTTTACGCCGACACGGCGGGGAACATTGGCGAGCAATCCGCAGGGCTCACGCCCCTGCGCCGAGGGTGGAGCGGGCTGTTGCCGGCGCCGGGCAACCGCCAATATGAGTGGAGCGGGTTTATTCCCTTCGACGATCTGCCGCGAGTGTTCAATCCGCAGGCGGGATTTTATGCCACCGCAAATAATAATGTGATTCCGCGTGATGATCCTTATCAAGTCGGATATGAGTGGTCGCAGTGGAGAATCGATCGCATCAACCAGGTGCTGTCAGGCTACGGTGGACAGAAAAAAATTACGCTGGCTGATATGGCGGCCCTGCAAAACGATGTGGTGTCACGGCCGGCGCTGGCGCTCATCAAGCTTCTGGCACGAGGGTCAGGAAGCATGGCGGGGGCCACTTCGGCGGAAACCATTCTGGTCAAGTGGGATGGCGCGTTGAGGGTCGATTCGAGCGCCGCCGCGCTCTACGAGGCATGGCTGGCGCGGCTGCGCGACGAGGTATTTTTCGACATTGCGAAGGGTGCAGATGGCGAGGAAGACCTGGGCGCGGAGGCCATCCTGCACTTCTTTTCCGCCGGAGAGAACCAGCAGCTGATGCGAAAGGCGCTGGCGCAGGCGGTGGAGGAGTTGTCGCGAGAGCAGGGGCCGGAAGCTGAAAAGTGGCGCTGGGGCGCGATGCACCAGGTTGAGTTCCGCCACGATCTCGACCGGCAGCCCGGAGGAGCAGCGCTGTTTGATCGCGGGCCGGTGGCGCGCCCGGGGGACGGAGACTCGGTCGATGCTACGGGCTTCGATCCGCCGCCGCGGTCGTTTCATCAATCGTTTTATCGGTCGGCTCCTCGATCGCTTCAGCGAACGGGAAAAAAGCCTGCCGGCGTTACGCCAGTCACCGCGCACGTCTGGTGGCAGAAGTCGGGGGCCAGCTATCGCGAGATCCTCGATACCGGGGATTGGGACCGGTCGCTGGCGGTCAACGTTCCCGGCCAAAGCGGGCAGCCGGGAAGCAGGCATTTCGATGACCTGCTGCCACTATGGTCGCAGGGGAAATATTTCCCGCTGCAGTTCAGCCAGGAGAAAGTGATGGTGTCGGCGGAGGACGAGTTGATCTTGGCGCCGTAAAGAATGAGATATGTGGATTTCTATTCGAGCGAAACCCTGGTGAGCGGGGACTTTTGTTAGCGCGTAGGTGAGCGCGGCCTTAAAGGCGGGAGCCGGTGAATATCGCGAAAACTGTCCGTCAGGCGGTGCAGGCGATCAAGGACCCTCGCCGAAACCAGCGAGAGCGCCATCCAATTCGTGAGGCTCGCTCACTTTCCCCCGGAGCGGGGCGATGCTTCATTAATAGCCGTGTCGCTGATCAACCTCCTGAGCAACGCGGTGAAATATAGTCCGAAATCGAGCGTGGTAGATCCGCGGTCTAAGCGGTGATAGGGGTAGCCGAGAAATTGCGCGCTCTTTCGTTTGGAGGGTGTTCTGTTTTGGGTTCAACCGTCGCTTGCTGGTGCGGGCTTTCTTCTATGACTCAAACTATTCCGTCCCCATAGTCTCAGCAGCGTTGCCGATCAGATCAGAAGATGGGAGCTTGCGTCCGAGCAGGACCAGCCATGCCATGAAGGCTGCGTTGAGTATTGACTTCCCAATCCAGTCGATTGGGAGCGCGCCGGAGACCTTGAATAGGACGAAGCCCCCGAGCGTGCATGCGAGCACGGCGCCGAAGACCATCGCGTAGCGTTGTGGGTCACCCCACATTGACTTCCTCGTCCAGCGGATCATCAAGAGAAGAGGGAGCGCGGCCCACGCCAGTGCTGCGGTCAAAACCCATCCCAAAGGAATTTGCGGGAAGGTGCCGTAGGCGATCAGGACGAAGGCTGTCCATGGAGAGCCGAAAAGGCAGAGGAGTGCTGCTACAAGCCATGGGTTCGGGGGGTGGGGATTTGGGGCGTGGCCTGGTTCGGAGTCTGACAGGTGGCGCGGTGCCGGAAGCCTGCGGGCGGCCAGGATAAGCAGCAGGATGACCGCCAACGCACCGAGCACGTAGAGGGCTGGCGGCGAGTAGGGCGGCATGTGGAACATTTGCACTCGCGCCATCTGCGTCCACGAATACCAGGCCACTACGCCACCGAACACAAAGACGGCGACGGCGATGAGCATCCCTCGCGTGCGCAGCCACAGTCGACGGGCCTGGCCCGGAAAGAGGAGCTCGGTGAACTGGACAGGCACCAGGACCACCCAGACACTTTCATAGCCGAGGGCCCAGAGCAGATAGACCCAGTTGACCCCGAGGGCGCGGCCATAAGGCTGTAGGCCAGCCCCAATGAGAGGGGCGAAGGAGGTTTGCTGCATGATGCATTCCTCGGCCACGGCGAGCGCTAAACCGAGCAACAACATGCTTGGCCAACCGCGACGCCACCGTCGTACCCAGTACCGGATGATGAGAGCGCCGCAACCCCAGGTCATGATCTCGGGGAGCAAGACCAAGATGGTGCTGGTGCGAGTCGCTCCATACAGGACCTCGGAGATGACGGGGGCGAGGAGCAGGAGGGTCACGATGGGTCCGTTGCGCGCCCATCCCGAGGGTGCGGTAGTATTCATCTCGTCCAGCCGACCGTCAACCTGGGTACTCATGGAGTCCCTCGTATTCCAATAATTCTTACCGGAGAGTATCTTAGGGATAAGATAATGACAAGGAAAAAAAGACGAGGCAACGACGCGCGCAAGTCCACTCCTCATGGTGAGGTAACGGGCCGCGAACTGAGCAATGCGGTGGTCTTCTTTCACGAGGCCGTGGCCGCGCACCTGGGCATGAGCATGGCGGAGTGGAAGTGCCTGGGGCTGTTAAGCCAGCACGGACCCTCGGCCGCGAGCCGTTTAGCGGAGTTATCCGGGTTTACGACGGGCGCGATCACAGGCATCGTTGACCGGTTGGAGCGGGGCGGGTACGTTCGGCGCGAACCGCATCTTACGGACCGGCGCAGCGTGATTATTCACCCATTGGTGGTGAAGAAATTGCAGGAGCGGGTTGGGCCGATATTCGAATCCCTGCTGAGCGCGATGGCCGCGGTGGCGGACCGCTATACGGCACAGGAACTGGCCGCGATCGCTACCTTTTTTAGCGAGACTACCGAGGTGCTGCGGGCGGAGACCGCGAAGCTGAAGTGGACGAGGCAGGGCGGGGAGTGAGACGCACCCATCCTTGCCAAGGATGGGCCACCCGATCGGTCGGACTCAAGGGCTTTGGCTTGGGAGTTGGCCCGGCGAGGTTTGGGGTCTTTTTGAGGCGCTTCTTTTCGCGACCGAGGAGGCTCGCAGGAAAAATTCGCTGCTCGTGCAATTCGGCCCTCCCCTCCGGGCGAACGGCTCTGCTCCTATCCGTGTCGAGCTACGCATTTTTTCCCACCGGATATATATGCACTCATGTCCCGGCAAGTCTGGCTCTACGAGTTATTGAAGGAAGATCTTAAGGCACAGTTACCGCGCATGCGCACCCGTTGAGCGGATTGCCTTATCTGCTTCCTGACGGCGCAGGCAGTTATTCGGGGAAAGCCAAAGCAAACCCATGCCTCGTTGCTATCAGGCACTTGGACGATAAGCACGGCTTTTCGTACGAGTGGATTCACCCGGGTCACCTGAGCAGGTTCTATTCTCGGCGCCTGGTGCCTCACAGAAGCCCGATGAGCCTTTCAGTAACTCTCGAAAGTTGGCGACATGGGGTCATGCTGAGCATTGCGGCGTGGAGGAAGGCAACTAAGCCCGCCTTGTGAGGAGACGGAAAGTCGCACCGGGGAAGGACACGTCTGCCGGGAAACGCGCTGGCGAAATATCCAAGTCCCCCCATGCCCACGAGGGTCGCCATCAAACAAAAAAGTCTGCACTTCGCCATCGCCGAAGCTCGCGAGTGCGATGGCAACATCAGAATCAATGCCCTGCATATCGTAACGAACATAAAATCTCTTGCCCGCAGTGAAAGCAGCCATCGCGCAATGGGTTGCTGGAGCGGGGTCTGCGCCCCGCCGCACCCGGCCGCAATCCAGCGAGCGGCGTCCTTCCTTGAGCAGGGTGCGCTGCAGGAAGTCTCCTCCCTGGGCGTTCATGATTGCGCTATGAAAGAACCCGACTACTTCGTATTGTGTGCGGTATGGCAGAAAAATCCACAGCATGATAGTGCCGATCATGCAGAAGGCGTACATGCGGGACGCCGACGGTCTGGACCGAAGCTGCGACATAACTGGTGCAATAGACACCGCCGAATGAAATTCCCCTGCCCACTTTTCCGAGCGAGATCAGTTTTTTTAATTCGCCAGGAACGGAAAAGACCGAGATCCCGGTGGGAGGGAAGAAGTTGGACTCGGCCAGATGCCCCATGTGCTTTAGGGCGCCGGGTGCCCCGTTGGGTTAGGGCGAAATATCAGCGAAATGTATGTCCCTTTTGCGGAATACTTCCGAACTGGTGAAGACCGATGTTATCTTCTAGCTATGTCGGGGAACCAAACACCTTCAACGCCGATTCATTCGAGATCCAAGCGGTCGGGGTTGAGCATGCCTCGCCCCCTCATCGCGTGCCGCAACCAAGGCAACCTAATCTTATGGGCGACCCGCCCAAGATTCTCGGTAGTGTCTCAGTTTCAAACTGAGACACTACCAGATTCTCGTTGGAAAGTGATCTATGGCCTAGATGCTGTTCATCGAAAAACGGACGGGGTTCCCAGATGAATCGAACAATTTGGATAATTGGAGTTATTGTCGGGATTATGGTGGCCGGAAGTCAACTCGGTGCTCAACAAGCCATTTCTTCTGATAATGCGTCGCTAGCTCCGTGTGTATTACCGACGGACGCCGCAACCCGGGATTTCCTGCATCTTTCTCGGAAGGCTCAGTTCGTTAGCTTTATTTCGGTGGATCACGGCGTCCCCAGGACAAGCAATGAAATGGCCCCGATCACCAGTTTTCTTTTCCTTTCTCCGAAACATGACAGAGGATTGCTCATGTCTGTCTTGAAGCTTGGTGATGGACGAAGGGTTGCCTTGGAGGATTTCTACATGATGCGAAAGAGACATGGAGTGTGGGAGGCTAGCAACGGAAATGGCGGACCAGGAACTTACGAAAGAGTTGAGCAATTCGTGAAAGGCTTGCTGCAGCGTCACCCTGCAAGGGTCAGCTTTAATGCGCCTGTCCCCAAGAGTTGCATCGGCGAACGAGAATGGGAACTCGAAGTCAAAACCCGTAAGAAATGAGAGTTTTAATTAAAGCCAGCGGCGCCATTGATCAAGCTTCGTACTGGCGGGTGCGGGTACCACTCGTTCCCCCAAATGTTCGGAGCTGCCCCTCCTAGAATCCCCAAAATCAGGCGGAATTTCCCACCCATCCAGATCGTAAAGATTTCCGTTGGACCCCAATCCATTTGGGGTAGGTTGAAAATAAATAACAAGCTCGAGTATTCCTAAAATTTATGCTGGGCGTGGCTGTCCCTGGGCGACTCGGCGAAAGCATGACCACGCTCATGCAGCTCCGGCAGGTGCCCGCGCGTGTTGTGTTTAAAGCGCCCGAAGCTTCGCAACCCAGGTATATTAGCTGCAAAAAAGCCCCCGCCATAGCGGAAGCTTTCTTGCGTAGACCGCGCGGAAATTGCGTGCCTAATCTTTGTCGTCAGAGTCGTTCTTGTCTTTGTCGTTCTTGTCTTTGTCGTTCTTGTCGTTGTTGCCGCCCTTGCAAGGGCCGTCTAGCCGTGGCTTGGTCAACCAGGGGGCGTAAACCACCCCGGTACTGACTCTGTCACCGGAACCCGGCCCAACTGGTCCGGGCCCGTTCTTGGCACCCCACCAGTTGCAGGTGCCATTCACCGACCCGCTCGATTCGTTGTTCACTCCGAATACCTTATTACCAGCAATAAAGTTTCGATGGACTTGTACGGTGTCGGTGGAAGTGATAGAGGTAGCCCCGACATTCACGCCGTAACCGTTGTCTTCAGGTAGTTGCCGGTTACGGTGATGTTGCTGCTGGGACCCTGGCCGAAGGCGTTAGAAACTCTAACTGCCGAGTACGCCCCGCCTGAGATCTGATTGCCACTCACCGTAATGTTGCTGTCGTTGCCGCCGATGTATATCGCCGAACCGCTGGGATTAGTGACTTTATTGCCGGCGACCAGGGCTCCGTTGGTCTGGAAAAGCGCTACCAACGTACTGTCGATGGTGCTCGTGTTCCCAATGACGCTGATGTTTGAGGAATTCGGCCCCAGTATGGTGACATCCGCGTTGTAATTCGCTCCCGACCCCCCATCGAAACTGTTATTCAGCACCAGTACGTTGCTGGCGGTGGAGCTGTTCTCTTGAAATCCGTCACCCGCTGTCGGTGTGTTGTGCACCGCATTCTGAAAGAATGTGGTGTTGCTGGTGTTGAAAGAAGCAGCCCGGCCGGGGTTTTGGAAGACATTGTTCTGAATCTTCTCGCCCTTGTTTGACCCCATCATGACTACAGCCGCACTTCCTTGATTCACCGGACCGGGAAGCGTAAACCCGTCCAGGGTGACGTTGTCAGCGTTGATGGTGACGTTAGCTATGCCGCCGTCAATTACGGATTCGCCGCTGCCGCCAGTGCGCGTGCGAGCGTCCACGCCAGCCTGGGCGCCGTTAAGGGTCAGGCTGCGATAAATGACCACATTCTCCGGATAATTTCCGGGGGCAACATTGATGACCGCGCAGCCGGGGTCGCTGACTGCGCTTTGAATAGTGGGATAAGCGCTGCTAGGCACAGAACAGGCTGCCTGCGCGATAACTGGCAACAAGCCTGCCACAAGCGTAAATACCATCGAGACCAAAAACTTTTTCATCATGAGTATCTCCTTGACTTATGTGATTTGATTTTTCCTAACAACTAGGAAAGATTCGTTAAATGCCGTTAATGAAGGCCCCTACTATAGCATGCCTCACCGGCATGAAGGCACCGCACCGGCTCTCCCGCTGCAAAAACTCGCCGCTGGGGCGGGGCGAGTTTCCTACGCTGTACCTTCGTTCCAAAGGAATCGGAGAACCTTCCACTAAATGGGAATAACGCGCTGGCCAAAGGCAGGGCGGCGAAGGGAAGCCGCTATAAAGCCGTCGGGGAGAAAAAGGCCAGCCTATAGGTGCCCCTAAGGTCAGGCGGGGTTCGCCTACAACCTTAGTGCAGAGCCTGTGAAAGGGCCGCGTGGAATGTTGACGTCAATCGCCGGGCGCCGAATGTGCTGAGATGGTTAGAGTCGAAGTAAAGCGCATTGCCGTCCATGAGGCCCGGGCACCAGTCGGCATCACATAGCGCATCGAGCGGATCCACCAGGTGGGCGCCGGTCTGCGCCGCGGCATCGCGAAGTAAGGCGATGGTGCCGCCGCGGGTTTTCTCAGCCTCGGATCGTAAGGTGCGGCAGACGGCTTCCCCGAAACGAAACAGACATTTCGGCACGTCGACCCTTTGTTCCGGCACCGGCGCGAGCAGTACTACCCGCACTCCATTTGACGTCAAATTAGCGATCGTACGAATTAAAGTGCTTTTCACACGGCGTTCAGCTTCTGCACGCGTGATGTCTTGAGGCATAGCCATGGCTACGCGGGCCTCGGCGTTGAGTGATGGCTGCTGGATATGTCCTCCCCAGTTGGCCGCCATGACGACTGCAGTTCTGCGGTGGCGGGCGCTGTCGATCATATGGGTAATCATGGCGGCGTTAAATGCTTTACATCCGCTTCTGCCTCTTTCAGACTGCCTTGCAGAAAGGTAATCGTAAAGCGGTGGGCACCCAGCTTTTGTCGCCTGCATCAATTCTGCGGAGAAATCGCTTGCCGCCCCGGCGAATGCCGGCATCAAGTGGCTGGCATGCGAATCGCCCCAGACATATATGTCCGTCTCGTGCCGGCCCGCGCTCGAGCGACACTCCTGCGGAATATCGGTGTTCAGCGGTTCGCCGAAGATCAAGCAGGGTTCGACATTAGATCCTAGATCTTTCATCCGGGTTTCGAGGGCTCGCATATCGGGTTGGCTCCGCCCCACCCATTTCGCGTATGAGGCGAGACCGCCGGAGGCAGCCGCCATCAGGATGAGCGCGAGTGCGGATGCATAGAACACACGCCGCGGCGGCCATTTCAAAAATATGCTGGAGCGTCGCGCTGGTTGCTCGATGCCCAAGAAGGTCAGATGCGAGAGCAGCAGGGCACCGGAGCAAACTGCCAGGTCTGACGCCAGGCTCGTATCCTGGAGCCAGTACGCACGCCAGAGCGCCAAGGCGGGAAAATGCCACATATACCAACCATAGGAGCGCTCGCCAATCCAGCGCAGTGGCCGGAGGCTTAACCCCCGGCCCGCGAGCGTACGTTCCGGTCCGCTAGTGGCCCACAGCAGGGCGGCAGTAGCTAAAGCGGAAATCATGACCCTCGCCAGAGGCAATGAGCCTCCGTAATTGTATGGAAGAGTCGACAGTACTACTGTCGCCAGCGCCAGCAAAGAGACCGGGTTGCGAAGTTTTGGGCCTGGCGGCTTGCCGGCAAACAGCGCCGCCAGAGCCCCCATCGAGAATTCCGGTACCCGGCTCGGCAGAAGGTAAAACGCCGCTGAAGGAGAGGCCCGGGTTTGCCAGATGGCGAAGCCAAAACTTAAAAGTAAGAGCGCGGAAAACGTAAAGACCAGCTTGTTGTGCCGATCCTGCGTTTTGGTTTTCATCCGCGTGACGAAAAGAAACACGGCTGGCACGCTGAGATAAAACTGCTCCTCCACGGACAGCGACCAGGTGTGCAGCAGCGGCCATTGCTCAATTCCGGGGTCAAAATATCCGACCTTCAGATGCCAGAAGAATACGTTCGACGACAACAAAATAGCGAAAAATGCGGATTTGTCGGCAAGTTGTTGTTCGCCGAACGGAAACAGGATGGCTGTGCTTGCCGCAAGCGCAAACAGAATCACAACGCAGAAGATCGGCATCAGCCGCCGAATCCGCCTTACATAAAAGGCAGGCCAGTCAACGCGCCCCTTGGTCTCGTACTCGCGTGCCAGCATTCCGATGATGAGATAGCCGGAGATCGCAAAAAAAATATCGACTCCGGCGAATCCGGCCCTCATGAATGGTACGCGCGCATGGAACAAAACTACGGCGATGATCGCGAGTGCGCGCAGACCATCAATCTCCGGATGGTAGCGCGAAGCATGGATGCTTGCGGGGGCCCATGTGCCGCTGCTGGTTCCTGTCCGCAGCCGTTGTCGGAACAAGCTCATGAAAAATTTCGCGAGATGGCCGGCAAATGGTTGCAGAGGGCGCCAGGTAAGGGGCTAATCGCGGACATTAGCGCCTTCCGCGGGGCCGTATAAGATCGATGACATATTGGGTGGCGCCAACAGCGAAGGCATTGAATCGTGACGTCCTTGGCAAACCACATCGATCTGTACCGGTTCAGCGTCCGAATAACATTGAGCGAGGGCAAATGAGATGCTCCAAGGGCCTTTTTGTAACTACCTCAACGTTTAGGCCTTCGGCGTCGCAAACTGCAGAGTCTTTAAACAGGCGGATTGTTTTAATAGACGGCACAAAACTAGCAAGGCTGATGATACGTTACGATCTTGCATGCCGAAATGAGGATACGTTATTGAAAAATTGGAGGCGCGGGTGGGAATCGAACCCACGCATAAAGGTTTTGCAGACCTCTCCCTTACCGCTTGGGTACCGCGCCCCTTTAGGATTGCGTGGCAAGGGCTTGCCGATGAATTTTGGAGCGGGAGACGGGATTTGAACCCGCGACTTCGACCTTGGCAAGGTCGCACTCTACCACTGAGTTACTCCCGCCCGGCATTCCGCGGCCGACCATTCAAACCTGTTGGCAGTATAGCCAACCGCTGATTCCGCGGTCAAACGCATCCGCGGAGCCAGTAACTTATTTCTTCACGCCGGGTTCGCATACTTGGGCAAACCGCAACGGGTTAATTCGTCTCAATGGTGACGAAATATCTTCCTACGCCGCAGCGGGGCTGAGATGCATCATTCTTTAATTACTTATGGTAAGAAGTTTTTCCGATATCTAGTGCTCAGAATTCTACGACCACTCTGTTTCCTCCTCTGGTAACGATTCGAAGTTCGTTGTCAGTGTGCGAAGGCAGAGGGTCAATAAAGTGGCCCGCTCTCATGGATTTGAACGTCCAGACCCCCGAAAACAGGTGTACGAATTCCCGGCGGGAAGCCTCGCGGTACTTCTCATCGTCGAATGTCACAAAGTAGTTACCCACGCCAGGCACTTCGATCAAGCCGATGCCTTCACCTTCATAGTATGTAGGATTCCCAATATAGAACCTGGCGAAGACCGCACGCTCATCCTTGGTCGCCGGCACTACGCCCATCGGCGCCAGCCAGTGCTCTGGGACATACGTGATCCACAGTGTGTCGCACGCCACCAACGTGATTAAAACAATGGCGATCCAGTATTTTTTCTGGCGAGTCATCGTCCCATTATTCCAGGATTCCAAAGGTAGTCCTTTTTTCGGCGCGTTTACCAGCCTGTTCTGGGTTTGCGCGATGATTCTGTGCTTCTGTACTCTCAGGATGCAGGGTTCAATCGAGCGCGGCAAACACCGCAAGCGTACAGGACAGTCGAGAAAAGGCGGACATGGAAAAAGATAATATTGGCGAAAAGATCGGCGTTGTCGGCGCGGGCACAATGGGGAATGGCATCGCCCACGTGCTGGCGGCGCACGGGTTTGACGTGGTGTTGTGCGACGTTGACCAGCCCCGGCTGGACCGGGCGCTGGCTACCATCGGCACGAACCTCGAGCGCGAAGTTGTCAAAAATAAAATTACGGCAGCGCACAAAGAGGCTGCGCTGCGGCGCATCGCAACCGTGCTTAACCTGGCGGAGCTTCGCCAGTGCGCGCTGGTGGTGGAGGCGGCGAGCGAAAAGTTTGCGGTCAAGTCAAAGATTTTTCGCGATCTCGATGACCTGATGCCGGCGAATACCATTCTGGCGTCGAATACTTCGTCCATTTCGATTACCCGGCTGGCCGCGCAGACCCGGCGTCCGGAGAAGGTGATTGGCCTGCACTTCTTCAACCCGGTGCCGATGATGAAGGTGGTAGAAGTGGTGCGCGGGCTGGGCACTTCCAACGAAACCTTCGCGGCGATGCGCGCCCTGGCGGAAAAACTGGAGATGACGCCGGTGGAGGTCAACGACTCCCCGGGTTTTGGGTCCAACCGGGTGCTGATGCCGCTGCTCAACGAGGCCATGTTTGCGGTGATGGAAGGCGTGGCCACGGCGGAGGCGGTGGACCAGCTATTCAAGCTGGGCATGGCGCATCCCATGGGCCCGCTGGCGCTGGCCGACTTCATCGGCCTTGACGTGTGCCTCGACATCATGCGGGTGCTGCAGGAAGGCTTGGGGGATCCCAAGTATCGTCCTTGCCCGCTGTTGATTCGCATGGTGGATGCGGGGTGGCTGGGCAAGAAGACAGGGCGTGGGTTTTATTTGTACTGAACGCCCCGCACATTGACTAGTGCCGCTGCTCCTGGGGGAGGCGCTCGCGGATTTTGTCGGGCAGGCGGTCGTGCAGCTTGCGGGCATGCAGCCGGGCGGTGGCCGCCATGACTACCGGAGCGGGAGTGGCGATGGCCACTACTACCCACATCAGGGCGGAGAAGGCAAAGCCTCCCAGGGCGATGATCTGCAGGAGGATGGCGTGGCGCACGTCGAAATACCTGATGGCGCCGAAGGCCACCAGAAACAGCACCGCGGAAAAAGTTGCGAGCACGATCAAGCCCACATCAATGGTGCGATGCAGTCGCTGTTTCTGGCGGCAATGCAGGCATTCGGCGAAGTGCTGTTCGTAATCCCCGCGCATGTCCCGGGTAATGCCGGAGATGTCATATCTCCATCCCGCGAGAATGTCGCCGACCACCTGGTCTGTGCAGTGTCGTGCCATAAATAACTATTCGTTGCTTCGCCATCCACGCTGGAGGACTGGCTTACATGGTCGAAGTGCATTCAGCGTTCCACCAGAGTATCAGCAGTCGGTCAGCGCCCGGCTGAAAAATGGGAGTACCAGGCCGGATGCGGCATTGCGAGCGACGCAATATCATGCGCCGCGGAAGCGCGGGCGTTCCCGAACTGCGCCGGTTAAACATGCGAAGCAACATATTGCAAGGCGCCGCGGATCAGACTGCCACGAGCGTCAGTGCGCCGCTTACCTTTATATATAGATAGAGATGCGGCTAGAGCCGGATCGGCTCCAAAACCTGGGTCTGCGAGGCCAGCATGATGCGGTTCTGAAAGAGGTCGTCAAACAGGCTGCGGCGGGCATCGAGCGCGTGGCCGGCACACTGGCGGGCGATCTCGGGGTGGTTGTTTTCTTCCGACAGGTGGGCCAGCACCAGGAACTGGGCGGCGCCATCGTAGTCGTGGGCAAAGAACTCGGCGAGAGCAGCGTTGGAGAGGTGCCCCACGCGCGACATCACGCGCTGTTTGACCGACCAGGGATAGGAGCCGCCGCGCAGCATTTCCACATCATGGTTGGATTCGATCATCAGCCCGGCACAGCCGCGTAAGTGCTCGCGCACGCTGGCCGGCATGTAACCAAGGTCGGTGACGATGGCCACCTTGACGCCATCGATGGTGAATACGAAGCCCACCGGATCGGCGGCGTCGTGGGGAATCGTGAAAGGAGTGACCGCGATGTCGGCGATGCGAAAGCAGTGGCCCGCCGCGAAGTGCTGGGGGTGCTCGAGGTCAGGAGCGGCCGCGTCGCTGTTGCGGCAGCTTCGGCGGTAAGCGGCGTGGGTGGCGGCGGTGATGTACACCGGCAGTTTCAGCTTTTTAGCCAGGTGCTGCAGCCCGCCGACGTGGTCGGAATGTTCGTGGGAGATCACGATGGCGACCAGGGTGGCAGGGTCTTCGCCGGCCTGGTGCATGCGCTTCAAAGTCTCGCGGCAGGAGAGGCCCGCATCCACCAGGATGCTGGCGCCCGAGCTCGAAACTACCGTGCTGTTGCCTTTGCTGCCGCTGGCCAGCACCGTCAAGCGAAATGCCATGGCTGAAAGCATAGCGTGAAAGCGAGGTGGTTGGGCAGTAATATTTTTTATTCCGGGGGATTGAATGTATGGCGAGGGAAATCAAGTCGGGTATCAGGGTGGGCCGGGTTTTTATTCCAGCAGCAGGCCGCCGGTCAGCTCGGTAATTCGAGGCACGCGGTGGGCGCTGCACCAGCGGCCGAGGGCGTCCACGATGTTTTCGGTGGCGCATGGGTCCCAGTAATTGGCGGTGCCGACTTGCACCGCTTTGGCGCCGGCCAGCATGAATTCGACTACATCTTCGGCGGTAGTGATGCCGCCAATGCCGATCACGGGAATGTCGACGGAGTGCGCGGCCTCATACACCATGCGCAGGGCGATGGGCTTGATGGCGGGGCCGGAGAGGCCGGCGGTGATGTTGGAGATGCGAGGCTTGCGGGTTTGGGCGTCGATGGCCAGGGCGACGAAGGTGTTGACCAGGGAGATGGCGTCGGCGCCCGCATTTTCGGCGGCGCGCGCCATCTGGGGAATGCTGGATACGTTAGGCGAAAGTTTTACGATGACCGGCAGCCGGGAGACATTCTTAGCCGCGACGACCACTTCTTCCAGCATGACCGGGTTGCTGCCAAAACTCATGCCGCCGCGGCGGGTGTTGGGGCAGGAGACGTTGAGCTCGTAGGCGGCGATGCCCTCGCCTTCGTTGAGGATGCGGATGGTCTCCTCGTAATCCTCGCGAGTGTTGCCGAAGACGTTGGCGATGACGACCAGGTTTTGTTTGCGGCGCAGCAAGGGAAGTTTTTCTTCGATGAAGGCGCGCGCGCCCACGTTCTGCAGGCCCACGGAATTGAGCATGCCGGCCGCGGTTTCAAACATGCGCGGCGGCGGGTTGCCGGCCATGGGCTGGCAGGAGAGGCCTTTGACCACGAAGCCGCCCAGTTTTTCGAGTGACACGATGTCGGCAAACTCGATGCCATAGCCAAACGTGCCGCTGGCGGCGATGACCGGGTTGCGCAGGCGCAATCCGCAGAAGTCCACGTGAAGGTCGGGAAAGGGGCCGGTGGAGGACGCGACTGGTGACTCTGGAGAGGTCATCGCAGCAGTTAGTGTACGGGAAGGCGGTTTTATTTGGCGAGTGGTGGCGGCGTGGTTGATGCGCTGCCTGGGTGGGTGATTCTGGGGCCGGATTTGAATTCAGGAATTTCTTTTCCCTAGGTTTTTCCGGTAGATTGGTTTCTATGCTGGAGCTTGGATATGTGCGCGATCACCTGGCGGAAATCGAGGAAAAGATCCGCCTGCGCGGAGGCGCGCCGCAGGTGGTGCTAAAGAATTTCGCCGAGGTGGATCTGGCGCGGCGGCAGAACCTCGATGCTCTGCAGAAGATTCAGCACGCGCGCAAGCTTGATTCCCAGCGCATCGCCGAGCTGAAGATGAAGCAGAAACAGGGGACGGCCAGCGCTGAAGATTCCCGGTTGATGGACGAGCTGGTAGAGCAGGGCCGGGTGCAGCGCGAGGCCATTCCCGCCCATGAAGAAGCGGCGCGGCTGCGGGAAGCGGAGTTGCAAGGCATTCTGGCGGGCATCCCCAACCTGCCGCACCGCAGCGTTCCCCCGGGCACGGGCGCGGGCGACAACGTGGAGGTGCGCCGCTGGGGCAAGCCCGCGGTAATGGATTTCGAGGCCCGTCCGCACTGGGAGTTGGGGGCCGGTCTGGGCATTCTCGACATGGAGCGCGCGGCCAAGATTGCGGGCGCGCGGTTTGCGGTGTACTGGGACCTGGGCGCGAAGCTGGAGCGGGCGCTGGCCAACTTCATGCTGGACGTGCACACCCGCGAGCACGGATATACCGAAGTGCTGCCGCCCTACCTGGTGAACTCGGCATCGCTGTTCGGCACCGGGCAGCTGCCAAAGTTTTCCGCCGACCTGTTTCGCTGCGTGGAGAGCGACCTGTGGCTGGCGCCAACCGCCGAGGTGCCGCTCACCAACCTGTATCGCGATGAGACCATTGACCAGGGGCGGCTGCCGTTATCGGTGACCGCCTACACTCCATGTTTTCGCAGCGAGGCCGGGTCGTACGGGCAGGACGTGCGCGGGATCATTCGCCAGCACCAGTTTCAAAAAGTTGAGCTGGTAAAATTTGCCGCGCCGCAGGATTCCTACGAGCAACTGGAAACGCTTACCGGGAACGCGGAGAGCATCCTCAAAAAACTGGGGCTGCACTACCGGGTCATGCTGCTATGCGCGGGCGACATGGGATTTTCCGCGGCCAAGACGTATGACCTCGAGGTTTGGCTGCCGGGACAGAAAGTCTTCCGCGAGATCTCTTCCTGCTCGAACTTTGAAGCCTTCCAGGCGCGGCGCGCCAACATCCGCTTTCGCCCGCAGGGTGGAGGCCGCACCGAGTTCCTGCATACCCTGAACGGCAGCGGCCTGGCGGTGGGCCGCACCTGGCTGGCCATCATTGAGAACTATCAGCAGGCGGATGGCAGCGTAATTGTCCCCGAGGCCCTGCGGCCCTACATGGGGGAAGAGCGGATTGTGCCTCGCAAGATGTAGCCGTGTGAGCGTAAAGTCTTAGTCGTAGAGCCGTAGCGTGGAGTTCCAGGAGAAGGTCAGGGGAATGAGCCGGGCGGGTCAAATCATTCGCAGCTATATCTGGTGGACGTATCCACGAGGCGGCTTCCACTTCGACGTGATGGTCACGCTGATCCTCGCATTCATCTTCCTGGCGCCCATCTGGATCAACTTCAAGGACAAACCGCTGGAACCCAAAATCCACCAGCAGGATGTGATCGTCACTACCGACCAGCATGGCGGGTTCATCTACCAGGTGAATGCCGCGGCGGTGGGCTCTCCCAGGCAGGAGCGCGAGGTGCTGGAAGCGCTCAACCAGGTGATTGAACCCATCGCCGGCGAAGTGAGAATCACCCGTTACGAGCCGGTCATAGACCGCGACGGTCGGGTTAGCGCTTACCGGGTCTGGGTGCAGCGTTAGAGTTCTCTTCGCTCTTCCAAACAAAATCTCAGGTGCGTAAGAAAATCTCGTTCAGCGTAAGCGCCCCCAATCTGGCCATGCTGGAGCGAGCTTTGGTTCCTGATCCCTATGCCGGGCCCCTGGTCAGCGCTTTCCAGCGATTTCGCATCTAATCGGTGTCGTCTGCTATCCAATGATCAGGGATTGAGGCATGCCAGGGTGAAGCAATGAAACGTTCTTTCAGGGTAATGCGTCCTTATATAAGGTTGGGAATGCTCGGCGGATGGCTTCTGCTGGCAGCGGCCCTGGGCCTTGGCCAAGCGGCGCACAAGGCGGATAAGGCTGATGGCAGCCCGGCGACTTTGGAAACGGCCCTGACCCAGATGGACCAGGCGGCCAAGGGATTTCGCAACGCTTCGGCTGATTTTGAGTGGGACCAGTACCAGAAAGTGGTGAATGACACCGACGTACAGAAGGGGAAGATTTACTTTCGACGTCAGGGCCAGGAGACGCAAATGTCGGCGGCCATCACAGCGCCGGAACGTAAGTTCGTGATTTTCAGCGACGGCAAGATCAAGTTTTACCAGCCGCGCATCGAGCAGGTCACCGAGTACGAGGCAGGAAAGCATCGCAGCGAGGTGGAAAGTTTTCTGGTCATGGGCTTTGGCGGACGCGGGCATGACCTGCTGACTTCATTTACCGTGACCCACCAGGGCTTTGAGATGGTCGATGGCGTGGAGACCGTCAAATTAAAGCTGACGCCCAAGGTCAAGAAAGTCAGCGACATGTTTTCGACCATCACTCTGTGGATCGATCTCCGGCGGGACATCTCACTCAAGCAGCAGTTCCTCGAGCCCAGCGGCGACTACAGGACCGCCCACTACACCGGTATCACCATCAACCAGAAAGTTCCCGAAAGCATTTTCAAGCTCAACACCACCGGCCGTACGAAAGTGGTGCATTCCAACTAGCCGCAATCCGGCTTGATGGGGCGTTGGCGCTATCAAAACCGGGTCTAAGCTCCGCCGCATTACTTCTTTGCTTAGCGCTGTGTAACCGATAGAATCTGAAACGCGATCCGCTGGAGACTGAAACCTGGCCAAGATGCTGCACATCCCGGTGGTGCCTAAAAAACGCGTCTCCCGGGCGCGGGTGTTGAGCCAGCCCGGCGAAGGCGACCCATACATCGAAGGCCAGAAACTGCTGATCGACGCCATGAAATACCTGGCCACCTCCGACCCGCGAGGCAACCAAGCCGCGGTACGGCTGCTCTCCGAACACTTCCGCACCCAGTTTCGCATGTCGGACCGGCCTACGCCCCGGGGCTGACCGCATTGCCCTGCCGACTGCTGGGAGTTCAAGTCTCCCTCCCCCATTGTCATCCTGACGACCCCCGGCTTTATCGGGGTGAGGAAGGACCCCAACCGTTCGACAAATGTTTCCCCGAGTTCTTTTTGCGCTACTCCCCCGGACCTGGCGCCACGCCCGAACATACTCGGACGGTGGTCAGTATTCGGCGGAGAAGAACCGTCGGGTAAGCTGAGAGTTCGCCGAGGGTAGGGATTCTTCTTCTCCCCGATAAAGCCGGGGGTGGTCAGAATGACATCCCTGAGAGGACCGCCAAAAAACAATAGATCGGTTCATTAGTAGTCTTTCAGAAGATCTTCGCGTTCAGCGGCGAACGATTGATGCTCGACCGCGCGGCCATGATTTTTGCGGGTCGCGGGATGGGGTGGTTGCGGGTATGATTCATAGTCGCAGAGCTGCGGCATGCAGACATTCTATTTTTCACTGGTGATAAAAATGTTAGTTTCCCGCCGATTGACCCGCCGGGCAAGTGGTTTGCTTTGCCTGGTTTTCTTGCTGCCCGCGATTTTGCAGGCACAACAGTTCAGCAGCCAGCTTTACAGCGACATGCAATGGCGCATGATCGGGCCATTTCGCGGCGGGCGCACGGTGGCGGTGACCGGAGTGCCGGGTCAGCCTAACGTGTTCTATATCGCCGCAGTCAACGGCGGCATCTGGAAATCCACCGACTACGGCGAGGTGTGGCGGCCGATTTTTGACAGCCAGCCGTCCAACTCGGTGGGAGCGCTGGCGGTGGCGCCATCCAATCCCAACATCCTGTACGCGGGCAGCGGTGAAGGCTTGCAGCGGCCTGACCTGGCCACCGGCGACGGCATGTATAAATCCACCGACGCCGGGGAGACCTGGCAGCACCTGGGCTTACGCGATGGCCAGCAGATTAACGCAGTGGTGGTTGATCCCGGCAACCCTGACCGGGTATTTGCCGCGGTGATGGGACATCCGTACGGCGCCAACACGGAGCGCGGCATCTTCCGTTCGCTCGATGGCGGGAAGTCATGGCAAAAAGTTTTGTACAAGGATGAAAACACCGGCGGGGTGACGGTGGCCCTCGATCCCGGCAACCCGCAAACCGTTTATGCGGCACTGTGGGCGGCGCGGCGGCCGCCGTGGACGACTGGCAACGCCATCAACTATCCCGGCAGCGGGCTGTTCAAATCCAGCGACGGCGGCGAGACGTGGAAGCCGCTGACCGCCGGACTGCCCACCCCGGAGCAGGGACTGGGACGGATTGGCATCAGCATTTCAATCAGCGATCCGCGGCGGCTGTTTGCCCTGGCGGATGCGCCCGAAGCGGGAGGGCTGTTCCGCTCCGACGATTCCGGGGAAAGCTGGGAGCGGGTGAATACCCAGCCGCGCATCTGGGGACGAGGATCGGACTTCGCCGGGGTTACCATCTCTCCTGATAATAAGGATACGGTGTACGTGGCCAATACCTCTACCTACCGTTCAACCGACGCGGGCAAAACCTTCACCGCGATCAAGGGCGCGCCGGGCGGCGATGACTATCACACGGTGTGGATCCCGGCGAACAACCCGCGGTTGATTCTGCTGGGCAGCGACCAGGGCGCAACCATCAGCGTGAACGGCGGACATACCTGGAGCTCGTGGTACAACCAGCCCACCGCGCAGTTCTATCACGTGATCACCGACAACCGCTTTCCTTATTGGGTGTACGGGTCGCAGCAGGAGAGTGGCTCGGTGGGCACTCCCAGCCGCGGCGATTACGGAGAAATCACGTTTCACGACTGGCACACCATAGGCAGCGAAGAATATGGATACGTGGCGCCCGATCCGCGGGACCCCAACATTCTTTATGGCGGCAAGGCATTTCGTTTCAACCAGGCCACCGGGCAGGCGCAGGATGTGTCGCCGTCGGTGCTCAAGACGGGGAAATACCGCTTCAACCGCACCGCACCCTTGATTTTTTCAGCGGCGCCCGGCTCGCACGTGCTTTACCTCGCCGCTCAAATGTTGTTGCAGACAGTGGATGGGGGAAATCATTGGGAGCCAATCAGTCCCGATCTGACGCGCGACGATCCGGGGATTCCGCCGAACCTCGGCAGCCTGCCGCCGGCGGTGGCGGCTCGCAAACATCGCGGGGTGATCTACGCGGTGGCGCCGTCGCCGCTCAATGCTGGAATTCTGTGGGCGGGCACTGACGATGGGCTGATTCACGTCACCCGTGACGGGGGGACGCACTGGCAGAATGTGACCCCGCCGGAGCTGACGCCCTGGAGCAAGGTTGCGCAGCTGGAAGCTTCGCGTTTCGATAGCGGGACCGCTTATGCGGCCATCAACCGCTTTCGCCTTGATGATCTGCACGCTTATATCTACCGCACCCACGACGGCGGCCGGACCTGGCGCAAGGTCACCGCGGGCATTCCCGACAACGCGGCGGTCAACACGGTGCGGGAAGACCCGGTGCGCCGGGGAATGCTGTTTGCCGGCACCGAGCGCGGCATTTACGTATCGTTCAACGATGGCGACCAGTGGCAATCGCTGCAGCTTAACCTGCCGCCCACATCGATGCGCGACCTGGTCGTGCATGACGATGACATCGTGGTGGGCACCCACGGGCGCTCGTTCTGGATCCTTGACGACATTTCGCCGCTGCGGCAGCTAAGCCGCGATGTGGCGGCCGCCAGGGCACACCTGTTCAAGCCGGCGGCGGCGTGGCGGCTGCGGCGGTCGATCAATACCGACACGCCCTATCCTCCGGAGGTGCCGGCAGGGAAGAACCCTCCCGATGGGGCCATCATCGATTATTTCCTGGGGGCAGCGGCGAAGGGTGCGGTGACGCTGGAGGTGTTCGATTCCGCGGGAAAACTGGTGCGAAGTTTTTCCAGCAATGATCATTCCAGCAATGGCGAGCCCGACCCGGTGCCCAATGACTTGCCGGTGCCCAGCTACTGGGTGCGGCCGGCGCGCGTGCTGCCGGGCACCGCCGGCATGCATCGCTGGGTCTGGGACCTGCATTATGCACGACCGCAATCGATCGAGCACGAGTATCCGATCTCGGCTATCTATGGCGACACGCCCCGTTCCCCGGAAGGGGCGCGCGCGCTGCCGGGAACGTATACGGTCAAGCTGACCGCGGGGGGCTGGAGTGATTCGCAGCCACTGACGATAAAGATGGACCCGCGAATTCCCACGGCGGCGGCCGAATGGGCGCAGCAGTTTGCCGCGGAGACCGAGATCGCGGGACTCATGAACCAGAGTTATGACGGGATACAGAGGTTGCAGCGTGCCCGGGAAAAACTGGACGAGCTGAAAAAGTCCCAGCCCTCGGGGCCGTTGGCTGAGGCCATCACGGCCTTGGATGACGAAGCGAAGGCGCTTGCAGCAAAGCCGGAAGGCCCGCTGTTCAAGGGGAGCACGCTGGCCGAGGTGCATGGCGGGCTGGCGACATTGCTGGGCGTGGTGGATAGCGCCGATTCCGCGCCGACCGCGCAGGCGCAGTCGGCGCTGGTTGACCTGCGCGCGGCGTCGCAAACCCAATGGCAGCGCTGGCAGGAATTTGCGGGCCGCCTGGCGACACTGAACCAGAAGTTGAAAGCGGCGGGATTGCCGGAGGTAATGTGATCCGCATGGATCACTCTGGAGCAACGCGGTTCCGGGCCGGGGTACAACCGAGGTTGGGCCGCAGAGCATCTCAGATAGAGTCCGCGGGTGTTGCCTGGTGAGGACGCTCCGCCACAAAAGGAGAAATTGTAATCATGAAGAAAATCATTAAGACTGGCTCGCTGGTTCTGGCGGGCGCACTGGTCATGGGAATCGCCGCCTTCGCCCAGGACTCAAGCATGCCCAAATCCACCACTCCGCCGGCCTCTGACAAGGGATCAATGGGCAGCAACGACACCATGGCGCCCATGTCGAAGCATGGAATGAAGAGGCACCATCGCCGCCATCACCGTCGTCACCACAAGGCTGCAATGTCAACCGCCACACCGATGAGCACTGACACCCCTAAATAACAAGAAATGGTCTTTCGACGGGCTGCGGATGCGGCTCGAAAATTTCAGCAGGACCGCATCTTGCGGTCCTGTTTTCATTGGAGGCGCGAGAAGAGAGGATCAACATGAAAAACATTCTGCTCATCACGGGAGCGATGCTGCTATTGGGTATCGGCGCATCTACGCAGGAAACCAGCCCCGCCAGTCCCACTGCGCCAGCCTCTGGGCAGACCACTCCGCCCCCGCCTGCTTCCGCCACCGATCCCACACCGCCCACGGGCGCGGCCCCGGCGCCCGGCATGCGTCATCCCGGCCAGATAACGCCGGGCAGCGGAACGGAAACGTCGCCTGCGACTCGGGTGGCCGGTTCGCACCGCACGAGGCGCCACAAGCGGTCGCGGCGCCATCGCCAAGCCAAAACCAGCGATGATTCCAGCATGTCGGGCAATCAGTCGCCGCGGTAGATCGTGATCAACCCTAACCTTCAACCGCCTCTTTCGGGGCGGTTTTTTTATGGGCGGGACACCCCTTGAAGACGGGCTTGACCTGGTTTATCAAGTTCGTCTAAAGCGTTTTCGTAGCTGATGTGTCCCATTGCGATTTTTTGTCCGCGGAGAATCTCGGCATCTCTAAACCCCCTCCCCGGTGTCATCCTGACGACCCCCGGCTTTATCGGGGTGAGGAAGGACCCCTACTGTTCGACAAATATTTCCCCGGGATCTTTTTCGTCCCCCCGATATGGACCAGGCGCCGCGCTCGACCGTCATCGTACAGTGGTCAGTATTTGGCGGAGATAAACCATCGGGTTAGCTGAGAGCTTGCCGAGGGTAGGGATTCTTCCTCACCCCGATAAAGCCGGAGGTGTCAGAATGACATCCCGTGGGGGACTGCCAAGAGCCGTTCCTTAGATGGGATTAATCGGCAAGAGCGCCTGAGCCTGCGTCGTGGATTCTTTTGTGCACCTTTCCGGCAGCGGCCATATTCGGGCACGCGATTTTCGGCTAGACTAATGCGGTGCTGCGGCTTCGGGCGGCGCCTAATTTATGTCGAGAAGGTGGAATGAGTAGTCTGGCCGCTGATGAAAAATCCCCGGTGAAGACCAGGGTGCTGGTGGTGGATGACGAGCCACTGATCGCCGATACTTTAGTGGTGATCCTCAACATCAATGGCTACCAGGCGTCGGCGTCTTACGGCGGCAAGGCTGCGCTGGAGCGCGCCCGGGAATTCAAGCCCGATGTCCTGGTGAGCGACGTCATGATGCCGGACCTGAGCGGGGTAGACCTGGCGATAGGGGTGCAAAAGCTTTTTCCCCGATGCCGGGTGGTATTATTCACCGGCCTGGCCGACAGCACCGAGATACTGCACCACGCCCGCGATCGCGGCCACCAGTTCCTGGTCGTGTTCAAGCCGGTGCACCCGCAAGACCTGCTCGACACCCTGCGTGAAGTACGGCACCCATTCGACCAACCATGACGCGGCGGCTTAAAGATTTTTTTCGGGCTGGGCGGTTGGGGCCAACCCCTGCCTGGGCATAGGCTGGGGCGCTTCGGGTTATGCGCCCGGCGCCCGGCACGGGCCAGACCAATCCCGACAAAATCGTTTTTCCCGCGCGGGAGGCCCCGCAACCTCTGCTAGCCAGGTCTTCCTCGAAAGGCTTGATTGAGCGCGCGAGCGCCTGGGTGGAAAAAATGGACCGCAAAATTGCCGCGAAAGCTATTGATAATTATTAATCTTTTGTCCTACACTTACCGCGTCCGCTAAAATTTCGGCTCTTCCCACTACATCTTTCCGGAGAAACTAATGCGATTAGCAACCCGCTTGTGCCTGATGAGTATTCTGCTGCTGGTATTTGCCGTCGCCCTCCCCGGGCAGGACATTACGGGCTCGATTACCGGAACGGTGACCGACCAGAGCGGCGCGGTGGTGCGCGGCGCGGTAGTGACTGTGACCAACACCGACACCAACCTGCTAGCGCGAACGGAAACTACCAACGATGCGGGGAACTACACCGCGCCCCTGCTTGCCATCGGACATTATTCGGTATCGGTAGCGGCGCCGGGTTTTGCCACCTCCGCGGTGACCGCCATTGAGCTGCACGTCAACGACGAACAGCGCTATGACTTCTCGCTGAAACCCAGCAGCACGGGGGAACTGGTTACCGTGGAAGCTTCGCCGGTGCAGGTGGACACGCAGACCGCCACTGCGGCAGGCTTGATCACTGGGCAGCAGATCACCGAGCTTTCCATCAACAACCGCAACTATGAGCAATTGGTTTCCCTGCAGCCGGGAGTGAGCTACGGTGGCGCCACCGACCAGCTTTATATTGGGGTCACAGTCCCGCAGGGGGGTACCTCCACCCTCGCTTATTCGATTAATGGGCAGCGCACCAGCGCCAACAACTGGACGGTGGATGGCGCCGACAACGTAGATCGCGGGTCGAACCTCTCGCTGCTGACCTATCCCAGCGTGGACGCCATTGCCGAGTTCAAGGTATTGCGCGGGCTCTATAGCGCCGAATTTGGCCGCGCGGCCGGCGGCATGATCAACGTCGTGACCAAGAGCGGCTCCGACAAGTTTCACGGCGACGCTTATGAGTTTTTTCGCAACGACGTGCTCAACGCCAACACCTACTTCAACAAGCTGGCGAGTGTAGCCAAGCCCAAGCTGCGCTACAACAACTTTGGCGGCACCATCGGCGGCCCGGTGCGCATCCCCGGTCTCTATACCCCGGAAAAGAACAAGACTTTCTTCTTCTATTCCGAGGAGCTGCGCCGCATTATCAACTACGCCACCGTGAATGGAACCATCCCCACAGTCGCCGAGCGCTCAGGGACCTTCAACGCCCCGGTGTGCATCGCATTCAGCGCTGCCGGCGTCTGCACGGCCACCGGCACCCAAGTGACCGCCATCAACCCGGTGGCAGCGGCCTACCTTAAAGACATCATTAATGGCTTGCCCGCGCCCAATAGTCCTATCGATCCGCATGTCCTGATTTCAAACTTCCGCACGGTTCTGAATTCGCGGCAGGAACTGCTGCGCCTGGACCACCGGCTGACCGACAAGCTGTCGCTGGCGTTTAGATTTATTAACGACACCATTCCCACGATTGAGCCCGGCGGCTTGTTCACCGGCGCGTCTTTGCCGGGTGTGGGAACCACCCAAACCAACTCGCCGGGGCGCAGCTACCTGGGAACATTTACGGGTGCGATTACCCCCACGTTATTGATTGATGGGGGGGTTGCGTACTCCTTCGGAGCAATCCTCAGCGACCCTATTGGATCGATCGGATCGGCTAATTCTCCTGACGTTCGCCCGGCGCTGCCCTTCCCCTCTTCGCTGGCGCGAATTCCGGCAGTCACCTTTTCAGGCGGCTCGTCGATCACCAGTTTTGGGCCTTACCGCGATTTCAACCGTGATTACAACGTGTTCAGCAACCTGACCAAGATTGTGTCACAGCACAACCTGAAATTTGGCGGCACTTACCACCGCTACCAGAAGAATGAAAACGCTGGAGGCAACAATACCGGAACATTCGGGTTCAATAGCACTGGCCGCCCGGCCGGCAGCGCGGCCACCACTTTCCAGCAGTCCTTTGCCAGCTTCCTTTCGGGGTTTGTAGGCAGCTACACCCAGGCTTCCCTGGATCTAACGCCCGACATTCACGCTTCGCAACTGGAACTGTATGGGCAGGATGAATACAAACTGCGGCCCAACCTGACGGTGAACTTCGGATTGCGATGGTCGCTGTTCCGCCAGCCGACCGATCACAACCATTTTCTGTCAAACTTCGATCCCCGGCGTTACAATCCCGCCAGTGCGGCGGTGATCAGCCTCGCCACGGGAAATATCGTCACCCCCGCCACTGATCCCCTGAACGGAATTATCGTCAATGGAACGAGTTCTCCGTTTGGACAAGCGGTGGCGCCCACCAACTACAAGAATTTTTCGCCGCGTTTTGGCCTTGCCTGGGATCCTTGGGGTGACGGCAAAACGTCCATCCGAACTGGTTACGGACTTTCTTATGACTCTTCGCTGTTCGGTGTCTACGAACAGAACATCTTTACCAATCTGCCGTTCGTGCAAAGCATCACCATACCTAACACGCGGTTTGACAACGCGGGAGGAGGCGCGGCGGTTGTAAGCGCGGCGCCACGCAGCCTGCGCGGCACGCCCAACTCCGACGCAGTGCCTTATACCCAGCAGTGGAGCTTCGACATGCAGCACGAGTTCCCCAAGAGGGTGCTGCTCGACATCGGCTACTACGGGGCCAAGAGCACTCATCTCATTGGCCTTGCTGACATCAACCAGCCTCAGCCTGGGGCCTACCAGAACGTTCCCGGGTTGGCAACTCCGATTGCCGGACAATTCCTTGGCAAAAATACAAGCCAATTGAATGCGATTCGTCCTTACCTGGGCTACGGGCCCATTTCCGCGATTGAGCCGTGGTTCAAGGCGAACTATAACTCGTTGCAAACCAGCGTGCAGAAACGGTTTTCCGGGGGTTCCCTGGTGAATCTGGCCTACACCTGGTCGCACGGGCTGACCAACGCCCAGACCGACCGTTCATCGGCGCCGCAAAACACCTACTGCCTGCAATGCGAGTATGGCTCGACGCAGAATGACCGCCGCCATGTATTTTCGGCAAACTATGTGTATGAGATACCTTTCATGCGAAACCAGGAAGGCGTAGTAGGTCATCTGCTGGGAGGCTGGGAGGTTTCAGGTATCGTGGCGGCGAACTCAGGGTTGCCGTTTACCGTTTTTGACGGCAGCGCCACAAACTTCGATCCCGCAGGACAGGGCGTAAGAGGCTCCAGCCCTTCGTCGTTGCGGCCGGACAAGATTGGCGACCCCAACTCGGGCGCGCCGCGCACTTTGCTGCAGTGGTTCAATACCGCGGCATTTGCTGCGGTTCCTGCGGGGCAAGCCCGGCCGGGCAACTCGTCGCGCGGAGCCGTCAGGGGACCAGGCTTCTACCGCTTCGACGCTTCATTGTTCAAGAACATCAAATTATATGAAAACTTGAACATGCAGCTTCGCGCCGAAGCTTTTAACCTGATGAACCACACCAACTTCAACTCGATCAACACCACCTTCGGCAATCCTTCGTTCGGGCAGGTGACGACCGTGCGGGACAACCGCATCATGCAGTTGGCGTTGAAGATCCGGTTCTAGGGCTGTAGTTTGATTAACAAAAAAGGCTGCGCTTCGGCGCAGCCTTTTTTTACGTTTAGAGCGTTTTCGTGGCTGCCGTGTCCCATTGCGATTTTTTGTCCGCGGAGTTTCTCGGCATCTCTAAACCCCCTCCCCCGGTGTCATCCTGACGCCCCCCGGCTTTATCGGGGTGAGGAAGGACCCCTACTGTTCGACAAGTATTTCCCCGGGCCTTTTTCGGTCCTCCGCTAGGGATCAGGCACCGGGCTCGAACGTCATCGTGCAGTGGTAAGTATTCGGCGGAGATGAACCATCGGGTTAGCTGAGAGTTTGCCGAGGGTAGGGATTCTTCCTCACCCCGATAAAGCCGGGGGTCGTCAGAATGACATCCCGTGGGGGGACTCATCAGGCGCGACTCCCGCGCTTGCGCTTTAGTTCTTGGTCATGTGGATTTCGGTGCCGCCGCGTTCGAAATGGACTTCATCCATTAGCTGGTTGATCAGGAATAGTCCGCGGCCGTGGCCTTCGTAGATATTCTGGCCGACTATGGGGCTGGGAATGGATGATGGATCAAATCCCTCGCCGGGATCGCGCACCACGATCATGATTCTCAGGCTTTCGTCACAGGCCACACAGCACTGAATGTGCTTTTTTGCATCGGCGTGGGCGCCGTGAATGATGGCGTTGGCCAGCGCTTCGCGCAGCGCGGTCTCCATCTCAAATTCCTTGCCGTCAGCGCATTTCATGTCGGCCGCGAGTTTCATGATGCCATCGACCACCTTGGAAATCTCCTGGGGGTCGGCGGGGATGGTGAAATTCAGTTTGAGGATGAGTTTCTTGCCGTCAAATTCGCAGCGTGGCAGGGGATCGGTGGGCATGTTTTTGGCTCTCACTGGAAATCAGTTTAGCAGTTTCGCGTCAGCTGTCGTTGGGGGCGAGGTTGGAACCGGGTAAGAAGCAAGGAAAACGCGAGAGCCCGCGCGCCAACAACCAGCAAAATACTTCTTCGGGAATCAGGGCAGGTCAAGACTTGAATAAAACGCGTAACTCTTCACTGGTATGGCTTTTTAGCCAGGCAGGGCCCGGGAATCTTCGCGATTCATCCGCCGTGTACAATTTGTTCCATGTTCCGCACTCCCTTGAAGCATCGATTGAGTCTGCGTCTGCTTCAACTGGGAGCGGTCTGCCTGCTGTTACTGGCTTCGATTTTTGCGGGTGCGGAGCCGATCGCGTCGCTCAAGGCCACAGGGTACGTGAACGACTTTGCCAAGGTGCTGGACGCGGGCACGGCGGCGCAACTCGAAGAACTATGCCGCCAGGTAGATGAGCAGGCCAAGGCGCAAATCGCGGTGGTCACCATTCGTTCGCTGGATGGCTCCGACATCGACAGCTATGCGGTCGAGCTTTTCAAGGCGTGGGGCGTCGGCGGCAAATCCAGCAATCGCGGCGTGCTCATCCTGGTGGCGGCCGATGACCATCGTTACCGCACCGAGGTGGGCTACGGCCTTGAGCCGATTTTACCCGACGGCAAAGTAGGCGGGTTCGGGCGCGAAGCGGTCCCGTTTTTCCAGCAGAGCGACTACAGCAACGGGATAAAGTTGCTCACCCAGCGCACCGCCCAGGTGGTCGCCGACGACGCTCATATTACGCTGACCGGTGATATGCCGGCCCTGCCGGAAGCGGCCCCGGAACCGGCGCGTCGGAGCATGTCACTGGGTAAGATGATCCTGATCGTGATTTTTATCCTGTTCATGATCTTTACTCCTCTGGGCCGGATGCTGGGGTTGCTATCATTATTCTCTGGCGGCGGGTCTGGCGGCGGAGGATGGAGCGGGGGCGGCGGTTTTGGCGGAGGCGGCGGGTTTGGAGGATTTGGCGGGGGGAGTTCGGGGGGCGGCGGGGCCAGCGGCAGCTGGTAGCAGCGCCAAGGACAAGCGTGAATAGCGGGGCGAAAGGAATGCAACCATCATGATGCCGGAAAAGCAGGTGGCGGAGCTCTTACAGCGGCTGCAAAGCTCGGCGGGCGAGCACGTGCAGAGCGTGGTTTTGTATGGCTCGGCGGCGTCGCCTGAATTTCACGCCGAGGTTTCTGATGTAAACATCCTGATCGTGCTGCACCACGCTTCGCTGGCGGCGCTGCGTTCGGTGGGGCCGGCGGTCAAGTGGTGGGTGAAGCTCAGGCATCCCGCGCCGATGTTGTTTAGCCGGGCGGAGCTGGAAAAATCAGCCGACATTTTTGCCATCGAGATGCTCGACATCCAGAAGGGCCACCAGGTGCTGCTGGGGGATGACATTTTTTCCCGGCTGCAGATTCCCATGGACCTGCACCATATCCAGGTGGAACACGAGCTGCGCAGCAAGCTGTTACTGTTGCGGCGGCAGTATGTCAGCGTGGAAGAAGACAGCAAGCGGGTGCTGGCGCTGATGTTGAAATCGGTTTCAACGTTTCTGACGCTGTTTCGCCACGCGCTGCTGGCAACCGATGAGACCGCGGATTTGCCCTCGGGCTGGCGTGAGACCATAGCAGGCGTAGAGCAGCGCATGGGAGTAGACGGGTCGGCGTTCAGCGAGTTACTGGATGTCCGGGAGAAGAAAACCAGTGAATCGGGCATGGATGTGCACCAGGTGCTGGCGCGATACCTGACGGCCATTGAGAAGGTGACGGCCAGGGTGGATGACAGCCTGGCGCAGGGCGCGAGCCGGAAATTGCCATCCTGACGCCGCCAGAGTGGACGCCAACAGGTTGCCGGGAAACCGGGCACGGTGCAAAGGAATATCTAGAGGAGACGAAAAATGAGCAAGGTTTTGATTGTTGTAGTAATTATCGCGGTAATCATTTTCGCGATTTTCGGGCAGTATGTCGGGGTGCGCAACCAGATCGTCACCAAGAACGAAGCGGTAAAAGCCGCATGGGCAGAGGTGGACGTGGTTTTGCAGCGGCGCGCCGACCTCATTCCCAACCTGGTGGAGACGGTAAAGGGAATCTCCCTGCAGGAACAAACGGTGTTCGGCGAGATCGCACGGGCGCGGTCGGCGCTGCTTTCGGCGGGCAATCCCACCGACAAGATCGCGGCCAACCATCAACTGGACGGGGCCCTGGGGCGATTGCTGGCGGTGGTAGAGAACTACCCCCAACTGAGATCGAGCGAGAACTACCTGCGCCTGCAGGATGAGCTGGCGGGAACGGAAAACCGCATTGCGGTTGAGCGCAAGCGCTACAACGATTCGCTGCAGGATTACAACACCTATATATCGCTGTTTCCCAACAGCCTGTTTGCCGGATGGGGCGGGTATAAGCGTAACGACGCCTATTTCACCTCGGATGAAGGTGCGAAACGAGCTCCCAAAGTGGATTTCTCGGGAGTGAAGAAGAACCTGGAACCGGCGCCGGCTCATTAGAGGGGACGGGCAAGAGGGGCACGCTCGCGGGACCCTGTGGTGATGCGTGCTGCAAACTTGTCTGGCGCCAGAAGCTGGGCGGGACGTTTTCAAATGAATCTTTAAGGAGTGCGCGAATGGGATCAAATCCAGCGCCGGGGAGCCCTTCCGTACCCGGCAAGCATATGGTGATGTGCGTGAAGTTCAAGCAGGAGATGCCGGGACTCGACGAGCCTCCGTTCGACAACCCGCTGGGGGAGCGCATTTTCAATAACGTCTCGGCTGAAGCCTGGCGCTTGTGGCAGGAGCATTGCAAGATGGTGATCAACGAATATCGATTGAATCCGGCGACCAAACAGGCCCAGGAATTGATCGTAAAACAGCTGGAGGAATTCCTTTTTGGAGAAGGAATTGCGCGCCCGGAGGGGTTCGTCCCGGAAACATCCAAATAGGCTGTTGCACCGTACCCACTAAGACTGAGGGGTTGGTTAGGGTTTGAGTAAAACCATGACCAATAATTGACTATGTAAGGTTTTTGCTATAAAAATGTTGTACAAACTTTGTTCATATTCTCCCTCATCCGAATTTCACCCACGGCACCGGTTATTGCCAAGACTTCGTACCATTAAACCCAAAACCAGGTTGTTTAGAACCTCATAACACGCTGCGGCAGCAGCACAGGAAGGGACCAATGACTCGTCGTTTACTTTTGTCCACGTTTCTACTCACACTGCTGATTTTTAGCGGTTGTGCGAATGAGAAGGCCATTCTCGCGATTACGCCCAGCAGCGCCAACCTAAAGACGGGGCAATCCCAACAATTTTCAGCGACGATCAACGGCACCCCGGTTTCGAACGTGAACTGGTTCGTAAACGGCATCCAGGGCGGGAACGCCACGGTGGGAACCATTTCGCCGTCAGGTTTCTACACCGCGCCCGCCGCCCTGCCTAGCCCGGCGAGCATTCAGATTTCGGCCAGCCTGGGACAATTCGGGGCGGTGTCGACCGCCAACGTAGCATCGGTCACCCTGTCCAGCTCGGGTGTGGGCATCGTCGGTATTGTGATTAAAGGCCCGCTGAACGCATCCACGGTTACGGCATTCGCGGTAAATGCCGATGGCTCCAACGGCGCCAGCCTGGGTACGGCCACCACCGACGCCAACGGCAACTTCAACATCACTGCTGCTCCGACGTCCGGTTCAGTGAGGCTTAGTGCTACGGGTGGGACTTACATCAGCGAACTGGATGGCACCACCATTACCAACGCCGGGACGCTCACGGCATTTCTGGATTCAGTGGGAAGCGCTGGTATTTCCGGACTCACCATCAACCCGCTGACCACCGAAGTTGATGCGCTCACGGTTTTCTACATTAATAATGGCTTGCCTACGTCGGGCGCCCGGGTTTCGGGAGCACGCACATTTGCCACCGCCAGCGGGTCTTCGGCTCACGGCGCCGCCAGTACGCAAATCGCGGGCTACTACGCAATTAAAACCCCCACCGGCGTAACCCTGGAACAAATCATCGCCAAACTGAAGAAGGCCGACATCACCGGTGATCCGGCCGGCTTTAACGTTGGCCTGATCGACGGCGGAATTCTCTGCCTGGCGAAATCCCTGGGCGTCGATCCCGGCGCGCTCTCCGTGGCTTTTGCCAAAGATATTTCGGACGGCAAATTCGATGGATTGTTCAACAAGGCGCCGATTGTGATCTCCGGCGCCAAGACCCTGCCCACCACCTTCCCCACGACCGACTTCCTCGCGTGCGTGAGTTCGTATCTGAGCAGCGGTACTTCCCCCAAGGCCGAGGGCATTGTGCCTTCAGACGCCAGCGCCATCACCAGCGCCATGAGCAAGGGCGTGCAATCGAGCACCCTGACTCCGACTTCCACCGGATTGTCGGCAGGTAGCTCGGGAGCTCTTTCTTCACTCACCTTCACCCCAGCGGGTTCAACCACCAGCAAACAGATCCTGTTTGCGGCGGCGCGCAGTAATGGTGTCGCGGTGGTGGATATCACCGATCCCTCAACAGTTGCCACCGGCAAAGCGTGGCCCAGTGTGGCTACCACGCTTGGCGGCGAGGTCGGCGGAGTGATTCCGGTTACCGGCGCCGCGCACGCGCAGGTGTTCACCTTCGCCTACGGCAGCAAGAAAGTGGCGCTCTTGAACGCCGAAGTCCTGATCAACGGGACCCCGGGTAATGCCACCGATGAAACCAACCTGATTGACTTCACGGCGACCTTGCCCCTCAAGGCAACCAGCCCTGTCGGCTTCAGCGGTGGTTCAGCTTTTGTGGCGGGCGGCATTCCCTTCGGAGGCGGCATCTGGCTGGCTACCGCTGACGGGTATTCCTTCTTCGACCTGAGCACCAAGGCGCTGGGAAAGAATTACCCGATCGAGGGCTTCCTGGCTGAGAACCTGGGGGGCGATGTGCCCCACAACATGCTCTTCGCCGGTAACTACTCGGGGGTGCAGATCATCGACCTGAACACCAGTGGAAAGGGAAGCTTTAACGCGGATGCCGCCACCTTCAGCCAGATCCAGACGGACCTGGGTGGAGGCGACACGGTGGATGCGGATTCGGTGGACAGCACTTTCCAGGTCGGCATCATGACTCCCGAGGACAGCAGTGTCGCGGATTTCCTTAACCTGAAGACCATCGTCATCCCCGGTGGCGCTCCGGTATCGGGAATCACCAACCCGCAGACCTTCGCTCCTGGCCCCAATGGCCTGGTGAAGTTCAGCTTTTCACCTACCCGAACCTTCTCCGGTTCGGCAGTGGACAGCACTAGCCATGCCGTCCTCTTCATGGCCGGTTTCTCTACCGACTTTGGAGTGGGTATCGTGCAGGATCCGAAAACCAGTCCCTGGAAGGGATTGAGTGATGCAGTAACCGGAAACCTCCGCACCGCCTTCTCGTCGTATAACATCGCACGGGATCCGCATGCGGTTGGCGTATTCCTGAACGGTAAAACCAGTACTCCTTTCGGCTATCTGCTCGATGGCAGCACCCATCGCATCATTCAGATCGATATGAATGCGGCGCTGGCGTTGCCACGAACGACGCCCGGCGGACAAACCACAAACGATGCAACCTTTGGTACTGCGCTGAAGGCCATCACGTTCTAACAGCCTTAACTTTGGGGCGGCGGAATGCAAATTCCGCCGCCCCTTTTTTTTGGTACGAGCAAAACATCTGCCGCGCAAAATCTTTTGAGCATTGGTGGGAGCAGCGGAATTCAGGGCCACTTTTGCACATTCCGAAAGCGGTAGTTCCCCCGGGATAGAAGCGACGTTTTATTTATCCATCCGGGATGGAAGCCACGCTTCGATGTCCTCTGGGACAGAGCGCCCGTTTTAATTGAATTGTCATTCCGAGCGAAGCCGAGGAACCCTTTGTTTCATGTAGGGCGGCAGTAGTTCCAGCCTGAATCAATGGATTCACCCGGCCTTCGAATTGGTTCTACGCGCATGCTGCCTTTGATCTGTTTTGGCAAAACAGGAATCTTCCCGGGTTTTATTTAAATCACTTCCGTAGGGATTGCTGTTGTTGCCTTGGAAGGATTTGCTTCTTTCAGCGGTTAGATTCAACGGCAGGCTACGCGTAGAACCTGAGCGGGGTTTCTTTGAGATTTCGGCTGGGCCAGGGGCGCGGGTGCGCCAGGGAAACAAAGGGTTCCTCGGCTTCGCTCGGAATGACAATTCATGTTAAACGCGTGCTCTTATTCCGAAGAGTAAAACGCGTGCTTCTATCCGAAGGGTATAGCCGTGTACTTCTCTCCCGAAAGACATGAGAGGTGTACTGCTGCCTCGCCGGAACAAAAGACCTTATGCATCGCGATGAAGTGGGGGACGTAGTGATTTACGTCCCCCTTTTTTGCTTGCCGCTATTCACTGGGCTCCGGTGCTTCGGTGGGCAGCATGGGGTCGTACCCTGGAATGGTTTTGTTGTGCAGGTAGATCTCAAACCAGTTCACTATGTTTTGCAGGCGTTCCACCCGGTGCCAGGGTTTGCCGGAGCGCGAGAGCTCGTGGGATTCGCCGGGGAAGCGCACCATCACCACCGGCTTGTGCAGAAATTTCAAGGCGCGGAACATCTGCTCGCCGCCGGCGGTGGGCGGGGTGCGATAGTCGGCGTCGCCCAGAATCAGCATCAGTGGGGTGGTCACTTTTTCGATGTAGGTAATGGGCGAGCGCGCGGCAAAATCGGCCGGGTCCTGCCAGGGCGCGGCCTTGAACCACGTGGGCTGGAATAAAGTGAAGTCGGCGGTGTACCAGAATGAGGACCAGTCGGCGATGTCGCGTTGCGAGACTGCGGCGGCAAAACGGTTGGTCTGGGTGATGACCCAGTTGGTGAGCAGCCCGCCGCCGCTGCCTCCGGTCACTCCCAATTTGGCGGGATCGACGATGCCGCGGGCGACCAGCGCGTCCACACCCGCCATGAGATCTTTGTAATCATCGCCGGGATAGTGGTATTGGATGATGTTGCCGAAATTCTGCCCATAACTGGTGCTGCCGCGCGGATTGGGATAGAGCACGATGTAGCCCTGCGCCGCCATCCACTGGAATTCGTGATCGAAGGTGTATCCATAGGCGCCGTGGGGCCCGCCGTGGATATTGAGGATCAGGGGATATTTCTGGCGCGGGTTATAGTTGGGCGGCTTCTGGATCCAAGCCTGGACTTTCTTTCCGTCGAAGCTTTTGTACCAAACCTCCTCAGGCTCGGTGAGGTTCAACTGGCTGAAGAGTTTCTGGTTGACGTGGGTGATGGGCCGCATGGCGCCGGCCGGGTCCACCGCAAATAGGTCGCCGATATTGGTGGGGGTTGAAAGCAGGGCCACGATTTTGGATGCATCGGGGGTGGCGGCGTATGCCATGACCTCGTGGTCGCCGGTGGTGAAGTCGGAGACTTCCGCGGTGTCGACATTGACGCGGATGAGATTTGCCCGGCCTTCCTTCGAGCTATCGACGAGGATGCTGCGGCCGTCGGCGCTCCACACCGGCCGGGAGCCGGCGCCGCCGCGGGGAGCATGCTGGTCTCCGGTGAGGCCTGATGCGATGTCATAGTCGTAATCCTTGGTCAGGTTCTTCACGGAGCCGCCGGCCGTGGTGGCGACAAAAAGGTCAGGCTGGTTATAGGAGTGCACCGGCTGATTGAGCGACCCGGTAAAGGCGATACGGGCGCCGTCGCGGCTGACCGCCAGGTCGCCGATGGAGCCGTCGATTGCGGCCACTTTCGCGGTGGCGCCGCCGGTGGCGGGCACGGAGTAAATCTCATTATGGGGAAGCTCGTAATAATCTTCGACCACCCGGTTGGAAAGAAAATAGATGCGCGAGCCGTCGGGGGCCCAGGCGAGGTCTCCTTCAGAAAACGCGCCAGTGGTCAGTTGGGAAGGGTGGGCGCCGGCGCCGTCCGCGGGGGCTGCCGAGACCACCCAGATGTGCCGGGGGCGCGCGGGGTCAAGGTAACCGACGCCGTTGAACCGGTATACCGCGCGGGTGATGATGCGGACATCGGACTTGTGCGGCTGGGCCTTGCCCGCGCTGGCGGCGGAGGCGGTTTCGGCGGCATCGTGCGCGGCAATATCCTGGACCGAGGCGTTGCTTTGGAATGCAATCTTCGAGCCGTTGGGCGACCAAACCGGCGACGATGCGCCTTTGGCTACGCTGGTCAGGGCTCGGGGCTCCCCGCCGGAAAAGTTCAGGAGGTAAATCTGCGGGGGCTGGGGTTTGTTGTCTTTCTTCACACTGCGCACGAAGGCAAGCTGCCGGCCATCGGGAGACCAGCGCGGGCTGGTGTCACTGGGGCCGTTGGTGAGTTGCTCGGGCTCCGCGCCGCCGCCGGCCGGAACCTTCCACAGTGAGGTCTCGTAGTTATCGTTTTTCTCGCTGGCGGTGACCTTTACGAACACCACTTGGGCGCCATCGGGAGAAATCTGCGGATCGGCAATCCAGGTGAAGGCGAAGATATCTTTTTCGGTGATGGAGCGGCGCGTTTGCGCGGCCAGGGGAAGTGCTGCCAGCGCTAATAAAGCCCAGCCTAAGGCGCGACGGATGTTGGACATAAGTCTTTGGACCTCAATTTTCAAAGTGGGTCTTATTTCCGAGGGCAATTCTAGCTTAAGTGCCTGCTTCGGGTGGGGAGAGCAATAAAAATGCGAGGCGACAAATCAGGGGCCGGTCGAAAAAAACATTCCTGCGCGCGACCACTTATCCAGCGTGGGCATCACCGGCGGCAATATGCGCCTGTGAACTTTCGCTCGCTCCTGTCCTCGAAGGCTGTAACATTGTAAACATGAGATCAGGACAGAAGAGACACGAAAACACACCATTGCCATTCCCTCCGCGGGTGACCCGTTAATGGCGCGGGGCTGGGAGAGCAAATCCATCGAGTCGCAACAGGAAGAGGCGGCCGAGGACCGGGCCAAAGCCCGCGAGGGCGCACAACTCAATGCGGATGAGGCCAGCAGGAAGCGCGACAGAGAACTGTTGCTGCTGGCGCGGACTTCAGTACTCCAACAAATTGAGGCCAGCCAGAATCCGCGTCACGCGGAAATGCTGAACCGGGCGCTGCAGGACCTGGATTCAAAAGTCGCCAAGCTGGAGTAACCGCTACTCAGATCTTCTGCAGCGATGGGCCCCGGGCCACCGGTGGCCTGGCGGGGCGTTTCCAGAGGTACAGGCGCGCCAGTAACAATGCCGCCAGCAGGACAGCGTATTCCACTGGTTCGGTGATGTCTTTTTTTACCAGCCAGTAGAAATGCACGATCCCGGCAATGGCGCTGAAATAAATCAGGCGATGCAGCGCTTGCCAGCGCTTCCCACCCATCTTGCCGATCGCCCACTGGGTTGAAGTCAGCGCCAGGGGGAGCATGAATATCCAGGCGGTAAAGCCTGCGGTGATAAATGGCCGCTTGAAGATATCTTTCCAAATGTCGCGCGCCACAAAATTCTTATCAAACCACAGGTAGGTAAGCAGGTGCAGGCTGGCATAAAAAAAGGCAAAGAGTCCCAGCATTCGCCGGAAGCGGATAAGCCACAGCCAGCCGGTAAACCTGCGCACCGGGGTAATAGCCAGCGTGAGCATCAGGAAAATCAGAGCGGAGGAACCGGTGCTGGAGGTAATTTCCCTAACCGGGTCGGCAGTGAGGTGGTGGGTGAAATATTCGCCCACCAGCATGACCACGGTAAACAGGCTGGCGGTGAAAACCGCTATTTTCAGAATGACGAGGTTACGGCGCGACATGGGCTAGAAGTCTTTTTTCAAGTCCATGCCGGTGTAGAGAGAGGCGACCTGATCGGCATAGCCATTGAACATGAGGGTGTTGCGCTTGGCGAACTCGCCAACGCGGCGCTCGGTGGATTGGCTCCAGCGCGGGTGATCGACTTCGGGATTCACGTTGGAATAGAAGCCATATTCGCGGGGCGCAGCCAGGTTCCAGGTAGCGTCGGGCTGCTCTTCGACAAAACGCATCTTGACAATGGACTTGATGCTCTTGAAACCGTACTTCCAGGGAAGGACGATGCGAATCGGCGCGCCATCCTGGTTGGGCAGAATTTTCCCGTAGAGTCCCACGCACAGTAATGCCAGCGGGTGCATGGCCTCATCCATGCGAAGGCCCTCGACGTAGGGCCATCCGAGCACGCCGTGATTCTGTCCCGGCATCTGCGCCGGGTCGAGCAGGGTCTCAAACTGCACAAACTTCGCGCTGCCCAGGGGCTGGGCGCGCTGGATGAATTCGCTCAAGGAAAATCCCACCCAGGGGATCACCATCGACCATCCTTCGACGCAGCGATGGCGGTAAATGCGTTCTTCCAGAGGCTGCATCTTGCGGATGGCGTCGAGGTCAAAGACGCTGGGCTTGCTGACCAGGCCTTCGACGGAAACCTTCCAGCCTTCAGTCTTGAAATTCTGGGCGAGCTCGGCAGGCTCGTATTTTCCGGTGCCAAACTCATAAAAGTTGTTGTAGTGAGTGATGTCCTGCAGCGACGTGGGCGCTTCATTGGTGCTGAGCGCGCTCTTGGCAACTCCGGGAATGGCAGGAAGAAACGATTCGAGGGAAGGTGGCCGAGTCCATCTTCTAATCCCAGCTCCAATGGCGAGGGCGGCGCCGGTGCTGCCGGCGAGAGTCATGAAGGCGCGCCGGTCCAGGTAGGTCTTTTCCGGAGTGATTTCGAAGGAGGGAATATCGTCGGGTGGAACCTTCATGAGCGTGCCTATTTGTGATTCCGCTTCGTACCAGGAACGTGCAGCGTTAAGGCTTGGATGCGGGGGGACACATAAGGTTTCAGCCTTGAGTCGGCCCGGGATTGACCGGGTCGAAGCCCACCAGAACCGGTTCAGCCACCAGGCTCACGCCAAACTTTTCCCTGACAGCGTTCTCGATCTCGTTCTTGAACGCAACGATATCGGAAGCGAAGGCGCCTCCGCGGTTGATGATGGCCAGTGCATGCCGGGAAGAGATGCCGACGGGGCCGCGCACCGTGCCTCGGGAGAAGCCGGCCTGCTCCACGAGCCATGCCGCAGAAACCTTTACGCGGCCGTCTGAAGTCGGGTAGGCCGGCGGTCTGGCGCTGTGAGTCAGGTTACCCACGCATTGCGTCAACGTACGGTAACCGGCCTCGCTGAGCAGGGGATTCTTGAAGAACGAGCCGGCGCTGCGGCAATCATCGTCGCCGGGGACGATCAGCATGGCCTTGCCGCGGCGGATCTCGCGCACCGCGTCGCGCACCTGGGAAAGAGTGGGCGGCGCCGCCCAAGTGGCAAAATATCGTTGCAGGTCCGCATAGTGGAACCGGGGCGTGCCCCCGGGTTGCAGCTGGAACGTGACATTCATGACGATAAAATGCTGGCCGGCGGCGCTGTTAAGAATGCTGGTGCGATAGCTGAACTGGCATTCGTGATTTGACAGGCTGCGCGCCTGACCGGTTTCGCGGTCGAGCACCTCGACCGAGGTGATGGTTTGCGAAACGTCCTGACCGTAAGCGCCGACGTTCTGTACAGGAGTGCCGCCGGTAGAGCCGGGAATCCCGCTGAGACATTCAATTCCGGAACAATTCTGGGAGACGGCGAGGGCGACAAAGGAATCCCAATTCTCACCCGCTGCAACTCGAAAGACCATGGTTCGGTGACCGGGAACCGCTTCAATTCCAAGTAAATTGATTTTCAAAACCAGGCCGGGCCAGCCACGATCGGAAATTACCAGGTTGCTGCCTCCGCCGAGAATGAAGAGGGGCAATTGCCGGGAGCCGGCATAATCGAGCGCTTCGGTGATTTCGGTGCGGGTTGCGGCTTCGACGAAGTAGCGGGCAGGGCCGCCCACCTGCAATGTGGTCATGGGCGCCAGCGGTACATTTTCGCGGAGATTCACGGAAAACCAGAGTACCGCAAGATGGCAGGGTGGGCGAGGGTAAAACTTTCACCTGGGTGGCTTATCAGAACAGCGCGTCGAAAAAGAGCAGGATGACCAGGCTGAGGTTTGCGGCACTGTTAAGACTTTCCTCACCCCTTGGTTTCTGGCTGTTGCGGGTCGGGACGGGCCGGCGCTTTCAGGGGAGAGCTCGATTTGGGATCTGGCGGATCGCCTATCGGCTGGACGGGGTCGGGGGTTTCTTCGGGCTCGCCGCTGTGTTCGGGGCTGGAGCCGGGCTCGGGAAAATCGCTGTCATTCTGCTTGATCAAGGTATTTTCGGAGCGATGCTGGAGCTGCCCCGACATGGAATTGTGGTTGTCCGCGGAAGAGCGCTCTTCTTCCACAGCGCCTTTGGCGAGATCGTTATCGTTGTTGGTATTGGTGGGTTCCATTATTTCTCCAAGCCATTCAGATGCTCAGGATTGTGGGGGCTGTTGCCTGGGGTAGAATCGGGGCGTGAGTTCCCCGGAAACCGCCGGTCCCCTCTTCCGTCCTTTCGAACGGCTGGTTCGCATTGAGGTGCTGGGCAAGGCGTTCGAGGTACCGGAAAATAATATGATGCTGCGTGGGTTTCAGTACCTGGCGTCGCAGAATGTCGCCTATGGGCGGTTCTGTTGGAACGAGGAGTGCCAGTACTGCCGGGTCACGTACGACATGGGGTTGGGGACACCGAGCCACGAGGCTTTGTCTTGCAAGCTGATGGTGAAGGATGGCATGCGGGTGACCGCGGTAGCGGCGGAGATACGATATTGCCTGCGGGATTTGGGGCTGGGGAAATAGCAGCAAAACCGTTGGGCCGGCGTTTGTAGCCGAGTAGGGGTTCTTCCTCACCCCGGTGAAACTGGGGATCGTCAGAATGACAACCGATGAGGGCGATTTATAACCCTGCATCTGTGCCGTATTCAGCGCCGCGGCGGGAGACGACGCGCCGGTAGCGGAGTGGTTACCACTCCCATGCGGCGGAGGCGCTCGCGGGCCTGGGTTGCTTCGGCTGACGCCGGATAGCGCGAGATCAAGCTTTGCAGCTCCTGGATTGCGGAGTCGCGGTCTCCCAGTTCCATCAGCGCAAACCCTTTGCGCAACTGGGCGGCTGCCGCTTTGGTGCCTCCGGGATACTGTTCCAGCACCTTGTCGTAATCCTTGATGGCGCGCTCATAATTTTTCTGCTTGTACTCGATATCAGCCAGGTAGAACTGGGCGTTGCCGGCTTTGTCGCTGGCGCCGTAATAGCGGAGGTAGTCAGTGAATTCCTGGATCGCGAGATCGTAATTGGCGGTGTTGTAGTCGCTCAAGGCGTTGTTATAAAGGGAATCGGGGGGTGGCCCTTTGGCGGCCGCCGCCGGAGGCGCGCCTGCTGAGGCCATTCCGCTGGGAGCCGGCGTGGCAATGTTTTCGTGGACCGCGTTCATGTCGTCTAGCTGCTTGCTGATCTTGTTAAGCCTTGCCTTCATCTCGTCGACCGAATCGTGCAGTGACTGCACCTGGTTCGAAACCTGCTCGATGCGCGTACCTCCCTCGGTGTTCTGCTGCTGCAGCGAGCGGCGCAGCTCGCTGACTCCGGAATTCATCTTATTGATGTTGTCGGTGCTCTGCTCGATCAGGCTGCGCATCACGCCCATACGCTCGTCGAAAGATTGCTGCATGTGAGTCATCTGGTCCTTGAGGTCCTGCACCTCGGTCTGCAACTGGACGATATCGCGGTTAACCGCGAACGCCGGAGGCGGCGACGTCAACAGTACCGCCGCGGCGGCAACCGCGAGCAGGGAAGACAACAGGTGGTTCTTTGCAGTGATGCGCCGCGTAGATACGATCGTCATAGATTGCCTCTCAATTTAATTTTCCCGTTTGCCATGGACGTGCAACCAGGTCGAATGCCGTGGCCTCGCCGTTGATTCAGCTTAACGCTGCAACACAAAATGTCCGCGCCGGTTCTGCTGCCAGCACTCCTCGTTGGATTCGGTGCACGACGGGCGCTCCTTGCCGTAACTGAGGGTGGAAACCCGCTCAGCGCCGACGCCGGCCTGCACCAGGAATTGTTTTACCGCGTGGGCACGGCTATCCCCCAGCGCGATGTTGAATTCAGTCGAACCGCGCTCATCACAGTGTCCTTCAACCTGTACCTTGACTCCCGGGTGCCGAGCCAGCCAGGCGGCGTTGGCATTCAACTGTTCCTGGGCATCGGAGCGGATGGCGTAACTGTCGTAGTCAAAGAACACGTCGCGCACGTTTCGGCTGAAAGAAGCCTCATCGGGGTGGGGGCCGCTATTGGTGGTATCACCGGTGGTGGACTGGGTGGGCGCGGCGGGAGTTACGGTCACGCGGGTGGTGGCTTCCTGCTCGCCGCCGGGGCCGCGCGCAGTGAGGCGGTAGGTGGTGGATTCAGCGGGCGACACCATTCGCGAGCTGTTGGAATCAACCTGGCCCAAACCTTCGATGGAAACATCGGTGGCGTGCTGGGTCTGCCAGGTAAGCCGGGTGGATTCGCCGCTGCGAATCGATGCCGGGTTGGCGGAGAGCGACGCGGTGGGCATGACCTCCGGCGGCGGCGTGGGCGTCGATCGCGGAGCCGGCTTGCGACAGCCGGCCAGCGCCAGCAGGCTGAGAAGAATCATCGGGAGAATCAATTTCCGGCGCCAAAACCGGGCTGCTGGCTGGGAACCGTCGCCGGCGATGCAGGAATTTGGTAGTGCACTGATTGGGCGTGACGTTTGCATGGGTACTCTCCCTGTCATTTTTTCTGCAGGCATCCTCAATTTATGGGCGCCAAAATGATCGTTCTATTTAAAGCTCCAGTTCGGCTGTGAATTCCTGCCGGACATCGTCAACTGGTGAAGCTGCGTGCCATCGGCGAGCATGGACCAGATGTGGTCAACGCCGCCATGGGTGGATTGAAAAACCAGGTGCCTTCCATCAGGCGACCACGAGGGAAAGTCATTGGTCCCGCTGCCGTGGGTAAGCTGGATAAAGCGACGGGTGGCGACATCCATGACGTAGATATCCTGGCCGCCGGGAGCGCCGGGGCCATACTTGCGGTTCCATGAGAAAGCGAGAAACTGGCCGTTGGGTGACCACGACGGCGAGACGGCGTATCCGGCCTCGGTGAGGCGCTGCACCCCGGCGCCGTCGGCATCCATGAGAAAGATTTCGGGCAGCCCATTGCGGCCGCTTACCCAGGCGATCTGGGCGTCGGTCTTTGGGTTCCAAACCGGCGAGACGTCGGGACCGCGCGAAGTGGTGAGGCGCCGAGGATTGCTTCCCGAAGAATCGACGACATAGATTTCGGTGTCGCCGCGCATGGAAGAAGAGAAGGCGATCTTGCTGCCATCACGGGTCCAGGCGGCGGAAAGATTAGCCCCGCCAAATCGGGGAAACGAAAGCATGCGGCCGAGCTCGAGCGAATACATGGCGATGTCGGGGCCGCCGCGGGCAAAGGTGGTGAAGGCCAGGCGCGAGCCATCGGGGGAGACCCGTGGTGAAAGGGAAATGGAGCCGAGACGAGTAATCTGTTTCTGGTTGGCGCCGTCGTAATCCATCTGCCAGATTTCCTTGTTGCGGCCGCCGGCGCGCACGAAATAAATCTTGCTTTCGGCGATGCCGGCGATTCCGCCTCCCAGGCGCGAAATAATTTCGTCGGCAAAGCGGTGCGCGATCAGGCGCGCACTTTCTTCCGACGCGGGCTCGCTGTATTGCTTTCCCAGAACCTGCGGGGATTGTGAATTCCTCGCGTCAAAAAGCCAGCCCTGCACCGTGAGCGTGCCGGAAGAATTGTCGCCGCCGGAGCTCAAGCTGCCAAAAGCGACCATGGAGGCATTGACCGGCTCAGCGTTCCAGGCGTCCAGCTTGATCTCAGCGGGGGACCCGGGAACGGCGAGCGGATAAAGGCTCTTGGATACAACGTCGAAAATACCGGCGTTCTTCAGATCGTTGAACAAGGTCTGGTCGAAGACCTGGCTGAAATTGCTGGTGGATGGGGTCTTGAAGTCGGGAACGGCGATGCGCACCCGCTCCACGCCGAGGCCGGTGCCAGTGCGGATCCAGTCAGTCTGAGCGGCAGAAGCAGGCGCCAGGGCGAAGAACGCGGCCGCGATCGGCAGCAGAACGAACAGCGCGGAAAAGTATTTTTTCATTGCGGGGGCGGTTACAGTGTTGGATGCCTGGACCCGGCAAAGGTCATCAAAACTCTGCCGGCCGCTGCTAACGTAATTGATGCTCATTCTTCCTTCCGTGATTACTTGTTGCTGTGTTCCATCTAACGCTTGAATTCAAACCAGAACTCGACGCTGACCTGGCGTCCGGAGTAATCCGGCGGCAGGGGACCGAAGGTATCGATGCGCTGCAAGGCGCGCACCGCGGAAACATCGAGCGAGGGCACGCCGCTGGTCTGCTCGATCTGCACGTTTTCCGGCTGGCCATTGCGCTGGATATCAAAGGTGATGAAAACGCGGCGGGCATTCTGGATGGCCGGGTCCACCTCGTACTTGAGCCAGTTTTCCGAAACCTTGCGGCGGACCACATCCACATACCAGCCGTAGCGGCTGCCAAATCCGGAATCGGATGGGGTGCCTATGCCCGCCGCCGAGCCGCCGAGTGAGAAAACTTTATAGGGAATATCCACCGGCCCGCCGCGGCCGAAGGGCACGACGTTGGATTCTCGCGGCGGCGGCGCGCGGTAGGTATCGCGGATGGTGGATGCCGCGGCCACCGCGATTTTTTCCCTGATCTTCTCCGGTTTGCGAGTGTGCTCGCGCGCGGGAATGGGAATCGCCAGCGGCTCGGGCACGGGGATTTCTTTGGGCTTGGACTGGGTCAACCCCGGAGAATCGTTGGCCACAATATTTTCCGTCTGCACGGCCGGCCGGGGCAGGGGAATTGCTGCCTGGCTGACCAGGGAGACGGAGAGAGCGTCGCCGGAGGAAGCGGTGGCGCTGCCCCAGCTTTCGTGAGGGAGATGACTGAGATAAGCGCCGTACATAAGAATGAGAACAAAAAATGCCGCGTGCAGCGTGGTGGAAACCGCGACCGGCCCCTGCCAGCTTTCGCGCTCGTCGAAGATGCTTTGCCGCCGGTTACGCATTGATTTCCCGTGGTGGGGAACCGGTCATTTGGTTTCCGGCCCGGTGATAGGTTCGGTCACGATGCTGACGTTGGTGATGCCGGCCTGCTTGACCGCGTCCATCACCGCGGCGAACACGCCGAAGGGAACGTTCTCATCGGCGCGCAGAAAGATTGATTGTTGCGCGGGGTCGCGGACCTTCTTGCCCAGCGCCGAGCGGATGTCGTTGATGTTCAATGGCTGGTTGCCCAGATAAATTCGCTGGTTGCGATCGATGCTAATGACCAGGCGCTCTTCGCTGATTTCCTTCACGGTGCGGGTCTTGGGCACGCTGACTTCCACGCCTGACTGCAGGATGGGAGCGGTGAGCATAAAGATGATGAGCAGAACGAGCACCACGTCCACCAACGGAGTAACGTTGATCTCGGAAAGCGAAGTCTGCGTGCGTCCCTGACGATTGGTGAAGGCCATGATTTGTGTCCCCCGCGCGGTTATTTCTGGTCCGGCGGAGTGCGTTCGATGAAGTTCAAGAATTCCAGGGAAAAATCGTCCATGCGCGCGCCAAACTCGCGCAGGGTCTGGGCAAACTGGTTGTAAGCAATGACGGCGGGGATGGCTGCGGCCAATCCCGCGGCGGTGGTGATGAGCGCCTCGGAAATACCGGGGGCGACGGCGCGCAGGCTGGCGGCGCCGGCGGTGCCTAGACCGTGAAAGGCGTCGATGATGCCCCACACCGTCCCAAATAAACCTACAAACGGAGCGACGGAGCCGGTGGTGGCCAACCATGACAGGCGGCGCTCGAGGCGGGTCAGCTCCTCGGAGGCGGCAACCTGGGTGGCGCGCTGCACGGCGGGTATGCGCAACGGGCCGCCAGCCTGGCGGCGGTACTCCTCGAATCCCGCGTCAAACACGGGGACCAGGGGGCTGGGGCGAAACTGCTCGGCGACAGCGGAGACATCCTGCAAGCGCGTGGCTTTGCGGAAGAGCCGCTGGAAGCGTCCGCTCTGCACGCGGGCGCGGCGCAGCAGCGCCCATTTGGCGGCGATGATCGACCAGGAAAAAATGCTGAAGAACAAGAGGATGGCGAGTACGGCGCGGGCGACCGGGCCGGTTTGCTGCAACAGGTTTAAGATTTCGCCGCCAAGTACGAAGGCCAGGAGCCGGGGGAAGACCATTGAGATCAGTTTACGAAATTTATCGGTTGGTTGTCAGTGGTGCGCGAGGGTCACCCAAGGTAAGCGCCTGGAATAACCTGTGCTCATCCTTTGCCTCAGAGTCAAAGGCAGGCTACGCGTAAGCCCCGATTGCGAGCCGCTTTATTGCGTGGCTTGGCCCGCGTTGCTGGTTGCGCCGAGGAAACAAAAGGTTCCTCGGCTGCGCTCGGAATGACAACTCGTTTCAAGAGGTTGTTCTCTGTGGGGGAGCAATCCATTTCAAGGATTGATCTTGTTGTAGAGAAATTCATCTTAAGGGGTTGTTGTCTCTTGGTGAGCAACTCTTGGTGGAAGAACGAGCCCTTCTGTTATTCTTCGCTGAGGTCACGCGGGATTAGTCATGCTGGTTGAATTGCGGGTTGAAAATTACGCCGTTATTGATAACGTCGCGGTCAGCTTTGCTCCGGGATTAAATCTGCTTACGGGCGAAACCGGCGCGGGGAAATCTATCTTGATCGATGCGCTCAGCCTGGTGCTGGGGGAGCGCGCCTCGGTGGATTCCATTCGACACGGCGCGGAGAAGGCCGTAGTCACCGGGGTGTTTGAGGCCGGAGATCTGCGGGTGAATGAGATTCTCGAGGCCAATGGAATTGACAGCGAGGCCGACGAGATCATTATTCGCCGGGAGATCTCGCGGCGCGAGGCTTCCAAAGAAGGCGGGGCCGGCGCGCGATCGGCGGAGGCCGCCGGTTCGCGATCGATTCCGGCGCGGCTGAAACCCGAACTGGTGGCGGCGGCGGGGAAGAGCCGGGTATTTATCAATAATCAACCGGCCACCGTGGCTGTACTCAAGCAGATATTCCCTTTTCTGGCGGCGATCCACGCGCAGAGTGAGACCCTGGCGAGCTTCGATCCTGAGGCGCGGCTTGCGCTGCTCGACGCTTTTGCCGGCGCCGATCTGGAAGCTGTGGGGCGGGCCTTCGCGGGGTGGAATGAGCTGGGCAGCCAGATCAGGGAACTGGAGCAGCGGGAAAAGGACCGCCTGCAGCTCATTGATCTATGGAGCTTCCAGAAAAAAGAGATTGAGGGCGCACACCTGAAGCCGGGCGAAGACGTCGAGCTTGAAGCGGAGAAGCGCATGCTGACCAACGTGGAAAAACTGCACCATGCGTCTTCCAGTGCATACGACCTGCTGTATGAATCGGATGCGTCGGCGATTGCAGCTCTAGGGGCGGCCATCAAGCACCTGCAGGAGATGGCAAAATTCGACGCGCGCTTCGAAGCCGATGCCCTGCAGCTGCAGGGAACGCAGGCGGTCATCGAAGACGCCAGCGCCACTTTGCGTGACTACACGCAGAAATTGAACTCGTCGCCGGAGCGCCTGGCGGAGGTGGAAGACCGGCTGGCGGCGCTCGACCGCCTGAAACGAAAATATGCGCCCCACATGGGCGGCGGACTCGATGCGGTCATCACTCACGGCAATGAAGTCAGTCAGAAATTGGATGACCTGGAAAACCGTGAACAAATTCTGGCGCAACTGGGAAAGCAACGCGATGAAGCGGCGCTGCGATATCTTCAGGCCGCGCGCGAGCTTTCGCGCAAGCGTTTCGACGCGGCCAAAAAACTGGAAAAGCAGGCTGAAGCCGAGATCAACAACCTGGCCATGCGCTCACGATTCAAAGTGGAGATCACCGGCGGCGACGACGCCGCGGAATGGACTGCGCGCGGATTTGACCAGGTGGTTTACCTGATCGCGACCAATCCCGGTGAGCCCGTGAAACCGGTGGAACAGATCGCCAGCGGTGGCGAACTGTCGCGCATCATGCTGGCGTTGAAAGCAACGGTGGAGGCCGGCAAGTCGCCGGGCCGCAAGGGCAGGAGCGCGCAACGCACGCTGGTGTTCGATGAGATCGATGCCGGCGTGGGGGGCAGCGCGGCCGAGGCGGTGGGGAAGAAGCTGCATTCGCTGGCGCGGGGAAACCAGGTACTGTGCGTGACCCACCTTCCGCAGATTGCATGTTTCGCCGATCACCATTACCTGATCGAGAAGAAAACCTCGGCGGCGCGCACCGCTATTGCAGTGCGTGAACTGAGCGCGGGGGAGCGGCGGGAAGAGATTGCCCGTATGTTGAGCGGGTCGGAGTTGACTGAGAGTTCGCGGCGCCATGCCGCGGAGCTGCTGAAGGCCGTGGCGCAGGGATAGCTAGGCCGGCGTCAAGCTTGGCGAATCTGTTTTTCGATTCCAGAACACCCTATTTTTTGCACCGAACCGTCCCTGATTGGAATCCTATTATTAATTCCTTTCTGCGTGGTTTTACTGTTTAGGAACTGGGATTGCCGATTAATGTTAATTCCAGCACTTTCAATGTCTTAGCACCTAGGGCGGGTTCACTTGTGGCTTCGATTGCGGGTCGTTGTCGCCGGATTTGCATTTATACTTATTAGAGACCTCCATGACTTCATCTACAGCTTCTGCTCCTAAGACAGTGCTGCTTCTCAAGCCCCGCGGATTTTGTGCCGGGGTGGTGCGTGCCATTGATATTGTTCGCATTGCCCTTGAGGCATTTGGCGCGCCAATTTATGTCCGCAAAGAGATTGTGCATAACCGCTACGTGGTGGACGACCTCACCGCCAAGGGCGCCATTTTCGTCGACAATATCGACGAGGTGCCGACCGGGGCGCGGGTGATTTACAGCGCGCATGGAGTATCGCCGGAAGTGCGCGATGCCAGCGAACTGCGCCGGTTGCGGGTGATCGACGCCACCTGTCCGCTGGTGACCAAGGTCCACGTCGAGGCGGTCAAGTTTGCCCGCGAGGGACGCACCATTATCCTGATCGGACATCGCGACCATGATGAGATCGTGGGCACCCTGGGGGAAGCGCCGGACGTGACCCAGGTGGTCAGCAATCCCGCCGAGGTGGCGAACCTCGTGGTTCCCGACCCCAACCGGCTGGCCTACCTGACGCAAACCACCCTCAGCCTCGATGAGGCCAGCGACATCATCGCGGCGCTGAAGCTGCGCTTTCCTAACATTCATGGCCCGGCGGCGCAGGACATCTGCTATGCCACCGAGAACCGCCAGGTGGCGGTCAAGCATGTGGCCAGCGAGGCGCAACTGGTGCTGGTGGTGGGCTCGGAGAACAGTTCCAACTCCAACCGGCTGGTCGAAGTTTCCCACAACCTGGAAACGCCGTCGTACCTGATCGAAAATTTCCGTTCCATCCAGCCGCAATGGCTGGAAGGCGTGACCACCCTGGCATTGACCGCGGGCGCATCGGCGCCGGAATGCCTGGTGGAAGAGGTGCTTACCTTCCTGGCCCCGCTGGGCTTTACCAACGTGCAGGAGGTGGAAGTGATTCCCGAGAACGTTCGTTTTGGCTTGCCGCCTGAAATCGTGGAAGCGATCGGCGCCGCACCGGTGAGTGCGGCGGCGGAGTAGCACCCATTGCCCCCCTCGAGCGGCGCCAGCCGCAAGACCAATAATATTTTTGGCCAGGGCGGCGAACTGCGCGACCGGGTAAAGCTTGCGGTTTCGCGCACGCGCGATTTCCTCTTTTCCACCCAGCACGAAGATGGTTACTGGTGCGGCGAGCTCGAAGCCGACACCACCCTGGAATCCGATTACATCCTTTTGCACACGCTTCTCGGCACCGGCCGCCAGGAGCGCATCGCCAAGGCGGCGCGGGAAATTCTGCGCCACCAGAATGAAGACGGCGGATGGGCCATCTACCAGGGTGGTCCGTCGCAGATCAGCGCATCGGTGAAGGCCTATTTCGGCCTCAAGCTGGCGGGCTATTCGCCGGATGACGACGCGCTGGCGCGGGCGCGAAAGCGCATTCTGGAACTGGGCGGCGTGACCGAGGTCAACACCTTCACCAAGATCTACCTGTGCTTCCTGGGGCAATACGATTACGACGCGGTGCCCGCGATTCCGCCGGAGATCGTGTTGTTTCCCAAGTGGTTCTGGTTCAACATCTACGAAATTTCGTCGTGGTCGCGCGCCATCCTGGTGCCGCTGTCGATCGCCTACGCCAAGAAGCCGTTCAAGAAGATTCCGCCGGAGTTGGGCGTCGAAGAACTGTTTGTCGGCGGCAAGAACAGCGCCAGCCTGTACCTGAAATGGGATGCGAGGCTTGTGAGCTGGCGCAATTTCTTTCTGCTGCTGGACCGTATGACCCACTGGTTCGAACGGGTGCACGTGCGCCCGTTGCGCTCCATCGCGCTGCGCAGCGCGGAGAAATGGCTGCTGGAACGCCTGGAGATGAGCGACGGGCTGGGAGCGATTTATCCGGCGATGATGAATTCGATCATTGCGTTGCGCTGCCTGGGCTATTCGGTGGATGACCCGCAATTCATTCGCGCCATGGATGAATTCGAAGCGCTGGGGATTGAAGAAGAAAACACGTTCCGCATGCAGCCCTGCAAATCCCCGGTGTGGGACACGGCATATGCCATGTTTGCGCTGGGCGAGAGCGGAGTCGCGCCCGCCGATCCGCGGATGCTGGCGGCGGGAGACTGGATCCTGAAGAAGCAGGTTACGCATTCCGGCGACTGGGCGGTCAAGGTCAAGAACGTGGCTCCCGCCGGCTGGTATTTCGAATTCAACAACGAGTTCTATCCCGATGTGGATGACAGCGCCATGGTGATGCTGGGGCTGAGCCAGGTGAGGCATCCTAACGAACGTTACCAGCACGAATCGGTGCAGCGCGCGGTGCGTTGGATCATGGCCATGCAATGCAAGAACGGCGGCTGGAGCTCGTTCGATAAAGACAACGACAAGATGGTGTTCCAGTACGTGCCCTTCGCCGATCACAACGCCATGCTCGATCCGCCGACCGCCGACATTACCGGCCGGGTGCTGGAAATGCTGGCTGCCTACGGTCATACCCGCGACGAGAAGCCGGTGCGGCGGGCAATCGACTTTCTCAAGAATGAACAGGAACCCGACGGCTCATGGTTTGGCCGCTGGGGCTCGAACTACATTTACGGCACCATGCAGGTGCTGCGCGGCCTCGAAGCCATGGGTGTGGACAGTCACGAACCCTACGTGCAGCAAGGAGCGGAATGGCTGCGCATGGTGCAGAACAGCGATGGCGGCTGGGGCGAATCGATGTTGTCGTACGACGAACCCGCCACCCGCGGGCTGGGCCCGAGCACCCCTTCGCAGACCGCCTGGGCGATATTGGGCCTGCTGGCGGCCAACGATATTCGCAGCGATTCAGTGCGCCGCGGACTGGCCTGGCTGCTGGATACGCAAAAACCTGACGGGTCATGGGACGAGCCGCAGTACACCGGCGTTGGCTTTCCCCGGGTCTTTTACCTGGCTTACCACCTGTACCGGATTTATTTCCCGCTGCTGGCATTGACGCTGAGCGCGCGCATGGCGGACGCGGGCGTTGCGGAAGTTGCCCAGGTGAAATCCCAGGCCGGGCGGCTGGGCCCTGCCTTGTAGCCAACGTAAGGGCTTCGCGCAGGAGCCACCACGGTCCACATCTTTTGCAAGTAATGAAGCGGCCAGCCTCTGATTCTCCTCACTCTTTATGAAAATTCTAGTTACTGGCGCTACCGGATTTGTGGGCAGCCATGTTGCGCGGCGGCTGGCAAAGCAAGGCGCCGACCTGCGTCTGCTGGTGCGCCGCACCAGCAACACCGCGAATATCGATGCCATCCACGCCGAACGGGTAGTGGGCGACCTCGAAGATGCGGCATCTTTGCGCCAGGCAGTACAGGGCTGTGAATTTGTTTTTCATGTCGCCGCCGATTACCGGCTGTGGGCGCCCGATTCGCAATCGATGTACCGCGCCAACGTTGAGGGAACGCGGGCCATGATCGAGGCGGGGGCGCAGGCGGGTGTCCGCCGGCTGATCTATACCAGCAGCGTGGCCACCATGGGGTTCCGCAAAGATGGCGAACCCTGCGATGAAAATTCTCCGGTGGCGGAAAGCGAAATGATCGGGCATTACAAACGGTCGAAGTTCATGGCGGAACAGATCGCGTTGCGCGTGGGCGCGGGCGGCGGCAAGGTGGTGGTGGTCAATCCCAGCGCCCCGGTGGGCGAACAAGACATCAAGCCTACGCCCACGGGAAGGATCGTCCTCGACTTTCTCAACGGAAAGTTTCCCGCCTACACCGACACCGGCCTGAACCTGGTGGATGTAGATGAGGTTGCGGCCGGGCACATTGCCGCCATGGAGCGCGCCCGGCCGGGGGAGCGCTATATCCTGGGCGGAGAAAACCTGACGCTGAAGCAGGTACTGGATAAGTTGTCGGCGATCTCGGGGGTCCCCGCGCCGGCGATGAAGGTGCCGTATGCGGTAGCGTTGGGGTTCGCGGCCTTCGACACGTTCTTTACCGGCATGATTCGCAAGCAGGTCCCGCGGGCCACCATCGACGCGGTAAGAATGGGGCGAAAAAAGATGTATGTATCTTCGGCCAAGGCAGAGCGCGACCTGGGATGGAGGATCGTTCCCGTGGATGCCGCCCTGCGCCGCGCGGCTGAGTGGTTTGTGGAGCACGGCTACGTTTCCAAGCCGCTGCCGGGATTGGCCGCGAAGCCACCGCATGAGGCCGCGCAGTGAGCCGGGGCGCTGCGTGAACCGCATCGGCATCGTGGCCGCGCTGCGCGTCGAGGTCAAATCCCTGTTGGACAAGGGAAAGTGGAAGACCGTCGCGCACCGGGGAAAGGAAAAGGAATTCACCATCCTCGAGAGCGAGCGCGCGGTCATGATCTGTGGGGGAATGGGCGCTCGGCCGGCCTCCATCGCCAGCGAGGCGCTGCTGGAGTTTACCGAAGGCATCAGTTTGCTGGTGTCAGCCGGGCTGGCGGGCGCGCTGGTAGGTAATTTGCAGATTGGCAACATCTTTTGTCCGGCAATGGTGTTGACATCACAGATGGACGTCAGCAGCGGGCGATTGCGAACCGCCGCCGGCCGAGGGGGATTGATCACCACCTCGGCGGTCGCGGGGGTCAAGGAAAAGCAGGAACTGCACCAGGAGTGGGGCGCGGACGCCGTGGACATGGAAGCGTTTTCGGTGGCGCGGGTCGCGCAGGCTCACGGCTGCCCGTTTGTCGCCATCAAAGCGATTTCGGATGAGTTGGGTTATGCCATGCCGGACATGCGCGGTTTCATCGATGAAGAAGGGCAATTCCGCATGGGAAGTTTCATTCGGCACGCGGCGCTGCGGCCGGGTATCTGGCCGGCGCTGATGCGGCTGAGCCGGGACAGCGCTCGCGCGGCCAACGGTCTGTGCGGGGCACTGGCAGAACTGATCGCAAGCGACGAGGCACGGCGATTAGAATTGATATCGTCCTGGGCGGTGCGTGGACGAAATGCGCATTCTTCCCGGGAATTGCGGGCCGACGGAACTTCATCCTGATGACGACAGCCGCTGCCACGAAATCAATCGAAGCGCAAAGCCCAAGCGCATCCGCGGGAAGCGTTCCGCGGGAGATGCGGGCGGCGATTTATTACGGCACGAACGACGTCAGGGTCGCCACGGTTCCGGTGCCTGAAATCGGGGCGAAGGAACTGCTGGTGCGGGTGCATACCTGCGGCATTTGCGGCACCGATCTAAAGAAAATTTCCACCGGATCGCACTCCGCTCCGCGTATCTTCGGCCACGAGATCGCGGGAGAAGTGGCGGCGGTGGGCGAGGGCACGGCGGGTTTTGCGCTGGGCGACCGGGTCATGGTGTTCCACCACATTCCGTGCGGCACCTGCTACTACTGCCGGCACAAGGTCTATGCGCAGTGCCCCACTTACAAGAAGGTGGGAACCACTGCCGGGTTCGAACCCTCGGGCGGCGGATTCGCCGAATACATCAGGGTGATGGAAAATATAGTTGCCCGCGGCGTGGTGCGTATCCCGGCGAACGTCAGCTACGAACAGGCAAGCTTCATCGAGCCGGTCAACACCTGCATGAAGGCCATCCAGACGCTGGCGATTGTCCCGGGTGAAAACGTGCTGGTAATTGGCCAGGGCGCGATCGGTATCATCCTGGGTTTGCTGGCGAAGAGCGCTGGGGCACGGGTAACAACTTCCGATTTGTATGAGCAGAGGCTTACAATCAGCAGGAGCCTGGGACTGGACGACGCGCTTAACCCTGGGCAGCATGACGTGGTGCAGGAAATGGGGGCGCGTACTGAGGGCCGGGGAGCTGATGTGGTGATCCTGGCGGTGGCGTCGAATGCCATGATCCCGGTGGCGTTGCAGGCGGCGCGTCCGGGGGGCAGGGTGATGTTGTTCGCGCAGACGTCGCGCAGCGAGGTCACCATCGATCCATCATTGATTTGTGTGGATGAAAAGACTCTACTGGGGTCGTACAGCGCTTCGGCAGACCTGCAGGAAGAATCGGCGCGGCTGGTGTTCAGCGGAGAGATTGACTTCGCCCGGCTGATCACTCACCGATTTTCCCTGGCCGACGCGGTGGCGGGTTTCGAGATGGCGGCGCATCCGCAGCCGGATTCGTTGAAAATCGTAATTCAGCGCGAGGTTAAAGCGGTGCACTCTGCCGCCAATTGAATCATTTCAATGCCGGATAGCTCCAATAGAAGCAAGCCAATCCCCAGAGCTGGATCAAGAGGCATGGGTGGAAATGAAGTTCCCGCAATCATGAACGGAAAAATGACAGCCGCGGTCCTCTACGGTAAAGAGGACATCAAGATTGAAAGCGTCCCTATCCCCCAACTGGATGATGGCGAGGTGCTGATAAAAGTTGAGGTGGCGCTGACCTGCGGCACCGATTTGAAGGTGTACCAGCGCGGCTACCACGCGCGCATGATCGTGCCGCCATCGCTGTTCGGGCATGAGTCGGCGGGAATCATTGCCGAAGTCGCTCCCGGGGTCAAAGGATTCAAGAAAGGGATGCGGGTAGTGGCGTTGAACTCCGCGCCCTGCGGCGTTTGTTTTTATTGCTCGAAGCACCAGGAAAATCTGTGCGATGATTTGCTGTTTAACAATGGCGCCTATGCGGAATACATCAAGGTGCCGCGGCGGATTGTGGAGCGCAACCTGCTGGCAATTCCCGAAGGCACCAGCTTTGAAGCGGCCGCACTCACCGAGCCCCTGGCATGCGTGCTGCGTGGGCTGCACGAAAGCCGCGTGGAAGTCGGAGACACCGTCACCGTCATCGGCGGTGGCCCCATCGGGCTGATGATGATGCAGGTCGCCGGAGTGAATGGTTGCCGGGTCATCGCGGTGGTCAAGCATGACGACCAGGACGAAGCGGCGCGGAAATTCGGCGCGCATGAAGTGATCAACCTGGGCAAGGTAAGCGATCCGGTGAAGGCGGTGCGCGCGCTTTCGGCGGGCGGGCGAGGTTCGGATGTGGTCATCGAAGCGGTGGGCCGTCCGCAGGCGTGGCAGTGGTCACTGGAAATGGTGCGCAAGGGCGGGCTGATCAATTTCTTCGGCGGATGCCCGGCGGGTACCCGCGTGGAACTCGATACCCAGGTCATGCACTATTCCGATTTGACGCTCAAGGCCAGCTTCCATCACACGCCTGACATGGTGCGCAAGGCCTTCGGATTGATCACGGAAAAAAAGATCCGCCCGACGGATTACATCACCGATGAAGCGCCGCTGTCGCGCCTGCAGCAGGTGCTGAATGAGCTACTGCATCGCCGGACCCAGATCAAGACAGCGATCATCCCGGGACACTAAGACGGCGTTCCCCTGAATCCTATGCCATCGAGCAGCCGTCCAATTTCGCCGGCCAACGAACTTTTAGAGGCCGCGCCGCCGGAGAACGGCGCCGTCACCGGGCGCAATGAAATGGCCGCGCGCGGCGATCGCGACCCGTGGGCTGCATTTCCTCCTGAATATCGCATTCCCAGTAGTGCGCCGCCGTTGGCCGAGGCGCTGGAGTATTGTCAGCGCCTGGCGACCTCGCACTATGAGAATTTTTCAGTGGCCACCTGGTTTCTTCCGCAGCGCCTGCGTCCGCATTTCTACAGCGTCTATGCCTATTGCCGCATCGCCGATGACCTGGGTGATGAGGCCGCCAGCCGCGAAGACGCGCTGCAACTTCTGGATGAATGGGGCGCGGAGCTGGATGCCTGCTACGGCGGGCACCCGCGGCATCCGGCCATGGTGGCTTTGCAGAAAACCATTGCTGAGTGTGAAATTCCGCGGGAACCGTTTGCCGATCTCCTGCGCGCATTTCGCCAGGACCAGGCGGTAACGCGTTACCCAACTTTTGAGGACCTGCTGCAATACTGCCGGTACTCGGCCAATCCGGTGGGCCGGATCGTCCTTTACCTGTGCGGCTATCGTGATAACGAACGGCAGCGGCTGTCCGATTTCACCTGCACCGCGCTGCAACTGGCAAATTTCTGGCAGGATGTGGCGCCGGACTACGCCAAAGGGCGGATTTATCTTCCGCTGGAGAGCATTCAGAAATTTGGCGTATCTGAGCAAGACATTGCGGAGCGCAGGTTCACTCCGCAGTTCGCGGACTTGATGAAATTTGAAGTCACGCGCGCCCGGGAATGGTTCAGCCGAGGCCTGCCGCTGGCGGCACAGGTAGACAAACAGTTGGCCGTGGACATCGAGCTATTTACTCGTGGCGGAGAAGAGATCCTCAGCGCCATCGAGCGCCAGGGGTTCGATGTGCTGCGCTCACGCCCGGTGATTTCCAGGGCTCGCAGGCTGGCCCTGGTAGTGCGCGCGCTGGCGGGAACGGTGGCGGGGCGGGCGCGGATCTCATCGTTCAAACCGCCCGCGGGGAAATCGACGCGATGAGCCCGGAGTCTTCGGAGATCCATCCGGCAAGCTGTGCGCAGTTTACCCAATCGCAATTGCGGCAGGCTTATGGAGTATGCAGCGCCATTGCTCGCGCAGCCGCCCGGAACTTTTATTATGCTTTTCTGGCGCTGCCGACGGCCAAGCGCAACGCTCTGTGCGCAGTGTATGCGTTCATGCGCCACGCCGATGATATTGCCGACGAGCCCGGCGCTTCAAGCGAAGCCAGGCGAGCGAAACTGACCGCCTGGCTGAATGGATTGCACGGAGCTTCCGCCGGCGCGCCGACCGATGATCCCGTGCACATCGCGCTGTGCGACGCGCAGCACCGCTTCCAGATCCCCATGGATCTCTTCGATAAGCTGGTGGCCGGGGCGGTCATGGATCTCGACCGGGGAAGCCCGAGCGCTGAAGTCCCACTGCGCGCCACGAGTCTGACATCGGTGCAGTATCAAACCTTCGACGAGCTTTATCAATATTGCTATCACGTGGCATCGGTAGTGGGGCTGGTGTGCATCCACGTATTTGGCTATAGCGACGACCGCGCCGAGATGCTGGCGGAACGCTGCGGCATCGCCTTTCAGCTCACTAATATTATTCGCGACGTCAAAGAAGATGCCGATATGGACAGGGTTTATCTGCCGGTTGAAGACCTGCAAAAGTTTGGGGTTACTCCACAGGAGCTTACCGCCGGGGGAGGGCCGGGGCCAGATCTTCGCGGGCGCATGCGGCGGGTGCTGGAGTTTGAATCGCAGCGCGCGCGGGAGTACTACCAGTCGGGGCGGGATTTGATTGCGCTGGTCGATGACGACAGCCGGCCCGCGTTATGGGTACTGGTGGAAATCTACAGCCGGCTGCTGGAGAAGATCGCGGCCAGCGACTATAACGTTTTTGATGGGCGCATTGGCTTAAGCGCCGGGGAAAAGGGTTCGGTGCTGCTCCGCGGACTGATGAAAAGGATTTGGGCATGAGCTCGGTCGTACAACCGCAACCGGACCCGCAGGGACCGGTCGCAGAGAAAAAAAATTCGGTGGCCATCGTGGGCGGAGGCCTGGCCGGACTGGCCGCAGCCTGCGCGCTGGCCGATGCGGGCTTCAAGGTCACGCTGTTTGAAAGCCGTCCCTTCCTGGGAGGGCGCGCTTCTTCGTACCAGCTTCCCGGCGCCAGCGAAGTTGTGGACAACTGCCAGCACGTACTGCTGGGCTGTTGCAGCAACCTGCTGGATTTCTACCGGCGCACCGGGGTCGAAGGCTTGATTTACTGGTTCCGGGACCTGGTGTTCATCGAGCCCGGCGGCAGGCGCTCAACCATCCGTCCGTCGCTGCTGCCCGCACCCTTTCATAGCATGCCGTCATTTTTACGGGCCGATTCATTGTCGTTTCAGGACAAAACCGCCATCGGGCGCGCGTTGATGGCCATGGCCTGGCTGCCGCGCCGCTGGGACCCGAATGAAGAGACCGACGAAAATTTTCTGGGATGGCTGCAACGCCACGGTCAGACCGAACAGGCCATCGAGCGTTTCTGGAAAGTGGTACTGGTCAGCGCGTTGAATGAGGATCTGGACCGCATCTCGGTGCCTTATGCGATACAGGTCTTCCGCGAATCGTTTCTGAACTCGGCAGGCGCCGGCGCCATGGGGCTGCCCACTGTGCCGCTGACCCAACTCTACAACGCTGCCGCAGAATACATTCGCCAGCGCGGCGGCGAAGTTCTGCTGCGCAATACCATTGAAACCTTTCAACCCGACCTGCAAGGGGTGAACCTGTTCATTCGCGGCCCGAACGAAGCCGACGATGTGCCGGAGGAGGCCCCACGCCCGGTGCGGCTGGGAGTACGGCAGAGGTTCGATTACGCGATCATGGCGGTGCCGTTTGACGTGCTGGCGCGCATGTTGCCGCGCCGCGCCGCAGCCGCGGGGCAGCAGGATTCAAGCTTCGACATGCTGTCGCGGCAACTGCAGAATTTTGAGTTCTCACCCATCACCGGGATCCATTTATGGTTTGACCGCGAGATCACAGACCTGGACCATGCGGTGCTGCTAGACCGGACGATCCAGTGGATGTTCAATAAATCCAAAATAAGGTCGCACGCTTCGCCCGCGGCGCAAACGGAAGGCGGCTCCACCGATTCCTCGGCGGCCGGCGGAAGTGGGCAGTATATCGAACTGGTAGTAAGCGCTTCAAAGATGCTGGTGGATAAATCACGCGCGGAAATTCTGGAGATGGGGATGCGCGAGCTGGCGGAGTTTTTCCCCGCGGTCAAAGAGGCCCGGCTATTGAAGGGAACGGTCATCAAGGAAGTTCATGCCACGTATTCGGCGCGTCCGCGCAGCGATGCCTACCGGCCACCGGCGGCGACGGCGTGGCCCCGGGTTTTTCTGGCCGGGGATTGGACCGCCACCGGATGGCCGGCCACCATGGAAGGCGCGGTGCGCAGCGGCTACAAAGCGGCGGAGGCGCTGGTGCTGGGCGCGGGCCGCGGCGACCGGTTCCTGGCGGCCGATATGGGGCCACGCGGGTTAATGCGCTGGATGAGGAAATAGATTTGGGCGGCCAAGTTAAAAAGATCGTTCGCATTGGATTGGTCGGTGACTACTCGGCGGAAATCGTTCCCCACGTGGCGATTCCGCGAGCCCTGGCGCTGGCCGCGCACGACCTCGGACTTGTGGTGGAGGAAACGTGGCTGCCCACGGAAAACGTGATTCATGACCTGGCCCTGCTACCCTCATTTGATGGTTTGTGGTGCGTTCCCGCGAGTCCGTATGTCAGCATGGCGGGTGCGCTGGCGGCGATCCGCTTCGCGCGCGAGCGTCCCACGCCGTTCCTGGGCACGTGCGGCGGGTTCCAGCACGCGGTGCTCGAGTATGCGCGCAATGTAATGGGACTAGCGGAAGCCGACCATGCGGAATCGAATCCCGATGCGGCGATGCCGCTGATCGCTCCACTGTATTGCTCGCTGGTCGATCAGGAAGGCGGGATCATGCTGAAGGCGGGGTCCCGGGTGGCCGCGATCTACGGCAGGAACGAGATCACCGAAAAGTATCAGTGCAACTACGGAGTTGGGGCAAAGTACCAGCCGCTGTTTGACGAGGGGAATTTGCAGGTGACCGGAGTGGACGCCGCGGGCGAAGTGCGGGTGGTGGAGCTGGCGGGGCATCCATTTTTCTTTGCCACGTTGTTCCAGCCGGAGCGGTCGGCGTTTGCCGGGGTGGTGCATCCGTTGATTCGATCTTATGTGGAGGCTGCGGCGGGGCGCTGAAATGGGCGCTGGGAGTGGCAGCGGTGGTTGCGGTGGTGAAGTTTCCACCCAACGGCGACACCCAGTACGCCAGAGTCCCCAACAGCCCCGCGAAAATCGCGGCCGTGATATTCCGGATAACCCCAGATTGGGCTTCAGTGAGTCAGTAGCGCTACCCCGGCGCATACCATAAGGGCGCATACCCACCGGCGGCGGTCGACGTTTTCTTTCAAGATCAGCCGGGCGGCGATGGCGTCGGTTACGAATGTCATTGAGGCGGAGGCGGGGGCCACCAGGCTTACGTCGGCGAATGACAGGGCTGCCAGCAGGCTGTAGAAGCTTACGGCCATAAAAAAAATTCCACTGAGCAGGCGGGTGTTGGTGGCCACTCGCTTGAACACCACGGCCAGGCCCTGGGTCTGGTAAAGCTCGCCGATGTCGCCGACGTTCTTCATGGCCCCTGAGGTAAGCACATCCGCCGCAGTGGACGAGGCCACGACTATTGCTATGGCCATCCAGGTATGGAGAAGGGTTGGGTGTGTGGGAATCACTTTGCACTCCCCGCGCTGGCTATGGGTTCGGAGGCTGCGGTGGGAGTAAGCACCGGTCCGCGGGCCACTAATCCCACCGCCAGGCTGATGAGGGCGATCCCCAGCCATCGGGTCAGGCTCACGTGTTCATGCAGGAAGATTCGCGAGAAGAGTGCGGTAAGAACGTAGCCGATCGAGGTTGCGGGTAGGACGTAGGTCAGGTCGGCCCACGAGAGAGCGCTCAGGTACGAGGCGAAAAACCCGATCAGGAAAACGATGCCCAGGGCCACCCAGGGATTGAGCACTGCGAACAGCAGTTGGGATGCGCTGTTGACCGGGCCTACCTGCTTCATGCCGAAGCCGAGAATCACGTCTCCCGCGGCTACGCAAAGCACGGCGGTTGCCAGGACCAGGAGTTTCCCCGCCGACATTCGACTCAGGCTTCAGCCTGGGCGGTATTTTCGGCGGGCGGGGCAGGCTCGGCGCGATGAGTGCGGACCGACTTGTTGCGCTTGGCCCGCAGCTTCATGAACTGCACCGCTTCCTTGTATAAACGCTTGCGGTCGGTGTTGTTGAAAATCGCTTTGCGGACGATGCGGTAAATGGCCTTGGGGCGGAAGTAGTATTCATCGTAGAAAGCGTGCACCGCCTCCAGCATTTCGTCGCGCGAGATGGCGGGATAGCCGATCTGCGCCAGCTGGTGGCCGGCGTCGTCGAGCATGGCCGAATCGTTGAGGATGAAGCCATTCTCCTTGGCGTAATCGTAGAGCTCAGTGCCGGGATAAGCGTGGGCCAGTGATACCTGGATGGTTTCCACGTCGAGCTGCTTGGCAAAGTCGATGGTCTTGCGAATAGTCTGCGGGGTCTCGCCGGGCAGGCCGATGATGAAGTCGCCGTGGATGATGAGGCCGAGCTTGTGCGCGTCCCTGGTGAACTGCTGGGCGCGTTCGACGGTGGCGCCTTTCTTGATGTTTTTCAGGATTTGCTCATCGCCCGATTCATATCCGACGATCATCAGTCGGCATCCCGCCTCTTTCATGGCTTTCAAGGTATCGTAGTCGGTGGTGACGCGCGAGGTGCACGACCAGGTGAGGCCCAGGGGTTTCAGCTTAGCGCACAACTCGATGGTGCGCGCCTTCTGGATGTTGAAGGTATCGTCGTCGAAGAAAAATTCCTTAACTTCGGGGAACAGTTTCTTGGCCTTCAGCATCTCCGCGGCTACGTCGTCGGTGGAGCGCTTGCGCCAGGGATGCCCGCCGATGGTCTGCGGCCAGAGACAAAAAGTGCACTGCGCGGGACAGCCGCGGGTGGTGTACAGCGACACGAAGGGGTAAAGCAGAAAAGGGACGTTGTACTTCATGATATCGAGATCGCGGTGGTACACGTCAGTGACGTGCGCCAGGGCGTCGAGGTCGGCGATCTGGGGGCGGTCGGGGGTGCTGAGAATCTCACCGTTGGGCCCGCGATAGGTGACGCCGGCGATTTCCGGCAGCGGTTTGCCGTGAGCGAACTCGACGATCTGGTAATCAAATTCCTTGCGCGCCACAAAATCGATCGCGGCACATTCCTTCAGCGAACGTTCAGGCAGGGTAGTGACGTGCGGGCCCACGAACGCGACCTTCAGGGTTGGATTCACTTCCTTCATCTTGGTGACAATGCGAATGTCGCCGGGGAAGCCGGGAGTGCTGGTGAAGAGCACCACCATTTCGTAATCTTTACTGATATTGATGGTTTCCTGGGCGCTGACATGGTGCGGCGGCGCGTCGAGCAGGCGCGAGCCTTCGATCATTCCGGCGGCGTATGCCAGCCACACGGGGTACCAATAGGACTCGATTTCACGGCTGGCCGGCCACCGTGAGCTGGCGCCTCCATCAAAGTTTTCAAAGGAAGGGGGATTTAGGAATAGCGTTTTAAGTGGTTTCATTAGGTCCTCTTATTTTACCATCCGGCAACCTCGAAACGGGGCAGAATTGGCTCCGAATCCGGAACAGTACACCCCGAGTAATCGATTGAAAACAATCGCTTATTGCCCGCGCGCCCACTTCTCAAGCTGGCCGGTAGCGCGCAGCAACTGCAACTCCGCTTTTTCGAGTTGAAAAGTGGCGTCGAGCAGGGCGGCGGAGCGTTCCTGCTCCTCCACCCGGGACGCGCCCTGGTCGCGAACCGTGGCTTTGCCGGCGTCAATTTGGGCGGGCATGGATTGCAGGCTGGCTTGCGCCATCTCGTATTGCAGGCGGGCAACCTCGCGGGCTGCGGTCAGCTGGCGCACGGTGCGCTGCAACCGCAAGGTTTCCGAGGAAACCTGCTGCTTGACCTCCTCCGCCTGCTTGCGCGCGGTGACTGATTCGGCGTCCGCCGCGCTGGCCGCGGCCTTCTGCGCATAATTCAGGAATGGAAAACGAATGGCCAGGCCGATGGTGGCGTTGTTGCGCTGAAACTTTCGAAAATACTGGTCGAAGTTGTTGAACTTCGAAAACAATCCATACTGGCCCACGAAATCGATGGCCGGATAAAGCTGCTTGTGCTCACCGAGCGCGCGTTCCTCGCGTGACTGCGCGTGGAGGTTGGCTACTTTGAACGCCCAGCTGGAGTTTACGGCCTGGGCGGCAAGATCTTCGTCCTGATGAATTTCAGGCAACGGAGGAATGCTCTGGCTGGAAACTTGGATCGTTCCGGCGGGCAGGCCGGTGAGCTGTGACAAGCGCAGGCGCAGCACATCGGAGCTGCCTTCGGCTTCGGTCTGGCGCAACCGGGTCTGGGCGGTAAGCAACTGGGCGCGGGTATTTTCCACCGCGCTTTCGACGCCCGCGTCCACCCGGGCTTTGACCACCTGCTGCAACTGCAGGCTGGCATCTTCCTGCTTATGGAGCAGGTCGAGATCGTTCTGGTTCTTGGCCAGTTCGATGTAGGTGAGCGCGGTCTCGAGAATGAGCTGGTCGCGGCGGTCCTGGGACAAGCCAGTGGCCGCCTGATATTCAGTCTTGGCGGCCCGAATGAATTCGCGCTGGGCAAAGTTCAAAAGATAACTTTGCGAACTCAGGTTAAAGATTGAGGGCGCCGCGCCTTCGATGCTCAAAGGAAAGCCATAGGTATAAGCGGCGCCGGAGCCGAGCACCAGCTGGGGAATGAAGGTATTGCGGGCCGCCATATAAGACTGTTGCGCACGCATCTCATCGGCGGCGGAAAGCGCGGTGGCGTTGCTGCCGGAAACCGCCAGCTCGATGGCGCGTTGCAGCGTAAGCGGCTGCGCGCCGGCTGCCGGCGCCATGATCGCGAAGAAGAAAAGCGAAAGCACAATTGATGCCGGACGAAACATTCTCATCACATCACCTTTGCGTTGGAATTGCCGGCTGGAGCAACCGGAACAGTTGTTTGGATGCCGCTGCCGGGCCTCCGGGCGTCATATTAGCGGTCAAGATGCATCAAGCCGGATGAGGCCTCCCGCGCGCGCCGCAGCCATTCGCGGGCAAGATCATGCAGGCCGACGTAGGACTTCCATATGGATTCCGCCCACTGGCTCAAGGACCCTGCGTAAACTTCGGGCGAGTCGCAGTCTTGTACGTGCGCGATGGTCACCGAGCCGCGAAACGTGGGCAGCGCGGGCTTCACCATGGCGGGGTTTCCGTCCAGTGAGGCCCGCAATGCCTGGAAGGCTTCGGCGCTGGATTGAAGGTCAAACGTGATGCATAATCCGCCGAGGTGGGCCATCAGAGATTTAGCCGAAGCACAGTAACGTTCGGGATGCTGGAGACAAAAGCAATCTACGGCCAGCCGGTGGAAGCGTCCGAAGCGGTAGTCGGAAAAATCGCGGGCGATCAATGCATCAAACAGGGTTTGGCAGGGGGGGCCGCCATGGGAGATGGGGCGGCCGCATTCCGAGCATTGCTTGAGCATTTGAAGGTCACCCGCATACCCTGCGACTGCGTCAGGTGAAGTCAACCGCAGGCTTCGTGTAAGGGCAGCAACTGGCTGAGATTGTTGCCGCCGCACAAGTTATTAAAAGTTCTTCGGCTGTGCCTGGAATGACCACTCCACAAGGCGATTACCCTTGCCACTTTTTCCTATGCCAAGGCTGAGATTTCCTCGTCGAAAGAAATCAAAAACCGATTTACTTAATTCTTGATTCGCTTCAGCGCTTTTTGGGCGTCGTCGTAGTCGCGGGCCAGGGCCAGGGCTTTCTGATATTCAGCGGCTGCCGCCTTTTTGTTGCCCTGGTTTTCCAGGATCGAGCCCAGTAAATAATGGGCCTGGAATGCGGGGGCTTCCTCGTTCTTATCGCTGGAGGAAAGGTAGCGGGTGATCAACTGGATGGCCCCGGGAAGGTTTCGGCCGGCGCGCACCAGCAAAGAGGCGGCGTCAAAGAAAGCATTGGATTTTTTCTTATCCGCCTCAACCGCTTTAATGACGGCGTCTTCCATCTCGGAGAGGCGTCCCTGGCGGCGATAGAACGAAGCCAGATCGATCCAGCGCTCGCCATGATTTCCGCTGGCGCGGATTGCCGCCTTGTATTCCATCTCCGCCCCGGTCATGTTCTTGTCGTGCTCGGCGATGCGGGCGTGAATCCAGTGGGATGTGGCCTGGTCGCGGGTGGCGATGGCCTCGGCTTGCGCCTGGGCTTTGTCCTTGCCGCCGCCCAAAAATCCAGGGGCCTCGATGTAGAACTCGGCGAGATCGCTGCGGGCGTCAAAGTTTGAGGCATCGAGCTGCACCGCATGCTCAAATTCCATGCGCGACCGCTTGGCCAGGGGCGCGGCCGAAATGAAACTGGCGTGCTGCGCCTTTTCTCCATAAGCCCGGCCCAGCCACATGTGGTAGTTGCTGACGCCGGGGTCCATGGTCACAGCGGTCTGGCATTCGGAGATGGCGGCATCCCACTTGCTGATGTCGAGGAATGCGTGGCAGAGCAGGTAGTGGGCGTGGGCATCCTGCGGGTTCTGCTGGTGCAGCACGCCGATGGCCTCATCCACCTTGCCGGCGGAGAGCAATGACTCCGCGCCGCGAGCTTGGGACGAAGTAGTGGTGGCGGATATAAACACGGAAGCCGGCAGCAGGGTTGCCAACAACGCCGCCAGGGTCAATTTTGTAATTGAATTTTTCATGGTAAGAAAATGAGCGTTTTCGCAAAGTACGATGAACGCATGAAGATTGGATTCAAATTCCCGCTGCAGGATTTAAATGCTGCTGTAAAAATTTAGTAAAGTGGGCCCACGGAATCAATTGGATTCAACCCGAACCGGCATCCCGTCGCGCAGGCCCTGGGTGTTGGCGGTGCTCAACGCCACCACCGCGTTTTCTTGAAGGCCGCTGAGAATTTCTGTCCGGGTCATGTTGGAAATTCCGGTCTGCACCTCGGTGCGCCGCAGCACGCCATCCCTGATCTCATAGACATAAGTGTGAGAATTTTCCACGTGCGTGGCTTCCCGCGGGACAGTCAAAATATTGTCATGCCGGGAGGTAGTAATCGTGGCGTTGACGTCCACATTGGGCAACAGGGTGCCGTCGTGATTATCCACGGTGCAAGTCACTTCTCCCACGGTGCGGCTGCCACGCGGAATCACGGTGGCGGGAACCCGGGTGACCGAGCCCTGCCACACCCGGCCGGGCAATCCATCCCAGGTAACCGACACCGCCTGTCCGTGTAGCAGTTTGCCGATGTCAGGTTCGTCAACGAAAGCGCGCACCTGCACTGAGCTCAGGTCGGCAACCTGGATCAACAAGTCGCCGCCGGCCACATAAGACGTTGGTTTGACGGGAAGCGAATAAACTTTGCCGCCCCAGGGAGCGATGACATTGAGATTTCGCAAGAGGACCTGAGCGGCGGCGTAGGACGCGCGGGCGCCGCTCGATTCGGCCTGCACTCGCGACACTTCAGAAGGCGAATAGCGCGCCACGGCCTTGGCCTGCAACAAGCCGACCTCGGCCTGGGCGCGTTTCAGCCGGTCTTCGGCGGTCTGCACTTCGGCGCGCGACGCAGCCCCGCTTTGCAGCAGCTTGCGAAAAGCGGTGACCGAGCGCTGCGCGTCGTCGAGCTCGGTCCGCGCTTTCAGCAGCAGACTTTGGTTGGTCAGCAGCTCTTCGCGGGTGCCGCCGGAGCGTACGTTGTTGACATCGGCCTCGCCGGCTTTGATCTGGGCCAGGGTTCGCGCGGCTTCGGCGCGGGCGGCGGCGTCATCGAGCTGCAGCAGAAGCTGGCCGCCGTTGACCTGGTCGCCTTCATGCACCAGCACGCGCTTGACGGTGGCCGCGGCCGGGGCATGGGCTTCGAAGTTCTGCATCGGCTCGACCTTGCCATTGGTAAAAATAGTGCTGGAAATGCTGCTGCGAACCACGCGGTCGGCGCGCACCGGCACTTCTCGCTTGTGTAATGAGTTGGAAAAAATCACGATGGCGGCGATTGCCATAATGATTCCCATCACCACAAGTACTCTTCGGTTCCGAATCGTCAAGAGGCGCCTATTTCTGCACGGTCTGATTAATGCTCATATTGGATGCCGCGGGGCCGGGGAAAGTGGCAGCTTACTACCGATTGGCCTTCGGTGTGCATCTCGGGCCGTGAAAGCCTCAACGTAAGCAACACCAGAGAGGAACCACCTGAAAACGAGGCACCTTTCTTGCTTCTGGCGCCGTCAGTCGGGGCGGCGCGGAGAACGCCTGTTTCCCCTGGGGTAACCAGCGGCAGCCGTCCCGGTCGACTACCTGAAAACAAATCCGTTTAGAATGATGGGATGTCGAACTCCCAAGGCTACACCGATGATCATGCCAAGTCGGGGCTGGACGCCACGCTGCCGGCCATTGAGACCTGGCCCAATCAGTATCCAGCCTACGAAATCATCATCGATATTCCTGAATTTACTTCGGTGTGTCCCAAGACCGGGCTGCCCGATTTCGGCGAGCTCACCATCCATTACATGCCGCGGGAGCGCTGCCTGGAATTGAAATCGCTCAAGGAATACCTGCTGCAATACCGGCAGATGGGAATTTTTCAGGAGAATATCGTCAACCGCGTACTGGAAGATGTGGCCCATGCGGTGGACCCGGTGTGGGCGGTAGTTAAAGGCGACTTCCGGCCGCGCGGCGGAATCGGCACGGTGGTGGAAGCGCGGTGGCCGCGACCCACGGGCAATGGTGCTGCGCCCGCGAAATGACCGGCGGGGACGAAAAATCGACGGCGGCTGCGCTGCATCCCGGGCGCATCCTGGCGCTCCTGACGACGCTGAATTTTCTGAACTACCTCGACCGCTATATTTTTTTCGGAGTGCAGCCGCTCATCCAGGCGGAGTTTCATCGCACCGACGCGCAGATGGGCCTGGTGACTTCGGCGTTTTTCTTCGTATACATGTTCACCGCGCCGGCCACCGGATATTTCGGCGACCGCTATTCGCGTAAGCGAATCATGGTGGGCGGCGCGCTGTTGTGGAGCGCGGCCACGCTGCTCACGGCTTTCACTCACAGCTTTCAAACATTGCTGCTGCGCCACGTGATGGTGGGCCTGGGCGAGGCGACGTTTGTAGTGATCGCGCCCGCATATCTCGCTGATCTCTATCCCGAGTCGCGCCGTGGGCGCATCATGGCGCTGTTTTCGCTGGGCCTGCCGTGCGGCAGCGCATTGGGTTACATCATCGGCGGCTACCTGGGGTACCACTTTGGATGGCGCACCCCGTTCTACGTGGCCGGCCTGCCCGGGGCGCTGATTGGGATCGCGTTGATCTTTACCCGCGAGCCGCAGCGCGGGCAGTGTGACCGCATCGCCGCCACCCGGGAGCGCGCGACCATCGGCGGGCTCTGGCGCAACGGCGCCTTCTGGATGGCGTCGCTGGGACTGGCCATGATCACCTTTGCCCTGGGAGGTTTCTCGGCATGGATGCCCACATTTTTCAACCGCTCGCGCGGGCTGGCGTTGGATAAGGCCAACCTGGTTTTTGGCGGCATCCTGGTGGTGGCCGGCTTTTTCGCCACACTACTGGGAGGCTTTGTGGGAGATCGCCTGCTGCGCCGCACCGCGGGCTCGTACTACCTGGTTTCGGCGGCGGGGATGGTTTTAGCGCTGCCGGCCACGCTGATCGCCCTGCACGCGCGCGGAAGCCTAATGTATGTGGGCATGGCGGCGGCGGCCTTTTTCCTGCTGGTCAACACCGGGCCGCTTAACGCAGCGCTGGTGAATTCGGTCTCGGCGCCCATTCGATCGAGCGCCATCGCCGCAAATCTTTTTGTCATTCACTTGCTGGGTGATGCATTTTCCCCGGCGGTCATCGGTTATATCTCCGATCGCAGCAACCTCGAAACCGGGCTGCTGGCGGCGGCGGGCGCCATCGTGCTGGCGGCGGGCTTTCTTTTTTATGGCATGCGGTTCGCGCCCGCGCTGCCGTTGCCCGCCACTGACCCCGAGGGGTACGCGGCCGCTTGATTTTCAGGGAGATCATCCGCGCCGGCTCCATCTTCCTGAGCATCCTGCTGGGAGCAGTGTGGCTGCGGCTCATTGTTGAAGGCGGGTTGGGCGTCAGGAAGCTGGCCGACCTTACCGATCCGGAGTGGGGGTACCCATTTTCACCGGAGAGCGCTCCCCGCCTGGCCATCGTGGTGCCGGGCTGCAATGAAGAGGCGGCGGTGCGCGGCGCGCTGGCTTCGCTGACCGCGCTCGATTATCCCAACTTCGAGATCGTGGCCATCGATGACCGCTCCACCGATCAAACCGGAGAGATCATGGATGAGGTGGCCGCCCAGGCGCGGGCACGCGGCGACCATCCGCGGGTAACGGTTGTGCACATCAAAGAATTGCCTGCGGGATGGCTGGGCAAGACCCACGCCATGTGGACCGGCGCCAACGCGGTGCGCAGCGACTGGATACTTTTCACCGACGCCGATTGCATCTTCCGCTCCGATTGCCTGCGGCGCGCTCTGGCCTATGCCGAATCCTCGGGCGCGGACCACCTGGTGCTTTTTCCCACCATGCTGCGCGAGAGCTGGGGGGAGACCATGATGTTCTCTTTTTTCCAGACGCTGTTTAATTTTGCCCACCGGCCGTGGAAGGTGGCCGACCCGCGCGCGCCCGACCATGTGGGAGTCGGCGCCTTTAACCTGATCCGCCGAAGCGCTTATTCCCAGGTGGGGACCTACGAGGCCCTGCGATTGAGCGTGGTCGATGACATGGACCTGGGCAAACTGGTAAAGCACCGCGGCCTTAAGCAGCGGGTGGCATTCGGCGAAGGCCTAGTCTCGCTGCATTGGGCCAAAGGAGCATTTGGGGTGGTCAATAACCTGTCCAAAAACCTCTTCGCATTCTTCAAGTTCAGCTGGCTGCGTGCGCTGGGTGGCGCCATCGGGCTGGCATTCCTAAGCCTGGGACCGTTTGCTGGGCTGGTGTGGGCTCATGGCTGGGTCAGGCTAGGGTACGGAATTGCGGTGGCGTCCATCGCGGTTCTTTATATCGGGATGCAAAAGAAGACGAAGATCTCGCCGCTGTTTTTCTTCTTGTATCCGCTGGGAGGAGTGCTGGGGGTGTACGCCATTCTGCGTTCGGCGTTCATTACCACGGTGCACGGGGGAGTCACCTGGCGGGGGACGAAGTACTCGATCGCGGAATTGAAGGCGGGAGGGCTTAGCAACTCGCTTTAGCAAACGGGCTAGCGGGCCGCTTCAAGCACCCGGAAAACTGAAGGCGTTGCACTACATTGCCGCCGGAGAAGGGTTTCTCTGGCGGCGGCAATGGGGAACTTGCGCCGGCAGTTTCCGGCCGGCCTGGGGCCGGCCGGATTTGCCTGCTACTTGGTGGCGCCGAAGGCGCCGATGGCCGTGGTTTCGTCGTCGCGCACGTCAAAGACGGTGTAGAGCTTGGTGATTTGAAGCAGGTCGTGAACTTTTTTGGTCAGGTTCAAGAGCTTCAGATCGCCGCCCTGGTTTTTGACACTGGTATAGGCGCTGACCAGCTCGCCAATGCCGGAGCTGTCGATATAGGTTACGTCGCCCAGGTTCAAGAGGATTTTCTTGTTTCCGCTGGCGGTGAGGTCGCGAATGAGATCACGCAGCACTACGCTGCCTTCTCCCAGGGTAATGCGGCCGCTGAGGTCGAGAACGGTAACGCCGTCCACCTTACGGCTGCTGGATTTCATGCTCACTTTTTTTCCTCCTGAGCGGCCGCTGCCGGGTCGCTCACGTGCTTCACCATTGTAATTTCTGTACCAGGATCAAGATTGCGAACGATCACTTCATCCATAAACGCCTGCATCAAAAAAATGCCTCTGCCCGAATTCTTGAGCAGATTTTCCGGTTCCAGAGGGTTGGGCACCAGTTTCAGATCGAGGCCCTTGCCCTGGTCGGTGATGATGATGGCCAGTTTCCCCAGTCCTTTTTCGTAGGAAACCGTCATCTTTTTCTGCGGGTCGTAGGCATTGCCGTGCAATACGGCATTGACTGCGCCCTCCCGCACCGCCATGGCAATACGCTGGCTCTCATCTTCATCAAAACCGGTTTCGACGGCCATTTTTTCAGCCGTTTCTTCCGCCTTGTTGACGCTGTCCAGTGTGGAGTCGAGAGTGTAGGTAACCCGGTTAGCGGTCATGAACCTCAGAATGTTACCGAATTTCACCGCTTCCCGCATCCGCTGGCGTTACGGGACAGCTGGAAATTCAGCTTTTGAGCGAGTCGGTAGTTTGCCTTTCCGCCGGGAAAATGTCAACGAATACATGCGCGCGGCGGAAAATCCGGGCCGGCGCCCTACCCTTGTCACCCTGCTGGGGCGGCGAGTATTCTGCGAAACATGAGTCATGTCATGCACCTCGCGCTGTCAGACCTGCTGGGGACGGCGGTCATTGACTCGACCGGCAAGCGCGCGGGCCGGGTGCGCGAGGTGGCGGTGTATCCGCAGCAAGACCCCGCCCGGGTGTCGAATGTGTTGCTGCGCACGGGACAGGGTGACCGCATCCTGCCGATGGCGTCACTGGTATTTGCCGAAGACGATACTTTTCATTCGACTGGCCCGGCGTCGGAGTGGGCCGTTCCCGATCCTTCCCACAACCTGCTGCTGCTGGAGCGTGACCTGCTCGACCAGCAGATCATCGATATCCACGGACGCAAAGTGGTGCGGGTCAACGACATCAACCTGATGCGCGAGCACCACAACGGGCACATGGGCCTGGTGGTGAGCGGTGTGGAGGTGGGGGCGCGGGGAGCGGTGCGGCGGTTGCTGAAGAACATCGTACCGCGCGGCATGATCCATGCCATGGTGGAAAAACTGCCGGCGCGGGTGATTCCGTGGGATTTCGTTGACATGATCGAGACCGATCCGGCGCGGCGAGTGAAGCTGAAGATCGCGCACGAACGCCTGGCGCGGCTGCATCCCGCTGATATTGCCGACATTCTCGAAGACCTGACCCCGGCGGACCGCGAGGCGGTGTTTGAGACCCTCGACGAACAGGTGGCGGCGGATGCGCTGGAAGAGATCAATCCGCGTATGCAGGTATCCATCGTGGAATCGCTCGATTCCGACCGTGCCTCTGACATTCTGGAGGAGATGGATCCGGATGCGGCCGCCGATCTGTTGGCCGACCTTTCCGAGGAACGCTCGCAGGAGATTCTCCAGGGAATGCGGCCAGCCGACCGCAAAGAGGTCAGCAGCCTGCTGGAATTCCGCGAAGACACCGCCGCCGGCCGCATGACCACCGACTTCATTGCGGTCACGCCCGACACCACCGCGGAAGGCGCAATTGACGCGCTGCGCAACTTCCAGGGCGGCATTGAAACGGTGAGCAGCATTTACGTGGTGGATAGCGGCAAGATTCTGCTGGGAGCGATTCCGCTCTCCATACTGGCGGTGGTGCCTTCCGATGCGCAGGCCGCGGGCCTGATCGCCGATAAGCCCATCTCCTGCCATCTGGATACGAAGGAAAAGGAATTTGCCGAGCTGTTCGACAAGTACAATCTGCTTACGTTGCCGGTGGTGGATGACCACGGACGGCTGTGCGGGTTGATCACGGCGGATGACGTGATCAGCTTGTTGCGCAGCCAGATGTGAGGGCATTGAAAGTGCCTGGAAAAACCTCGCGGGCAAGAGCGAGGACTGTGTAGAGAACCATGACTCAGTCGAGCCATACGTTTAGCAGGGTCGCCAAACGAATAGGAGAATTACTATCCAACACCCTTGCTGCACTTCTGGTGCCTACGCTCTTTCCCATCGGGATCTTTCATCTTTCTCGTTTCCACTCTCTTCCCGTTATCCTCTGGGCAAACCTTGCTGTGAGTGTGGTCATTGCCGGGTTAACCGGTTGGTCAGTTTATCAAAGGTTCGAGTCAACCATGGCAAAGTGGGTTTGGGTCGTGCCGTCGCTGGCATTTGGCGCAGTCTTGAATATGTTCCTGAACACGGGTTTGCGGGGCGCGTGGAGCCAACTTTCCGGAAGCGCCTGTATAGACAGTCCAAACATACGGTGCTTCCTGCCTTTTTTTGATGTAACACTTCCCTTTGTCAGGGGGATTATGTATTCAATCGGCGCTTATGCAGCGAGCCTTTATCCCTCAGGGTTACACTCCGCTGCCCGCACCGGAGACGTTGGAGATCGAACCGTTTTCTGAAGCAGATGTTAATTTCATTACCCAGGAGAAGTGCAAAATGGCTGAAGTGAAGTTGGTGGTGGTATATCCCAGACCGCTGGATGTGAGCACGTTCGATCACGCGTACGAAAATGACCATTTGCCCAAGGTGAAGACCTGGCTGGCGGGCGCCACCAGGGCCGTGGTCACGAAGATACACGGAACCGCCGATGGTAGCACCGCGCCGTTTTACCGGATCGCGGAAATCTTCTTTCCCTCCATGGAGGCATTGCAGGCTTGCGCCGCCACCCAGGGGGCCAAGGACGCCATGGCGCACGCGGTTTCGATCTCCGATGGCGGGCCGCCGTTGTTCATGGTTGGGGATTCGGAAGCCATCTCATTCAAGTAACCGCGTTGCGGGCAAACGGTACGTCTTATGTTCTTCGGGACAGAAGGACGCGTTTTATATGAATTGTCATTCCGAGCGCAAGCCGAGGAACCCTTTGTTTCCTGGGCGCAACCGCGCAGCCGGCCAAGCCGCAGAGTTCAAAAGAGCCGACGCTCAGACTTTACGCGTAGCCTGCCGTTGACTTTAAACGCGGAAGGAAACACTGCTTTATCCCAGGAGCAAGACGCCGGTTCGGCGAGCATGAAGCACGGGTTCAGAATGCTCTTGGGGCAAGCTCGAACCGTTACTGGCTTGGTTTAAGAACAACCTTGAAAGATTTACTGGTTGGCCGGGGACAGATCAAAGGCAGACTGCGTAGAACCAATTCGAATGCCAGGTGAATTCATTGATACAGGCTGGGACTGCTGCCACCCTGGAGTAAACAAAAGGTTCCTCGGCTGCGCTCGGAATGACAATTCATATAAAATCTGCGCCTTCGCTGGAGGACCTCTAAAACCTTCGTCCCGGAGTAGATCTAAAACGTGGCTTCGTATCGGAGAGTATATAAAAGTGGCTTCGTCCCGGAGAGACCGATGATTGTCGGGTTGTGCGACAGCGGACTTCGTGGCCGCGGATTCCACCCAAAAACAAAACTGAAAACGCTCTAAAAGATTTTGCCGTCGGCAATATCTTTCACCAAGGCTAGGTCGGCTTCGAGAAAGTCATAAGCTGTTAGCTCGGACCGGGGAACCCAGCGAACATCTTTGAAGATGCGGTTCTCCACTTCGCCTGAGAACCGGTCCACCAGGTAAAACCGCAGCTCCACGGCGTTGCCGTTCTTATACTCGTGCTGCAACCGGGCCACTTCGTCCCCGATGGTGGCGGCGATGCCCAGTTCCTCATCCAGCTCGCGTACCAGCGCGTTGCGCGGCTGCTCACCGGTTTCTATTTTGCCGCCGGGAAATTCCCACTTGAGCGGCATGGGCTGGTGACGGGTGCGCTGGCAAATCAGCACCTGCGACTCGCGGACGATCAAAGCAGCCACCACTTGCTTCATCCGGGCTGGCCTGCGGGGTGCGGTTCGGCCCCGGGGGCGGAAGTTTCTGTGGAGGGTTCAGGCTTTTCCGTGACCGGCACGATCCGGCGCAAGCCTGCCGCACTCTCACCAAATATTTCCGGGTGGATGGCGCAGGCCAGCGCATCGAGACCATGAACCAGGGTGGGCGCGGGGGTATTCAAGAAATCATCGCGCACGCAAAATACCGCGCCACCTTTAGCGGCGGTGGATTCTTCCCAGTCGCGCTCGCGAAGCAGTTTCTGCAAAGGCACCCGCTCGCCTGCGCCGCACCAGGCGGCGATGATGACATCGGGATCAGCCGTCATGATGGCGGAAGCATCGGTCTGCTTGCCCGCCTCGCCCAGAAACCGGCCCCCGGCCGCCGCAATCAACTCCGCCACCCAGGGCTGCGAATGGATCAACGGCTTGCCCCACTCTTCGCAGTACACCAGTGGATGCCGTTCGGCGGCGGCGCTCCGCTGCACGACCGCGGCGATGTGCCGCTGCATGTCAGCGATGAGGTCGGCGCCTCTGGCGGGACATCCCATGATGGAGGCGATGCGATAGATGTCAGAGTAGATATCAGCAAGCGAATGCGGCGCAAAGCCCAGAAAGGTAATTCCGGCCCGCATGATTTCGGCCACCGCTTCGAGCTGGTAGGGCACGGAGGCGATGACGAGGTCGGGCCGGCATTCGAGTATTTGCCGGCTGGTGGCCGTCCAGGAGTCCGCGACGATCATTTTTGAATTGTCCCCGGGGCCAGGCGAGCCGCGTCTCGCGACGATCCCGGGACACAGATCGAGGCAATACTTGGTGCAGGCGACCAGGCGGTCGAGCAATCCCAGACGCTCGAAGATCACGGTCACGCTGGGTTGCAGGCTGACCACGCGTTGCGGAATAAGGTCGGGAGGGATTGTGCGGTCGGTGACCACCGGTTGCATCTCTCGATGATATCGGTTTTCACCTACAATCGTTTTGACGCCGGGCGGGAGCGCCGGCGTGTGGCCCCGGCATATGACTTCTATCTTCCCATCGCAAATGCTCGACCACTTCGAGCATCCGCGCAACTCCGGCGAACTGGCCTTACCCCACGTGAAAGTTCGCGTGGAGAACCCGGCGTGCGGCGACATCATGGAGCTTTCGGTGCGGATCGCTGACGGCGCCATTGCGGAAAGCCGCTACCGCACCCGGGGTTGTGTGGCCGCCATCGCGTGCGGCTCGGCGCTGACCGAGATGCTGGCGGGGCTGTCGTTGTCCGATGCCAGATTGCTGCGGCGCGAGGCGGTGGCGGCAGCGGTGGGCGGGTTGCGACCGGAATCCGTTCATGCCAGCCATCTGGTCATGGATGCGCTGCACCAGGCGCTGCAAGAGGCGAAGGAGTAAGGCCGCCTATCCGCCGAAGGTGAAAAACATTCCGACGCTGAGCATGATCATGACCGCAGACGTGCCCCAGGCGATGACGTTGTACATTCCCGAGTTCACATGCTTTCCCATTAACTCCGGCTTGTTGACCAGCAGCAGCATGAATATCAACACGAACGGCAGCAGGATTCCATTCAAGACCTGGGACAGCAAAATGATCTTGAGCAAGGGGACATGCGGCATGAGGATGATGCCCGCCCCGGCGACGATCAGGATGGTGTAAAGCCAGTAGAAGACCTTGGCCTCGGAAAACTTCTTGTTCACCCCGGACTCAAAACCCAGTCCTTCGCACACCGTGTAGGCGGTGGAAATGGGCAGGATGGAAGCGGCGAATAGCGAGGCGTTAAATAATCCCAGAGCAAAAAGTATGTAGGCGTACTCACTGGCGAGCGGACGCAGGCCCTGGGCGGCATCGCCGGCGTCGCGAATTTCGTGGTGTCCGTGAGCAAATAGAGTGGCGGCGCAGGCCACGATGATGAACCAGGCCACGACGTCGGTGAAAATACACCCGACCACGACATCCAGACGCGAAGCCCCATACTGGCGCGCGGTTACGCCTTTCTCAACCACCGAGGATTGCAGGTAGAACTGCATCCAGGGCGCGATGGTCGTCCCCACCAGGCCGATGACCATGTAGAGGTATTTGGAATCCTTGAATCCGGAGAGCGCGGGCGGATGAATGGTGGCCAGCAGGGGCTGGCTCCAGCCCGAATGCGCCATGATTCCGGTTCCGGCAACGATGTAGGAAATGTAGAAGAGGGAAGCGGCCAAAAAGATCTTTTCCACCATCTTGTAGGTGCCCTTCACCACCATGAGCCAGACGATGAAAGCGCACACCGGCACGCTGACAAATTTTGAGATATGAAAGAGCTCGAGGCTGGTGGCGATTCCGGCAAACTCGGCGACCACGTTGCTGAGGTTGGTGAGCACCAGCGCCAGCATCATGAAAAAAGTCACGCGAAAGCCAAATTCCTCGCGGATCAGGTCGCTCAGTCCCTTGCCGGTGATGGCGCCCATGCGGGCAGACATTTCCTGCACCACCACCAGGGCGATGGTGATGGGGATCATGGTCCAGAGAAGGAGATATCCGAACTGCGCGCCGGCAGCGGAATAGGTATAGATTCCGCCCGAGTCGTTGTCCACGTTGGCCGTAATAAAGCCGGGACCGATGACGGCGAGAAAGAAAAGAATCCGAATTTTCCAGCTCTTAAACCATTTCCTGCGGGACATGAAGGGGATCCGTTGCGACAATTCAGGGTAAACGCAGACGCTAAATCGTGCCAGAGGCGGTGGGCATTATTTATGCACCGTCCAGGTCATTCGAGCGAAACCCGAACCAATGTCATCTCGACCGGAGACTGCGAGCTCTTGCGCGGCGTAGTGGAGAGACCCCGGGGTTGCCATTAGATCTGGACTTGCATTGTAAGAGGAGCAAGAGAAAACGCGGGGTCCTTCGCTTAAACAAGAAGCCAAAGCTCGCTCCAGGATGACAAGGGTGGGGGCACGTTCGCTTATCCGAACCGTCTTATGCGACTTCTTGAGATCATCGCGGTTCGAGCCAGAAGATGAGATTTCTACGGGGTTCGGACGCTATTGATTCCGGGTGGATTCCGGCTTGTAGATCTTCCAGCCTCTGGTTACGGCCAGTTCTTCGAGTTCCTGGGTGGGGTTTACGGCGAAGGCGTGGGTGGCGATCCCCAGCATGGCGGCGTCGTGGATTGAGTTGCCGAAGACCGCGTCAACCTGGCCGGGGATGCGGGCTGCTATTTCGGTAGCTTTGTTGGCGTCGCTGGGAATGCTCAGCAATTCGGCGCCGGCTATGCCATTGCTTTCCGCCAGCCTGGTGGCCAGCACATGTTCGGAGGGGATTCCGAAGCTGCTAATTCCAGGTTCGATCAGCCATTCGGTGCTGGATGAGACTGCCCACAGGTCACAGCCTTGCCGGCGCAGCTTCTGGGTCAGCTCCAGCATTTCGGGGAACGTGGTGTTCAGGACGGTGGCGGAGATAAAGTCTTCGGCGGCTGCTTTTACTTCCGCCACTGGCAGTCCCCGGTACATGGCCACCATTTCTCCGCACATTTCAATCTCGCCGACTTCGCCGCGCTCGTATTGCGCGTAACGCTCGCGCATGTGTCGCGCGACCTCGTCGGTCACCATGCCTTTTCGATGCGATGCGGCCTCGGGCATGGTGTGGTAAAAAAACTTCTCTCCGGAGTTTGCTTCCCACAACGTACCGTCGCAATCGAATACTGCGATCTTCGGCGCCAGGGCGAGAACGCAGGCAATGAAGTCGGCCGCGGTCGCGATCAACAGGCTATCGGTCTGTGGCTTGTGTGGTGGGGAAGACGGTCTCAATGGTTCCAGGGATTTTCCTCTTTCACTTCAGGTAGCCCTCTACAGAAGTTCGTCCAGGGCCTGATTTTCGCCAGAACTTCCCTGAGCAAAACTCGAGCTCAAATTTAAAATCAGGAAAGTTCGATTTTCGATCAAGAGCCTTCGATGGCGCTGTATTCGTCCGGGGTATTGATGTTCATGACCACATTGGCGTCGGTAACTTTGTAATATTCGATGCGGTCGATGTTCGCGTGTTCCACTTCGCGAGCATTGGACGACGGGTCGGCGCGCAGAAAGGCTTCGATCATCTCCCGGCCTACAAAGATGGGGTGGCCATGTTTTCCGTCGTGCTCGGGAACCAGCGCCCATTTGTCGCGGCCCAGGGCGCGAACAAAGGCTGCATGCATTGCGGTCATGGTTGCCGGAAGCGCCGGGGGACGATCGACCAGGGCGATGACGGCGGCATCGCGTCCGCGATTGAGCACGGTTTGCATGCCCACGCGCAGGGAGCTGAATTGTCCGGCCTCGGGCTCGGGGTTGGCGACGATGAAGCCGCCGCGCGCATATACCAGGGGCTCCAGCGCCTCAAAGTTGGCGCCGGCCACGACGATCCACAGCTCCGCCGCCGGCTTCAGCATTTCAATGGTTGCGGCGAGCAGGGTCTCGCCATGCCAGGGGAGCAATGCCTTATCCCGGCCCATGCGGGAGGATTCTCCCGCCGCCAGAATCACACCGGCGATGCTGGGGCTGCGTTCAGTCATCAAGGTCTTTCGCTGCGCCCGAAGTTGTTGTCACCGCCGAAGGATCGGCTTCATGGCCGGCGGAAATGACGGCGGTTTTCAGGTGGGCCAGATTGGCGGTGGAACCGCGGCGAATGGCGATCATCTCAGCCACCACCGATACCGCGATTTCTTCAGGGGTAACCGCGCCGATTTCCAGGCCGACCGGGGCGTAAACCTTTTCCAATTTCTGCCGGGAGATGCCTTCTTTCAGTAACTCGCGGCAGATGGAAATCACTTTGCGGCGCGAACCGATCATGCCGATATAACGCGCGGGAGTACCAACCGCCCAGCGCAAAACCTTCATGTCATCTTTATGGCCGCGGGTGACGATGACGATGAACGCGGCATCGGAGGGAGCGAGCTGCGCGGTGGTGTGTTCAAAATCGTCTGCATAGATATCCTGGGCGTCGGGAAAACGCTCGCGGTTCGCGTAGCTCTCGCGGTCGTCGATGACCGTGACCGCAAACGAGGCCATGTTGGCCACCTTGTAAAGGCTGTGGGCCACGTGGCCGGCGCCGAAGATGTAGAGCGGGGGAGGCGGCGCCAGCGGTTCAACATAGACTTCGAGGGTGCCGCCGCAGATCAGGCCGGTATCGTATTTGGGATCGTGATTGAGATCGAAGGTCAAGGTGCGCGGCTTTTCTTCCAGCATGACCTCTTTGGCGGCCTGCCAGACTTCGGCTTCGACGCAGCCTCCGCCGATGGTGCCGACGATGGTGCCGTCGTCGCGCACCAGCATCTTGGCGGTTTCAAACGACGGGATGCTGCCGCGTACGCCGACGATGGTGGCCAGGGCGCAGCGGCGTCCTTGCTGGCGCAGCCGGACGATCTCTTCGTAAACGTCCATCGTTTCTATTGTAGCTTGCGGGGTTGGAGGCGGTGCGTGCTCAAAATCTAAAGCAGCGGGAAGATTGGGGCTTTGGCGGGTTTTTGCGATGAACTTCTTCGGTGGTAGGGGTCCTTCGCCTTTAAGAAACAACGGCTGGGCTCAGGATGACAGGGTGAGAAGGCGTTTTCGCTGGCCGACCTGTTCTCATGTAACTGCCGGAGATTTCGGTGGAATGACAAAATCGAGCGCTTTCCGTTGTCCGGCATAAAATGGTGGGCACCATTTCGCGGAGGATTTAATGAAGGCTATTCGCTTCCATGAGTTTGGCGGTCCTGAAGTTTTGAAGTTTGAAGATGTGCCGGAGCCCGATCTGCGCAAAGACCAGGTGTTGATTCGGGTGAAGGCTTGTTCGGTCAACCATCTCGATCTCTGGCTACGCAAGGGATTGCCGGGGACGCGTCTGCCGCACATCAACGGCTCCGATGTTTCCGGCGACGTTCTGCGGGTGGGCGATTATGTGACTGATATGGAGCGCGGGCAGCGGGTGCTGCTGTCGCCGATGACGTTCTGTAACCACTGCGCGGAATGCCTGTCGGGACGCCAGAATTTCTGCCGCGAGTTCAATGTGCTGGGCCGCGCCATCGATGGCGGCAACTGCGAATATATGGCGGTGCCCAGGCACATGGTCGTGCCTATCCCCGATCAGCTCACGTATGACGAGGCGGCGGCGACGCCGCTGGTCTTTCTCACGGCATGGCACATGCTGGTAGGCCGCGCCCACATTCAGCCGGGACAAACCGTGCTGGTGCTGGCGGCGGGGTCGGGCGTAGGCTCGGCCGCCATCCAGATCGCGAAATTGATTGGAGCGCGCGTGATTGCCACCGCGGGCAGCGAAACCAAACGGGAACAGGCGCGCGAGCTGGGCGCCGATTACACCATTGACCATTACCAGCAGAAGATTTCCGACGAGGTCAAGACCATCACCGCCAAGGCCGGCGTGGACATCGTGTTCGAGCACGTCGGCAAGGCCACGTGGGACGAGAGCTTGAAAACTCTCAAGCCCGGGGGAACCCTGGTCACCTGCGGCGCCACCACCGGCCCCGAGGCTGCGGTGAACCTGAACGTTTTGTTCGGCAAGCAGTTCTCGCTGCTGGGATCGTTCATGGGCAACATGGCCGATTTTCACCAGGTGCTGCAGCATATTTTCAGCGGGCGCCTGCACGCGGTCATTGATAAGAGCTTTCCCTTGCGCGAGGCCGCGGCCGCTCATGCCCGCTTGGAGAAAAGCGAGCAGTTTGGGAAAATCATTCTCAATCCTTGAAGGTGGGTTAAAATAAAGGCAGCGCGATGGATGGCAACTCCAATTTTCGCAACATGGTGGGCACCGAGGCCCATAGCCCCAATATCATGCGGGCTGCCTATGGTGGCACCGAGGTGCCCGAAGGCATAGTGTTCGCGCAGCTCGATAAAGCGGTGAACTGGGTGCGCAAGAATTCCATCTGGCCGATGAGTTTTGGCCTGGCATGCTGCGCCATTGAGATGATGGCGATGGGAGCTTCGCGCTATGACATCGCGCGCTTTGGCGCCGAAGTCTTTCGGCCTTCGCCGCGGCAGGCGGACCTGATGATCGTGGCCGGGCGGGTCTCGCAGAAGATGGCCCCCGTGATCCGCGTACTGTGGGAGCAGATGCCCGAACCCAAGTGGGTAATTTCGATGGGCGCCTGCGCCACCTCCGGCGGAGTATTTAATAATTACGCTCTTCTCCAAGGCGTGAACCAGATCATTCCAGTGGATGTATATGTGCCCGGATGCCCTCCGCGTCCCGAACAGCTTATCTACGCGATCACCCTGCTGCAGCAGAAGATCGAGAACGAACGCGGATCGTTCAAGCGCGCGCTGAACATCGGCTAAGGCGTCGGCAATGGAACCAAGCCATCTGCCACACCTTTCAAACAGTGACAAGACCGTAGTAATGGGAAACATTTTCCTGGCTGGAGTTTTGATCTTCGGCCCTATCGCAGGTTTCGCAGTAAATGGCAGTGCGAACGGCGCCAAGCGAAGACCTCAATTTCAAGACTACCCGGCCACCCCGACATCCATCTATCCCGCACGCGCAAAAATCCTAACCAGCTCGGACCGCCAGTTCCGGACACGCATACGAGAGGACGCTGCGAAGGGCCCAAACTTTGCCGGCAAGTACACTATTGTCGTTTGGGGCTGCGGTTCCGGGTGCCAGTCTTTCGTGGTCGTTGATTCCGTTACTGGCAGCGTTCATTGGAACCGGCCCTTCAGCATTCTCGGCGTTCCAGACGATCTAATTCACGACGGACTTCAATTCAAAGTAAACAGTCGCCTTCTAGTGGCGAGCGGCTGTCCCGAAGACGAAAAGTGCGGGACGTATTATTTCGAATGGATCAAAGACAGGTTTCGGTTGAAAGAGTTTGGTCCCGACCCACCTGCGGTTACGAGAGCCCATGCCGTTAGGCATAATTGAGAGCCCGTCTAACTCCCAATGCCGAACTCTTCTGGAATGAAGTGTGGGCCGTATTAAATCCTTTGTCATCTGCGCGCGTGAGGCATGGGCGAAATTTACAAGGCGCGCGATAGCCGGCTGGATCGCGTGGTGGCCTTGGGGGCCAAGTATCAGGGGTCCTGAATTGGAGGCCGGAAGGGCAGTAGGAGCCTTACCGCCTCGCCACAAGCCTCTACCCGGGCAGCAGCATGCCTTTTCCAGATGGCGGCTTCCGCGCCATCGAAGGTCGTTTACCCACAAGCTATAATTCCCACCAGTTTCTAAATCCCCATGCCAATCATTTCCGGAACGAAGTTTGGGCCGTATGAAATCCTGTCGCCGCTGGGCGCGGGAGGCATGGGCGAAGTTTACAAGGCGCGTGACAGCCGGCTCGATCGCGTGGTCGCCATCAAGGTCCTGCCCTCCGATTTTGTCTCCACTCCAGAAGTCAAAGAACGGTTTGAACGCGAGGCGCGCACCATCTCGTCGCTTTCACATCCTCATATCTGCGCGTTGTTTGATATTGGCCAGCAGGATGGCGTGGAGTACCTGGTTCTGGAATACCTCGAAGGCGAGACCCTCGCCGACAAGCTGAAAAAGGGACCGCTCTCGATCGACATGTTGTTTAAGTATGCGGTGCAGATCGCCGACGCGCTGGAGAAGGCGCACAAGCACGGGGTGGTGCACCGTGACCTGAAACCGGCCAACATCATGGTGACCAGGAGCGGAGCCAAGCTGATGGATTTCGGCCTGGCCAAACCGGATGCCGAGGCCGCCGCGGAAACCGCGCTGGAGGCAATGACGGTCAGCAAGCCGCTGACCACCGAAGGGACGATCGTCGGCACCTTCCAATACATGGCGCCGGAACAACTGGAAGGCCACCCGGCGGATGCGCGCAGCGACATCTTCAGTTTTGGCTGCGTGTTGTACGAGATGGCCACCGGCCAACGCGCGTTCAAGGGCAAGACCCAAGCCAGCTTGTTTGCCGCCATCCTGGCTTCGGAGCCGCCGGCCATCAGCACCATTCGCCCGGTGTCGCCGCCGGCGCTGGAGCGCATCGTCAACGCCTGCCTGCAAAAAGATCCTGAAGACCGCCTGCAAACCGCCCACGATCTACGCATGCAACTGGAATGGGCGATGCAGCCCGGCGCAAGCTCCAGCTCGGTGACGCAAGCGGCGTTGCAGCCCGGACTGCTGGGCAGCCGGGTCCAGCGAAAAAAGATCATGACCTCGCTGCTGGTGCTGGGATGGTTGCTGGCCGCGCTATTGGCCGCGTGGATGTTCTGGCGTCGGCCGCAAGCGGCGGGGGGTGCGGTGCGCGCGGAAATTTCAATGCCGACAGGGACCGAGCTGACGGATGTTTCGTCTTCCAACCACATTGTCATTTCGCCGGATGGCGCCAACATCGCTTTTATCGCGGATTCCCAGGGGAAGCAGAGCTTGTACGTGCGCCCGCTGAATTCTTCCGCCTTCCGGCGGTTGGAGGGCACGGATGGCGCGTCGTATCCATTCTGGTCGCCGGACAGCCGATTCATCGGTTTCTTCGCCGATGCCAAGCTCAAGAAAATTCCCGCCGGTGGGGGCGTGCTGCAGATTCTGTGCGACGCTCCCGCGGGACGAGGTGGCAGCTGGAGTTCCAAAGGGATGATTCTTTTCGCGCCCAACATTGCGTCGCCGATCGCTGTGGTGCCGGAAGGCGGTGGGGAACCCAGGCAGGTTACGAGCATTCCACCGGGCTTCGCCACTCACCGATTGCCTTATTTTCTTCCCGACGCCAAACATTTTCTATTTGTAGCCAGCGAGGCTTCCAGCAACACCGAAGCGGAGTCCACTCTGCAAGCCGGGGAACTGGGTTCCATGGAAACCAGGATGGTCATGCGAAGCGCGTCGAACGTCGCCTATCAGGACGGCAACCTGTTCTTTGTGAAGGACAAGAACCTGGTGGCCCAGACTTTCGATGCCGGCAGCATGAAATTGAGCGGCAACCCGATTCCGATCGCGGAGCGGGTCGAATATTACGGGGCGCGTTACCTGGGCAACTTTTCCGTATCGCAGAGCGGGATCGTCGTCTATCGCAACCAGCCGCTGGAAAAAAAACAGCTTATGTGGCATGACGGCCCGGGCAAAGAACCTGGCAAGGCCGGGCCGCAAGGCAATTTCTCAGACCCCAGAATTTCTCATAACGGGCAGAAAATCGCGGTCTTTCAATCCGACTCGGTGAGCGGCAAAGGTGATGTCTGGATCATGGATGTGGCCCGCAATACCCTGTCGAGGCTGACGTTTGAGCCGGCCGAAGGCTACACCGTGGCGTGGTCGCCAGATGACAGGCAGATCGCTACGTCCAGTCTTTCCGGAAACCATGGCAAGTCTGAAATCGTCGACGCGGGGTCGGGAAAGGCGCAGGTATTACGGGAATCAAACGATTTCACCCTGGTTGCCTCCTGGTCGAGCGACGGCAACCTATTGGGTTCTTCGCAAAATCCATCCACCGGCTGGGACGTTGCCATCGTCAATCTGCAGGACAAGAAACTTACACCCTTGCTGCACACAAAATTTTCCGAGACTGCCGGCTCGTTTTCTCCCGATGGAAAGTTTTTTTCTTACCTGTCCGACGAAAACGGCCGCCTGGAGGTTTATGTAACTCCCTATCCTGCAACCGATGCAAAGTATCAGATCTCAAGCGACGGAGCGGGCGGCGCGGAAGGCTCCAATGTGGTTTGGAACAAAAGTGGCTCCGAGCTGTATTTTCTCAGTACTAAGGGCCAAATGATGAGCGCGGCAATCGAAACTCGGAACGGGTTTCACTCTGGTGCGCCGCGTCAGGTATTCTCATCATCGCGCGTGCTCAGTGATTTTGATTTAGCGCCTGATGGACCGTCACTCCCGCGGAAGACGCCCAGCCTACGCCTATCAATTTGATTCTGAACTGGAAGCCGGAAGAGCAATAGGGTAGCCCTGTCAGCCATTCTAAACGCGCTCTAACCGGGCAGCAGCATTCCTTTTTCCAAGTGGCGGCTTACGTGGGCATAGGCGGCCGCGTGGGGATCGTGGGTCACCATCACGATGGTCTTGCCGAATTCGTTATTGAGGCGCCGCATGATTTCCAGGACCTCGGTGGCCGATTGGCTGTCGAGGTCGCCGGTAGGCTCGTCGGCGAGAATCAACGTGGGGTCGGTGACGATGGCCCGGGCGATGGCCACGCGCTGCTCCTGGCCTCCTGACAGCTGCTTAGGCAGGTGATGGACGCGGTCACCCAGACCTACCAGCGAGAGCGCGGTCATCACGTGGTCTTTGCGTTCCTGCTTGCCCAGTCCGGTCAGCAGGAGCGGCAGTTCGACGTTCTCGAATGCGGTCAAAACCGGAATCAGGTTGAAGGTCTGGAAGACGTAGCCAATGTGCCGGTTGCGCCACTCGGCGATTTTCTTGTCGCTGTAGCTGAAGACGTTCTCGCCCTGCACCAGTAACTGGCCGGCGGTCGGGCGGTCGATGGCGGCAATCATGTTGAGCAGGGTGGTCTTGCCGGAGCCGGAAGGGCCCATGAGCGCGAGGAACTCCTTGGCCGCGATCTCGATGGAAACGTCGTCCAGAGCTTTTACCTCAAAGGTGTCTCGAGTAAAAGTCTTGCTTACGTGATTGACCTGCACGATTTTCCCTGCCGCCGCTGTGTTGTCTGCTACCTCTTGCATAGGACTCTCTGCTCCTCGTAGTTCTCTTTTCGTAATTCAAGAATGCCAAGCCGGCTGGCAGGTTCTCTCAAGGCTTCATCTTGATTCGGTCGCCATCTTTCAGTTCAGCGGGGGCGCCCACGATCACGTCTTCACCGCCGGTGAGGCCTTCGACCAGGTAGCCATCGGTGCGCGTGCTAAGCACTTTGATCTTGCGCATTACGGCGTGCCCATTAAAAGCGATCAAGACGATCTTGCTGCCGCCCTCGTCGCGCACCGCCGCTGTAGGAACGATCGTGCCTGCGGCTGCCCGTTGGGTTGGTGCTCCGCCCGCAACCGCGGCGGCCAGAAAGCGCACATTGGCATTCTCTTCGGGCCGCAGGTAAACATCGGGATTCAAGACCTTGACCTTCACCTGCAAGGTCGCCTTCTGCCGGTTGGCTTCCGGAGAGATCTCGTCGATGATCCCCTGGTATTCCCGATCGGGGTAGGCGTCGGTGGTGATGATGGCCTTCTGTTTCGGGCCCAGCCGGGCAAAATCGTTCTGGCTGATGTCGAGCTCGGCTTGCAGGTCGGATAGATCGGCCAGCGTGACCACGGAACCACGGGGCCCGCCGGAATCCGCTGCGCTGGCGAACTGCGCCGTCACCAGCTCGCCTTTTTCCGCAGTGCGCTCGAGAATGGTGCCCGACACCGGGGCGCGGATCTGGGTGGCATCAAGTTGCGATTGCGCATACGCGGCCTGCCCCTGGGCCTGGATCAGGGCGCCGCGCACCGCGTCTATTTGTTCATGGCGTGGCCCCATTTTGGTCAGGGTGTAGCCGCGTTCGAGAGATTGCACCCGTTGGAAGGCGGCGTCATAGCGGGCGCGAGCGTCGTCGAGTTGCTGGGCGGAGAGCACTCCCTGTTCCACCAGTGGCAGGGTGCGGTCGAGGGTTGCTTTGGCGTTGGCCATGTCGGCGCGCGCCTGATCGAGGTTGGCGGAGGCCTGCTGCACTTCCTCGGGGCGCGAGCCATGCTGCGCCTCATCGAGACGCGCGCGAGCGATCGCAACCTGCCCGCGGGCCTGTTCCACCTGGGCGCGGAACTCCTGGTCTTCCAATCTGACCAGCACTTGCCCGGCGTGAACTTTATCACTCTTCTCCACGCCGATCCATGCGATACGTCCGGTGACCTTGGAGTTCACTGAAATCTTGTGGTGGGCCACAATGTAGCCGGCGGCCTGCAGCACGGTATCGCCTGAGGAACTGGAGGAGGCCGCAGGTACCGCCCTGGCGGTCTTTACCTCGGCCACTGAAGAGGAAAACAAGCGCATGGCGAGGACGACGATTCCCAACACCACCAGCAGGCCAATACCCACGAGGATAAAACGCTTAGACCATTTCGGGTCATTCGAGGGCGGCGCCGAGCGGTCGATGCGCAGGGAGCTCAAGTCGTTATATTTTGTTTCCACGGGCATATTCGAATGGTCTCTTTAATCTCGCAGGGCGGAAAGTATCTCGCGGCGCGAGGCGTGCCAGGCTGGCGCGATTCCGCCCACCAGACCCATGATGACGGCAAACGCCACGGCGGTCAGGAAAACCTGCAAGGTGATGCGCACGCTGAAGATGGTCTCACTGAAGGTCAGGGCGTTGGCGGTGCCGGTACTCATCCCATTGAAGGGCAGCATGAGGATCAAGCCCACCGCGGCGCCCAGCAGTGCGAGTAATACGGATTCGATTACGAACGAGGTGATGATGCTGGCGCGCGAGAAACCAATGATGCGCAGGGTGGCAATCTCGCGGCTGCGGAAAGCGACCGCGGCATACATGGTGTTCATGGCGGCGAAGCAGGATCCGATCGCCATTACGATGGCCACGATGGTGCCGACAAACTGGATGGGCGCGCCCGACCGCGTCTGTTCCGCGAAATAATCAGGTTCCAACATGGCGTCGAGCTTGAGCCTCTGGTCGTCGGCCACGCGGTTCTTGAGCGCCTGCGCCGACACCGGATCAGTGGACCGCACCAGCACCGAGGACATCGCCGCGCTGCGCTCAAAGTCGCTGGACATCTGGTTCACGTCGGCCCACAACTCGGAGCTGGAAGCGGTCTCCCCGGCGTCGAAGACCCCGACGACCTTCCACTTACCTTTGCCGAAAAAAATCTCTTCTCCCATGCCGGCATTGAGAAAACGATCATGAATTGATTTGCTGACCACGATCTCGCGCTGCCCTCCATTGAACCAGCGCCCTTCCACCAGGCGCACCGCGGGGCGCATCTCAAATCCCAACGGAGACATGCCGCGCACGGTGACATTGGTTTCACCGGTGCCATCTTTGCGCGGCAGCACGATGATCACCACCACCTCGCCCGAGGCCAGCGGCTCCCCTGTCTTGGCGAGGGCGATCCCCGGCAGAGTGCGAATGGTGTTGTAGGCATCGCGGTCCACGCCGCTTTGCAACTCGGTTTGGGCCGCTTTGCGGATGATGAGCACGTTCAAGGGATCGCCGCTTTGCACGAATGCATGCCGCAATCCGCTTAGCAGGGCCATGATAAACACGGCGACGGCAACCGTGAGGGCAATGCCCACCGCGGTCATCAGAGTGGAGCCCAGGCGCAGGCGCAGGTTGCGAATGTTATAGCTGAGGGGAATGGCCATGAGCTATCCGATATGCCTTAGACCGTCGACGATGTTGCGACGCGAGGCCTGGTAGGCGGGGAACGCAGCGCTTACCAGACCCACCAACGCAGCCACGGCGAGAGAGAAGAGGAAAGTGGGGCCGGTCACCTTGAATCCGTTAAAGAAGGTACCGTTGGGCGCGTGCGAGACCACGATCAAGAGCAGGGCGGCGGCGCCGGCCCCGAGCACTCCGCCGATGAGTGAGATGGTGACGGCCTCGCCAATATAGAGCGAGAGGATCGTTCCCCGGCTGAAGCCCAGGGTCTTGAGCACTGCAACCTCGCGGGTACGCTCGCGAATGGTCATGGCCATGGTGTTTCCCGAAACCAGCAGGATGGCGAACACCACCGCGGCGCAGATGCTGAGAATGAAGAGTTTCACGTTGCCCAACTGGGCGACGAAGCTCAGGCCAAATGCCTTCTCGGTCTCCGTCTTGGTGGGTTGCGGCGAGTTGGCGAACATCTCATCCACCGCCTTGCCCACGGGAACAACATGTTCGGGAGAATCGGCCAGGATAAAGAAGGTGCCGGTTCGTCCCTTGGCCCGCGGCAGGGCCTGCTCGACGTATTCGGTATTGAAGAACACCGCGTCAAACGCGGTGGGTGGGTCGTACAGGGCGCGCACTGTGAGTTCCAGATTGACGGGATAAATCGAGCCCTTGATGATGATATGGTCGCCGATCTTCCAGTGCTGCCTCTCGGCAAGACTGCGCGAGACCGCGGCGCCGGCGCGATCGCGCTGAAAGGCCTGCAGCTCGTCGGGAGCGATCTTGTCATCTTTCAAGACATCAAATATCTCGCTGGGATCGACCCCGAACTGGGCAAAGAAATTTTCCGGTTTCTGGTCTTTATATATCCCGCCAAACCAGTTCCACGGACTTACGCGGACGACGCCGGGAATGGTGCGAATCTTATCGCGATAAAAAGATGGCAGGAAAAAAACCAGGGAAACCTTGTGGCGGGTGATCAGGCGCTGGTTCGATTCGGCCGAACCTTTGTCAATATAGAAGCCGCGATAGACGCTCATCAGCAAAGTGAGAAGAAGCAGCGAAAACGCAATGCTGATGGCGGTGAGCGCACTGCGGCGCCGGTTGCGAAAAGCGTTCTTGGTGGCGAAGCGTCCCAGTGTCATTGCATCCCCGTAAACGGACCCGTGCGCCTTTCGGCGAAGGCGAAGGTAGCCAGAAATTGTATCAGTGGGCGGGTCGCCGAAGGTGCTTTAGCGGTCCCGCGGAATGTCAATATCGAGTAAAAATTAGCGGCGCAAAACCTTAAATGCGAAATTCGTACCCATCCCCTGGGCGATGGCCAGATGAATCCAAAGCATGGCCAGGGGCTCCAGCAGTCTCGCGGCACGCAGAGGTCCGGCATCGATCATTTCGAACCCCAGTTCTTCGCCTAGGCCGGCGGCGATATTCTTTGCGGCAACATCGTCGCCACAATAGAAAATGGTCGGCCTTTCGCCGCCATAATGCGAATCGGCCATATTGCCGGCCCCGGTTTGATTGAATGCCTTTACGACGCGGGCCGACGGCGCCCATTGCGCGAGCTGCTCGGCCGCGGAGGTAGTGTGGCCGACAACCAGGCCGGCGGTCAGACCTTCCTGCGACATGATGATCGGGTTGGTGACATCGATGAGAGGCTTGCCCTTGCAGTCGCCAACCTCGTTAGCGACCGCCTGAACTGCCTCCCAGGGAACTGTTAGAACGATGACATCGCTGACTGCGGCGGCCTCAGAGACTCTGGTGGCGCGCGCGTTCTTGCTAATCGATGCGAGCAGCGAATTGGTTTTTTCGCTGGTGGGGTTAGGAACGCCGAAGACGATCTCGTGTCCGGCCTGGGCCCAGCGTTTTCCCATCGATCCGCCGACGTTACCGGCGCCGATGATTGCCATTTTCACTTGGAGCTCTCCTCATTCGGGTGATGGATTGCGTGGTTTGTTGTAAGTGTAACTGCGGCGATCAAGTGTGATGGTGTTGTAGTTCCCCGAAACCTGAAGATTCGACTCTGAAATTGGTAAGAAAGATGCAGCGCCGGCCTAAAAGTCAGCGTGGCCCTTAGTCTTGGGTCCGGTATTCGATTTTCGACGCCCCGACCGAGGTTGGTCAGAAGCGACTTTCCAGTTTGCCGCAATCACTCGCCGCCGGGCTTAGAGCGCAAATCATAACCAGCAATTATTCAGTGGACTGAAGGCCCCTGCTTGAACCGAAATGCGAGATCCATAAAGCACGAGCCTCCTCCGAAAATGCCTGGTTGTGACACGGACGCTGACACCGCGCGGCAAGTTTAGATTCAAGAGTCAGCTTTGACTTCCAGGGTTTCGACCGATTACAATTCGAACGTTCGTTCGACTTCCTGTAACCTATGCCTGCCGCCTCATTGTTGCTCAATCCGCGAAGTGCTGCTGCGCCACCGCGTGTGACCCGCTTGCCTGCGCGCAGGCCGGCCTCGCATCTGGCCATCTCGGGCAGCGCCTTCAGCCGGCGGCGCGATGAGATTCTGGATCATGCCACCGAGGTCTTCTGCGACAAGGGTTATGAGGGGGCGTCGATGCGCGATCTATCGCGCGCCAGCGGCATGTCGCTGGCTGGACTTTATCACTACTTCGAATCCAAGGAAAAATTGCTGTACTCCATCCAGAAGCAGACCTTTTCCACCATCGTGCGTAATTTGCGCGAACGGTTAGCCGGGCAAGCGGACCCTGAGGCCCGGGTGCGCATCTTTATACAGAACCACCTGGAATATTTCCTCGCCAACCAGAAAGCCATGAAGGTTTTGTCGCATGAAGCGGACGTGCTGAAGAACGGGTATGGCCGGGAAGTGGCGGCCATCAAGCGGGAGTATTACCGTATCTGCGTGGGATTGGTCGAGGGCCTGGGGATTCTCCAGGGAGCGCAGTTTTCCAGCCGGCTGGCGGTCTTGAGTTTGTTTGGCATGATGAACTGGATCTATACCTGGCACAACCCGAAGATCGATGCGGATGCCGGGCAACTGGCGCGGCAGATGTCTGACATTTTCTTGCGGGGGGTGTTTGCCTGTGACAACCCTGCTGCAGGGAAAGTGCGGGCTCGCTCGCGAGGGAAGCGAAAAACATCTCGCTAGCGGCATAGCATTCTGTCGCGCGGGGCTTACGTTTTAGTTTTTGCAGCTGCTTGAAATTGTTCTTACTTCGGCATTCCCGGTTTCGACTGCTGAAGTCTTAGTGAACCAGGACCTGAAACTAAACTGGCCGGCAAATCTCAACTGCCTGGCCGGATAGATGGTAAAGGAGTCTTATTTATGGCAACCAGCGTTTCCAGCACTACCCCGCCCGCAGACACCAGGACTTTGATCAATTACCGCGTCGAAGAGGGAGTGGCGGTGATCGAGATGAACGATCCGCCGGCCAATACTTATACCTACGAGATGAACCTGCAGATGGACGCAGCCATTCTCAAGGCGCGCATGGATAACAGCGTTTACGTGATCCTGCTGACCGGCGCGGGAGAGAAATTCTTTTCCGCGGGCGCCAACATCAAGATGCTCAGCACCGTCGATCCCACGTTCAAGTATTACTTCTGCCTGCAAGCCAACGAGATGCTGCTCCGGCTGGAACATACTCCCAAGCTGGTGATCGCCGCCATCAACGGGCACTGCGTGGGCGGAGGCCTGGAGATCGCGATGGCGGCCGACATCCGCATCGCGCGCAAGGAATCAGGCAAGATCGGCCTTCCCGAGGTCAACCTGGGAGTGCTGCCGGGCACGGGCGGCACCCAGCGATTGTCCCGCATGGTGGGAAAATCCAAGGCCATCGAGCTGATGGTCACGGGAAACACCTTCAGTTTCGAAGAAGCCAAGGAGATGGGCATCCTCAACGACATCTTCGAGAAGGAAGGCTTCATGGAAAACATCATGGAATATGGCCGCCAGTTCTGCCCGCCCAACAAGGCGGCCAAGGCTGTGGGTCGCATCAAGCGCGCGGTGCAAAGCGGATGGGAAATTCCCATGGAGTCGGCGCTGGCCCTGGAGCGGGAAAACCAGCAGATTTTGTTCCAGAGCGAAGACGCCAAGGAAGGGCTGGCGGCTTACGTGGACAAGCGTCCGGCGGAATTCAAAGCAAAATAGTTTCGAGGGCCTCGGGGAGCAATATCAACAAATCTCGAGGCCTCTCCACCACGCCCGCAAAAGCCTGGAGTATCCATTTGCGAGATGACAGTTGTAACCGGGCAATCGCGCGGCCTGTGATTGGAAATGGCACTTTGGCGGAGTGCAAGCTGCGACTGAATCGCAACGCGTATCGCAGAAACACAAACAGATATCAGGAGCTCATATGGCATCGATGTTGAAGATTGGCACTTTTGGTGATTGGGTGGGGTTGTTTGACGACTGGCGCAAGGAGATCGGGGTTAATCCTGAAGCGATTTCGAATTTCAAATTCGAAACTCTCTATGGCGCGATCGACACCACCGACATTGAGTTTGGCCACTACAAGGGCCGCAGCAAGTGGGAGAACCTTCGCCAGATTCCTACCCAGAACATGCGGGACGCGCTGCTCAACATGATCGTGTACCAGGGCGATACCGAGTTTGCCAGCGTCGAGCAGCAGCGCAACCTGTTTGAATCCTCGCCCAGTGAATATGATCGCCGGGCATTGACCCGGGTGATGATCGAAGAAATGCGCCACGGCTGGCAGATGTGCGCCCTGCTGGTGACCCACTTCGGGCAGACCGGCAAGGTCGAGGCGCAAAAGATGCTGGAGCGCCGCGCGTTTGAAAACAAGCGCCTGCTGGGCTCGTTCAATGAAGACGTTGACAACTGGCTGGACTTCTTCACCTACACCGATTTTGTCGATCGCGACGGCAAGTTCCAGCTGCAGATGCTGAAGTACTCAGCCTTCGCACCGCTGGGCCGCTCGATGTCATACATGCTGCGCGAAGAAGCGTTTCACATGGGCACCGGAAATAACGGGCTGCAGCGCATCGTGCAAGCGGGAGTGGTGCCGCCGGCGCTGATCCAGAAATATTTGAATAAATGGGTTTCGACTTCCTACGATCTGTTTGGCACCGACCATTCATCCTCGGCGCACTGGGCGTACGTGTGGGGAATCAAGGGGCGGTACGACGAGCCCAAGAACGCCACCGCCGCCGATCTTGACGAGCTCAACGACTACAACCGTCTGCTCTACCGCGACGAAGTTGCCACGCTGATCGCGCGCTTCAACAACTATCTTCCGGTGGGGACCGATAAGCTTTATGCCCCGGACATCAAATTCAATCGCGCTATCGGGCGCTATTCCGGGCAGAAGTTCGACGCGCGCACCGGCGAAATGATGGATGACCGTGCCTACGACGCGCACCTGCTGGAGATGACTCCGCAGCCCGAGGACAAGAAGCTTCTGCTGGACATCATTGCCAACGAGCCGCGCTGGATTTCTCCCAAGGAAGGCGCGCGCGATCCTCTCGACAGCATCGGCGAGACGCGCAAGTCGGCGATCTAGCGCGCCCGGCCAGGCGTCAGCCGTAAGAGGAGAGGGCTTAGTGTCCACGGAATTCACCACGGGCGAATTGATGGTGGCGGCGGCGGCGCGCGAGATCCGCGATCATGAAGTTGTGTTTGTGGGCATGCGCCTGCCGCTGATCGCATTCGCGGTGGCCAAGAAGACGCACGCCCCTCATGCCATCGGGCTGTTTGAAAATGGCGTGGTGCGCTCCTCACCCGCGCCGCAGTTGATCTACACTATGGCGGATCCACCGAACTTGACTCGCGCCACCCAATGCCTGGAAATGATGCCGGTGATGGGCTTGCTGCAATCCGGGCGGGTTCACCTGGGCTTCCTGGGAGCTGCCGAAGTCGATCGCTTCGGCAACCTGAACTCGACGCAGGTGTGGGCGGTGGAAAACGCGTCCGGCAAGAAAAAGGGAATTGTCCGGCTGCCGGGTTCGGGAGGCGCGTGCGACATCGCCTCGCTGGCCCACCGGTTCGTGGCCATGATCGAGCACAGCCGTCATCGCCTGCCGGAGCGCGTCGCATATATCACCAGCCCCGGTTTCGGCGACGGCAGTGGAAATTGGCGGCAGAACATGGGGTTGCCGCGGGGAGGGCCTTCGGCTGTGATCACCACCAAAGCAGTACTGCGGTTTGACGCCGATGGCGAGACTTACCTGTCGTCGCGGCATCCCGGGGTGACGGTTCCGGAAATTCTGGAGAACACAGGTTGGAAGCTGCGGGTTAAGAAGCCGGTGGAGGAGACTGGGGCGCCCGACGCGGCCGAGCTGGCTGCGATTCGCGGTTACGACAAAGACGGGTTCTGGACGAGCTGATGAGTCAAAGGCTATCCATCAACATTGAAGGCGCGTGCGCGCGAGTCCGGCTGAACCATCCGCCGGTAAACGTGATAGACCTGGCCACGATGGCGGAACTGCTGGCGGCGTTGGAAGATGCTGGATCGCGCAAAGAGATCACCAGTATTATTTTTTGCGGCGGGAAGGATTTTTCCGGGGGAGTGGACATCGCGGCCCATACTCCCGACAAGATCAAGGAAATGCTGTGCGGGTTCCACGCGGTGATCAAGCGCCTGTCACGCACTCCCAAGCTGACCATTGCGGCGGTGCGCGGGCGGTGCCTGGGCGGCGGGGCGGAACTGGCGATGATGTGCGACCTGGTGTACACGGCGGCGGATGCGACTTGGCAGTTTCCTGAAATCAAGCTCGGCTGTTACCCGCCGGTAGCATGTGCGGCCCTGGCGGCGATCGTGGGGCGTAAGCGGGCGGCGGAGATGATTCTCACGGGAAAGTCGTTTACCGGTTCCGAGGCACAGCGTTGGGGACTGGCTAATGAAGCGTTGCCGGATGACCAGGTGGAAGCCGCAGCCGATGCTGCGGTGGCGCATGCTTCCGGCCTAAGTTCGATGGCGGTGTCGCTGGCGAAGAAGGCGTTTTATTCATCGCAGCTGTTTGATGAAGAGCTTGAGCGGGTGGAGAAGATTTATCTGGAGGAATTGATGCGAAGCGAAGATGCTCGTGAGGGGATAGAAGCGTGGCTGGAGAAGAGGAAGCCGGTTTGGTCGGGGCGATGAGTTGGCCACTCGCAAAAGCAAAGTCAAAAGCGAACGCGAGGTCCTTCGCTCAAACAAGAAGCAAAAGCTCGCTCCAGGATGACAATTCAAACGGGGTGTTCGCTCGCCGGTTTTTCTTATGCAACTGCTTGAGGGTTTCGCGGAAATGCGTCGAGCAAAAGCAGGTAACTAAAGACGCTTGAATGTCGAAATTAATGACAATGCGCGATGCGGTGGCTCGGTTCGTCCCGGACGGATCTTCGGTTGCCCTGGGGTTGCAGATGGAGCAGATGATTCCGTTTGCGGCGGGGCACGAAATCATTCGCCAGAAGAAGCGCGGGTTGACCTTGATTGGGCCCATCTCCGACATTTTGTTCGACCAAATGATTGGGGCGGGTTGCGCTCGCCGGGTCATTGCCGCATGGGTGGGCAACGTGATGATGGGCTCGGCTTATAACTTTCGCCGGGCGGTGGAAGAGGGTGAATTGATGGTGACTAATCTCACCAATTTCTCGGTGGCTCTGGCGCTGCAGGCGGGGGCGATGGGGGTCCCATTTCTGCCCACGAGGACTGCCCTGGGAAGCGACGTCGCCGTGGACAACGAGTTCTTCGAACCCTTTGCGTCGCCCTTTACCGGCGAGACGCTGCATGCGGTGCGGGCGCTGGTTCCCGATGTGGCCATCGTGCATGTGCAGCGCGCTGATGCCGAGGGCAACGCCCACTGCTGGGGAAATTTCGGGGTGATGCTGGAGGCGGTGCGTGCGGCGCGCTCGGTAATCGTATGCACCGAGGAAGTTGTTGCGGCTGACGTGATCTCCAGCGATCCCAACCGCACGGTGATCGCCGGGTTCATGGTGGCCGCAGTGGTGGAGGCCCGCGGCGGAGCCCATCCTTCGCCGGTGCAGGGCTACTACAATCGTGATGACGAAGCTTTTCGTCAGTACCACGCCGATTCGCGTGCCGGATCTGATGATTGGGTGCAGCGTTGGATCTATGGAGTTCCCGACCGCTCTGGATATATGGATCTGGTGGGTGATGCGCGGGAGCGGGCGCTGCGAGTGAAGGAGCATGTGTATGCGGCGGCTGCGGATTTCGGGTTTTGATCATGGAATATGAGATCAGTGCGAACGATTTGAGCGCGCGCATGGCCGCGGGGGAATCCCTGGTGCTGCTCGACGTGCGCGAGGGTTGGGAGGTCGCGGCGGCGCCGTTTCCCGGGTCGCTGCACATTCCCATGGGAGAGATTCCCGGCCGGGTGCACCAGGAGGTCGATGCCGATGAACACATTGTGGTTATATGCCATCATGGAGTGAGGTCGTTGAATGTGACCAACTGGATGCGCGGCGCCGGAATGGCTCGCGTGCAGTCGCTGCGGGGCGGAATTGATCTGTGGTCGCGGGAGGTGGATGCTTCGGTGCCCCGGTATTGATGGGGCGTTTTAGAACCATATGTTTTGGCGTATCGCGAGAGCAACAGAAAACGCAAGGTCCTTCGCTCAGACAAGAAACAAAACCTCGCTCCAGGATGACAAGCGTGGGGGTGTTCGCTAACCTACCCTGCTTCATACAACTTCTTGAGATTTTGGCGGAAGGGCCGAGGCGGTAAAAGAATGACGCGGGTTGTGACTTCTCAATGAAAAAAGAACTGGTTGAGCTTCTTATTAACGATCGCACTTACGAGATTGCTATTCATCCCAGCAAGCTTCTCCTGGACGTATTGCGGGATGAGTTGCAGTTGACTGGATCCAAGCGGGGGTGTGATGACTCCTCCTGCGGATCTTGTACGGTGCTGGTCGAAGGTGTGCCCACGCTGGCTTGCACTGCGCTGGCGGCCAGTTTTTCCAGCGACTCTGGTGGCGGCATCGCGCTGCTGGCCATCACTACCATCGAGGGCGTGACCGAGCATGGGGCGCTGGCGGCCATCCAGAAAGCTTATGGGGAGTGGGGCGGAGCGCAGTGCGGATTTTGTACCCCGGGCTTCATCATGACGGTAAAGGCGTTGATGCGTGACAACCCTGAGCCCAGCGATGCGGAGATGCGGCAGGCGCTCAGCGGCAACTTATGCCGCTGCACCGGATATAGCCAGATGTACGCGGCCATCAAAGCCGCAGTGGCCGCTGAGCGGCAGGGACTGATGGCCGCGCAAACCTTACCTGTACGCGAGAACCCCAAGCCATGAGCGACTTCTCGATCATCGGCAAGCCGATCGCGCTGGTGGACGCTGCCGGCAAGACCACCGGCTCCGGAAAATATACCGATGACCTCACCTTGCCGGGGATGTTGATCGGCAAGATATTGCATTCCCCGCATCCCCATGCGCGCATCAAGCGCCTCGACGTTTCGCGAGCGCGCGCACTGTCCGGGGTCAAGGCGGTGATCACCGGGGAAGATGCGCCTAACCGCTACGGCATTCTTCCGGTAGGGCACGATGAGACCGCGCTGGCGGTGGACAAAGTCCGCTACATCGGGGACAACGTGGCCTGCGTTGCGGCCACATCGGAATCGATTGCCCTGGCGGCGCTGGAACTGATCGACGTGGAGTATGAAATTCTTCCCGCGTATTTCGATCCCGAAGACTCGATGAAGGCCACCACCGACCTCATCCACGATCACAAGCCCAACAATCTGGAAAAGGATTACCACCACGTCTTCGGCGATCCCGACGCAGGGTTTGCCGAGGCCGATGCGGTGGCGGAGGCGCGCTTCCTCGCTGCCGAGGTCACCCACGCCGCCATGGAGCCACATTCCACGCTGGCCGCGTTCGATATCGATTCCCAGACCGGAGGGCCGGGCAGGCTCACCGTCTGGTCATCGACCCAGGTGCCGTATTACCTGCAGCATAAACTTTCCATCGTTCTGGATATGGCGATGTCGCAGATACGGGTGATCAAGCCGCTGGTGGGCGGCGGGTTTGGCGGCAAGAGTGAAGTGATTCCGCTGGAAATTATCGCGGCCGTGGCAGCGCGCAAGGCCAACGCCCCGGTGAAGATCACTTATACCCGCGAAGAAGTTTTCTGGGCGCATCGCGGGCGGCCGCGCACCATCATCGACCTCAAGACCGGGATAAAGAAAGACGGCCGCATCACCGCGGTGGCGGCGCGGGTCATTCAGGATGGCGGCGCCTATTGCTCCTACGGAATCGTGACCATTCTTTATTCAGGCGCGCTGCTGGGCGCTCTCTATGACATTCCCAGCATTCGCTACGACGGCTACCGGGTGCTCACCAACAAGCCCGCCTGCGGCGCCATGCGCGGCCACGGAACCGTAAACGTGCGGTTCGCCTTCGAGTCACAACTCGACGAACTGGCCAGGACCATCGGCATGGATGCCGTGGAGATTCGCCGGGTGAACCTGCTGAAGGTCCCATGCATCACCATCAACGGATTGCGGGTGCAAAGCTACGGCCTGCCGGAATGCATTGAGAAGGTGGCGGCGGCGTCGCAGTGGGCGGAACGCAAGGGCAAGATGGGCCGCGGCCGCGGCCTGGGCGTGGGCTGCAGCCACTACGTGAGCGGCGCGGCCAAGTCGATCATCCGCTCCGACATGCCGCACTCCACCGTCAACATCAAGATCGATCGCGACGGCGGCGTGGTGATTTATACCGGGGCATCCGAGATCGGGCAGGGATCCGACACCATGGCGGCGCAGATCGCCGCCGAGGTGCTGGGATGCTCACTGCAGCGGGTGAAGATCGTCGC
>JBBQWT010000008.1:0-122366 GCA_038210375.1 Terriglobales bacterium | reverse complement strand
GATCACCCGCGACGGCACCATCTTCCTGAACGTGGACGTGGAAAACACCGTGGCTGACTTCAGCCGCGTGATCCGCGATAACCCCACGCTCATTACCCAGCAGGCCACCACCCAGGTGCTGGTCACCGACGGCGGCACGGTGGTAATTGGCGGCGTCATTCAAACCACCAACTCCGTGAACATTCAGCAGGTACCGCTGCTGGGCAACATCCCCATCCTCGGAAACCTGTTCAAGCGCCGCGCGGTCAGCACTTCAACCCAGGAATTGATCTTCTTCATTACCCCCAAGATCATCGAAACCTAGGGCGAAAGCAACGCAACTACGGGCCTCCGAAAATATTCGGGGGCCTTTTTATATGCGGTGACGCGTGGCGGATTGCAGCTCCGGATTCCCCATGGCGATCACGGCCCCACGTTTAGCGGGAAATCTTATGATGAACTATCGCCAGCGCCAGACCAGGCTGCAGGAAGAGCTCGACCGGCGTGACCTGCGCGCATTATTGGTGTTGCACCGGCCCAACGTCCGCTATCTCTGCGGTTTCACGGGTTCGGCCGGCGCCCTGGTCTTTCTGCGTGACAAGAAAACCGGCGGCTGGACGCGCACGCTCTTTACTGATGGGCGCTATACCCAGCAGGCGCGTGAGCAATCCCAGGGCGCGCGCGTGGTGATCCCGCGCATGACGATGATGGATGGCGTCGCCCGCTACCTCAGCGAGAAGCGCGTGGCCAGAGTGGGGTTCGGCAGCGGTCACATGACCGTGGATGAGAAAACTCACCTGGAGGCAACGCTGCGGCGGGCCACCAGACCCAACCGCCGGGTGGCGCTTCGCCCTGTGGGGCTGCTGGTGGAACGCCAGCGCATGATCAAGGAACCGGTCGAGATACGCGCCCTCACCGCCGCGGTCCGGCTGGGTTCCCGGGTGTTTGAGCATGGGCTGAAGCGCATCAAGCAGGGCATGACCGAAGCCGATCTGGCCGCCGAGATCGAATATTTTGCCCGGCGCAGCGGCGCCGAAGGCATGTCGTTTGACACGTTGATCGCCGCGGGACGCCGCTCCGCGCTGCCGCATGGCGTGGCCTCACCCACGCGCCTGCCGCGCAAGGGGTTCATTATCATGGACCTGGGTGTTATACTCGGCGGCTATTGCTCAGATATGACCCGGACGATCCATCTGGGCCCGGCGGGAAGGACTGCCCGCCGCATGTACCAGGCGGTCTGGGAAGCGGAATTGGCCGGCATCGCCGCAATCAAGCCCGGAGCCACCTCGGGCGATGTGGACGCGGCCGCCCGCAGGGTCTTACAAAAGTACGGCTACGCACGGTATTTTACCCATTCCACCGGTCACGGCGTGGGTCTTGAAATTCACGAGCCTCCGCGCCTGGGCAAAGGACAAACCGAACCGCTCTTGCCCGGGATGGTGGTCACCATCGAGCCTGGAGTTTATATTCCCGGCGTCGGCGGAGTAAGAATTGAAGACATGGTGTTGGTCACCCGGATGGGCTGCAAGGTCCTCACCCCAACTCCAAAGCAGTTGCTTGAAATCACTTAAACTGCTGGTTTGCCTTATTATGAAGGGCTAGATAAAAAGGCCGGTCCCGAGCAGGGAGAGTCAATCCGTAGTCGCGGCAAATCGAGGGGCCGGAAAATGGCCGGTGTTTGAACCCCACAGAACCCCATCATGAATATTAAAGAAATCAAAGACCTCATAGAATTCCTGATCGAAAAAGACATTGCGGAATTCGAGCTGGAGCGCGGCAATGGCCGCATTCGGATTCGCCGCGACGCGCAGTCCAATTACTCTTCGCACCTGGGGCCGGCGGCGCATCCCGCCGCGCCGGTGCAGGGCGCTGCCGGCCATGACGTTCATGCCGCGCCGCCGCCGGCCGCGGCTGCCGCGCATGCACCCGCCCCAACTGCGGCGCCCGCAGCTCCGGAGGAAGAGCTTCACATCATCAAGTCCCCCATTGTGGGCACGTTTTATGAATCGCCCTCCCCCGGCTCCCCGCCTTTTATCAAGGCGGGCGACACCGTCGAAGTGGGCGCGGTGGTGGGCATCATCGAAGCCATGAAATTGATGAATGAGATCGAGTGTGACGCCGCCGGAGAGGTGGTCAAGCGCCTGGTCTCCAACAACCAGCCGGTGGAATACGGCCAGCCGCTGTTCTCGATCCGCGTGCGTAAGTAAACAACCCGCATGTTCAAGAAAATCCTGATCGCAAATCGCGGAGAGATTGCCCTGCGCGTGATCTGCGCCTGCAAAGAGCTGGGCATCAAAACGGTGGCGGTGTACAGCGAAGCCGACCGCAACGCCTTGAACGTGAAGTTCGCCGATGAAGCCATCTGCATTGGGCCTCCGCGTTCCGCGGAGAGCTATCTCAACATCCCCGCCGTAATCAGCGCCGCCGAAATCACCAACGTGGATGCCATTCATCCCGGCTACGGCCTGCTGAGTGAAAACGCCAACTTCGCCGAGGTCTGCGAAGCCTCGCGGGTGAAATTCATCGGGCCCACCCCGGCGGTGATGCGCCTGATGGGGGAAAAAGAGAAGGCGCGCAAGACCATGAAGCAGGCCGGCATTCCTATTCTGCCGGGCTCCGAAGACCTGCTGCCCGGGCCGGAAGAGGCCCTGGAGTGGGCGGAGAAGGTGGGCTTTCCGGTGATCGTCAAAGCTTCGGCCGGGGGCGGCGGCCGCGGCATGCGGGTGATCCGTTCCGCCGAAGAGCTGCCCGCGAACTTCCAGGCCGCGCAGTCCGAGGCCGCCGCCGCGTTCGGCAACGGCGACCTCTACATGGAAAAATTCATCGAGCGCCCCCGGCACATCGAGTTCCAGATGCTGGGCGACAACTACGGCAACGTGGTCAGCCTGGGCGAGCGCGAATGCAGCATCCAGCGCCGCCACCAGAAACTGATCGAAGAGTCGCCCTCCCCGGTGGTGAGTGATGAGCTGCGGCGCGAACTGGGGCAGAAGCTGTCCGCCATGCTGTCAGAAATCGGCTACACCAACGCCGGCACCGTGGAGTTCCTCATGGATGAAGACGGCGCGCTCCATTTCATCGAGATGAACACCCGCATCCAGGTGGAGCATCCGGTAACCGAGATGGTCACTGACATCGACCTGGTAAAAAGCCAGATTCTGATCGCCGCGGGCGCGCGCCTGTCAGAGATCATCCTCAAGAAGATCGAGCCTCGCGGCCACTCCATCGAGTGCCGCATCAACGCCGAACATCCCGAAAAATTTACCCCGTCGGCCGGCAGGATCACGGTGTTTCATCCCCCCGGCGGCACCGGCGTCCGCGTGGACACCGCCATGTACGCGGAGGGCATCGTCCCCCCGTACTACGATTCGCTGATCGCCAAACTGATCACCCGGGGCAAGGACCGTCCCGAGGCCATAGCGAGAATGGCCCGCGCCCTGGAAATGTTCGCCGTTGAAGGCATCTACACGACCATCCCCCTGCACCGGCGGATTCTGGCTGACCCCGATTTTCAGGCAGGGAACTTCGATACCAAGTTCATGGAACGGTTTCTGGCGGTCAAGCCGAAGCCTGCTTGATTGGGTTTGGTTTTATTGGTTGCTAAGGCAGCGCTGTAATAGGGGCTCTAAATCGAATAAAGCCAATTGTTGACCCCGGGAGACGAGCGCCTAAGGTCGTCGGGGGGCGAATTTTTTCTAAATCTAAAATATAGGGGCCGCTAAAAACGCTGGAATCAAGGCCGCAAGTTTTGCCACAACGTTAGCCCTCGTCGATCCCTCTTGTTTACTGGATTAAGTTAAAGAGATAAAGCCGCGGTAACAGGTCAATGTAGGGCCATTGGTGAGTAGATGAAGAAGGGGTGGGGAATCATAGTCGAGATTGGAGTGGGACTTGCGATAGTCGGTTTGGCTTACTTTTGGGCGACCGTTAGTCCAGGAAAGGATATTCCCGCAAGATGGATTGGGTTAGCGATCAGCACTGCAACTGTTTTCGGCTATCCGGTTTATTGGGCGCACAAAAAATCTAAGGCAAGACAATTCTGGCTCTACTGGCTTAGTTTTCTTGGCCTTCACCTCGCGTTCTTCATTGTGGTACTCAGAGTTATTCACCAATGGCCTTTAGTTCTATTTGGTGGAACTACGCTGTTGGAGCTAGTATTTCTTAATCCTATGCTTGATAAACAGCTTCACCCTTCCCTTAAACAAATGTAAGGCAAGCTCCTGACTAGGTCGGCACCACCAACGCGGACATGACCTGGGTAGACGCGAACAGCGCCTTCCAGGACTCGGGAGCACTTCGGTAAATTTCGAGGCTGGTGCGGGCGGGTGGCCCACACGATTAGAGTGCTGATGCTTAGAAGATTGGGTGCCCTACTTCATTGCGGCACGCAATGAGTGGGCGAGACATGCGCAACCCCAACCGCTTGGGTCTCAAATGAAACGGCGTGTTAGGTTCCCCACATAGCTAGAGCACGAGATCGGTCTTCACCAAATGATTCTTAGCGGAAAAGTAAGAATTATAACTGCTCCAGATCCATTGTTCAGGCGCTAACACCAATCCACGCTTCACCGGATTGCGGTGCATGTATTTTAATTTCTCAACCCGCTTACGCTGGGTGAACACATTGAAATCGTAGAACCGCTTCTGCCAAAAATGTTCCTGCCGCTCGAAAAATTCCAGTTGCCCCGCCTGGCGGCGCCGGTTCCTCAATAATCGCCGACCCACTTGTTGCTTCAAGGATTTTATGACCGCAGAAGGATTCGCTGTCTTGGATTCGCTCACCAGCAGATGCACATGTTCCGGCATTACGACATAGTCAATCACTAGAAAATTATGTTTTTGCCGGACTGGTTCAAACACATTGAGAAAGCAGTCCCGGCGCCGCGCAGTGTTCAACAACGGTTAGCGGCGGTAACAACTGAAAGTGATAAAGTGAAGATGGTTGGCGTCGTAGTATCGCTTGAGCCCTTTCGTCATGACCGAGAGTCTACGACAAAGTCAATCGGGTTCCCGAAGCCCCAAGTATTCTGAGCCGGGATGTCCCGCCCACTCATTGCATGCGCAATGAAGTGGGCACCCTTATCGTATGGGCCACCCGCCACCTTAAATTCCATCAGCCATGCGCTGAGCCAGCGGCTCCGGTGTTCGAGCGAGTAGCCAAATCCCCAGCGTGCCGAACGCCACGATGCCCACTAAACCCGTGGTTCCACCGAGAATGGGCGAGACTCCAATCACAAGCATAGGAAGGATTCCAAGGCCTTGCGTATTGATGCTGGCATGAAAGAAACTCGTGAGCAGCACGCTGTCGAAGCGAAGGCGAAGAGCTGTCTGCGTGAGTGCAAGTGTAATTGTGAGAGCGCACATCATTAGGGGACCGATCAGGGGATAGCCTGGATAGTTGAAGCCGCCTGCAATGAGTGGTGCGTGCCAGAATCCCCAGATCGCGCCGTAGATCAACGCCGCGCGCCAGCGGCCCAGCGGCAGGAGCCGCATCAAGAGATACCCGGTCCAGCCGAATTCCTCGCCGAACGTAAAGACGCTGGCGACAAGAACACCGAGCGTGAGCGATTGGGCAAAAATGACCGCCGAAAGCACGAGCGGCGATGGTAGATGAGGCAGCGGTTGCCCGCGGGCTGCCTCCTGCATGCGAAGCGTCAACGTGGAGACGGTGGGGTCGAATCGACCCATCCCGATGAGTATCGTGAGCCCACAGATGCCCGCGACCAGAACGGGAACTGCGATCCAAACCCATAGATAAGGACGCCAAGGCCCCCGACGCAGCCCGGCAGTCGCAAATCCTTCGTGCGTAATGAAGCGCCGAACTATAAACGCTGCGATAGCCGGCGTAAACATCACGCACGCCAGGAGAGAAGTCGATTTCACCGTCAGCGACGTGAATCGCACGCCGCGGGCAAGAGCCACACCCTCGATAGTCCAGGCGAGCCCGAAAGCAAGGGCGAGGAAGGCGCGCACCGCTCGCCAGTCGACTGGCAAGGATGTCAGAACGCGGGAGCTCTTTAGAGTATCTTCTGGCACGGCAACTCGCAGACGGAAAAGCCTTCTGAGGCCTGACTATACTCTAACCGATCCATACCATCTCCTGGCGGGTGGCTGACATGATGAGTGCCGAAAGCCACAGACGATTGGGTGTCCCACTTCATTACGGCACGCAATGAGTGGGCGAGGCATGCTCAACCCCCACCGCTCGGGTCTAAAATGAATCGGCGTTGAAGGTACTTGGTTTACCCACATAGCTTGAAGCTGAGATCGGTCTTCATCAAGTGGTTCTCAGCAGAATTGCCGTTGAATTTAAGACAATGTCAGTCGGGTTCCCGACGACCTAACCATTCTGTGCAGGGATGTCTCGGAGCACCCTTATCGTATGGGCCACCCGCCGGCTGATTTTGTGTGCTTGAGCCAACGCCGAACCCAAAGCCAAATCCGACACCTAACTCGAATCCCACACCAAAACCAGGGATCTGATTAGCAAAGTTCACAGAAGTACGAGACTATGCAAACGATGTCACTTGAAAAGAAAAACTTAGGCGAGGCCGGACTTCAATATGTGCATGAACAACTTGCCGATGCCGCTTCATTCTCAGAGGGTCTCAGTTCCTATCTCGATAGCGGCTATGCCTGGGAGTTCGTGCCCGCAGAGCAGCGGATGCGTTGTAAGGAAGGGGGAGATTTTCGGACCGGCGGCGGCGATGCCGCAGTATCAACGCGGCTCCTCGATCAATACATCGAGTTCCTCTGCGCCCTTCTGCGGGAAGACCCGACAACAGTCCTGCTTTTTGAAAATCAACTCTTCCGGCTGACTGACCCGGTTATGCGTGACAGAGAAGGCGTGTTCGAGTGGGTGGGAGCTACTTACTCCTACCTTCAAGCCGGGGCGATCCCAGTCACTGCCTCGGTCGTAGCCGAACATGTGTGCGGCGCGAGTCCATACCCGTCTGTAGTTCTTGCCACGCGATCCCCCGAGCCGCTGCAAATACAACAGCCTCGTCAATTGACCGGCGAAGAAGCCTCAGTCCTTAAAGCCAATGTCCAGCATATCCTCGTCGGTGCATATGACGAGGAGTCTTATGTGGCGTGGTCTCGTCAAGAGTAGCCGCAGGTAGTTCCTAATAATCACTCTGCGCCCTGCAAAGCTGGAATCCACATCCAGCGCCTGGAAATCGGGGGACAGACGGGACCTTTCCGGTGAAATCGTCCCGTCTGTCCCCCCGGCACCCATCCAGTGGCCTAGATCGAGGCGGGTGGCGGAAATCGATCCCTCGAATCAGCCTTGGCTGAGTTCAACTTTTCGACACCAAACGCTCCTCCTTCGACCTATACATTCGAACTAATCAGGATTTACTGCGTCCTGACTTTGGGTGAAAATTGCCAGAGTGCTCGATGCCTTCGCGGCCACGGTTCGCCCCTGTTCGCTTTCGACCATCACCGTCGCTTCAACGAAGATCAGGTTCTTCCCGGCGCGCAACACCTCAGCACGACAGAGCAGATTTTGGCCTGAGGCCGGACGCAAAAAAGAAACCTTGGTTTCAACGGTAATCACATCTCGGCCTTCGGGTACCATCGAGGCTGCGGCGCCACCGCAGGTATGGTCCGCCAGGGTCATCAGCACTCCAGCGTGAATAAATCCGTGTTGCTGTCGAAGAACAGGGGTCCCATTGACTCTGGTTTCGCACCAACCCATGCCATACGAAGTCAGTTCAATGCCAAGGGAACGGATAAACTCTGCCTTCAGAAAGATTTCCCTTACCAAGCTAAGGTTTGCAACATTCATTTGGTCTCCAGGCATACCGTTTCCTTCGATCAGACTTGCCTTTTGGCGTACGTCGGCCGGCAATCGGATTCATCCTCGGGTGAACGTCCGTCCCCCCGGCACCGTCCACCCGGCACCCGGCTTAACCTCCGCGTTTCTCGGGTGTTTCGATTTCTTCAAACGAAAGTGGCAATCTCTTCGAGAACCTTCTTCGAGATGTCAGGCACGCAAGCGTCCTTCTCCGCCGGATAGCCCACTACGAGCAGCAAGAAGGCTCTTTCGTGAGCCGGCCGCCCCAGGACGTTGTTGAGGAATCCCATGGGACTGGGAGTGTGAGTCAAGGAAACGAGCCCAGCCATGTGAACCGCTGATATCAGCATTCCGGTTGCGATGCCGACCGACTCCGTCACATAGTAATTCTTAACTTTGCGGCCGGTGGGCGTTAGTCCATAAGTTTGCGCAAAGACAGCGATCAGATAGGGGGCCGCCTCCAAATAGGGCTTGTGTTCGTCGGTCCCCAGGGGGGCCAGGGCTTCCAGCCAATCCTTTGGGGCACGCTCATGGTAAAAAACGTATTCTTCTTTTTCGGCAGCCACGCGAATCTGGCGTTTGATGTCAGGGTGGGTGACGACTACGAAATGCCAGGGTTGCAAATTGGCGCCACTCGGCGCACTACCGGCTATCCGTAAGCAGTCTTCGATCACTTCTCGCGGAACCGGACGGCTAGAGAATTGACGCACCGTTCGGCGGCGCAGCATGTCGTCGCGAAACGTCTGTATCCGGATCTTCATCTCTTCACTGGGAAGTTCTCGATATGTGGTTAATGGAAGAAACACCGGGACGACCATTCCAAAAACACCTCCTGATGCAACGATTGGAAGCAGAATCATTATTTTCCGCTTCCGGCTGACCGCCCGGCGTGAAGCTCGCGCGACGCGAGTTTTCAGTTGCCGCGTCCGTTTCCTGGCGGAATGATTCCAGCGTTCTCGACCATGAGTATCACGGTTCTCCCGGCCGCGCGCGGGCCATGCATAAATTTCCTGGATACGACGAATCCTTGTCTCGGCGCGAGTTCGACCATCCGGCCAGGAAGGTCGATTAAGAGTCCCCCCCAAGTGGAGACCATCGACGACTTGATTCACATCCTTCAGATGTCTGCACCACTTCCCCAATTCGTCTCCAGGCAATATCCGACCACTTTTCCAAAGTAGCTGTCTATTGAGGGCAATCGTAGCCCTGAATTCGCCAGTGCACTCAGCGTTCTTTGATTGTCAAAAGCCTGAAATACTCCCAGGTGAGGTAAAAAGTATCCTAAAACTCTTAGCAGCTCATTGAGGAGTTTGTCTCCACTGCCACGGCTTTGCTCGACGAATCGCTCATACCGGGGAAGGGAGACCAATTCCGGGACTCGTATTGGCAGCCACCTGCGACCCATGGCGTGGCTTTCAAAGAGCGCCAGTATCGCATCGATCATTTCTGCAGCGGTAAAACTGTGGTTCGGACCAGCGCAGACATGATAAAAACTGCCAGGAACAAAGCTCGAGTCAAACAAGGAGGCAAGGGCGGGCACGGCCCAATCACTGGCGATCAAATCTACCGGGGCGCCGGGCAATCCCGGAATCAGCGGCAGCGTGTTTCTAGGAAATAACCTGATCAACTGATGAAAGTAGTTGAATTGACGTACCACGCCAGTACGCGAGTCTCCGATGATGGAACTGAGTCGAAATATGCACGCTGGCAGCTGGTCCATGGCCTGCGTGACCAGCTCTTCCGCCTCATGCTTGGATTGTTGATAGGTATTAAAATAGCCGCTCGAATGACGGATCGGGCCTTCGAGAAAGTGGCCTGTCGCCTTTCCCACCACGTACCCGGTACTGACATGAGCAAATTTTTGCAGTCTCGGGCACCGCTTGGCAAACCGCAAGAGGTTCTGTGTTCCTTCGGTATTCACGGCCCTGGCATCAGCCAGCGAAAGCCCAAACCGGGTGTTGGCGGCGCAATGTACGATACCCGCGATACTCTCAGTAAGCTGGGCATAAGTGCCATCATTCATACCGAGAGAGGGATGAGTAATATCGCCTTGGAACGCAACCACGCCGCTGATTGAATTGAGTTCAGCGATTTTCTGGGATTGCCTGGTCAGGACTGCGATGGGGCGATCAGGCTCGGCGGCCAGCAAGAGCTTCAGCAGCTCGCTTCCCACAAAGCCTGTAGCGCCGGTTAAGAGGAGAGCGGGTGTTCGATTCAGCATCAGGTTTCTGCCTAGGCAGAGACCACAGGATCGAACGTATATCCACCTTTCAAGCAAACATCATAGGATCTCCCCCCAAACGATTGGGGGAGAGTAAAACGCAGTCTTTTTTGTTCGGGCGCGAACTGCCAGGAAACAGCTTGACCTTGAAGGAGGGCATCGTGGATTTCAACTCCCGACCGGGAGCCTGCATCCGGTGTTCAAAGTCCAGGTAACACGGATGCCATCGTTTCTTCGCGAGGAAACAGGGCGTGAGGTTGCAGATCGCAGCCACCACTGAGAACGAAACTGTGGTCGTCAAGAATCTCCCCCTCCGAATGGATTACCGCCCGCAGGGGCTGAGTAAGCTCATGATCGACATCGAGCGAACCTAGCGTGCTGGCAAGATCAGGAAAGCTGAGGCATACGTGGAATTCCGCGCGGGCACGACGTCGAGAATAATCCAATGCACCCTGGTTACCCGTACCCGACACGTTCTTGTCGAGTTCGACGGTCAAGGCGCCCGCATCCACTTCCGTGCCTCGCCATCGCAGCATCACGGGTTCGTCCACCTGGGCCCTGAGTTTTGTGACTTTGAAGTTTATTGCTGAGTCATTCATACGTTTCTCCTTGGAGTATCTGCCCGGGTCGCAATGCCAGAAATGGCCTTCTCGCAAATGCTACTTGCCGGTGTAGAGTTCGGGAAACTCTCGCCGCAGGTGAGCAACTTTTGGTTTGTCGTGCAGCACCACATACAAGTTATGCGGATGATGCATGGCATAGTCTTGATGGTAGGCTTCCGCAACATAAAAAGCATTAAATGGGACTACTTGAGTTACGATCGGGCGCTTGAAGACCATGGCTTTATCGAGTTGCACGATATACGCCTCCGCAATGCGTTTTTGTTGATCGTTGTCATAGAAGATGGCTGAACGAAATTGGCTGCCGGTATCAGGTCCTTGCCGATTCAACTGAGTTGGATCGTGCGCCACGGAGAAAAACACCCGAAGAAGCTGGCCATAAGTGATCTTTGAAGGATCGTAAATGATCTTAACCGACTCCGCGTGCCCGGTCCCGTCTGCGCTTACCAGTTTATAGGTAGCCGTATTGGCTGCGCCCCCGGAGTATCCCGAGGTCACCCTGATCACGCCATTTACATGCTGGAAGACGGCTTGAGTAACCCAGAAGCATCCGCCCGCGAGAACCGCTGACTGCTCCGCTCCGGCTGCGGCAATGGGAACGTCTAGAGCAGGGTTTGGCAGAGCGACGTTTGCCCGATCACCCGCACTGCAGGCCATCACGCCCGCAAGTGTCATCATCGCGAACATGGCAGACAGGCGCAAAAGATAGCTAGACATAACAACCTCTCTTTCCTGGTCCCAGGCGGCTGGATTGCGAGCGCCTGAATTCGTTAGAGTCCTCAGGAAGATAAAAGATACCGTGTTTCTCGATCCCACTTTTTGTTGAAGCGGGGCTCCCCCGAGCGTTTACTCCGAAACTATTGTAGCTACCAGGAATGATCCGCGGCGCCGGGCGGTCGTTCTTGTCTGGAATTTCCTTTTTGACTTCGGATAACGGTAAGCATGGTGCGGGGTGCGCTCCCTCGCGCAGGACGATTGATTGCACTCGTTTATCCAGAACGAGGGCACGAAGTCAGACAATGGTGGACGTGGGTGATAGAAGTAGCTCAGCATCGAATAGATGATCTACAGAACCCTGCCTACGGTCAAGCAGGGCTTGGAGTAGTGCTGGGGTGTCGCCAACTCGAAAGATCACCTATCCTACCCAATGAACCATGAAACTTCCCCGCCTCTACGCCATCACCGACTCGCCTTCCGCCGCTCTGGCGCTCACCGAAGCTGGTGTCACCCTTTTGCAGTACCGCAACAAGACAGCGTCTGCAAAGCAGATACTGAGCGACGCCCGGTTGATTCGGCGGCAATGCGTTTCCTCGCGGGCCGATCATGCGGTGAGACTGATCATGAACGACCGCGCCGACCTGTGCCTGGCGGCGGAATTCGACGGGGTACATCTTGGCGCTGACGATTTATCTCCGGCGTCGGCGCGGGCGTTGGTCGGGGATGGTCTTTGGGTGGGAGTTTCCACCCATACTGCGGAGCAGGTGCGTGCGGCCAACCTGACATCAGCGGATTACGTTGCTTTTGGACCGATCTTTGCTACGGGAAGCAAGGCCGATCACGAACCGGTGGTGGGATTGGCCAGCCTGCGCGCGGCACGCGCCCTCACTGACAAGCCACTGGTCGCCATCGGCGGCATTACCGTGGAAAATTGCCGTTCGATCATCGATGCGGGGGCCGACGCGGTTGCGGTGATTGCGGCGCTGCGCGATGACCCCGCCCGGTCCGCTGAATCGTTTTTGCGTATCTTAAATTAGCGCCGTAGGGTAAAACTGACTGGCACATGACTAACGCGACCACGGAAACTGCGGTAGAAAACCAGGGAATGATCAAGGGCCTTGGCCTGACCAGCGCCACCACCCTGGTCATGGGGTCGATGATCGGCTCCGGGGTCTTCATCGTCTCCGCCGACATCGCGCGGCTCACCGAATCTCCGGCGCTGCTCATAGCCGCCTGGATGGTCACCGGCATCATGACCATCATCGGCGCGCTTTCCTACGGGGAACTCGCCGCCATGATGCCCAAAGCGGGCGGGCAGTATGTTTACCTGCGCGAATCGCTGGGCCCGCTGTGGGGATTTCTTTATGGCTGGACGCTTTTTCTCGTCATCCAGACCGGCACCATCGCCGCGGTGGGCGTGGCTTTCGGCAAGTTCCTGGGGTTCTTCGTCAAATCGGTTTCGGCCACCAACTGGATATGGCACGGCCCCCCCATATTCGGATTGACCAACATCGGTCTCAACACCCAGAACCTGACCGGCATCGCGGTGGTGATATTTCTTACCGCGCTCAACGTCTTCGGCATCAAGACCGGTGCGATGGTGCAGAACGTGTTCACCATCGCCAAGACCGCGGCGCTGCTGGGCTTGATCGTGGTGGGCGCGTTCGTGGGACACAACGCCCAGGCCATCGCCGCCAACTTCGGAAATTTCTGGCATAACGCGCAGCTGAATACCCTGCATCCCGTCCCGCAGGGAACCACCGGCAATCTGGCCATGCTGGGGGTGTTCGCGGTGGTGGCGGTAGCGCAAGTGGGCTCGCTGTTTTCCGCGGACGCTTGGAACAACGTAACTTTTACCGCCGGGGAAGTGCAAAATCCTCGCCGCAACCTGCCGCTGTCCCTGGCGCTGGGCACCGGCATCGTTATCCTGCTGTATCTCGCCGTAAATTTCGTTTACCTCGCCGTGCTGCCTTTGTACGGCTCTCCCCAGGGACTGACGGTGCTGGAGCGCGGCATCCAGTACGCCTCTGAAGATCGCGTGGCCACCGCGGTGATGTTCCAGATGTTTGGCGCCACCGGCGCCGGTCTGATGGCGGTTGCCATCATGCTGTCGACCTTCGGATGCTGCAACGGGTTGATCCTCGCCGGGGCCCGGGTTTACTACGTGATGGCGCGCGACGGACTGTTTTTCAAGTCGGCGGGAAAGCTGCACAGCGTTTACAAGACCCCGGTGGTTTCCCTGGCGTGGCAGGGCGCGTGGATCTGCCTGCTCTCGATCTCGGGCTCTTACAACCAGTTGCTCGACTACATTATTTTTGCCGTGCTGGTTTTCTACATCATGACCATCGCCGGCCTGTTCGTCCTGCGCTTCCGCCGGCCGGACGTACCACGTCCCTATCGCGCGTTCGGCTATCCCGTGCTGCCCGCTGTATATATCGTGATGGCCGTGTATATTGATGTCGTACTGCTGCGCTACAAACCGCAGTATACGTGGCCGGGCCTGATCATCGTTCTGCTGGGCATCCCGGTGTACTTCTTATGGAAGTTGCGCGGCAGCGTAGCGCCCGGCGAAGCTGCCGATTGATAGCCCGGAGTAATTTTAAACAGCACTGAAATAGATATTTAAGGAGACATTCACAAGATGGCGAATCTCTTGGCGGTGAAGCCGCTCAACGTGCTGATGTCGGAAGCAGAGGAGACCGGGGAGCACAGCCTCAAACGCGCTCTGGGACCGGTCAACCTGATCACCCTGGGAATCGGGGCCATTATCGGAGCGGGAATTTTCGTGCTCACCGGCGCCGCCGCCGCCAAATACGCGGGGCCGGCCATCGTCCTTTCCTACATCCTGGCGGGCGTGGCCTGCGCATTTGCCGGGCTGTGTTATGCCGAGTTTGCCGCCCTCATCCCCATTGCCGGCTCCGCCTACACTTACGGGTATGCCACCCTGGGCGAGATCTTCGCCTGGATCATTGGCTGGGACCTGATTCTCGAATACGCATTCGGAGCCGCCACCGTGGCATCGGGATGGAGCGGCACGGTGGTCAGCTTTCTGCAAGACCTGGGGATCACGCTGCCGCCGACTCTTACTGACACGCCGGGTACAGTTCTGGTGCAGTATCACGACCGCTGGGTGCCGTTGCTTACCATCCAGGAGATCCTGACCAAGAACAATATCGCCGCCAGCAGCCTGCCCACCACCACCGCGGTGTTCAACCTGGTCGCCTTCATCGGCATTATCGTGGTGACCATCGTGCTGGTGGTCGGCATCAAGGAATCCGCCAACCTCAATTCGGCAATCGTGTTCGTCAAGCTGGGCGCGGTGCTGATCTTCATCGCCGTCGCCACCGCGTACGTCCTCAAACATCCGTCGGAAGCGGCCGCCAACTGGCATCCGTTTATTCCACCCAACCTGGGAGAGTTCGGGAAATTCGGCATGTCGGGGATCGCCCGTGGCGCGGCCGTCGTCTTCTTCGCTTATATCGGTTTCGATGCGGTATCCACAGCGGCGCAGGAAGCCAGAAATCCGCAGCGGGACATGCCCATCGGCATCCTGGGCTCGCTGGGAATCTGTACCGTGCTCTACATCCTGGTTTCCGGCTTGCTCACCGGCGTGGTGCCCTACCATGCGTTGAACGTCTCCGCTCCAGTGTCGCTGGCGATGCATTTGATCGGCATCCAGTGGGGCACGTACCTGGTGAATGCCGGCGCCATCGCCGGTCTCAGCACCGTGATGCTGGTCATGTTGCTGGGGCAATCACGTGTCTTCTACTCGATGTCACGCGACGGCCTGCTGCCCAAGTGGGCGGGCGAAGTGCATCCCAAATTCCGCACTCCATGGAAGTCTTCGATTGTGGTGGGAATTTTCGTGGCGTTCTTTGCGGCCTTGATTCCCATCAATATCCTGGGAGAGCTGGTCAGCATCGGCACGCTGATGGCTTTCGTAATCGTGTGCGCCGGAATCTGGATCCTCAGAGTGAAGCGCCCTGACCTGAAGCGTCCTTTCAAGACCCCGTGGGTGCCATTCGTTCCCGCCATGGGAATGTTCGTGTCGTTCCTGCTGATGGCGGCCCTTCCCCTGGCTACATGGATCAGAATGATCCTGTGGCTGATCCTGGGCATGGCCATCTATTTCGGTTATGGCAAGAACCACAGCAAAGTGCAGGCTCTGGGCGGCGGCCGGATGCAGAAGGAATAACCGGTCACCCAGCTTTAACAAGACCCGCCGGATACGGCGGGTCTTGTTTTTGGTGTGGTCATGATTCGGGTTTAACAAAATGCGCTCTACGGCCGGACAAATTTCGGCCCGCGAAGAAATTTAAATAATCAGTTGCCATTCTGACGATCCCCCGGCCTTATCGAGGGTGAGGAAGAACCTTACCTGGCGCGAGACGGCATATCAGAGCGCAAAGGCAGCTCCAGTTCGGAGATCCATCGAAGTGGCGGCACGTCCACGTACCGCAATTATGAAAGTTCTCCGGGGTTTTGCCTTCAAGTGGGAGCAGCGGCCTTCGGGGTCTGTGTCACAACCTAAACTTTTAAGAGGCAAAGAACTCTTTTGCATTTCGGTGGAAGCAGTGGGCCTCAGCCCACTGAAATAGCCTGATTTAGGTGTGGGGCTTCAGCCCCGGTGGCGCCGCGTCAATTTTGATTGCGGTGTGGGCCGAACAGTACGGATATTTATCGAGAGAAGCGGCTAAACCAGTCCGAACCGGATTATTCTGGATATTTTCAGTATTTGCGATCACGCAGAAACGAAATTTCCTTTCCAGATGAAGGCGACACCTTCGATCTGCATCCACTCGCCACCGGGGCTAAAGCCCCAAAACTAAAGCTGCCCTTTCCGCGGCCTGAAGGCCGCTGCTTCCACCAAAGAACGAGAACTTCTAAATCGAGCGCCTTGGGTTGTGCCACAGACCCTGAAGGCCGCTGCCTCCACCGAAAAGCAAAACTAACCCCGCTGCTGTACGCCTGCGGCTGAGCCGGTTGCGTCAAGGAAACATAAGGTTCTCTAAGCTTCGCCCGGAATGACAATTCGCATCAAACACGTAAAATCGAACCAATGAAAGTCCTGAGCAGCGCCCAGATGCGCGAGATCGATCGGGTGGGCATCGAACAGAATCTTCCGCTAATGGAAAACGCGGGCACAGCCGTCGCGCGCTTCGTGCTGGAAGAATTTCCCGAGGCCCATCACATCCAGGTGGTATGCGGAAAAGGCAACAACGGCGGCGACGGCAGAATCGCCGCGCAACGATTACAGGAAGCCGGCAAGGAAGTTGAAGTCTTCGACGCCTCTTCCGAATTCGAGCTTACGGCGGACCTGGTGATCGATGCCGTGCTGGGCAGCGGTTTCAAGCCGCCGGTAGGAGGCGTTTACCTTTCCGCCATCGATAAAATCAACCAGTACGGCGGCATCGTGGTGGCGCTCGACGTTCCTTCCGGCACTGATGCCGACCAGGTCAAGTCTTCCCAGGTTCGATCTTCCGAGGTCCAATCTTCAAAAGTCGCGGCCCGTGCCGACGCCGTTATCACGTTTACCGCTCCCCGCCCGGCGCATGTGTTCGCCAACCTGACCCGCGGACCTCTGGCGGTGGCCGCCATCGGCATTGCCCCGGCTGCGCTGGCAAACGTTCCCAGTGAATTGGAAGTGATCACCCCACTCGACTTTGCACCTGCGCTGCAGGCGCGCAATCCTGACAGCAATAAAGGTTCGTATGGACACGTGCTGGTCATCGGTGGCGCCCGGGGAAAGGCCGGCGCGCCGGCCATGGCCGCCATGGCGGCGTTGCGCGCCGGAGCGGGATTAGTGACGGTTGCCGTTCCCCAGACGGTGCAGGCGACGGTCTCGGGTTTCGCTCCCGAGCTGATGACCGAAGGTTTGAATGAAACTGATGCGGGCAGCATCGCCCTCAACGCCCTTGATTATGGGCGCCTGGAATCACTGCTTGACGGCAAGAACGTAGTCGCCATCGGTCCCGGCCTGGGACGCCATGCTGAAACCGCCGCATTCGTTCGCTCTCTGCTGCAGCGGTTGACCGATCCCAAGTGCCGCAAGTCCGGCCAAGCGAAATTATGCGTCGTGCTCGACGCCGACGGGCTCAACGCATTCGAAGGCGAGACCAGCATGCTGCAAGGGGACAACATCACGCTGATCGTCACCCCGCATCCCGGCGAAATGGCCCGTCTCGCCGGATTGAGCATCGCGCAGGTGCAGGCCGATCGCATCAACGTCGCCCGGAAATTCAGCGATGAGCACAAGTGCACGGTCGTGCTGAAGGGCCATCGCACCATTATTTGCTTCCCCAGCGGGACGCACGCGGCGGAACCCCGACTCTGGGTAAATACCAGCGGCAACCCGGGCATGGCGACGGGCGGAACTGGTGACATCCTCACCGGAATCACTGCAGGGCTCCTCGCCCAGGCGGCGCGTGCGAGCTCGAAAACAGGCGACGACAATACGCCAACCGGCGCCGATGATGCGGCCGACAATCATGCGGAAACGGCCGCAGCCGTCCAGGCCGCGGTGTACCTGCACGGCGCCGCGGGAGACATTGCCGCCAGCGGCTGGGGAGAGGGTGGGTTAATGGCCACCGACCTGCTGGCCACCCTGCATCATGCCTTCGCCGCCGCGCGGCGCTCGCTGAACTCGGGCTTCACTTATCTGCAGCCGGGCCGCAATCCTGACCCGGAACTTTGAGAACGGGTCCTGGCTATCTGGAAAGGCCGCCAGCTTTGCTACAATCGCGCCATAATCCCATGCGCACTCTCCTGATCGTTGCTATTGCCCTTGCCCTGGCCACCGCCCATGCTGACGAAGGCCATCATCACGCTCTGACCGCCGTTGAGCTTGGCTCGGTCCATTTCCAGAATTCCTGCCAGCCCGGTCTGGGCCAGGATTTCGATCGCGCGGTCGCCTTGCTGCATTCATTTCAATACGAACAGGCCAGAGGGACTTTCAGTGCGATCACCGCGGCCGACCCGCAGTGCGCGTTGGCGTGGTGGGGAATCGCGATGACCCACTATCACGGCATGTGGGGCAATGGCGACCCCGCCCGGGGACGGGCCGCCATCGAAAAAGCGAAACAAGCCGCGGTCGAAAATGATATGACTACGGCGCGCGAGCGGGCCTACATCGCTGCCCTCGATGAAATTTACAAGGATCCGGCGCAGCACCCCGAGGCCTTCGAACAAGAGATGGCAGCGCTGCAAGCAGCTTATCCCGGCGACGTTGAGGCGGCGGTGTTCCACGCGATGTCTCTTGCCATCACCGCGCCCAAGACCGATAAGACATTTGCCAACCAGCGCAAGTGCGGAGAAATTCTGGAGCCGCTGTTCGTTAAATTCCCCCACCATCCCGGGGTGGCACACTACATCATTCACTGTTACGACAATCCCGTTCTCGCCACTCAGGGCCTGGCCGCCGCGCGCTCCTACGCGCGCATCGCTCCCGCATCCGCCCACGCCCAGCACATGCCTTCGCATCTTTTCACCCGCGCCGGCCTGTGGGATGAGGCCATCGAATCCAACCGAAAGGCAGCGGCGATGGCCGCCCAGGCGGAAAAGATTTCACTGAACGGCGAAGCCCGCGACCAGCGCCTGCACGCCATGGATTACCTCGAGTATGCCTACCTGCAATCGGGAAAAATCAGCCAGGCCGCCGCGGTACTGGCCGAGTTGAAGGTGCTCACATCCGCCCCGGGAAAAACCAGGCCTGGTGACTACGCGGAATCAGCCATCCCCGCGCGATACGCTCTGGAACGCGGCGACTGGAAACGGGCCAGCGAGCTCAAGGTGAATCACAATGCCGAGCCCTGGACGCAAGCCATCACCTGGCAGGCGATCGGCGAGGGCAGCGCCCGCTCCGGCAATCCGCAGCGCGCGGAGGCGGCCGAACAAGCGCTGGTAGCGTTGTCGCAAACCCTGGCCAAAGCAAATCCTTACTGGTCACAACAGGTCGAGGTACAACGCCAGGAAGTGGCTGCGTGGCGCATCGCCCCGGCTTCCCCCGCAGACTTGGGTCGGGCCATAGCCCAGATGCGAGCTGCGGCGGATCTCGAAGAGAGTATGGACAAGAGTCCAGTCACACCCGGCGCTGTGGTTCCCGCTCGGGAGATGCTGGCCGAGCTCCTGCTGCAAGCCAAACAGCCGGCCCGGGCCCTCGTGGAATATCAGGCCGTTTTGAAAACCGCGCCCAACCGCTTCAATGCGCTGTATGGCGCCGGCGCCGCGGCCGAACAGGCCGGCGACAACGTCTCCGCGGCTGCCTATTTCAAGAAGCTCACGGAAATTGCCTCCGGAAATGAGCGGCCTGAGCTGGCGCAGGCCCGCAAGAAAATCATGCTGGCCATGCAGTAAGAACAACCCCCGTGCTCAGACCGGTACTTTTGATTCTCGCCACAGTGCTACGTTCATGTCTTTTGGTAGTGAAGTACAACTCTCATTGCATTGTCATTCCGAGCAAAGCCGAGGAACCTTTTGTTTCCTTTCCGCTCCCAGGATGAGGCTCCCACCGCAAATTTCAAAGAATTGAGGCTCAGACTTTACGCGTAGCGTGCTGCTGAGTCTGAGGCCGCAAGGAAACAATTTCTTCACCAAGAGGACTACGCGTGGGGGGAACATAAAACAAGTTGTGTGCTCGACGCATCTATCAGGAAATTTCGAACCCAGGCTACGAAGAATTTGTTCGCTTTAGCGGGAGGACTGGAGGATTTACCGGTTGAGCAGGGCAGATCAAAGGCAGGCTGCGCGTAAAACCAATGCGAAGGCCGGTTAAGCCATTGCTCCAGGCAGGGACCCCTACTCGCCTTTAGGAAACAAAGGGTTCCTCGGCTTCGCTCGGAATGACAATTCATTTAAAGCGTGATCTCTGTCCCGGGGGACAAATAAAACCTTATGTTTCGGGGACATATAAACGTCCCGGGGACATCTAAAACCTCTCGGGGACGGGCTTTAGCTCCGGTGGAGAGTGCTTGGCACAGCAAAGGACCCTGAAAACCTTGGGGATCTTTACTTACAGGGCAGAGCGTCGAAACCCGAGGTTTAAAAACACGCATGGCCCTTTATTTTCACACCGATATTCGATTCTCGTCATGGCGGCTGAATCCGATTAGAAGCGAGCTTTGGTGAGCTGCAATCACTCTCCACCGGGGCTAAAGCCCAAAACATAACGTTCATTGTTCAGCGGACTGAAGTCCGCTGCTTCCACTCAGAACCAGAACTCCTGAACTGAGCGTTCTGGTGGGTGGTATACGCTCTGAATGCCGCTGCTTCCACCGAAAAGCAAACCAAAATGCTCCTGATCCTACTGGTTCTGTTCTGACACGCTTGCCGACGCAGCCGAAACTCCATCCCCCCATATACTTGTATTATGTCCCCGGACGAAGATCTGCTTGCCACTCTGCGCCGCTACTGGGGATACGAATCCTTCCGTCCGCTGCAGCAAAGCATTGTGCGCAGCCTGCTGTCGAACCACGATACCTGCGTGGTGATGCCCACCGGGGGCGGCAAGTCCCTCTGCTACCAGCTTCCCGCAGCCATGCTGCCGGGCAAGACCGTGGTGGTGGTTTCGCCTTTGATCTCGCTGATGCAGGACCAGGTCGCGCAGCTCGACCAGATGGGCATTACCAGCGCGTTGCTGAACAGCTCGCTGCCCTCTGAACGGCAGTCCGCCATTATGCGCAAAGCGCAAGCCGGCGCGTACCGCCTGCTCTATCTTTCACCGGAGCGCCTGTCGCGGGCCGATTCCATGGACTGGCTGCACCGCGTGCCGGTATCGTTTTTCGCCATCGACGAGGCCCACTGCATTTCCGAATGGGGACACGAGTTTCGCCCCGAATATCGCCAGCTTAGCCGCCTGCGGCAGCATTTCCCCGGTCATCCCATCGCCGCTTTTACCGCCAGCGCCACCCAGCGAGTGCGCCACGACATCATTGCGCAACTGCAACTGCAGAACGCTGATCGCTATATCGCCAGCTTCTATCGCAGCAATCTCAGCTATATCGTCAGGCAATGCGACGCCAAAACCCAGCCCGCGCTGCTGCTGGCCGCGCTACGAAAATATTCAGGCAGCAACGTCATCATTTACGCGCCCACTATTGCCACCGTGGAAAGCACGGTAAAATTTCTCGCCGGCGAAGGCATCGCCGCCATTTGCTATCACGGCCAGATGGATAGCACTACCCGCCGCCGCAACCAGGAAGCCTGGATGTCTGGCGAAGTCCCGGTGCTGGTGGGGACGGTGGCGTTTGGCCTGGGAATCAATAAGGCGTCGGTGCGGGCGGTCATCCATCTCTCCATGCCTAAATCCATCGAGCAGTATTACCAGGAGGCGGGACGCGCGGGCCGCGACGGGGAGCCGGCCGACTGCGTGATGCTGTGGCAGAAGCGCGACGTGGGATTGCTGACCCACTTCATCGAGCAGGTCACCGACCCCACGGAACGGCAGCGCGGATGGCAGCGTTATCACGGCATTCGCGACTTTGTGGAATCAACCCGCTGCCGCCACTTGCAGATCTGCAAGCACTTCGGCGAGACGCCGAAATGGGAGACGTGCACCGCGTGCGACGTGTGCGGCTGCGAAATGGACTGGCTGGAAATTCCCCGGGAAAAAAAGATGGCCGCTGGAAAACGCGCCCCGGCGCGGGCGGTCGAGTTCGCGCCGGTACGCGGCGGAAAGCAAAAAAAAGCGCGCGCCGGAAGCCCGGCCCCTCTCTCCGCGAGAGAATCAGCGCTGCGCGAGCACCTGCGCCAGTGGCGAAACACGACCGCTAAAGAAAGCAGCCTGCCGGCTTTTGTCGTCATGCATGACACTACGCTCGACGATCTATCGCGCAAGCAGCCGCGCAACCGCGCCGAACTGCTGCAGGTCTCCGGAATCGGCGAGCTGAAATGTGAACGGTACGGGACCCAAATCCTGCGGGCCCTGGCCGAGTTCCAGGGATAGGCCACGCGCCGGATCGACGCTGTCAGGCCGCTTGAAAACGAGTGGTGATCGTACGATAAGGCGTGCTGCTCAGCGCTACATACCCACAATCAAAGTTGCGGCGCCGGCGCAACCGTAGCCTGACCGCGCACCCTGAGGTATCCGGCGGCGGAGATGATCAGCAAAGCCAGGGTGCTGAGCTTGAATAAATTAATCATGCCCAGGTATTGGGCAAGAAAGCCCGAGATGGCGAGTCCGGCCACCTGGGCAAATGCGATCACCGACATGAAGCTGCTGCTGACGCGCCCGATCATGGCGTGCGGGGTCTCTTGCTGCATGAGGGTCTGCGCCGGCACCAGCACGAAGGCGATGCCAAATCCCATGCCGAAGGTGCTGGCCGCGGCCATGGGCACGCTGCGGAAGAATCCCAGGAAGGCGACCCCCACCGCCAGGCCCAGCAACCCCATCAGCACCACGTATTTCTTGGGCCGGTTATGCGCCAGGCGGGTGACCAACTGCGTCCCCGTGATCAGGCCCACCCCCACCATGGCGCTCACGATGCCGAACATGAATGATCCCGCCTTCAGGAAGTCGCGGACGTAGATGGAGATCAGCGGGCTGAAGCAGCTCATGACAAACATCGCCGACATCATCGCCAGCATGACAAAAGCGAGTGACGGATGGGTGAAGATGAACCGGTTTCCCGCGGTGAAATCCGCCAACAGCGACTTCACGTTTTTCTCTCCGGCGGGTTCGGCGCGCGGCCGCACAATCACCAGGGTTGAAATCATCAGCGCGGAAAACACGAACGTGGCGGTATCCAGGTAGAAGCAGGATTTTTCGGTGAGCCAGGCCACCAGCGCTCCTGCAGCTGCCGGGGAAAACAACCGCACGGTATAAAAAGCCTGGGACATCAGGGCGTTGGCGGCAAGCAAATCCTCTGACTTGACCAGGGTACGCAGGGTCACCGACTGGGCGGGCCCAAAAAAACTTGAAACCGTGCTGAGCACGAGGAAAATGATGCATATCTCCCGGACATCGGTGACAAACACCAGCAGCAGCGCCAGTCCGGCACGCAACAGGTCGCTGGTGATCATCACTCGGCGGACGTTCCAACGGTCCACAAAAACTCCGGCGATCGGCCCGATAAAAGCCAGGGGCAGCATGTAGGCAATGGTGATGTAAGTGACCTGCACCACGGTGCCGTGCCAGCGGAAGGTGATCAGGCTGATCACGCCAAACAGCGCGAGGAAATCGCCGAAAATGCTGACAAACTGCGCCAGCCAGAGCTTGCGGAAGGGCGCCTGCTTCAGAACGGCGCGAAGGTTGGGCTTGGGTGCGGTAGCCATGAGGAAGCTAGCATTTTACCGGAACGACTAGACTGCCATCCGAGGCGCGATCATTATGCCATTGGCCGACATGTTGTAGAGTAGTTTATGCGGTATTTACGCCAGTCGGGGCGTAGCGCAGCCTGGTAGCGCACCTGCCTTGGGCGCAGGGGGTCACAGGTTCGAATCCTGTCGCCCCGACCAAATTCTTCAGTAAGAAGATTCGATCAGTTCATCAAAGAATGCGATATGGCCCCCTTGTTGCAGCGACCGAATCGTGTTGCGTGGCGTAATCAGCTTTGTCGCGAAAGACCAGTCGTGGCGCCACAGTTCCTCGACAGTTTACTTGTGCCGTTCATGGCACCTTCGCCCGTATTCGCTTTTCCAGTATCGGGCTTTCAACCGGCTCTCCTCTGTAGCGTTGTAAAGGATTTCGCAGTCGCAAAACGCCCCCTGTTTCATCAAGACATGAAAAACATCAGACCACTCCGACTCTTCGAACCTGCAAGCGTGTAGCGCCTGTTTCGCAAGTCGGAAATCTCCTGCGCAGAGTTGCACCTGCGGGTTAGTGTCGACGGGGCAAAGGGAATCATCCAGAGCCTCGAAGAAGCCGTTCTCTTGGAGGGAACGCAAGACGTCTGGCGCGATTGCTGCGACGAGGCCTTCGTCGAAAAAAACAAGTTCCTCAGGCCGTTCGCCAGGAGTTAGCTCAAACCAAAAGCAATCCGCGAGGTTCGCACGGTAGTAGTCGCCCGGAATCAGGCTTACCAGGTTGTGATATCGCTGAGGGGGTACAGTCCTTTGAACTTCTCGTCAATGAAATAGAGCGCGATACGGCAGGGGTCGGGTGCCCAATATTCAGCTCGAACTACCATGTCCGGGTACGAGGCTCTAAGAAAGCCCCGAATCTCAGACTCGACCGTAACGAGGAGTGCGTCGGTCATAGCCGGATCATCTTACCAGTCGCCGGTTGTATTCTTACACTTTCCCTCCGATGGAAGTTGGCGGGAAGTGGTTAACCGTTATCGCTTCCTTCCGATTACGAAAATCCTGAAACCGGATCCCAGAAGTTGCACAAAAAATTCAGGCAAGCGATCACCCTATGAATGTGTATTCGGGGAGTGATCTCTTGCCTGTTGTTTTAAGTGAAGGGACGACGAGCTCGCCACCTCTCTTATTTATCCGGTGACCGCCCGGCTGCCAAGGTTGCTACCATTGCTCCATTGGCGCGCTGGATGACGTCGGTGGCCGGCGGGGTGAACAATTCGGGAGTGGTGGTGATGGTCCAATGGCCGGGGATGCCAGTGTCGGGACCGATATCCACATCCGAAATCACCGGTTGCTGAAGAGTCAGCAGCGTCGGAAAGCCCCCTGAGTGCGTATTCCAGACGCGGACAATCGTGGCCGGGTTAACCAAAGTCCCGGCGGCGACCGTCGCACCTTTTTCGTAGCCCTGGGATACGCGTTTGCCGAACCCCTTGCGATCGCCCGATGAGCTGTACACCGCATAGTCAACGACCATCGAGACCGCGAGTACATGAGTATTGGCATCGCGGGCGACATATGCCGAACGTTTGTAGGCTTGGGTAGCGCCCAGACTCATAATCAGGTTCGCCTGGCCGAACATTCCGGAGGTTGCGCGCTTGGCCGCGGTATCCCCGGGCATCAGGTGAACTGACATGCCGGTCGGCGCGACATAGGTGCCGAAACGACCGTGGGTTCCGCTGGGTAAGCTCTCCCAGGTTGAAATCTCGGGAGCCGCCGCCACCAGCGCATTTTGATCGACTACATCAAATCCGGCAGCTTTCAACTCACTGACGAAGTCCGCATAGGCTGCATCTGCGATGCGCTGACGGGTGGCGAGATCTATTCCGACCAGGTTGGTACGCAGTTCCGCCGATCTGGTTCGGCTGAAGATTCCGCCGGCCGAACTCGAATTGCCTATAGTTCCGCTACTTTGTACCTTCAAATCGAAGTCGTCGGGAAATTCCACGTTGAAGACGCTGATCGCAACCCGCTGCATCCCCTTGATCTGGTCGCCGTGCGTATTCTTGACCTGAATCGGCTCGATCGGAGTGCGCTTATTAAACCATCCATGTTGAACGGTGACGCCTTTCTCGATCTGCTGAGCGCCGGCCGGTTGAACTGCATAAAGAGCGAGAAGTACTGATAGAGTGATGAACCATTTCTGCATTTGCTTACTCACCTCACAAAAAATTGTAAGTGATTAGTTCGAAACAGGCAAAGATGGGAAACCAAATCTTAATAAGTTGCAAAAAGAAATGGTGAGTGAAGGGCCTCACGTTTTCTCTTGCGTTGGGTGTCGGGACGGGCTTCATTCAAGGAAAAATTAGCTGAACCGCAGGGGTTCTTCCTCACCCCGGTAAAACTGGGGGCGTCAGAACGACAACTGAGAGGATGTATTTTGGGGTTGTGCTTCGGGGTTCGTCAGGATGACCACGGTTGGGCGCTAAACCGTGGAATTATTTCTGCGCCGGCGCGGCGGGCACGCGGAAATCAACGCCATCCTGCTCGTTGACGCGCGCCGTCTCCTGCAGATCGAGGTCGGCAAGGGCGATCTTGCGGCGGTGGGTGGGGCTCAGGTCGAGCAGGGTGCCGGCGACTATGGCGTAACTCCCCACAGTCACGCGGGGCCGGTGGTCTTTAAAAACCAGTGTTGTGCGGGGTTCGTTCTCTATAGGCTTGGCTGCGTCGGGAACCGCCGCCCGATTGGCGCTTTGACTTGCAGTGCGGTCGATGGAGGGTGCGCGATTCGCTTCTGCCCTGCGGTCACGCATGATAGCTTCACCCTCGGTCCACGATGGATCGGGCTGGTGCGCTGATGGAGTGACCGGTTCGGAATAATCGTTGGCCGAAACATTCGAACTGGAGACGTTTTCGGTCGAGTATCCCGCAAGGGGATAGACCGGGTAGTACAAAGGAACATACACCAGGTTGGAGTTGCGGTAGTGCGAGCGAAAATCGCCGTGGAATTCGACCCCCACCCTGCGGTTGCGATAGCTTCCGCTCAAACCTCCGCCGAAACTTTCTCCATTAAAACCAGATCCGTTTGTAGCTGAGCCGTCAAAATAGCGTCCCGCCGGCAACTGCGAACTGCAACAGCCGCGCATGTTTCCGTTAAACTGGCCGCCTTGGGTGCCCTGCATTGGTGAGGTAGTCGTTCGGCTGGCGCCGCTGACCGCCGGCGCTGCCGCACCGAAGGCGGTTCTCTGCGCCTGGGCGCAGGTCAGCAAGCCGGAGGCGGTCATGCATACTGCTGCGAATCTCAAGTAACGGCCTGAACGGGTGCAAGGTCGAGCCATGATTCAAGTCTAGCGGAAATCGGGCGGGGAATCACCTTAAAAGCCCTGTGTCAGGCAATCGCCAATTTTGCGTGCGCCATAATCAGTGGTACAAAAGGGGGGACTAAGCTACTTTCTTATCCGATCCGTCGTCCCTCGAGACCGAAATCTCCGGAGGTAAATATGAAACGTTTTCTCTTCACCTTGATTTGTTCCGCCCTCCTGGTCGGCACCGCCTTCGCGCAGAGTGCCAGTCCCGCTGCCCGGCATACCTCCGGGGCCACGCACCAGCCCCGCGCGGGTCGCAATTCTCAAGCCACCGGCGACCCCAACGACTGGTGGAAGCATGCGGTGATCTACGAGATTTATCCGCGAAGTTTTGGCGACACTCGGGGACGTGGCTTTGGAGATCTCAACGGCATTACTAAACACCTTGATTACCTTCAGGAGCTGGGCGTCGATGCCATCTGGATCTCGCCCGCGTACCCGTCGCCGCAAGTCGATTTCGGATACGACATCTCCGACTACGTGAATATTGCCCCTGAATACGGGACCCTGGCCGATTTCGACCGCCTGGTGGCACAGGCTAAGCAACGCAATATCCGCATCATTATGGATCTTGTCCTCAACCACACGTCGGACAAGCACAAGTGGTTCATCGAATCAAAGTCATCGCGCACCAATCCCAAGCGCGACTGGTATATGTGGCACAACGGCAAAGGCCCGGATGGCACGCAGCCGCCCAATAACTGGCAGTCGGTCTTTGCCCACTCCGCGTGGGAGTGGGATCCCAGGACCAAACAGTTTTATTACCACATGTTTTACAAGGAGCAGCCCGACCTCAACTGGTCGAATCCCAAAGTGCGTAAAGCCATGTACGATGTGGCGCGGTTCTGGATGGACCGTGGCGTAGCCGGCTTCCGCCTCGACGCCATCACCACCCTCTTTGAAGACCCCAACCTGCACGATGACCCGGTGAAGCCGGGCACCAACGAGTTCGGCGACCCTAACATCGAGCACAAATACACTGACCAGTTGCCGGAGGTGCACGACGTGCTGCGCGAGTTGCGCGCGGTGATCAACGAATATCCGGGACGGGTGCTGATCGGCGAGACATACCTGCCCAACGTGCAGGAGCTGGCCAAAATGTATGGCGCCAACGACGACGAGCTGCAGCTTCCCATGGATACCCAAGTGGGCTTCATCAACAAGCTTTCGGTGCCCGAATTCCGCCAGAAGATCAACGACGCTGAGACCCAGTTGAACGGCAATATGCCGTTGTTCGTCTTCGACAACCACGACAACCGCCGCAGCTGGGACCGCTACGGCGACGGCAGCCACAACGATCAGATCGCGCGCATTATCGCCACCATGCTGCTGGCCCCACATGACACCGCGCTGATGTTCCAGGGACAGGAATTAGGGATGCAGAACACCGACCCCAAGCGCCGCGAGGACGTGAAGGATCCCATCGGACGCACCGGCTGGCCCAAAGAAAAGGGACGCGACGGGGAGCGCACCCCCATGCAGTGGAATGCGGGAAAGAACGCAGGCTTCAGCATGGGCGCCCGCACCTGGCTGCCGGTCGCGCCTAACTACAAGCAAGTCAATGCCGCGGCGGAGGCGAAAGACCCCAACTCCATTTTGAATTTTTATAAGCAGTTGATCAGGTTGCGACGGGAGAATGCGGCGCTGCGGGACGGCGATTTCACCTTGCTGAACGAGAGCGATAACAACGTGCTGTCATTTCTGCGCCACAGCAGCGACGGCAAAGCGGTGGTGGTGGCCATGAATTTCACAGCGGAGCCGCAAAAGGTCAGCTTTGATCTGAAGCCGAAGGGAATTTCCGCAGCCGGTGCCACGGTGTTATTGAGCTCGTTTGCCAAGGCGGGGGATAGCGGAGACCTCGGCAATGTGAGCCTGCCGGCGTTCGGTGTGTATATCGCGGAAGCGCGATGAAGTAGCAGCCGCGCATGGTGACGAACGCAATTGTAGGGAGTTCAAAGACCCCAGTGGGTTTTTCGCGAAGATCTTCTTTTGCATTTGGTGGGTGCGAAGGTAACCCCGCCAGAGGGAAAGATTAGTTGAACAGTAGGGGTTCTTCCTCACCCCGGTAAGGCCGGGGGTCGTCAGAATGACAACCGAGTGAGTGTTCGTCAGAGCGGGGAAGCTGGGGCCCTACCCTGATTTTCTCTCCGCCGCTGCCAGGTCTTCTTTCAGCAAGCAGGTGTTGATGGCGAAGCCTGCCTGGGCGCCTTCCGAGGCCGCGATGATCACCAACTGGACTGCCTTGCAGGCGTCTCCGGCCACAAAAAGGTTGGGCACGTTGGTGGCCTGATACTGTCCGGTTTCGACCGTGCCTTTATCGCAGAAGACGCAGCCCAGGCGGTGTGCCAGATCGGAGTGCTGTTTTTCACCCGTGCTGAAAAACATTCCCGAACGCGCCACGCTGCTGCCATCGACGAAGTTAATTTTTTTCAGGCTGCCGCCTTCGCCCTCAAGTCCCGCAATCTTTTGCTGGCGGACTTCCACGGCATGTACTTTCAGGCGGGCCAGTTCTTTTTCGCTCAGGGTGCCTTCGCCATCGGTACACAAAACCAGGTCCCGGCTCCATGCGGTGAGTTCCAGCGCCAGTCCCGTACCATGCTCGCCCTGTCCGTAGATGGCCAGGGGCTTGTCGCGCATCTCCCACCCATCGCAATAAGGGCAGTGGAAGATGCTGCGCCCGTAATAGTCGGTGATGTGATCGATGGGAGGAAGATCGTCTTTCACCCCGGTGGCCAGCAACAGTTTGCGGCACGCAAACTTGCGGCCGTCTTGTGCGGTCACTTCAAAGCCCTCGGGAATTACGCGGGCATCCACCACCGCGGCTTTTACAAATTGTACGGAGTCATAGGGATGCATCTGTTCGCGGGCGATCCGCAGCAATTCCAGGGGACCGATGCCGTCGCGGCTGAGATATCCGTGCATGGCGTGGCTGGCCGCGTTGCGGTGTACGCCGGTGTCGAAGACCATGACGTTGCGCCGGCAGCGTCCCAGGATAAGTGCGGCGCTCAGGCCCGCCGGACCAGCTCCGACGATGATAGCGTCCAGAAGCTTAGCTTCAGCAGGGTGGGTGTCGCTGATCGGGTTCACACTTGAAGTATGACACAGGTGTTCGTGCGCTCATGGTTCGGAATGGTTCATCGCTCCGGCCAGCGCGATAGCCAGAGCGAAAGAAAAACGCGAGGTCCTTCGCGGGAACAATAGGCAAGAGCCCGCTCGAGGATGACAAGAGTGGGGGTGTTTTCGCCCCTCGAGATTCTTATTGTGCAACTGCTTGAGATTTGGGCCCCGAAGCAAGAGCAAAAGAAGGCAGAACGTCCTTATAACTGCACGCTCTCGCCTGATTGCAAGCTGCGCAACGCTGCCAGGGTGGTGCGCGTGGAAGCAATGATTTCATCAAAGGTGATGGGCGCCGGCGCCCGGCCGCAGAGGTGGTCGGCGAATGCCTGCCACTCGCCGCGATGACCCTTGTCCACGCGCAGGCGTGAAGTCCGTCGCACGCTCTTTTTAGGCGAGTCGATGCGCAGGATGCGAAAGTCGTCGAGCTTGGCCGCCAGGCCGCCGCCAAATACTTCGAGCAATTCCTTGCCCATGGATTTGTGTCCGTTGGCCGCATAGGTCACCGTTCCCAGCGATCCGTTGCTGAATTCAAGGGTGACTACGAAGCTATCGCGTGAGAACTCCCCATGATCGGGCAGGGCAGAGCAGGAAACGCGGCTGGGCGGCGAGCCGGCCAGGAACATCAACGCATCAATGAAGTGGCAGCCTTCTCCCAGCAGGCGACCGCCGCCCTGGATGGGGTCATGCGTCCAATGCTCAGGTTTGAGGGCCCCGGCATTCACCCGGTAGTGCAGTAGCAAAGGCTCACGCATTTCTGCAACCCGGGATTTGAGTTCCCGCATGTAAGGCGCGAAGCGCCGGTTAAAGCCCACCATGAGCGCCGGGCCGGGCACTCCGCCGGCTGCCGCGAGCTGCAGGGCTGCCTCGCGGGCGGCGATTACCGCCTCCAGATCGTCTTCGCTCAGCGCCAGCGGTTTTTCCACGAAAACATTCTTGCCGGCTTCGAGCGCGGCGATCGCCTGGGGAACGTGCAGATGGTGGCGGGTCACGATGACCACCGTGTTCACGTTGGGATCCTGCAGAATGTCATCGGCGCCACTTACGCAATAATCAAAACCATATCGGGCGGCCGCGGTGCGGGCGTTCAACCCTCGGCCGCTGGCGACTCCGACAAGCTTTATGCCGGGAATGTTCTTCACCACCGGCAGGAGAGTTGCGGTGGCAAAATTACCCGCGCCCAGAAACCCCAGACGCACTTCGCCGGCTCGGGGTGCGATTCCAACAGATTTTTCCTGAATAATTTTTCTGGGCAGCGGTTGCCCAGTCAGGTCCTGCGGGTAGCCCAGCAACACTCCGGTGAACTGCTCGCCGGCGGCTCCGGAGATGACCTCGTACGCGCGGGAGGCTTCGGCTATTGAAAAACGATGCGAGATCAGGGGCTGGATTCGGATTTGTCCCGCCGAAATCATTTGTGCGAAAGCCTGCAGGTTACGCTGCTCGGTCCAGCGCACATATCCGTAGGGGTAGTCGTTGCCTTTCTCTTCGTATTCAGGATCGTAGCGTCCGGGGCCGTAGGAACGGCTCAACCGGAATTCCAGTTCCTTCTCGTAGAAAATTTTGCGTGGGATATCCAGCCCCACGGCGCCGACAGCCACCACGACACCGCGGTCGCGGGCGATTTCCGCGGCCAGCTCCAGCGGCTCGTTCGATTGGCTGGCGGCGCTGATTATCACGGCGTCGAAACCGTGGCCGCCGCTGAACTCGTACCCCGCGGCGACGGCGTTCTCGTTGGTATAAGCCTGGTCCGCACCCAGGGCCAGCGCCTGGTCCACGCGTTCGGGGTCGATATCAACCCCCAGAACCCGGCATCCGGCGGCCTTGAGCAGTTGCACCGTGAGTTGGCCCACCAACCCCAGGCCAATCACCGCAACGTTATGGCCGAGCTGCGCGCCGGCCTGACGAATCCCTTGTAACGCAACCGCGCCGACGGTCACAAATGCGCCTTCCTCGAAGCTCACGTTGTCATCAAGGCGGGCGGCAAGGTTTCGCGGAATATAAACGACCTCCGCATGACAGGCGTATGACGCACCCGCGCACGCCACCCGATCGCCCACGCTGAATTCCGGAGCGCCGGAGCCCACCGCGATGACCATGCCCGACGAGCTGTATCCCAGGGGCGACGGCTGTGCCAGGCGGCTGCGTACGGTGTCGAGCGTCGTCAACAGGCCTTCGCGCTGAAACTTGCCCCACACTTCTTTCACCAGGTCGGGACGAGCGCGGGCCTTCTGTAGAAGATTCTTATCGGCAAACTTGATGGTGGCGCGTTCGGTGCCGGCGGAAATCAAGCTGGCCGCCGTGCGCACCAGTATTCCCATGGGACGGGTCTGGGGCGGAGGAACTTCCACCACCGAAAGCTCACCGGTATCGAATGCCTGAATGACCTGTCGCATGGTTGGGGGTGAGAAGACTTGCCTGTACATTCTAATTTTAATTGACGATTGCGGAAATTTCCGCCGAAAGTTTTTCTGGCCGGCTGGCGCTGGGGCCTACGTGGATTGATGGCCGCCGCCACCCCCCGCCGCCGTACGTTGTTATAATCTCGAAGACGGTCGCCTTGACCGTAATTACGGTGGGTGTAGCTCAACTAGGTAGAGCACCGGACTGTGGCTCCGGCTGTTGTGGGTTCAATTCCCATCACCCACCCCATTCATTCTCTTGTTTACAATGCCAGAAGGACGCTGTGTCCTGCGGCTTACAATTCGCATCCCGCTTGCTCTGGGACATCGCCGCTTCGCACTTTCCCGGTCGTAGTCATTTTGGCGTGGCGCACCAACTTCTGCTGTACTTGTTACAATCAACCGGTCCCGCGGCAGATTCATGGTTGAGCAATATTGCTCAGCCAAGCCGCGCCGGGGCGTGGAGAATACATTCTCCAATGCAACTCCAAGGAGGTTCCTGTGTCTGATTTGTTTGAACAATTGAAGCAAAAGTACAAGCCTGTTCTCGACGCGATTCAACGAGAAGGCGCCCAATTGCAAAATGTCAACCTGGATGGAAATCAACTCTATCTGAAAACCACCGCCAACTCTGAGATCAGCAAGAATCGCATTTGGGACGCGATCAAGGGCGTGGATCCCACCTACACCGACCTCAAGCACGATATTCAATCTCAAAACGTGGAGCAGTCTTACACCGTACAAGCCGGCGACAACCTTTCGAAGATCAGCAAGCACTTCTATGGCGATGCCAGCAAATACATGAAGATTGCCCAGGCCAACCAACTGGATGATCCGGACAAGATCAAGGTCGGCCAGCATCTGACTATACCCATCGCTTAAACATAGTTCTGGCGAAGGGCGCCTCGCCAGCGAGGCTGCCCTTCACTTCAAATCTTAACTATCTAAAAACCAATCCCTGGTGCAAGCTGCCCGAGTTCAGTCGCTGGTTTGTCATGGAAAACGCCGGCGATCAGACCGCTCAGATCCCTCACCCCAAAAGGAGAATGTGCATGGCCGCAAAATATGAGTTGAAGAAAGCAAGTAACGGACAATTTATGTTTAATCTCAAGGCCGCGAATGGTGAAGTGATTTTGACCAGTGAACTTTATGTGGAGAAAAGCAGTGCCAAGCAGGGCATCGAATCGGTCAAAAAAAATGCGATTGAGGACGACCGGTACGAGCGGAAAAAATCCAAAAGTGATCAGCCCTATTTTGTCCTCAAGGCCGCTAACGGCGAAGTCATCGGCAAGAGCGAGATGTACTCATCCGACTCTGCCATGGAAGGTGGCATCGCTTCAGTGAAGAAAAATGCCCCGGCGGATTCGGTGGACGACACTACCGCGCCTTAAAATAAGCTGAAATTCAACGGGGTTAGAAACCGACCAAACCAGAACGCCACCCTGAGCCAGTTCTGGGAACGCGGCACACCCTCGCGCAGTACACCGAATTACACCAGATAGCCGGCTCCGGCTTGTTCGCGCGCAGCTTGTCCACCTAATCGCAGTCTGGCAGGGCGCCGGCACGCAGTCCACCCACAGCAGCATGCTTTTGCGGATTGCGTTTGGAGCTTCTCCCCGCACATCACGTCCGACACTGCGAAGCGGCCACGCGGCATGGGCAAGCGCTCGCGCCCGGTTATGTCTAGGATAAGCGCTTTGAACGGATTTAAATCCCCATCTTCCACCCCCATAAGTCCTTTGTTGTCAATGCAGGTTGGAATCAGCCTGCGATTGGCGGGAATTTTGGCAACTCTCGTACACTGCCGGATGGAGCGCTGAATATTGCGGTTAGAATGATCAGCCTCGAGCTCAGTTTTCGATTTTCCGGCCCTCCGAGAAGGGCGTTAAGAAATTCTCACTGGAAGCAGCTGATCCCCGATGATCGACAATGAAGGGCGCCGTTGCGGGCGCGGGAGAAATAAGCGTGAAAAAACCGAAAGTCGTCTTGTTGACCATAATCGCGGGCGCCCTTGCTGGGAGCTTTAGCTATCAAGTTCTGCTCAGGAACCACTTGGAGCAGAGCTCAGCACTCTTCATGGGAATCCCGGCGATGATCGCTGTGATCTGTGCCTTGGCTCCGAAGCCGAAGAGTGCGGTGGGCGTCACTTTTGTGGCGGTGACACTCTTCATGTCTATTGCGGGAATATTTATGGGCGAGGGAATTCTTTGCCTGATCATCGCGGCGCCATTGTTTTACTTTGTCGCACTGGGTATAGCGGCCATCGTAGATTGGCAAGACAGGAAAAACCGCCTGCGCGGCACCATCGCTTCATGCCTGCTTGCCCTCGCGTTTATCCCCATCAGCAGCGAGGGCGTAAGCCCCTGGCTCTCACTCTCGCGGGACGAAGTGGCCAGCGCGGAGCGCATCGTTGCCGCAAGCTCGCAAGAGGTTGAGGCCGCTCTGTCCGGCGCCCCTCGTCTCGATGGCAAATTGCCGCCGTATCTTCGGATGGGTTTCCCCCAGCCCGTGAGTACCCTGGGAAGCGGTCTCTATCCCGGAGCCAAACGGGTTGTACATTTTGCTGGGGGCGAGGGGGAACCAGGCGACCTCACCCTCGAAGTGGTGGAGCACTTGCCTGGACGTCTAGTTTTCCACGTCGCCTCCGATACCAGCCATGTCGCGCACTGGCTGCAATGGGAGGATTCCCTGGTTGAGTGGAATGCGATTGATGCTTCACACACCCAGGTTCACTGGACCCTGCGTTACCGCCGTCTGCTCGATCCTGCCTGGTACTTCCGGCCCTGGGAACGGTATGCAACTGGTCTGGTAGCCGTCGAACTGATTAAGGACGCGGCCACTCCGCGCTAACCCTCAATATGGATCGCAGCTTCATAATCCGCCTGTTGTCCTTGTACCTGCCGCTGGTGGGATGCGGCCTGATCTGGCTGTGGCGAAAACCCGCACGATTGGAGGCTACAGGGGCTTTGCTGGCAAGTGCCTGGAATGTCCCGGCACTTCTGATTGTGAATCTCTTGGCCCACGAAATAGGTTGGTGGCAATTTAACGCCCACGGTGGCGTTTTTCTGACAGTTCCAGTCGATTTATGGCTCGGTTGGGCAGCGTCATGGGGTACTTTTACCGTTTTGCTCTTTCGTCGCACGCAGCTGTGGGTGGTGGCCATCATTCTTGTTTTGGCTGACCTTTTTCTGATGCCCCTCGGCTTTCCGGTGGTAGTGCTGGGTAGGAACTGGTTGCTCGGAGAAGCCTGCGCAGTGCTTGGATGTTTGATCCCGGGGTTGCTTCTGGCTAAGTGGACGCGGGACCAGTTGCGCCTGGCGGATCGCGCGGTGCTGCAAATGCTTTGCTTTAGCGGTTTTCTTGCTGTGCTCATCTCCGCGCTATTTTGGCGAACCGACGGTACCGGAGCGGTAGCCCTGCTTACCGCCCGTCCCATGTACGCCTGGGCGCCACTTCTTTTCCTCATCAACCTCCCCGGCTTGAGTGCCGTACAGGAATTTGTTATTCGTGGCGGTGGGACACCCCTGCCATTTGATCCACCGCGAAGGCTGGTAGTGAGCGGGCCCTACGCGTACGTGGCTAATCCGATGCAGATCTCCACGACCATGCTGCTGTTTTCGCTCGCCGCCATACTGCACAGCGTCTGGCTGGCGATGGCCGCAGCCAGCACGGTCTTTTATGCCGCGGGAATCGCAGCCTGGGATGAGGGTCAGGATCTCCAGCGAGCCTATGGCGGACCGTTTGTGGAATACCGACAGCATGTGCGCAACTGGTTTCCATCATGGCGTCCTTATATGCGGACGCCAGCTATTCTCTATCTCGCTCAGGGGTGCGGAATGTGCTCGGAGTTGGAACGCTTCCTGGTCAAATTGCGGCCCAGAGCGTTACAGATTGTGCCCGCAGAGGACCACCCATTATGCGATCTGGAGCGGATGACCTACGATTCCAGGGACGGAGCGCCGGATGAGAATGGCGTCAAAGCCCTCGGCCGTGCCTTCGAACATATTAATCTGGGGTGGGCCTTGCTGGGTATGGTCCTGCGTTTGCCGGGGATATGTCAACTCCTGCAAGCCATTGCGGATGCCAGCGGCGCAGGCCCTCGCCGCATCCAGCGACGAATTTCCCAATAGTTCTGTCACGCCGGCGGACCGCGTCCCGCCAGGGCTATCAAGGCAATGACTGGGTCCTTCCTGAGAGGGGAGCCCGCGTTTTTTAGCCCCCTCGGCCAGCAACTGGGAAAGCCTGACCCCGCAACGCGACAGCACCCCGAAATCCGGAATTCTTGCCGCCGTCTGTTGCCCGCCGCCCGGAGCTATGTAGTATTACGGGCAGAATGTCGATTGAGGCAGTTCAACATGTGCGGCGCATGCGCGGCGGGGCGCAGGGTCACCTGATGCGTGCCAGCGATGAAAATTTCTACATCGTAAAGTTCCAGAACAATCCCCAGCATCTCAAAGTGCTGGCCAACGAACTGCTGGCCAGCCGGTTGGCGGCGGGCATCGGGTTGCCGGTGCCGGCAACCGAGATTGTGGAAGTCAGTGAGTGGCTGATCCGGCAGACCCCTGAGCTCAACCTGCAGATGATGGGCGGCTCTGTGCCTTGCCGGCCGGGGTTGCAGTTCGGCTCGCGTTACGTGCTGGACCCCCGCGACGGCCAGGTGTTTGATTACCTGCCTGATGAAACGCTGGAGCGCGTGCGCAACCTCAACGAATTCGCCGGCATCATGGTCATCGACAAGTGGACCTGCAACGCCAACGGCCGCCAGGCGGTCTTCTGGAAAAAACGTTACGAACACAAATATACTGCCAGCTTCATCGACCAGGGCTATTGCTTCAATGCCGGAGAATGGACCTTTCCGGATTCACCGTTGCGCGGAGTATTCGGGCGCAACAGCGTGTATGCCAAGGTGACGGGATGGAAGTCTTTCGAGCCGTGGCTCAGCCGGGTCGAGGAAGGCGATCTCGAATGGGTATCGAATTGCGCCCAGGCGGTGGCTCCGGAATGGTACGGTGGGGATTGGGACGCCATGGAAAAACTGGTTGCCACGCTGATGAAGCGGCGGTCGCGAGTGCGGGAGTTGATTCGCGCTTTCAAGGAATCGAGCCGGCAGCCTTTTCCCGCATGGAACGAGAAAACCATGGCGGTACGCATGGCGACGGGGACCACCTGAGCAAACACTAAGATGCCTGAAACCAACCCATACCGGTTTTTCCTGCTGCGCTACGTACCTGACCTGGTCAACGGCGAATTCGTGAACCTGGGTGTGGTGCTGCTGGGCGGCAACGATTCCGCTGGTGTACAGCAAGCCGGCGGGGCGCCGGTGGCGCTCCTGAAGTTCAGCACCGACTGGCGGCGGTTGAAGTGTCTGGACCCTGATATCGACGTCGTGATGCTGGAGGCGCTGGAACGGGAGCTGGAGTCGCGGCTCGATGATCTGACCGACCGGGAAGCTCTGCTACATACGCTGCACGACAAATTCTCCAACACCCTGCAGCTCTCCGAGACCAAGGTCTCGCTGGGGGAATCTCCCGAAAGAGAAATTGAGCTGCTGGCGAAGATGTACCTGGAGAGCCCGGCGCGGGGAAGGGTTTCACGCGAAGCAGCGGAGCGCCAGAACATCTACGGCAGCATGCGGAAGGCTTTCCAGGACCATCACGTATGGCAATCCGACCTGTTGTGGAAGCACATTCCGGCGGCCACCTACACCTATAAGGGAGATCCACTGAAGATCGATTGCGGGTACAAGCCCAACGGCGTTGTTAAACTATTTCACGCGGTGGCGCTGAAGAGCGATATCAACGCCGCCAAGATACTGGCGTTCAGCTATCCGCAAATGAAGGATGGCATCGAGAAACGCGGCAAGGCCGGTAGCGTTCTGACCGCGATTGTGGATGATGCGCTGGTGGAAACCGATGAGCGCATCGCTTTCGCGTTGTTTACTCTTACCCAGAACCAAATACAGATTGCGCATGTTGCGGATCTGAATGCGATTGCGGAACAGGCTCGGGTGGAATTGCGGCTTTGATATCTGGCGGGTTTCACTCTTTCGGCCGCCTGCAATTCAATCCCGACGAAAGTTTTGAGTGTTGGTGGGAGCAGCAGACCTCAGTCCACTGATAAGCGAGCTTTTTGTTTTGGGCCTTTAGCCCCGGTGGCGGGTTCGCGCTGATAGCCCACCTTTCATAATCGGTTCCTGGCCGCGGCCATTTTAATTTTCGTTGCTAGGCGAAAGCGCCGCGCAGATGACGGTTTATTTCAATCCTTAGGCATTCGGGGCTGGGACAAATTCAAAGAAAGCGCAAGGTCCTTCGCTCGAACAAGAAACAAAGGCTCGCTCCAGGATGACAAGGTTGAGGGGTTCTCGCTCACCGATTTCCTCTATGCAACTTCTTGAGATTTTCGCGGTTCGATCAAGAACAAATCGAGGGTCCAGCGGCGCCGACATGAACACATCGAAGGTCCTTCGCTCGAACAAGAAACAAAGACTCGCTCCAGGATGACAAGGTTGAGGGGTTCTCGTTTACCGACTTCCTCTATGCAACTTCTGGAGATTGTCGCGGTTCAATCAAGATCAGATCGAAAGTCCGGCGCCGACGGAAACAAAAATCTACTTTTCTGCGGCGCTGACAAAAAGTGTGAGACGAGATGCGCCCCTACCGGTTCAGCATGACCAGGGCCTTGCGCACCCGCTCCAGCGCTTGCTGGCCGGTGTCGCCGGTGGCTGATAGATGTCCCATTTTGCGGCCGGGGCGTGGCGTCTGTTTTTCGTAGAGGTGAAGACGCACCGTGGGCACCTTGAGGGCGGCTTCGAAGTTGGGCAGGTTGGGCGACAGCCATACTTCGCCCAGCAGGTTAGCGATCGCGGCGGGCCTGGTGATTTCGACTGAGCCCAGGGGCAGGTCGCAGATGGCGCGGACCAGTTGCTCGAACTGGCTGGTGGGGCAGCCGCGCTCGGTCGAGTGAAAACTATTGTGCGGACGTGGCGCCAGCTCATTGACCAACAGGCGGCCGTCCGGCAATACGAACATCTCCACCGCCAGCAACCCGACCAGGCCCAATGAGGCGGCTATATCGGAAGCAATCTTGACTGCGTCAGCGGTCAACGCGGGATCCAAATCGCCAGGTAATGTGGACCAAACCAGGATCCCATTTTCATGCTGGTTTACTGACGGGGGATAAATCACGCACTCCCCACCTTCGCGCCGGGCCACCATGATCGATATTTCGGCTTGCAGGTCGAGCGCTTTTTCCACTACGCAGGCCTTCGAGCCCAGGTATTCCCACGCGTGAGCGGCGCCGGATTCATCCTTTACATGGATCTGGCCGCGACCGTCGTACCCGCCGCTGCTGGCCTTGACGTAGCAGTCTCCATTGATGCCATGCAGCGCCGCTTTCAATTCAGCCAGCGAGTTTGCCACCCGGTATTCGCCCAGCGGATAGCCGCCGGCCGACAGCCAGACTTTCTGGCGGGCCCGGTCCTGGATGATGTGCATTACGCCCATCCGCGGGCGTAAGGGAGCATGTTGCGAGGCGGCCGCGAGGCTGACGAAAGGAATGTTTTCGATTTCGAGAGTGACCACGTCGGAGCCGCCGCTCAGCTCGACAAACGCATCCTTCTTTTCCCACGGAGCGGTGATGAGGTGGTTGACCACCGGGCCGGCGGAGCACAGCGGGTTAGGATCGAGGCACACGCTACGATAGCCCATGGACCGCGCGGCCAACGCCACCATGCGTCCCAGTTGTCCTCCGCCCAGGATGCCGATCGTGGAACCCGGCATGATCGCCATCAGGGCGTCCTCTGGCGCAGCACTTCGTCGGTGCGCGCCTGGCGCCACTCCTGCAGCTTGCGTGAAAGTGAGGGGTCGCTCAGCGCCAGGATCGATACCGCCAGCAGCGCGGCATTTGCTGCCCCCGGCTTGCCGATGGCCAGCGTCCCTACGGGGACGCCCTTGGGCATCTGCACGATGGACAGAAGGGAATCGAGGCCGTTGAGCAGGGTAGCGGGGATGGGGACTCCGAGAACAGGAAGGACGGTGTTGGCCGCGACCATACCCGGCAAGTGCGCGGCGCCGCCCGCGCCCGCAATCACAACTTTGATTCCGCGGGATGCTGCCTGGCGGGCGAAGTTAGTCATCCATTCCGGAGTGCGGTGCGCCGAGACCACCTGCACTTCGTGAGCGACGCCAAATTCCTGGAGAAGCTCGACGGCGGGCGCCATGGTGTCAGCATCGCTGCGGCTGCCCATGATCACGCTGACCTGCGCCGCCTTCACGCCGCGCGGCGCGGTCTTATTTTTCTTCCGGGTCTTCGAAGAGAGAGCAATCAAGCGGAGCTCCTGTCAGGACGCAGTCGCGATCAGCCAATCTCCTCGTTCCAGTTCTCCAGGTACTTCTTGAGCGTGGCCATAAACTGGTCGGCCACCGCTCCATCAATGACCCGGTGATCGTAGCCCAGGGTGAGATGGATGAGGCTGCGCACCGCAATCGAATCCACGCCATCCTCGTCGGTCAGCACCACTGCGGCCTTTTTGATGCCGCCGATGCCAAGGATTGCGACCTGCGGCTGATTGATGATGGGTAAGCCGAACATCGGGCCGTACTGGCCGGGATTGGTGATGGTGAACGTCCCGCCCGAAACTTCATCGGGTGAGAGTTTCTTGTTGCGCGCGCGGTTGCCGACGTCGGTGATGGCGCGCTGCAGACCCAGGAAATTGCGCTCTTCAGCGTTCTTCACCACGGGGACGATCAATCCCCAATCGAGCGCGACCGCGATGCCCAGGTTGATCTCGCGCTTGTAGTGAATGTTCTCGCCTTCCATCGACGAGTTCAAAATAGGGAACTGGCCAATGGCGTTGACCGTGGCGCGGGCGAAGAACGGCATGAATGTCAGCTTGGAGCCGGTGCGCTGCTCGAAGCCGGCCTTTTGCTTTTCGCGCAATCGCACGATGCGCGTCATGTCGACTTCGAATACGGTATGGACGTGCGCGCTGGTGTGTTTCGATTCCACCATGTGCTGCGCAATCTTCTTACGCATGTTGCTCATGGGGACAATCTCCCCGGGAGCGGGCGAGCTCAGGCCGCGCGCCGGAGCGCGGACCGCGGAAGGCGCGGATGCGGGAGGTTCCGCTACCGGAGATTGCGAAGCTGCGGGAGCGGACGCGACCGGCTTTTTCTGTCCGCCCGGTTGACCAGCGCCGTGCTGGGCGATAAAGCCCAGGATATCTTCCTTGCTGATTCTGCCGCTGGCGCCGGTGCCGGTTACCTGTGACAAGTCAATGTTGTTTTCGCCGGCGATGCGCCGCACCAGGGGCGAACTGTGAATTCGGCCGCCATCGGCGCCGTCACCGCCTTCCGGCTTGACCAGGGTCTGCTGCTGATCCGCCACCGCCTGGGCCTCTTTGCCTTTGGCCGCGGTTTCTACATCTGGCCGGTCGCGCAAGGTAGTGGAAATTTCAGTCTCACCTTCCTGCTTGGCCTGACGGGTGACATCTTTCCCGTTGGCGGGAGATTTGGCCGGTTGTCCCGGCCCGTCGGTGCTGGCAGCGCCGCCTTTGGTGCTGGCTGCGGCTTGCGCGGGCTGTCCCGCGCCATCGGCCTGGCTTTTCGCGGCCGCAGGCGCTTCAGACTTGGCCGCGCCGGCCGCGGCGGGAGCGCCCTCGGCGTCGATCACGCCTACCACGCTGTTTACCTGGACGGTGGTGCCCTCGGCAACCTTTTGTTCGCGCAACACGCCGGTGGCGGGCGCGGGAATCTCGGCATCCACCTTGTCGGTGGAGATCTCAAACAGAGGCTCGTCCCTCTGCACCGTGTCTCCAACCTTCTTTAACCACTTGGTAAGAGTGCCTTCAAAAATCGATTCCCCCATCTGGGGCATGATCACGTCAGTTGGCATTGGGTCCTTCCACAGGCTGGAATGTTCGAGCAGAGGTGGCTTGCAACGTCATTATATAGTTTCAAGCTCCTGCGCGGCAGCCAGCCAGTATGAGTACATCCGGACGCTCCGGGGCTGCTTCATGCCGGAAAAAACTTAATAAGCTTTCAGCCGCCGCGCCTCGCGGACCACGTCCTCAACCTTGGGCAGGAAATATTCCTCGAGTGGAGGTGAAAACGGCACCGGCGTGTCTAAAGATGTGATGCGAACGATGGGAGCGTCAAGGTCGGAAAATACTTCTTCGTTGACGATCGCCGAGATTTCACCGGCGATGCCGCCCGTCCTGGTGTCTTCGTGCAGGATGATAAGTTTGTTGGTCCGCGCGACGGTGGCGGCGATGGCCTCGCGATCCAGCGGCAGCAGGGTGCGCAAGTCAAGCACTTCCAGTTCGATGCCTTCTTTAGCGAGGATAGTGGCGGCTTCCAGCGCGACATAGACCATGGCCGCATAAGTGATGACGCTGATGTGGCCGCCGGTCTTCTGTGTTCCGTTCAGGTTTGCGCTTTGCGTGGCGGGAACTTCAACCCCGCCGGTCCGCGCCAGGCGGGCCACCCCGATGGGCGTAACCGAATCGTCGCTGCTCTCGGGAAACTCCTCCTTGATGCGCCGATAGAGGAACTTATGCTCAAAAAACAAGACCGGGTTGTTATCGCGGATCGCCGCCTTGATCAACCCCTTCGCGTCCCATGCGCTGGCGGGGCAGATGACCTTCAGGCCAGGCGTGTGAACGAAATACATTTCCGGATTCTGCGAATGAAACGGCCCGCCGTGGACGCCGCCGCCGCAGGGGCCACGCAGCACCACAGGCGCCGGTGCTCCCCAGCGATAATGGGATTTGGCCAGCATGTTGGTGATCTGGTTGAAGGCGCAGCCGATGAAGTCGATGAATTGAAATTCCGCTACCGGCCTCAGGCCGGTGAGCGAAGCTCCGAAGGCCGCGCCCACAATCGCAGCTTCCGCAATCGGAGTGTCGATCACTCGCTCGGGACCGAAGCGATGGACTAATCCTTCGGTGACCTTGAAGGCCCCGCCGTAGATTCCGATGTCTTCTCCGATGCAGAAGACCGCAGAATCCCTCTCCATTTCCTCCCAGATACCCTGGCGGATGGCTTCGAGATAGGCCACGGTTGGCATGAGAGTTACTGATTGATCCTGGACTGCTGTTGTTCGATGCCGCTATTTAAAGTGCAAGGCCGCTTCTGATGCCCGCGGCCCCGAGCCCGGTCTGGCGCTGGCCTTCGGCGCCGCATACCGCGGCTTGATGTGGTGGCAGCCGGTGTCGCAGTACACCCCTTCGGCGGCGGTCTTGGCTTCCGGCATCGGCGAATTGATCGCGAACTCGCGTTCCTGCTCAAGGTCAGATTCCACACTGGCGATCAAAGTCTTCACTCCCTGGGGGGTGATCCATTTCTTCGCCAGCAGAAAAGCTTCGAAGCGAGTATTGCAATCGCGCTTGCGCCAGTAATCCAGCATCTGGGTTGGTACATAACTGGCGGCGTCATGGATGGCGTGCCCTTTCATGCGCATCATCTTGGCCTCGATCAAGGTGGCGCCTTCGCCGCGGCGGGCGCGCTCGCAGGCTTCATGGCAGGCGTCGTACACTTGGCAGGGGTCGGTGCCGTCGATGATCACCGCGGGAATTCCATAGCCGATGGCGCGGTTGGCGAGGTCGCGGGTGGCAAATTGAAATTCGGTGGGGGTGGAATACGCCCACAGGTTATTTTCCACGATGAGCACCAGTCCCAGCTTGCGGACGGCCGCCAGGTTGATGCCTTCGTAAGTCACGCCGGTGGATTGGCCGCCGTCCCCGATATAGGTCATGCAGGCCACGTCGCTGCCTTGCAGCCGCGCGCCCAGCGCGACGCCCGCCATTACCGGAATGAGGTCACCCAGCATGGAAATGGGCGACACCACGTGCAGGGTGTCGAGATCGCCAAAGTGCGAGGTGCCGTCTTTGCCATGGGTGGGCGAGCCCGACTTGGCCATGTACTGCATCATCAGGTCACGGGGCTTGAAGCCGCGCACCAGCAGGGAGCCCTGGTTGCGAATCATCGGCGCCAGCCAGTCATTCCGGTCGAGCGCGTAGGCTGAAGCGCAGGAGCATCCTTCCTGCCCGAGTCCGAAATAAACTCCGCCCACGACCTGGCCTTGCTTGTAGAGATTTTCCAGCGCCTGTTCCATGCGGCGGTTGAGCAGCATCCAGCGAAAAAGTTCCAGGCATTGTTCTTTAGTCAGGTAGCTCGATTCGCGGATGGGAGGCGGCGGCGCGCTGAAATCTCCGCGCACCTCGTAATGGATCTGATCTCCGTCGCGAGCTTCCACCACGGTAAAGTCCGGGTTCTCCAGCCGCCAGTCGGGGATGCCCTGTTCATTGACCCTGATCGCCGCGGTGGGCTGCGCGCCGTCATTCTTCTGCGCCCGCACTGGCGTTGCTCGCGGCGCGCCGGGGGCGCTGGTTCGACTGGTTTTGTAGCTCTTTCCGTTTTTGCTCATGCGCTTTTCTCTACCGAAAAAACCGGTTTCTTTTCCTAAACTCGCGGATCAAGCCCAGAACCTGCCTTTGGATGGGCCCTGGGATGGATCCTGCTCACCGGGAATTTGCCGAATCTCATCAGGAATCTGCAGCGGGATGTCCTGATTAGCGGGCGAATCGGCGTCAGGCACGTCCTCAATCTCCGCATCTTCGGGGCCGCTGATATCTTCGCCGGAGGCTGTGGCCAGCAGGGCATCGAGTAAATCGAGCCACAGGATCTGGCTGGCAAAGACGCGGCCAAAATTGCGCGCGATCATCTCGCCGGCAAGGGCGGGATTCACTTTGGGCGAGCCGCCGGTTTCCTTCGCAATCGAGGTCACGCCGCGGCCGGAAATTCCGCAGGGAACAATCAACTTGAAATATTCGAGGTCGTTGGTCAGGTTCAAGGCAAAGCCGTGCGAGGTCACGCCGCGCGAAATATGCACGCCGATGGCGGCCAACTTGGCGGGTTGGGCAGTGGTGGTCCACACCCCGGTCAGGCCTTTGATGCGCTGCGCGCCCACGCCAAATTCCACGCAGGTCCTGATCAGCACCTCTTCCAGGCCGCGGACGAAATCCACCGCGCCCATGCGCGACTTCCTCGGCTGCTGCAGATTTTTTTCAGCGACTCTCAAGTCAGATAATGTTTCAGACCGCAGATCGAAGATGGGATACCCGATCAACTGGCCGGGCCCGTGAACCGTGATATCGCCGCCGCGATTGCATTCGAACAGTTCCACGCCACACGCGCTTAGCAGCTCGCGCGATGCCAGCAGGTTCTGCGGTTGCGCGTTGCGGCCCTGGGTGATGACCGGGGGATGTTCCAGCAGCAAAAGGGTGTCGCGAATGCGCGATCGCTGGCGCAATCCCACCATCGACTGCTGCAGGTCAAGCGCGGTCGCATAATCCACCCGCCCGAGTTGAACGACAGAAATCATATGCGTACAGGGCCCATCTCATTCCAGCCTATCCGGGTTCTCAGGCGCTGACCGCCATTCCGATGACGCTGCTGAAGGCATCCAGCATGCTCTCGCTCAATGTGGGGTGGGCATGGATGGTCCACATCAAGTCTTCGACCGTGCCTTCCAACTGCATGGCGGTGACCGCCTCGGCAATCAGCTCGGTGGCTGAGGGGCCGATGATGTGAACGCCCAGGATCTCGCCGTATTTCTGGTCGGCCACCACTTTGATGAAGCCATCGTGGCTGGCGATGATGCTGGCCTTGGAATTCGCGGTGAACGGGAACTTGCCCACCTTTACGTTGAGGCCTTTTTCCCGGGCCACGGCCTCGGTAAATCCCACGCTGGCGAGCTGGGGCTCGCAGTACGTGCAGTTGGGCACGCGCTCGCGCTTCACCGGCCGCGCATATTTTCCCGCGATTCTGGCCACCGCGACCATGCCTTCCATGGCTCCGGCGTGCGCCAGTTGCGGCAATCCCAGGGCGATGTCGCCGATGGCATAGACGCCGGGCTCGGCGGTCTGCATCCACTCGTCGGTTTGCACGAAGCCCCGCTCCAGCTTGATCTTGGTCTTCTCGATGCCCACGTTATCGGTGCGCGGCGCGCGCCCGATTGCCACCAGCACTTTCTCAGCTTCGAGTTTTTGCGACTTGCCGTCCAGGGTAAAAGTGACTGCGACGCCGTCTTTGGTCTTCTCAATTTTTTCCACCTTGGCGCTCAAGTGGCAGGGAATGCCGCGCTTCTTATACACGCGCAGCAATTCCTTGGAAATCTCTTCATCTTCGAGCGCCACCAGCCGCGGCAGGGCCTCGATGATATTCACATCACAGTCGAACGACTTGAAGATTGAAGCAAATTCCACGCCCACCGCCCCCGCGCCAATCACAATCAATGATTTGGGAAGCGCCGGCAGGCTCAGGATTTCCATGTTGGTGAGAATGCGCGAATCGGGCTCGAGGTTGGGCAGCATGCGGGCGTCCGAGCCGGTGGCCACGATCACGTTGCGGGCTTTCACGAACGAGGTGTCCCCGCCGGCGCCGCCGCCGCCTTCAGTGAAAACCTCGACGGTGTGCACTCCGTCTTTGGCTCCGCCGGTGAGTCGGCCATAGCCTTCCATGGTGGTGACCTTGTTCTTCCGCATCAGGAATTCGAGGCCCTTGGCATGCTTAGCGATTATTTTGTCTTTACGCTCCTGCACGATCTTCCAGTTGACCTTCACGCCTTCCACGCCTTCGAGTCCCATCTCCTTGCCACCTTTGACGTGATCGTAGATCTCGGCGTTGAACAGCATCGACTTGGTAGGAATGCAGCCCCAATGCAGGCAGGTGCCGCCCAATTTTTCTTCCTTCTCGATCAGTGCGACCTTCAGGCCGTACTGGCCAGCGCGAATGGCGGCCGTGTATCCGCCGGGACCTGCGCCAATGATGGCAATGTCATAAATTGTGTCGGGCAATGGGTGTCCTCGCGCTTCAGAAGTGTGATGGCAGACTTATTATTCTATTCGATGCCGGGGAATTACGGATGCTTCGCGCCGATTTGCCGCGCCGGGCTCGAATTCTGTGCGCTCCCACGCTGTTTTGTTAGAATCCGCGTATGGGTTTTCCCGAGACTCGCATGCGACGTCTGCGCCGCACCGCCGCCATGCCAAACCTGGTGCGTGAGACCCGGCTGTCTCCTCAATCCCTCATCTATCCATTGTTCGTGTGTCCCGGCGAAGGTATCCGGCGCGAGGTCGGGTCGATGCCCGGCGTGTTCAACCTCTCGGTGGACGAAGCGGTCAAAGAAGGCCGCATGGCCCACTCCCTGGGAATTTCCGGAGTCATGCTGTTCGGCTTGCCCAGCGCCAAGGACGAGCAGGCCAGCGGCGCCTGGGCGCGCAACGGCATCGTGCAGACTGCGATCGCGGCGTTGAAAAGGGAAGTCCCCGAGCTGCTGGTCGCGGCCGACGTCTGCCTGTGTGAATACATGTCGCACGGACATTGCGGGGTGGTGAGGCCGGCCAGCGCGGGCGATGCGGGTACTGCTCCCGAGGTGGTGGCCCCGGCAATCCCCGGCGGCAAAGAGCGCCGGTCGGGCAGCCAGCAAGGCTCGCAGGCAGAGCGGCGCAAGGCGGGCCTGGCCAGGTTCCTGGACGATCGTGACAAGCGGTCCGCCCCCGCGGAAGTGGCTCCGGTTGCCGTCACCGAAGTCCAATCCCGCACCCTGAAAGATAAAGATGGACACAAGGTCATCATCCAGGCGCGCCCGCACAAAGTGGGCGCCCCACTCCCGCCGCTAACGGACGCGAGGTCGAATGCTGAGCTTGAGCCCAAGCCCCGGCCGGTTGCCGGCGCCGGCGATTATGAGATCGATAACGACGCCACCCTGAAGATACTGGCGCGCACCGCGGTTACCCTGGCCGATTCCGGGGCCGACATTATCGCGCCTTCCGACATGATGGATGGCCGCGTCGGCGTGATACGCAAGGCCATGGACCTGGCCGGCCACCAGCAACTACCCATCCTGTCCTATGCGGCCAAGTTTGCTTCGGGATTTTACGGGCCGTTTCGCGAGGCCGCCGATTCCGCTCCCCAGTTCGGCGACCGCCATTCCTACCAGATGGATGGCGCCAACGTGCGCCAGGCCATGCGCGAAATCGAACTGGACATCGAGGAGGGCGCCGATATGGTGATGGTGAAACCGGCGCTGCCGTATCTCGATGTGATCGCCGCCGCGCGAGCCCGTTTTGACCTTCCCCTGGCCGCCTACCAGGTCTCCGGCGAGTACGCGATGATCCAGGCGGCGGCGCGCAACCAATGGATCGATGGCGAGCGGGTGATGATGGAAACCCTGATCTCCATCCGCCGCGCCGGCGCCGACATGATCATCACGTATTTCGCCAAGGACGCGGCGCGAATGCTGGGATAGCCCGGCCTCCGCGAGCCTGGAAGTTTTCTTCCCCGTGCCCGCCGTCGGACTTCCACGCGATAAAATTAAGTTCGCGCAGCGCAATGAAGCCGGCACGCTTCATCAGGTATCAGTCAAGCGTCAATCTGTGCGTAGCCGAAAGAGATTTTCCCATGCAACAGCCAAACGGGCCGCCACCCGGCGGGTTGAAGTATTCCAGCGCCGCGGTCCTCGAGTTTCCTTCGTTAATGCAGATCGTGCGCGGCTATGCCTCTTCCGAAGCAGGCCAGGCATACGTGGCCGCGCTTGAGCCTTCCACCGATCGGGAATGGATTGCCCGGCAGCAGCAGCTTACCTCTGAAATTCGCGGCTACCTGGCCGCCGGCGGCTCCTTCGATTTTTCCGGGCTGTTCGATGCCCAGGAATTGCTCGACAAGAGCCGCATCCAGGGGGCGGCGCTGGCAACTGAAGATCTGCGCGACATCCTGCTGATCGTGGACCGGGCGGCGCAGTGGCGCAACGTCGTCCTGCAGCCGCCGGTTTCGATGAATTCGGCCTGGCCGGCGGTGGAAGAGCTGACCGCCGGCGTGTCCGACTTCAGCGACCTGTTGAAATTTTTCGGACACAAGATCGCGCCCGATGGCACGCTCGATGATCATGCCTCTCCGGAGCTGGCAGCCTTGCGCCGCGAGATGGAAAAACAGAAGCGCCACATCCAATCCTCGTTGCAGGTGTTTCTACGCAAGCTCAGCGAAGGCGGCGCCACACAGGATGAGGTCATCGCCATTCGCGGCGAACGCTTCGTCATACCGGTGAAGACCGAGCAGCGGCGGCGGGTCAGCGGGGTGATCCACGGTGCCAGCTCCAGCGGCCAGACGGTGTTCATCGAGCCGCTGGAAACCATCGAACAGAACAACGAGCTGGTGCGCATGCTCGAAGACGAGCAGGCTGAGATCCATCGCATACTGGTGCAGATGACGGAGCGGGTGGGCCGCGAAGCCGTCGCTATCGCGCGGGCTTCGGGAGTGCTGCTCGAACTGGAGCTGCAATTTGCCAAAGCCCATTTTGCCAACGACTACGGTTGCAGTCCCGCGGAAATTACCAATGCCGGCCTGCTGCTGGAAAATGCGCGCCATCCCGTGCTCGAGCGCAACCTGCGCCGCAAGCAGATCGCGATTATTCCCATCAGCCTGTCGATGACAGGAGAGCAGCGCCAGCTCATCATCAGCGGACCCAACACCGGTGGCAAAACCGTCTGCCTCAAAACCGTCGGACTGCTGGCGCTGATGGCGCAAGCCGGCATCCCGGTGCCCGCCGAGCGCGCGCAGTTCCCGGTGTTCGACGCGGTGCTGGCCGATATCGGCGACTACCAGTCGATCGAGCAGAACCTCTCCACGTTTTCCGCGCATGTCACCAACATTGACCTGATCTCGCGCACCGCCACCCGCGATTCGCTGGTGGTGCTCGACGAACTGGGCTCGGCCACCGATCCCGAAGAAGGCGCGGCCCTGGCGGTTTCCATTGCCGCCCACTTTCGCTCCCGCGATTCCCGCACCATCATTTCCACCCACCTGACCGCGCTCAAGGTGTATGCCGCCAACGTCGATGGAGTGCTCAACGCATCGCTGGGCTTCGATGAAAAAACCATGCAACCCACCTACGCCCTGCGCCTGGGAGTGCCGGGCGCGTCAGCGGGAATCAATATCGCCCAGCGCCTGGGCTTGAACCAGGAGATCATCGACGCCGCCCGCGCTCGCATGGGCACCCAGACCCGTGAGATTTCGACATTTCTCGACCGATTGCACGAAGAAGTCACTCAGCTAAGCCAGCAGAAGCTCACCTTGAGTCGCGCCCAGAAGGAAACCGAAACCGAGAAACACCGCCTGCAATCGGAAGGCATGACCGAGCAGCGCGCCAAGGTGCGCGAGCTGGAAAAGAAGCTGGAAGCCCTGCTGCGCGATTTCGAGTACCAGGCGCGCGAGGCGGTGGGCGCGGTGCAGGAACGGGCGGCGGCGCAAAAGTTGTCAAAGGATGCCGAACGGAGGATCGCCAAACTGCGGCGCGAGTTCAAGGAACAATTCAATTCCAGCGTGGTGGCGCACCACACCGGCGCCGACGTCGGTGATGAGAACGCACGGCCTCATGAGGTCAAGCACATCCAGGTCGGGGACACCGTGAAGTTGAAGTCACTGGGGCGCAACGCGCGGGTAGTGCGCAAGATCGATGAAGCCATGCTCGAAGTGGAAATGGGCGCGATGAAGATGAGGGTGCCTCGCGAGGACATAGCCGAAATCGTGGGCGGGAGGAATTTCCAGGAGAAGCCGGCGTTCACCCCGGTGCAGTCAGCGCGAGCACGGGGAATTTCCGTGTCGCTGGCCGAAGGCGAGGGACAGGCAGCCTCCGAAATCCACGTGATTGGCCAGAACGTTGAGGAAGCCACAGACAACGTGGAGAAATTCATCGACCGCGCATTTCTGGCCGGCCACTCCCAGGTGAGGGTCGTGCACGGCAGCGGAATGGGGATCCTGCGCAAAGCGTTGCGCCAATTTCTGAAAACTCACCCGCATGTGAACAAAGTCAGCGAGCCTCCGCATCATGAAGGCGGCGCGGGAGCGACCGTGGTGGAGCTGAAGCAGTAGATGTTGCGCGTCCGACTGCTGAACTCATTCCCCAAATTTTTTAATTGTCGGAGCTGTCCACAGTTTTCCCGGCACGGCGGATCAAGGCCGTAACAATCGACAGCGTCCGACAGGGAGAAGCCTTGGGACGGAAGCGTCGACGATTTCTAATCATCAATTTCTGAACATTCATTCTGGAATTTCGTGAATGATCCAACAAGAGCCACGACGGTGTGGCTACGGCGGTCGAAATTTAGGAGTAGACCGTCGCCAGGCTCTCCGCCGCGAGATCTAAAAAATTTTGTCAATCCCCAAACACCTTGTTCCGCAACGACCAGAAATCCGAAGTCGCTTCCGTCATGAGATCGCAAAATAAATCGACCATACATTACTCTTCGCAAAGTCGAAGGAATCGCAACTATCCCTGTGACGAGTTCGCCCTTAGATAATGTGCTCAATGTCCAAAATCGGTATTCACCTTTCCAGCCGTGTTCAAGTCTGCGTTCGCGATTTGGAGTGTTAAGCATATCTAACTCCGTTTGCGTAAAGGTGCCCCCTACGATCCCATAAATTCCAGTGCCGTATTTCGCGATTATCGGCGAACGAGTTAAGTGCAGTGAGAGCGTGCTCGGATTCATTCCTCTCGCAGTGCACTTTCGCTCGAGCTCAAAGCGTTTAAGGAGCGGACCTTCATTCTTGAAAACGTTCCACAAAATTTGTTCAGCCTCGCTAAGGTATTCTTGAGGCGGGAGACCGGAGACGGAGGTTATAAACTCCCCATCCGAATTACACAGCCATGCCGATTTGCAAAATTCAACCAGCACTTCCTTAGGAGGTGCGAAGCCGAGACCTCGAGGATCCGATGACACAACTTGGCGCATCTCCGAGAGATGAATGCGAGGTGCAACGGAGAGCAATTTCCCAAGCACCGTTATTAAGTGATTTCTTGTTGAAGCACTGTCGGTGAACCATTTTTTAGTTGAATCTAACCAAACGATCGAAGCGCTGCTATCAAGAATTCCGACTACTCGATCCTTTTTGAAATAAATCTCCTCCATTCCTAAACGTTCGAGAACCTCATCAGTGGTGTTTAATCCATATGTTGAAGTTAGCCTTCTTGCAATACGCAAGATTCGTGAACATCGCTCCGAATCCTGCCGAATTAACTCAACCGCCCTATCTGCTGTTGCCAAGACATGACTTCCGTCACGACCGAGAAGTTCAGCGGCCGCGGCAAGACTCTCAATCGAGAGATCCTCCCCGGCGCCCTTGTGCTGTTCTAGCAATTTCTCAAGGTCAGTAGCTGAGCATCTAATTTGTCGGCCAGCACGGGCCAAGACCTTATCAAGCACGGGGGCAAAAGGCATCTGCTGCTGCACACACCTTTCGAATTTAGTAGTGATTTGTCTGACCCGCTCTCGGGTTACTCCTCCAAAGTGTTCGCCTGTGGATTGCAAAGTGGCAGGTGGTTCGCCGTTCCAACCGTAAAAAAACCTAATTAACTGGAGATTTCTACCTTTTTCCCAACATTCAGCAATTTCAGTCAGTTCGGTCTCGAGGGACAAGCGATTGCATCGAATAATTTCACGTCGTAGTTTTGTAGCTAAAACCACGATGGCTTCTTGGTTTCCCATGGTCCCCGCACTTTGAACTAGAAGGGTGCCTAGATCTTTCAAATGTGCCGACGGGGCAATTCTGCCATCGTAAGCATTATGAGAGTTAACATGAGCCATGATCGGAGTAATAAACCGAGATAGTCTTCGATCATTACATCTAATTTTCTCCCCCTGGGCGTGTACACATAGCTTGAACGCAACCCTTTGGAAGCTGGCGGTTGAGACCGCCGGAGATTGGGAAGTGGGTGAAATCTCCTGATCGATAAAAGGAAGTATTGCGGTTAGAAGTGAAATCAGAGACAGCATTCCAAAATTGTCAACCTGCTGCAATGTGCCAATACTGAACTTCTTTAGGTCACTTACGGTTTCGATGGCTTTTGTTGCAATCAGATTTTGCACCAACCCAACCACACGCTGGGGTAAAACCAAGTCTTCAAGGTGGCAATTTGGAGCAATCAGCGGTAGATGCCGATCCTGCCACTGCAGGCTTCTCAATTCATTTGCATTGTTAACTAAGGTGATAACTTCAGATCGCGTGAGGCTACGGGAGGTATCCATTGGAAGCTCCCGCGAGCTGCTTGGCTTTACTTGATACTGCGCTTCGAGGGACACGCACAGGTCCAGTAGCGATGTGATCCCAAAATCCCTAAACTGACGTAGAACGGAGGCCAAGGTGAAGGAGGAGAGATCTGAAAACTTTTCAAGGGCTCCGACCCTCAAGGCGTGGTTCAAAACATTTAACGTACGGACACTGAAATCAAAGTCGTCGACAGCAGCGTTTTCAGTTATTTCTGGGAGGTAAGTGGATGAGAAAAAAGGGCTAGTGGTCATCCCTTTAATTTGATTTATCACCCACGCGGACAGTTTCTTGGCGGAATCCGTTTCAATGTGAGCCCAAATCGTTGCGTTGAGATCGCTGCCTCGCCTGAATCCGTACTTGGCGAGAATCTCAAATTGGTCTGGTAGGTAAAGGTCTAAAAGGGGCGCCAATCTCTTCGGAACGATGGCCTGACCCGGTCGGGGATAATTAGAAACGCCCACCCTTAAATGCGGTACAGAGATGCCGCTCTGCGGGCAAGCCGGTTAATGGTTTCTCTTATTTCGAAGATCGGATCGCTGGCATCGAGATATTCTCCTCTGCGTGCGAGTTCTGAGCTCAGGGCTATAGCATATTCCGTGAATGCAACTTCGTAGACGAGTCTCTTGAATATCGGATCATCTACATCCCTTGCCCCCCTTGCGGCTTCTATTTGGGGATGTTCTAAATTGATGTAAATAGTTCGGTCTTCAGGTGCGTAAGTTGCGCGGCGATCGTCGGCCCCCATCGATTGAAACTGGACCTGGAATCCGCCTCGGGCACTTGCTTGTTTGGGATTAGTTGCTCCACTCTTGGCCTGAAGATCTTCGCCGCCAAGCAATACCTGGCCGTTAAAAAGTCTACGCTCCGAACCGCTGCTCTTACCGCCCCCATCGCCGTCATTGCCGCCGGAGTTGTCGAAAGGTCTTCTTGCGGCGGGAAGGTCGTTCCCCCAAAGGAGATCATTCCCATCGCCCTCAATCGGTCGCGGCAAGAAATCTACACTGCCCGCCGCTTTTGCACGAACCCTTGACAGTTTGGAATTAGCCTTTGCAAAATCTTCGTTCAGGAAGGCAGCTATTTCATTAGCTTGAGCGCAAAGTCGACGTGATTCTTCGCTCAGGCGCTTGGTGCGCTCTCTTTGAACGAGTTCCTTTCGGATTGCTTCTATGTGCTGACCAATAAAGCTGTAAACAGCCTGCACCGTTTCATTATTAGGATTCAGCTTCATTGAACGACTGAGATCAAATGCGGAAATAGGAGATCGATCTTCTTCTAATGCTGGTACATCTATTTCACCTAGCAAAAAATTGGCCATTTCCTTATTTTCGCTGCCCGCTAGGGTTGTCTCATGCCAAACTCCGTTTGAGAAGATGGCGATCCCTCGGGCGTCCTCTTCTACAGGTGCCTTCGCAATCTTGATTACCAATTCAACCTTTCCGATTCGCTCGAGAATGGTTCCCGTAGGGTTAAACCGTGACACCTCTGCGATTGGAGGTTCCATGTATTCGCATTCATGATTGTTAACAAAAACGGAAGAATTCTTTGGCCACTTCGCAAGGTGTCTTTCGATGTACCGAATAATGCCAGCTTGATCGAGAGAGCGAAGATGGACTTCACCAATCTCAATCAGTGTGCCATTAAGCATGTTGGTAGAAACTTCTTTTTCGATGGTGCAAACGGGAACAGGCGCCCCTGACGTAACCAAATCCAAATCCGTTCGGGTCAATTGCACGGTGGAGCGTTTTCCCTCGCGAACCGAGGTTACGCGCAAGACATTGGCTAAACCAAAAGCAGCTGACTTCCCAGTACCAAAGCGACCACGTCCGACGTGCCCCCCCTTGCGATCTAAATTTTCTCCATGCATAACGAAAAAGTTCTGCAAGCCACTCCAATCCATGCCACGACCATTGTCGGCAATAGTGATTTTGTGATTCTTGCTGTCGAGCCGGACCGTTACGGTTGGGTTAGTACCAATATCTCCATACTGAAGTCCATTCGCGACATACTCCCAAACGACCAATTTATCTGTTTTAAACAGAGCCGCATTTTGGAGGATGTCTCTGCTGACATGGCTCTTTACGTAGATGGCAGGAAGCTCTGACATTATTTATTCTCGACCATTACCGCTAGGCGTGAAACGAGAGAGCCGATTTCTACATCCGCGCTAAATGCGTCGACAAGACGACGTACTTTTTTGGTGCGAAAGTCCCCAATGACGTAATCGTCAATTCGAAAGAAAGTTTCTGCTTCCCGTTTTGTAATTTGATCCGGTTTCTTCTGGTAAAATTTTCGATAAGCATCGGTTTCGCGAAGGCGATCTCGCTCGGCCCTCAGAAACGCACGCTCGCTTAAAGAAAAGGGCCGCGAAGCCTCTTTAGAAATTGCCCCAACGTGATCCTTGGCAAATTCAATGCCAGCAGTAGTTAGCAGCCATCCGTTGCGATCGGAGCCAATTAGCAATTTTCCCGTAACAGGTTTGCTAGCGTCCGAAAGGCGCTTTCTGACGGATTCAAGATTGACCTGACCTGGATACTTTCGCCAATTAAACCTGCCGGGCGCAATCTCGTTCGCCTTCACTGCGATGTCTTCTGTTTCTACCGCTGAGTCGCTACCGCCGATCATATATGCTGCGATAACTACAACTTGGCGAGTTGGGAGTTTCTTCTCATGCACTATTGACGGGTTGGTCCCGCCGGGCTGTAATGTACGCTTTCCCATGTCAGGATCTTCGCCATACTTTACCACGACCTCCAAGATTTCTTGCAGAGTCTTAGCTGTCTCCGACTGTCTCCGCTCCACTCGTAGTTTTAGAATCTCCGCCCGAAAATCAAGGCTTTGAATTACTGCGGTCGTGAACCACCCGATCGACAGCCGCAACCACTTCTAATCACTTCACTTTCTTTCAACCGAAAATTCAGGTATCTAGTTTGGTGGTTGCGTTCAAGGTCAGGCTAACGCATGCATGTTGTTTGATGCGTGATCTCCTTGATCCTTACTGGACTTTCAATTTCAAGATTTTCGGGACTAAGGTGTATACCTGCATAGCATCTTCGACGCAACCTATGGACTTCATCGTCGCACTAAGCACGTTTGAAGGGCTGCTTCGCCGTGCAGGATCTCAATCACTTAGGCGGTGAGGGAATGAGTTACTCCATGCCACGGAGATCCGATGAGCAAGCTACGCTATCGCAGGTTCAATAACTTGATCGGAGAATTCTTCCTACGATGATTGACATTCAACCCCAATATCTAACGCTTTCGAAATTACTCGATAATCGTCTGTTTCGTATACCCGAATACCAACGGGCTTATAGCTGGACCTCGCGCGAGCGACAGGATTTGTTTGGCGATATAAAAAGGATGTTCTCAAAAGGGCCAGACGAGGGTCATTTTATGGCCGCGGTCGTATGCCTCCGCCGCAGGGTACAAATTCTTGGAACCGACGAGTTTCACGTCGTGGAGGTTGTTGATGGTCAGCAGCGACTAACTACTCTCATCATACTTCTCAACTGCATCAAACTATCGCTTTCCGCAGAGGATAAAGGAGAACATAAACTTGGAGCAGAGTTAGGGGAACTCTTAGTAAAAGTCGAAGCTGATGAATTATTACTGCTACAAACAAATCATGACACTAGTCAATACTTTGCCACTTTTTTGCGCAAAGGGGCCGCGAAGCCTGCAAACGCCGCCAAGACAATTGCAGATCGGGAGATTCTTAAGTGCATAGAAGACTGCCAGGAATTTGTATCCAGCTGGATCAAGAGTAATTTGACTCTTTCTTCATTGGCAGCGCTGTTGAAAAACCGGCTATTTTTTCTGCTCCATGAAATCGGGGATGAAAAATCGGTTTACACAGTTTTTGAGGTCCTGAATAGCCGAGGCTTGGACGTCTCATGGATGGATCGCCTCAAGAGCATACTAATGGGATCTGCTTTCGATTTAAAGACCGCTGACAATAAGAGTCTTATATCCGATTTACATATAATTTGGCGCGATATTTACTCGGTGATCGGGTTAAGACAGGGATTGAGCACGGAAGCGTTGCGTTTCGCCGCCACCCTTAAGGTTGGAGAGGCACCCAGCCGACCATTGGGGGAACAAAACTCGGTCGACGTACTGCGCTCTGCGGCGGGAAATGCAAAACAAATTCGAGAGATCGCCAGCTGGTTACTTCGCGTGACGCAGGCCTGCGACACCGTCAGCGCTAATCCACGCATAAATGCCGTAGTGCGGATCTCACAGGCACGCTTGTTAGCCACTGCCATTCACCTTCGCGGAGACATAACGCTAAAGAACCGTGAGATGCTTTTGGCGCTTTGGGAAAAGGTATCGTTTCGCATTTACGGAATGCTCGGCAATGACGCGCGCACTCGGGTGGGTGACTACGTCCGGCTAGCCTGGAGGATCATTAACGAAAATAGTTCAGTGTCATACATAGAAAGGGCGATCAGAGAAATCGGAGAGAAGTTCACGATCGAGCAGTCGGTCGCGCATTTAAGTCGAGCGAACTGTTACGAAGCATGGGAAAATGAATTACGCTACTTCATGTTTCGCTATGAGGAGCACTTGTCCAAAAAACAAAACCTCAATTTCAGAAATGAACAGTGGGAAAAAATATGGATGGTAAGCCCTGCTGAATCGATCGAGCACATATGGGCTAAGAGCAAGGCACCTGATAAGATCAAACATCGGCTCGGAAATCTTGTTCTGCTGCCACCAAGACTTAATTCAAAGCTGCAACAAAGAAATCCTAAGGACAAAGCTGAAGCGTACCGCCAGACGGGGCTTCTTATCGCTGGAGAAGTGGCGGATCTGATTCAAGCGGATGGTACTTGGAACGCGAAAGCTATCGAGGATCGAGAACGAGTGCTTCTCAATTGGGCGCTGATCGAATGGGCGGACTGACAGCGGGTCCTGATGGCATATCACATGACTTCTAAAGGAACGATTTCGCGGTTCGTGTGATCTCATTTGATGAATTGCTACACTTCTTTCCGAACAGGGCCGAAGTAGCTCAGTTGGCAGAGCAACGGTTTCGTAAACCGTAGGTCACGGGTTCGACTCCCGTCTTCGGCTCCAGATATTTGAACTCTATTCAGCAGCGGCGCCGGCGGCTCCCTCGAATTTCCTGAGCTCCTGTTCCAGCTTCCATTGCATGGTGGCGCGGTCGCTTTGCGCCAGAAAATTCTTGCAAGGGAGTGATGGAATTGCCGCCGCCCCCTGGCCGGCGCATGCGGAGTTCATGCGGCGGTGGGGTCCGGTACGGTTGGATCCCATCCACAGGCTGGCGCCGGAAAGAAAACTGTATTCGATGCTGTCGCGAATCATGTTCTTCAGCTCGCGGTAACCCAACCCGTAAGTTTCCACCGCGCGAAGATATTCCTGGGTCATGTCGGAGCGTGAAACCCCGGCGTCGTCGGTGGCAATGGCCACCGGCACCCCATAGCGAAGATAAGCGGGCAGCGGGTGGTCGCCGCCGCGCACGCCCAGAATGGCATCGTTGCTGGTCAGGCAGATTTCCACCAGGATGTGGCGCTGCGCCATGGTTCGCAATAACCCGCGGGCATCATCCTCATACATCACATCGACCCCGTGACCGATGCGCTCCGCGTGGCCGACCGCGATGGACTTTCGAATGTGATCGCGCAAGCCTTCAGGCGGCACCAAGCCGGGAGCAAGCTCGCCGGCGTGCAGGCTGATGTGTACCCGGGGATATACGCCATGCAGGTAATCCATCATGTTCATGTGCAGATCGAAGTCGTGCATTTCGACGTAAGCGTCTTCGGGCATGACCAGGTTGACTCCAACCAGGCGTGAATCTTTTCCGGCGAGCTCAAATCCCGTGACCATTTCGTCAAATACCTGGGCGGGCGACAAGCCCCGGTGGACTTCGGCGACGTAACGCACCACCACGGCGCAGCCCGGGCTGGGCGCCGGGGCCTCGCAATGCAGGAGGGATTGCGATTTGCTTTCGGCCTGGTCCAGGTTCATGCGCGCATTGTTCACCACTTCGTTCAATCCCGCGGCCAACACTCGCGTGCGCGCTGCTTCGAGGTTGGTTTCAGGCGCTGGTGCGCCGGCGGCAAAGCGCGCGGCGGCGCCGCCGGTGGGGTCGAGGATCAGTTCGAGGTAGAGAACATTCTCGGCGGCAGCGCGCGCGCGCACTTCGGCCAGCATCTCCGCCAGGTGCGCCGGGCGTGAGACCAGCCGGAATTTTCCGAAGGTGTCGAAGAAATGATCGTGTCCCGATTGCGCGCCGGGGACGAAATGCCGCATGGAAAAACTGTCGATCATCTGGCGGTAGAGCGCAGGGTCGCCAAATGCCTGGCTGGCCGGAGGGCGCCCGTGAGCGGCATCGCAGGGAGCGGGCGCGAACGCCAGCGCCTGGGCGTCGATGCACAATCCGTCGTCGGCGGCGTACTGCAAAAAGCTCTCGGCATAGACCGCGCCGCTGAGGTGATTGTGCAGGTCGCCACCCTTGGGCAACTGCCGCAGAAATGGGACGAGCAACTGCGGGTGATCGCGAATCGCTTCCAGCCGTTCCGCCGCAGCGGCTTCCAGCCGTGACCCAGGCTGAGTTTGCGCACCCGCGGAGACCGCCAGGACGAGCAGCATTAAGAGAAACCAAATTGGCCTGCGAGACATGGCGCCTCCGCAAAAATCAAAAGTTCAGTCGGATTCTACAAGAATCGGAAAATTATTCCCGCGGTACCGAGCGTGTGTATTTTCCGCTCCGTGGACATCCTCAGCTGCTGTCGGGTAAAACAAGGTATGCCCCGCATCCGTCTCGCACTGATATCAACTCTTCTGCTCTTCGTGGCCGGCTGCGGCGGGGGCGCGATGAATAGCGGAAGCGCGCCGCCCGCCGTTGCGCAGCCTCTGGTGGTGACCGCGGGCGCCGCCAATCTCGATGCCTTGCCTGACGGCACACCCGCTGCCTTGACTTTGACCGTTACCCGGCCGGCAGGGGATTCCGGCGCCATCACGCTGCAAGCCGCGCCGCTGCCCGCGGGCGTAACCGCGGTTTACGAAAATCCCGGGGCAGGGAACGCGGGCAAGGTCACATTCACCGTAGCGGGCACCCCGGCGGGCACCTACGTGGTAAACATCCTCGCCTCCGATGCGGCCTCGAGCGGGACCTTCTCCCTCAACCTGGTGGTCAACGCCATCGCGAAGGTTCATCCCGATATCACCGGGGTATTCGATGTGTTCATGACCACGTCGTTCCAGCCCGCTGAATTCAGCGACGCATTTTTCCGCGAACATCCCACCGCCACCGACGCCTTGAACCAGCTTGGCGGAAGGCACATGCGCATCCAGGCGGTCTCGCAGGACATCCCCCAGAAAACAGCCACCACGTGGGATTTCAGCCGGCTCGACGGTGTGCTGACCCCGGTCTTGAGCGTGACCGATCACAGTCCTGAGTTCCAGGTGGCGTTTGCTCCGGCGTTCATGTACACCAGCGGCGGCGTGCTGCGCGATAACACCTACAGCGAATTTTCGGGGTATGCCGCCAACCTGGTGCGCTATTACAACCTGGGAGGATTCACCGACGCCGGCGGCGTGCGCCACGCGTCCCCCAGCCCTTTTCCTATTCGCTACTGGGGTATCTATAACGAGCCCAATATCAACGGAATATCCGCTGCTGAATATGCGAAGCTTTACAACACCACGGTGCCGGCGATGCAGGCCGCTGACCCCACCTTGAAGTTTGTGGCGGTCGAACTCGCCGATTTCGGAACCGAAACGCAAAAAACCATGCCCCCATTCGTTGCCAACGTGAAGGCGCAAGTCGATATCCTGGGGACGCACTACTACTCGAGCTGCAACCGTAATGACACCGACCAGATGTTGCTAAACACGGTTCCGCAGTTCGCCGCCACGGTGAGCTATCTGTATTCGCAGTTGAAGACCAATCCCGCGCTGGCGGCGGTGCCGGTCTGGGTGACCGAAAATAACGTGAACGCCGACTACGACAAGGGCGGCGGAATCAGCGCTTGTAATGGAACCAAATTTGTGGCCGACCAGCGCGGATCCAGCTCGTTCTTTGCCGGATGGCGGCCCTACGTCTTCGCCCAACTGGGAAAGGCCGGGGCCCGGGCACTCTACCACTGGGATTATTATTCCGATCCACAATATGGCGAGGTGAACCAGCAGACCGCGGCGCCCTTCCTCAGCTACTGGGTGGATTACTGGTTGTCGCGCTACCTGGGCGATGCGCCGGGAAAGATGCGCAGGCTCGACAACACCGATTCCGGCGCCGAGGAAATTCTAGCGGTGCAGAAGAGTGACGGCAGCACGGTGGTGATGATCGCCAATCATGCGGTGAAGACCGCGGCCGACAACGACAGTGGCGGCGCCAGCCGCAGCGTGAACCTTAATATAAGCGAGCTGGGCGCTTTTCGCTCCGCCACCCGGCTGACCATCGACGCCACCACCGACGTAACCAAAGGCCCCGCGGAAAGCGCTCTGCCGGTAACCGCGGTGATGAAGTTTACGCAGCCGGGTTACGGCGTGACCTTTCTGCGATTTGTTCCTTAATTGAGGGCGCGAAAGGCAGACAGACTTCCGCCCTGACAATCTTGATGATCGGTTGTCAGTCTAACGAGGGCAATTGATCGGGCGCGTAAAAAGTAAAGAACCCCGCATCATCCTGAGGTATCCTTGGCATCGAGCTTAAGGTAATTCCACGAGGTCATACCCTATGTTTTGCGATGGTTGCGGCAATCAGATTGCCCCGGGACAACAATTCTGCAGCGTTTGCGGCAAACGCACGCCGGCGGTCCCGGCTGGCGTGATCACTCCCAATCCGCTCCTGGCGGGGGCGCATCTGGATCCGGTGGACACTCCCGCGCGCCGGCTGCAAAGCCATCTGCACACCCTTTCCATTGTGTGGATTGTGTACAGCGTGCTGCTGATTTTCGCGGGGCTGGTGGTATTTCTCACCCAGCGGTTGGTGACCTTGGGGGACGCTCCGCCCTTCGTGCGCCCACTGCTCGGCGGAATTTCCCTTCTCATTATCTGTAAAGGAGCATTGAGTCTCGCCGCGGGATGGGGGCTGATGCACCGCGCCCCCTGGGCACGGATGCTGGCGGTCATCCTGGGAATCCTGGCGCTCTTCTCCATTCCTTTCGGCACCGCCCTCGGTGTTTATACCCTTTGGGTGTTGATGCCGTCGGGGACCGCAGCCGCGTACCTTGGCTCAGGCCCCGGCGGGCCGGGCCGCACTATGTGAAATTCGGCCTTGACGCGATGAAGGCATACCCGGGCGGGCCAAACTTCAAGATCCCGGGCCCGGGGAATGGTTGCCGTTACCCCCGGTTGGACGTAGAATTGACGCGCCCTGTGCCGTCCCCCTGCGGCGAGGCGTAGTCCGGGCGCGGTTTCGCGTCCTCGGCCCCTGGGCTGCGAAAGCAGCGATCACCAGATAACAAATTGCCTTCGAAGGAATTGACATGAACGATGCAAAGCCCAAGATGATTAACGAGAACAAAACCAAGACTGAAAGCGGGGATGGTCCCATGGCGCCGGGCACGGAATCCGGAGCCAGCGTCGAGAAGATCCGCGATATCCTTTTCGGCTCGCAGATCAAGAACTACGACACGCGCTTTAGCCGCCTGGAAGATACCCTGGTTCGCGAAACTACGGATTTGAAAGAGACCATGAAGCGCCGCTTCGAATCCCTGGAAGAATTCTTCAAGAACGAAACCCAGGCCCTGGCGGCCCGACTCAAGGCGGAGCGGGAAGAGCGCGCCACTACCCTCAGCAGCATCGATCGCGACCTCAAGTCTACCCATGAAGCGCTGGCCAAGAAGATCGGCGATCTTGACAGCTCCACCGGCGAATCCCACAGCGGTTTGCGGGGCGAGTTGATGGCGGAATCGCGCAAGCTGCTGGACGAAATTCGCCAGCGCCACGACGCCCTCAACGCTCTGCTGGAACGCCGGGTAGATGAACTGCGCAACGCCAAGACCGACCGTCACCTTTTGTCTGCGCTATTCAACGAATTCGCCACCCAGCTCAGCGACGAAGGTGGGCCTTCGGAAAAGGTAAAACCGGCCAAGGTCGGCTAAGGACAAGCTGCGCCCAATGAGCAGCATTCCGCGACAGGACGAGCTGGCGCCCGCTCCCGGCGCCAACGGCGACGGCGATAGCGCCGAAGTACGTTACAGCCAGTTGCGCGAGCTGATCGTCGGGCCCGAGCTGGCCAAGCTGGACGCCATCAAACTCCGGCTCGATGACCCCCAGGCCCGCGCCGAAGACCTCAGCAAGAGCATCGCTGAAGCCGTCGGCATCCGCGCCCGGCAAGACCGCAAGCTGCAGGTCGCGCTCCAGCCCCTCATCGAAGAAGCGTTGCGCATTTCGGTGGCGCGCGACCCGGCCATGCTGGCCACCTCGCTGTTCCCCATCATCGGTGAAGCCGTGCGCAAGGCGGTGGCCAAGGCGCTACGCGGCAGCTTCGATTCACTCAACCAGATGCTCGATCGCAGCGTTTCGTTCGAGGCCTGGCGCTGGCGCCTCGAAGCCTGGCGCTCCGGCAAGAGCTTTGGAGAGATCGCGCTCACTCGCAGCGTGGGCTATCGCGTGGAACAGGTTTTCCTGATCCATCGCGAAACCGGCCTGCTCATCCAGTACGCCGCGGCCAGCCAGGGGGTGGTGGCCGATACCGACCTGATCTCCGGCATGCTCACCGCCATCCAGGATTTCGTGCGCGATTCCTTTGGCGTAAAAAAATCCGACGAACTTGAAGTGATGGAGGTGGGCGAATTCAAGTTATGGCTGCAACACGGGCCCCTGGTGCTGCTGGCGTCGGTGGTCAGCGGATTACCTCCTCCGGAATTGCGCCAAGTGTTCGAGCGCGAGATTGAAGCCATTCACGCCCGGTTCGGGCCGCAGCTCCAGGCCTTCGACGGAGACCCCGCGCCGCTGGCCGGGGTCAGCGCAAATCTGCAGCGATGCCTGCTGGGCCGCAAGGAAGCGAAGGAAGCCGGCAAGTCACACAAGTTCGCCTATGTATTGGCCGCGCTGGCCCTGCTGCTGATGGTGCTGCTGGGCTTGCGGATCCGCGACAATCGCCGCTGGACTGCTTACGTGCAAAACCTGCGCTCCGAGCCCGGCATCGTGGTGACCGACGCGCAGCGCCGCTGGACCAGCTATTCGGTGAATGGCCTGCGCGATCCGCTGGCCCCCGATCCCAAGGAACTGCTGACCGCCTACAGTATTCCGCCGGAAAAAGTTGCGGCGCACTGGGAGCCCTATCTGTCACTCGATCCAAAGTTTTCCGCGACCCGCAAGGTTGAACTGCTGAGGGACAGCGTGAACAAGCAAGTGCTGCGTTTCGAGGTCAATTCCGCGCAGCTCCGCACCGACCAGTTTGGGATGCTCGATATCATCGCCGACCAGATCACCCAGCTGCAGCGGGCCGCGCTGGCCGACGGCCAGAAGGCGGTCATCGAGGTATATGGGCATGCCGACCGCACCGGCCAGGAAGACCGCAATACCATGTTGAGCCAGGGCCGCGCCGAAACCGTGGCCAGGATGCTGCATCAACGCGGCATACCTAGCGATTTGCTGGCCCCTGCCGGGCGCGGGACCTTGGACCCGGAGCATGAAAGCGGGGATTACCCCAGCGAGCTGGACCGCCGTGTGACCTTCCGCGTGATTACATCCCCGGCGGTCGCGGCGCAATGATTCAGAAAAAAATCTGCATGGTGGGAACTTTTGGGGTGGGCAAGACCAGCCTGGTGGCCCGCTTCGTCCGCAGTATTTTTTCTGACAAGTACCACACCACCATCGGCGTAAAAATCGACAAGAAACAGCTGGTAGTAGAGGGGCAGGAAGTCACGCTCATGCTGTGGGATCTGGCAGGCGAAGATGCGGTGACCCAGGTCCGCCCGGCCCACCTGCGCGGCGCCGCAGGCTACATCCTGGTGGCGGATGGCACTCGCTCGGCTACGCTCGATGCCGCCATCGACCTGCGCGAGCGGGTTGCCGCCGAGCTGGGCGACGTGCCTTTCATTTTCGTCATCAACAAGGCCGACCTGCGCGAGGAGTGGCAGGTGACTGACGCGTCTCTGGAATCTCTCAGCCAGCGGGACTGGTCTTATTTGCTGGCCAGCGCTAAAACCGGGGAAAAAGTTGAGCAGCTTTTTCTCGACCTGGCAGGAAGAATTCTGAAGCCAGCCCATGGCGGCCCCGCCTCCGCCCTGGATGCTGCCAATGCGTGATCCGAAATTTCCCGCCGGTCCCGCGGCGCTGGTCCTCTGCGCCATGCAGTTCGCGGTGTTCGAGCGTATGTCCCTGGGCGTCTTCTCCTTCGTCAACGATGCTCCGGCATGGTTCCTGCAGCTTGTTTCCGAGGATGACGCTCGCGCTTCCGCCATCACTTTGGCCGAGCACTTTCCGATGCTGGAAGTATTTTTGCCCATCGCCGAATCGTTCTGGAAGACCACCTCTTCCGAGCGGTTGCAGTCAGAGTTCTGGACCGAGTCTGACGCCGCCGGCACCGAATATCATCTGCAGGCCTTCGCCTTCAACTCGCTGACTCCCGGCTCCGGGGAACAGGGCGAGATGCACCGCTTCCTCGTGCTCGATTTGGCCGACGCCACTTACAACGAGCGCCAGCAGGTGCAGCTTTACGCCCACGAGATGTCGATGTCGTACGACACCATCTCCCGCCTGAACCAGGAGGTGGAACGCGCCACCCGCGCCAAGAGCGATTTTCTGGCCAGTATGAGCCATGAAATTCGTACCCCGCTGAACGCCATCCTGGGCATGGCCGATTTGTTGTCGGCCTCAGAACTGAACGAAGACCAGCGCAAGTATGTGGCGGTATTTCAGCGCGCGGGCAGCAACCTCTTGAATCTCATCAATGACATTCTCGACCTCTCCAAGGTCGAGGCCGGCCATCTCACCCTGGAGGCGATTGATTTCGAACTGGCCGATGTCGTGGGACGCGCTACCGAATTGATCAGGGTGCGCGCGCTGGAAAAGGGAGTGGCGGTGACTTCCGCGATTGCGCCTGGCTTGCCGCCTTGGTTTATTGGCGACCCCACGCGGCTGCGCCAGGTCATGTTGAATCTGCTGGGCAACTCCATGAAGTTTACCGACCAGGGCTCGCTGCACGTCGGGGTGCAGCAGGACCCGGACGATCCCGAGCCCGGTCACTTACGCTTTTCCATCAGCGACACCGGCATCGGCATTCCAGCCGACAAGCTTACAAGCATTTTCGAGAACTTTACCCAGGCGGACACCTCCACCACGCGTAAATACGGCGGCACCGGCCTGGGGCTTTCCATCTCGAGGCAACTGGTGGAACTGATGCAGGGCCGGCTGTGGGTGGAAAGTGACCTGGGGAAGGGCAGCACGTTTTTCTTTACCGCGAAGTTTGGCGTTTCCGATCGCCAGGATGCTACCGTAACCGCTGGAGAAGGGCCCGCTGTGCCGGCGACTACCTCTGCCGATCTTGCGCCCATGCACATTTTGCTGGCGGATGACTCGGCGGATAACCGCTTCCTCATTCAGGCCTACTTGAAGGGTTCGGCTTGCGCGCTCGAATTCGCCGAAAATGGCGAGATTGCTCTCGCCAAGATGATGTCAGAACATTATGATCTGGTGCTGATGGACGCTCACATGCCGGTGATGGATGGCTACGAGGCCGCCGCCGAGTTCCGCGCATGGGAGCGCGAAACCGGAAGGCCCCGGTTGCCCGTGCTGGCGCTCACCGCCGACGCTTTCAAGGAGTCAATTGAACGTAGCGTGCAGGTGGGCTTCAATACTCACCTTACCAAGCCAATTCGCAAGGCAACGCTGGTGGAAGCCATTCAGAAATACGCCCTGGCCTGTGACCGGCCTGGAGATGCCCCGGGAATTACCGTATATGTTGACAGCGCCATCGCCGAGATCGCTCCCATTTATCTGCAAAATATCCGCGCTGACCTGGGGCGGCTGCTGGAAGCAGAACAGACCGGGGATTTCGAAACCATCCGCACTCTGGGACATAATCTCAAGGGCACGGGCGCCAGTTATGGCTTCGACCGGATCAGCGAAATTGGAGCGGTGATGGAACAGGCGGGCAAAGATAAATTGCTGGAACCGGCGCGCACCTGTATCGCAGAATTTAAGATATACCTGGAAAATGTTCGCGTAGAACAGGAGCGGGAGTAAACCTATGCGTGTGCGATTCTGGGGTACCCGCGGATCGATTGCATCCCCCGGTCCTTCGACCGTCCATTTCGGGGGCAACACTTCCTGCGTGGAAGTGGAAACCAAAGCGGGCAAGCGTTTTATCTTCGATTGCGGCACCGGAATCCGCGCCCTGGGCATGCATCTGCTGGCGACGGCGCCGAAACCCATTCTCGCCACAGTTTTGCTGAGCCACAGCCATTGGGACCACATCCAGGGATTTCCTTTTTTTGCGCCGCTGTTCGTTTCCGGAAACGAGTTCACCATTTGCGCTCCTGAAGGCGTTGGCGGTTCTTCGCTGAGCGAAGTACTTGCCGGGCAAATGGAATTCACCTACTTCCCCGTCGAACTGGGCCAGTTGCCTGCCAAGATCCGTTTCCGCGAGCTCAGTGAAGGCGTTCATGACATCGACGGGGTGCGGGTGATCACCCAGTTCCTGAACCATCCGACGGTCACCCTCGGCTACCGCATTGAGGCGGACGGAGTTTCGGTGCTGTATCTGACCGACCACGAACCATTTTCCGAATCCCTGTGGCGGTCGGATGCCCAGCCGGGAGGGCTGAGCGCAATCCTGCACGCGGGTGACCGGCGGCATGCTGATTTCATGCTGGGAGCTGACCTGGTCATTCACGATTGCCAGTACACTCCGGAAGAATATAGCGCCAAGAAGAACTGGGGCCACAGTACCTATAAATACGTGGTGGAGATTGCCGCCGCCGCCCGCGTAAAGCGCCTGGCGCTCTTTCATCATGACCCTTTGCACGATGACGCCAAACTGACCTTGATCGAACGCCGCGCGAAATCCCTCGCCGCCCTGCGGCGCAACGACCTCACAGTTTTTTGCGCCTATGAAGGGTGCGAGCTGATTGTGACCGGCACCGGACCGCAAATGACCTCGGTATCGGTAGCCGAACCGGAAGCGCCGAAACAGGAAGGCAAACGCCGCGTGCTGGTGGTGGATGACGACCCCAATATCTGCCTCCTGGCCAAAGCGGCCCTGGCCAAGGACTACATTGTGCTGCAGGCGGAAAATGGGCAGCAGTGCATGGCCATGCTGGATGAGGCCAATCCTGACTTGCTGGTGCTCGATCTCAATATGCCGCTCATGGGCGGTATCGAAGTGCTGAAGATTTTGCGGGCACGCCAGGGGTTTGGCACATTGCCCGTGCTGGTGCTGACCGCGTCCGGCGACGAAACCCATACCCGGGAAAGCTTTGAAGCGGGCGCCACCGATCATCTCACCAAACCTTTCACCATCCCCCAACTGGCGACCCGCGTGCATGCCTGCTTCGCGCGTAACACCGCGGAGCCCAATAAATCAGAGCCGGTTTAAGCATGACGGCGGCACAGATTGAACCGCGCGGCGAATTCCCTCCGGTGGCCATATCCCTTCCCACGATGCTCAAGCTTGCGGTCTGGCTGGTGCTGGGCACCGCCGCTTTGATCGCAATTAATGAATACAGGACGCCGGCGCCGCTGGATGCGAATGCGGCCGCTGGCCAGTTCTCGGCGGAGCGCGCTGTGTCACACTTGCAACAGATCGCGGCCGCCCCGCATTTCGTCGGCACCGATCAGAACCATCATGTTCGCGATTACCTGGTGCAACAACTCACCGCTCTGGGGGCCGATGTAAAAGTTGAAGATAGTGTCGGCATCCAGGGCCGGGGGCATCTCGTAAATGCCGCCAGCGTGCAGAACATTGTCGCTAAGTTTTCCGGCGCCGGCAGCACGCAGGCGGTCATGCTGGCGGCGCACTATGATTCGGTGGAGCGCGCGCCCGGCGCGGGAGACGACGGGGCGGGCGTGATCACCATCCTCGAAACCTTGCGCGCGCTGCGGGCCGATCCGGCGTTGAAGAATGAAATACTGGTGGTGCTTACCGACGGCGAGGAAGCAGGATTACTGGGGGCGTCGGCCTTTGTCGCTGACCACCCCGCCCTCAAAGAATATGTCCGCATCGTGCTGAATTTTGAAGGCCGCGGGAATTCTGGTCCGGTAGTGATGTTTGAAACCAGCGAAGGTAATGGCTGGCTGATCAGCGAATTCTCCGGGGTCGTTCCCTATCCCGTGGCTTCATCGCTTACCTACGCCGCTTACAAAATGCTGCCCAACGACACCGACATGACCGTGTTCAAGCGGGCTGGTTTGCAGGGTATGAACTTTGCATTTGTCGGCGGTTTTCAGAATTATCATTCCCGCCTCGACACCGCGCAAAACCTCGACCACGGCACGATTCAGCACATGGGGTCGTATGCCCTGGTGCTGACCCGTCGTTTCGGCAACATCGATTTGCAGAACGCTCGCCAGCCAGACCGCATTTACTTCAACTGGCTGGGGAGCCGGCTCGTCCACTACCAGCACCCCACGATTGCGATGCTCCACCTAGTTGTTTTCGCGCTTTTTCTGGCGAGTTTTGTGATTGCGTCGCGCAGGGGAATGATTACGATCGGGCGCAGCGCCGCCGGCCTTGGGGGCTTTATCCTGTTGCTTCTGGTGACCATTGGGGCCACGGGTGCGGGGTGGTGGCTGCTGGCCCGAGCGTTGGGGGACAACCCACAAATCGGGGATGCCCCCGGCAATCAATTGATTCTTGGGGGATTGCTTCTGCTGGCTACGGCTCTCGCCGTGTTGCTGGAGGGTTGGCTCGCTGCCCGGCTGGGCTGGCTTAATGTTGCAACAGGCAATGTGATGGGAGTTTTCGCATTGTCGCTGGCGGCGGCCATCAAGGTGAGCGGCGCAAGCTACATTTTGCAGTGGCCGCTGGTGTTTGCGCTGGCGGGAATTTTGCTCGCCCTGTTCACCCGAAACCGCAACCTGGCTTTGTTCTGGTGCCTACTGGGAGCGATTCCCGCGGTATTGCTGTTTGCTCCCCTCATGGTGCAACTCCTGACGCTGCTGAGCTTGAATAGCATCAGCGTGGTGGTGGTGGCGGCGGTATTTGCAATTCTCCTGGCGGTCATCAGCCCACTTCTGAGCCAGTTGGCATTGGCTCCGCGCCGGACGTTCCAATTAATGCTGGCGGCTTCAATGTGCCTGTTGGTAATGGGCTACGTGGGTTCGGCGCCGAGCACGGCGCATCCCCATCCCGACACCATCTTCTATGCCGAGGATGCCGGCGCCAAAAAAGCTGCGTGGGCCAGTTACGACCAGAAACCTGACAGCTTCACTTCGCAGTTTCTAGGAAAGAATTTTCACAGGGGTCAAGAGCCAGGATTCACCATCGGCTCTGATGCGGTGGTGCTGTCCAATGCGGTTTCACCACTCGGATTGGAAGCGCCGTCGGCACAGGTGACCGGCGACGTGGTCGTAGGGGACGGGCGCATGTTGCGTTTGCACCTCGCCTCCCCGCGTCACGCCAATGGGATCGCCATAAGGTTTCCGTCGACGGTCAAGATCGCATCGTTGAAATGGAATGGCAGGGAATTCCCCATCGTCAATGATCGCGACACCGTATCATCCTGGCTGCTGCGTTACCTCGCGGTTCCGGCACAAGGGGTCGATTTGGAGCTGCACCTGGCGTCACGTGCCCCGGTGCAATGCTGGATCGGTGATCGTTCGTTCGGCCTGCCCCAGGTCCCCGGCCAGGTTTTCGCGCCGCGTCCGGAAATTGACATGGCGTGGTACGGCAGCGACGTCACGGTCGTGGACCGGCAGTTCACCTTTTAATTTTTTGGTAACAGTTGGAAATTTCGTGGAAGAAGAGGTCAAATGATCAAATCAAGACATATTCTTGCGGGCTGCGTGTTCGGCACGGCGTTGGGTTGCGCGCTTTCAGCCCCATTCGTTGCGTCGGCTGCTTCCCCGGTGCAGGGAAGTGCGGCTGACCCAGTGTATGCGCCCCTCTGGCTATACGATGGTATGTGGCAAATGTCATCGGCTGCCGGAGCCAAAGGAGACATTTTGTTAAACCAGTGTGGAGTCACCGGCAAATACTTTGCCTGCCAGCAAACGGTGAACGGCAAGCTAGCTGCACTGATTATCTTTATTCCCACGGAAAAGGCGGGTCACTACCTCACCCAGGCGGTACTGCCGGATGGCCGTGCCATGGGTCGCGGCGAGTTGGAAATTGACGGAGGCCACTGGACCTACCACAGCAAGGACGAGGAAGATGGCAAGATGTTTTACCATCGCACCATCAACACCTTCACCGGAAAGGATCGTATTCATTACGAGCTATCCGCATCGCCCGACGGCGAACACTGGACTACCGGGATGTCGGGCGATGAGGTGCGAGTCCCAGGCCCAAACGCTGACAAATAAATCCACTGCCTACGGCAGGCATCTCATCATTTGGGCGGTTGGCCCAAGTCTCAAAACTTCACTAAAGGAGCAGTCATGAAAGGGTTCATTGGCGGGATATTGTTTGCCGGACTGGCGCTGGTTCTGGGCGTTTACATTTATTTTTCCAGCGGTATGGTGCCGGTCGCCACCGCCGCGCAGGCCATGCCCTTTGAGAAGAAGCTGGCCAAGATGGGCCTGAATGCCCACGTCAGCAAAGAAGCGCCGACTACCGTCCCCATTGAAGCCAAAGAAGAGAACCTGGTGGCGGGCGCGCATATTTACGTTCAGCATTGCGCGGTATGCCACGGAGTCGCCGACAAGCCGCAGACGGCGATCGCCCAGGGAATGTTTCCCAAGCCACCGGATCTATTCAAGGGCAAGGGCGTAACCGATGATTCGCCGGGTGAATCGTACTGGAAGATCGCCAACGGCATCCGCCTGACCGGCATGCCGGCATTCAATAAAGGGCTGTCCGAGACCGAGATGTGGCAGGTTTCCTTGCTGGTAGCAAACGCCGACAAGCTGCCGGCTGCGGCGACCGCGATTCTAAGCGAAAAGCCCCCCGAGACCACCCCGTCGGCAAAACATTTTACGGAACCGGATGCGAAGTAACGCTATCGGGGTAGTCTTAGAATCAATTTTAGAAGATGGCGCACTTGGTTTGAGGACAGGGTTGCGATTGAGTGAGAATGGGGCGCGCTTGGCATGAATCGCCAAGGTCTCACGACGGTTGCACGAACAAAGTTGGAATGAAGACACACCACGATCTTGCTTTTCGGTGGAAGCAGCGGCCTGAAGAGTCTGTGTCCCAACTCACTTACCCGACCGCTCCGTGGAACTTTTGTTCCACTTCAGCCTTCTAGGGGCACGAATTAGACCCTGAGAAGTCGAAATTCCGTGCCTGTAATGCGGCCTGCACTCCACCGACGACCTGATTTTCGAGTTGTGACACAGACTCTTCAGGCCGCTGAATGGATTGCCCTTAAGAATTACGGCTTTAGCCGCTGTGACGAGAATCAAATGCGAGACTCAAAATATGGCGCTAAGCCTGCGCGGTTCGACACCTTGCGTGACCAAGATTGCTACCAACCGCGGCGCGTTCCCTGCAAGCACTCGCCACCGGGGCTAAAAAGCCCAAATCATAAAGCTGCGATGTTCAGCGGCCTGAAGGCCGCTGCTTCCACCGAAAAACAAAACGTGCATTTCCGCAGCACGCTGGTCATACTGGAGTGAGTTCTTGCTTCGCGTCTTGGGTGGAAGGGGGTTGAGCTCACGCGGGTGTCGGTCGGCAGCACTTCATCCTCTGAGTGCTCGCCGGCGGCCTACATAGAGGTTAAAGCAAACCACCCGGCTACCGCAGCGCTTCTTCCACCTGGTCCAGCCAATCGGGCTTCTTCAATATCTCCCGCGGCTTGGGGCCGTCGGCTGGCCCGACGATTCCGTCGCGCTCCATTAAATCGATCAAGTGCGCGGCGCGGCCGTAGCCTACGCGCAGGCGGCGCTGAATCAGCGAGGTTGAGGCTTTGCCGAATTCCAGCACCAGCCGCACTGCATCCTCGAACAGCTCGTCGTTGTCATCGCTGCCGCTGCCGCCGCCCTCGGATTCTTCCTTGCCTTTATCGTCGCGCGGCGCTTCCAGAAATTTCTGTTCGTACTGTGCCAGGCCCTGGGCGCGCCAGAACTCCACGCAGCTCGCAATCTCTTTTTCCGTGACCAGGGGAGCATGCACGCGGTTGACCCGGGCCGAGCCCGAAGGCAGGTACAGCATGTCGCCGCGGCCCAGCAGTGATTCGGCGCCGTTGGCGTCGAGAATGGTGCGGGAATCGATCTTGGTCGCCACCCGGAATGAAATGCGGGAAGGGAAGTTGGCCTTGATCAGCCCTGTAATCACGTCCACTGAAGGCCTCTGCGTTGCCAGGACGAGGTGGATGCCGACCGCGCGCGCCATTTGCGCCAGGCGCGTGATCGATTCCTCGACGTTCGATTGATCGAGCATCATCAGGTCGGCCAGCTCGTCGATGATGATCACAATTGAAGGCAGTGGACGGTGTTCCGTGCCACTCTCCCCAAACAGGCTGGGGGTCTCGTCATCGAAGAGCCGGTTGTATTGCTCGATGTTGCGCACGCCTTTTTCAGCCAGAACTTTGAGCCGCCGCTCCATCTCTTTCACCGCGTTGCGCAGTGCGTACGCCGCCAGCTTGGGTTCGGTGATGATCGGGGTGTAGAGATGGGGGACGCCTTCGTAGTTGCCCAGCTCCAGCCGCTTGGGATCGACCAGGATCAATCGCACCTGGTCGGGCGTCGACTTATACAGGATCGACATGATGAAGGCGTTGATGGTCACGCTCTTGCCCGAACCGGTGGAGCCTGCGATCAACAGATGCGGCATGGACGCCAAGTCCGCGGTAATGATGCGGCCGTTGATGTCTTTGCCCAGCGCCAAGGTGAGTTTTGATTTCGCGCTGACAAAGTCAGAGGACTCCACGATCTCCCGCAGCCAGATGGTTTCGCGCTCGCGGTTCGGCACCTGAATGCCTACGGTCGCCTTGCCCGCCATGCGTTCGATCAGGATGCTCTCCGCCTTCAACCCCAGGCACAGGTCTTCGGTGAGCGCGGTGATGCGGTTATATTTGACTCCCGCTTCGGGCTTGAATTCATAGGTCGTGACCACCGGGCCGGGATTGATGTGGGTGACCTGCCCGTGGACATCGAATTCGGCGCACTTTTCCATGAGCTGCTGCGCCATGTTCTTCAGCTCGTCTTCATCGATCACCTGGCGCTCATCGGGCCGGTGCAGCAGAGACGTGGAAGGCAGCTTGAAGCCTCCGGCAATCTTGGGCATGACCGTGCGCGGATGGCTTTCGATGTCAGCGCGCTCGCCCACCTCGGGCTCGGCGGCTGCTCCAGCGAATGCCGGTTCGAGCGGCGCCGGCGTAGGGGAGGAGCCGCGCCGCTTTTCCAGTTGCATGCGTTCGATGCCGGTGGGTACAGCCGCATCCTGATTTGCAGAGGCCCGCGCGGGAATCAATTGCGCGGTCACCACCGGGCGTTTCAACACGGTCTTCTGCCTCGCCAGCTTGGCCGCCGCGCGTTTTTGCGCCCGGGCGGCGCGCCAATCCTGCAGGCGGTTCCAGGCGGCGATGAGGAAGGCGAAACGCACCTTCAGTAGACCCTTTAATCCGGTAAACGAAAATGCAGTGGAAAGGTACAGCGAAACCGCGATCACACTGCCGCAAACGATCCACGCCCCCGGCACATTGAACCAATGGGCCAGAAAGTCTCCGGCGATGCGTCCGGCAACCCCTTCGATGGGGAGCGCATGGTTCCACTTCAGCTGAAACGGCGCCAACGCCAGGAATGCGGGAATAAAAACCAGCAGCATGCCGGAGCCAAAAGCCTTGGCCACCGGAGATTTTACCGGACGCGACTGCCACCAGCGGACCCCCAGCAGGAAGATCATTACCGGCAAGAGAATGACGGCCACGCCAAACAACTGCAGCAGGGCATCGCTGGCGGTGGCTCCCACCGCGCCCACCCAGTTTTTAGCGAACGGCTCGCCGATCACCGGCGAGGCGGCAGTATTCAGCGACCCGTCGTAGGGCGAATACGTTGCCAGGGAGAGAGTAAGGAGGACCGCGCAGACCAGCAGCACAAAACCCACGAGCTCGTTGAGCCGGCGGTTGCCTGTGGGAGTAAAGACGCGAGCGAAAATTGTCATAAGGGCGTTTTTCGCACACCAAAACCGGCCGGCATAGCGCCGCTATTGATAGTGCCCGAAATACGCCAGAGCAAGAATCATTATGCCAAATATCACGCGATATACAACGAAAATCGTGAGCGTATGGGTACGCAAATACCGCATCAGCGCATAGATTGCGGCGAAACCCACGATGGCGGAGACGATGATGCCCACGATAAACGGCATGCGCATGTCGGCGGGAATGCCGTTTTTTAACAGCTTATTGCCTTCCAGAACCGCCGCGCCCGCGATCACGGGGGTGGAAAGCAGGAAGCTGAAACGGGCGGCCGCCTCGCGCCTCAAGTTGCGAAAAAGTCCCGCCGCGAGGGTGGACCCGGAACGAGATACCCCCGGAATAATAGCGAATGCCTGTGCCAGCCCGATCACGATGCTGTCGGTGAGGGTGACCTCACCCAAGGTCTTGCGACGCTTGCCCATCCGCTCCGCCAATCCCATGATCAGGCCCACGATGATGAGGCTGGACGCCATGATCCAGGGAGAACGCAGGCTGGTTTCAGCCTGCTTGCGGAAAAGAATACCGGCGATCCCCGCCGGTATGGTTGCGACCACCAGGAACCAAAGGAGTAAACGCGAGTTCACGACCGTCGAGGCCCCGGCATCTTCTTCGCCGCCGCTCAAGTCCCGGGGAAGAACCAGGGGCTCAGAGCTGAAGGGAGCGCGCAAAATCGCGATCCAGGTCCCGGCAAAATAGACCAGCACGGCCACCAGCGTGCCCAGGTGCAGCGCGATATCGAATTCGAGACCGGGATCTTTCCAACCCAGCAGTAGCGGCACGATGGCCAGGTGAGCGGTGGAAGAGACGGGCAGAAATTCAGTGAGGCCTTGAACGATAGCGAGCACAACCGCTTGATAGATAGGCAATTTTTAATCCGTCTGGGAACCGAAGGTTGGGATTTCCTGCTGCAACATATATATCAGACGCGCCGAGCGCTGCGCCCAGTCGGATTCGGGGAACTGGGCGATGGCGCGCTGCGCCAGATCGATGGCGCGAGCCCTGGCGGGAGCGCTCTTGTTCATTTCTCCGGCGGACTTGTACATATTCACCAGGGCCGCGTGCCGCCATGCCGCCCGGTAAAGGGCCTCGGCGGTCCGCGGCGACTGGGGATATTCCGCCGCATATTTTTCGTAAATCTCAGATTCGCGCAGCGGGCACTTGGGCAGCCCGCGCCATTCGCCGCATAGCTTGTTGTCGATCAGGCTATAAGAGGCGAGGGCGGCCCACTTGGTGCCGGGAAATTTCTTTCTTACCTCGCGCATATTTTGTTCATCGAGCTGCGGGCGGTCATTGGGGTCCATTTCGTGCGACGAGGGCCGCGTCATCAAATCGTCTTTTTCAATTTGCCATATGATGTCGGCGGAGCGGTAGAGCGCCTCGCCGGCCAGCGGAGACTTGGGAAAATATTCGGCCATGTGCCCGTAAAGCCGGGCTGCATCCTGGGCGGCGCCCTTGCGCCCGTGGGAGCGGCTGGCTTCGTCCTCGGAATCGGCGGCCTCGCCAAACAGAATGCGGTCGCCGTCGGGAGTCGACGTGCGCACCACGCCCTTATCGGTGAGCCAGCCGGTGATGTCGCGCTCCTTATCGATGTTGGCGAACACCTGCACCCATCCTGGGGTCCTTTGCAGGACGACCACTTCGCGGCCTCGTCCCACGCGATCCAGCTTTTGCGAAGACAGTTCAGGCGTGAGGAATATCTGGGCCTCGCGAATCATGATGGCGCGTTCCCCGGCGGCGAAGGCGGCGGCGGAAAACACAGCGACCGCGAGGGTGACCAAAACCGGGAGCTTGAATCCACGAGACGGCAGGCTGCGCAAGGGCATGCTCAAATTGTAGCCGGAGCCGCCAGGATTTGCCGCAGCATCTCCGGCTCGACGCTGCCGCCGCTCACCACAGCCACGGTCGAAGCGGATTCCGGCAGCTCGGCGGCGTGAAACAGAAATGCGGCCAGCGTGACCGCACCGCTGGGCTCGGGCACGAGGTGACTGGAAAAGACCATGCGCCGCATGGCTTCGCGGATCTCATCTTCGCTGACGGTCACAATGTCATCGACATAAGCCTGGATGTGGGCAAAGTTGATCGGCCCCACCGATTGGGTGCGCAGGCCGTCGGCAATGGTGCGTGAAGACTGTTCGGAGGGAATGGAAATAATCTTTCCCGCCCGCAGGCTGGCTTGGGCCTTGCCTACCAGCTCCGATTCCACGCCAATTACCTTTACCGAGGGCAGGCTTTGCTTGAGCGCGGCGGCGACGCCGCTGATGAGGCCGCCGCCGCCGATGGGCGCCAGCACCACGCCGGGCGCGGGCAGATCCTCGAGAATTTCCAGGCCGATGGTGCCGGTGCCGGCGATGATTGTTTCGTCGTTGTAGGGTGGAATAATGGCGTAGCCATGCTCGGCGGCCAGCTCTTCGGCGCGGGTCTGGCGCTCCAGGCTGCCCGGCCCCACGAGAACAATCTCCGCGCCCAGCGCCCGGGTGTTTACCAGCTTAATGGCGGGAGCGTTGCGCGGCATCACCAGCACCGAAGGCACGCCCATGGCGCGCGCGGAATAAGCCACGGCCTGCGCGTGGTTGCCGCTGGAATACGAAATCACCCCGCGGCTTCGTTCCTCCGGGGTGAGCGAGGCGATCTTGTTGTAGCCGCCCCGCAGCTTGAACGAGCCGATGGGCTGAAGATTTTCCGCCTTGAGAAAAATCCTGCGTTTGTCAGGGTGTCCCGCGGCGGTGGCGGGCAGCAGCATCTCCACCAGCGGGGTTCTCAGGGCCACACCGCGAATGCGGGCGCGCGCGTCTTGAATGTCTTGCAGCGAAACCATGGGTGCCCGGTGGTGCGGTAAAAACAGGCCGGAAGGCCGGGGTTAGATTTCGATGATCACCGGCATAATCAGCGGCCGGCGCGACGTCTGTTTCACAATATAGCGTTTGAGGTCCTGGCGGATTTTTTCTTTGATCACGCCGTAGTCGGCTTTTTCTTCCGCGCTGGAAAGTTCCAAGGTGCGCGCCACCACCTGGCGGGCGCCTTCGATCATGCCGCTTTCCGAAGCGGCGCCGGCAAAGCCCCGCATCACGATCTCGGGAGTGGCTTCCACTTCGCCGGTCAGCTTGTTGATGGCGATGATGGGCAGCACGATGCCATCTTCGCTGAGATGGCGGCGGTCGCTGATGATGACGTCTTCAACCACGTCTCCCATGGATCCGGAATCGATGCACACGCGGCCGACTTTAATCTTGCCCGACTTGCGCGCGCCCAGCTCGTCGAACTCGAGGATTTCGCCACTTTCCACCATGAACACGGTGCCTACCGCGCCATGCATGGCGGCGGCCAGCTCGCAATGGCGGCGCAGTTGGCGGTATTCCCCGTGAATGGGAATAAAGTAACGCGGGCGCACCAGGTTGATAATGAGGCGCAGCTCTTCCTGGCTGGCGTGGCCGCTGACGTGCACCGGCGGCGTCGAGCCGTCGTCATAGATGACGTGCGCGTTGCGGCGGAATAGATGATCGATGGTGCGGTAAATGCGTTTTTCGTTGCCGGGAATGATGCGCGATGAGAGCACCACGGTATCGCCGGCGCCGATGCGCGCCTGCTTGTGGTTATCGAGCGCGGCGCGGGAGAGCGCCGACATGGGTTCGCCCTGGGTGCCGCTGATAAGCACGCACATCTTCTCCGCGGGAAAATCCTTGATCTGGTTGGGATGAATCAGCGTGCCCTGCGCGGCGTCGATGTAGCCCAGGTCCTGGGCAATCTCGGTGGAGTTGCTCATCGAACGCCCCACGATGGCGACCTTGCGCCCGTGCTGCGTGGCCAGATCAATGGCCAGCTTGATGCGATGGATCGAAGACGAGAAGCAGGAAATGAACAACCGCTTCTGGGTGCGGGCAAATATTTCGTCAAACTTCCGCCGCACCGCGCGCTCGCTGGGCGTGTAGCCCGGCCGCTCCACGTTAGTGGAATCCTGAAACAGGGCGAGGACGCCGTTCTTCCCATATTCCGAAAACGCGTGCAGATCGAACAGGTGGTGGTCGGTGGGGGTCGGATCGACCTTGAAATCGCCGGTGTGGATGACCACGCCGATAGGGGTGTGGATGGCAAAGGCCACGCAATCCACCAGGCTGTGCGTCACCCGGATGGGATGGATGGTGAACGGTCCCAGCTTGAAACGCACGTCGGGCTGAATCTCGTTGAGGTTGGCATTGTCCAGCAGGCCGCGCTCGTCCAGCTTGTTTTCCAGCAGGGCCAGGGTGAATTCCGTCCCATAGACCGGAACGTTCATCTCCGAAAGTATCCAGGGCAGCCCGCCGATGTGGTCCTCATGGCCGTGGGTGAGAATGATGCCCTTGACCTTGTCACGGTTCTCCATCAGGTAAGTGATGTCCGGGACAACGATATCCACGCCCAGCAGCTCGGCTTCAGGGAACATCAGGCCGGCATCGATGACGATGATGCTGTCAGCCCAGCGCATGGCCATGCAGTTCATGCCAAACTCGCCAAGACCACCAAGCGCAACGACTTGTAATTTTCCAGGAGGCATTCAGATACCAGGCTTGCCGATCAGAACCGAAAGTGCGGGGAAAAAATCAGCAGAAAGAAATTATCGGCGGCAGAGTTAATGCTAACACGTTGTCGTTGGGTGATGGCCGCTCCGCGATCTTGTCAACGGCAGATTGCATCCGTCCTTTGCCCTTCCACGAGTCTCAAGAATTTGCATAAGGTGAAATTGGCAAGCTAAAAAGCTACTACCCTTGTCATCCTGGAGCGAGCTCTTGCTTCTTGTTTGAGCGAAGGACCTAGCGCTTTCTTTTGCGCTTGCCGTTGGTACGCCCCGCAAACCTTATCATCCGCGAATATCGTCACTTTTTGCTCGGCTCGAACGGGATCAAGGGTTTCCACCCATGCACCATTGTTATGTGTCTGATTGTTCCACTCTTCAGCGCGGGACCGTCCGATCCCTGTGACCGCAAAGTTCCCTCGACCATTACGTACGTCAGGTTGAGCTTCTTGAACTCCCGCCTTTGCTCCTGAGTCAATTCCATCGCAAACGAGTCTTTCACCAGTGGAATTTGGAGGTCTTCTTCCCGGAATAACAAAGCATCAGCGTCCGATTGTAGAAACAGATATCCAATGGTGCGATTGACTTTACCGTTGTACTTTTGTGGCTAAGCGAGCAAAGCCGGCATGCCAACCTTCATGATCTCTGGGTGCTTTCTGGCGGAGCCCGAGCCGATGGTATGGGTGGCGGCCAACAGACATATCATCGCCAACCCAATTGCCTTTCGCAGCAGCCTATGCGTTGGCATCCGATGGTTCATTGAGCAACCCTGAAATTCTATTTTTGTGAAGGAAACCAATGAATCGGCTCATGTATGTAGAACCGATGAATTTCCTCGAAAGTCTTCGGTTTTGCGGCAATAAGATCCGCGAGCAGAAATGCGATCGGGATATCCCGATCTTCAGGGTACTTCGTATAGAAGTCATTGACTTGGATGGTATATTCGACCGCCTTGTGATGGAGCCGGAGCCTGTTGGGGCAAAGCCCGTTCTCTTTTTGTCTACCGTGGGGTCGCATTCTCTCCATGGGCGCCATTGCGTCTGCGCAGCCATCACCATAACCCACCTCGTACCCGATAAGCGCGCTTTCGACGAACCACACCCGAATAGGGTTCAGCCAGGTCAACCAGATGTCGCCCTGGAAGTTCACACGCGACGCAGGGAATCTTGTCCCAACTCGCTTCCTGGGAACGGCCTGCGCAGATGTATTCATGGGGTTGGATACTACTGTGAGAAGCAGAAGTGCGAACACTAACTTCTCGACAATTTTCATTGTTGGTTCCTTTCAGAAACGAAGGCTTGTCCTTAAAAGTACTTATGTACGGAATGCGAGAGCCGCATTTCTCGTGTAAACGGACCTCAGCTTCAACTCAACGAAGTGGGCGCAGTTGACCTTGCAACGCCATCTGGTAGAGCTGGGATGAAGTCCTGTGGTTGCGGTCACTCAGCGCTTTCATGAGATTCACGAAAGGGATGCCACCGTACTGGGGATACCTTGTATAGAACTCAGTGATCACGCCGGAATATGCGCTGAAGTCAGGCCCCGACGTTTCTGTGTACCTAGTTTTCGAATATGTCTCCACACGTGCGAGACAGCGAGCGGAAGGCATCTCTCCTGGATATTGTCCATGCCCCAATCGATGCATCTTCCCGACCTCGAAGAGTTCATCCGCGTCATCACAAGCTCGGTGGGACCCTTGAAGATAGCCCGATATAAAGCCATCAACGTATGTAGCTCGCTGCTGCGGACTCCACGACAGCCATTCTCCGCCTCTATCTATTTGTCCTGGTCGCGCCGCTGCTGACACAGAGATGATCACTAGAAGGATAAGCACTCCGATTCCTGCCATTGTTTTTTTCGACACGGTAACTCCTCGTGCTGCCCTGCCCGATCAGAACCTAGGCATTCGGGGGTTCGCGCCCTGATGGGCGTCGGAACTTTGCCAGACTACCCTCCCGCCACGGTTTAAGGAGGGGATACAAAATCCAGCCAATCGGCGTGAAGTTCAACATAAGCCAAATGCATTCACTGGTGCGATCTGGAAACCTCCGCCTTCGCCAGTGGTTGAAGTAACCCAAAACTACCACCCCGTATAAGACTCCAAAGGCGGACATCGCGATGGTCAGGGTCCAATCGAACTTTAAGAACGAAAAGTCAGCAATGTACTAGGCGCCCGCAACTTTTTCGAAGTGGATCGTCGTTTCTGACTGTTGCGACAAGTGCCGTGTTTGATAAGACACCGATAACTTCAAATCGGCATGGTTTGCATCCGAAAAAATAAGATCTCGATCAATTGAATAGTCAGAAACGGTGAACTCCGTATAGGACTTTCTGACAAGTTCAATTTCCCGAGGGCGAAGGTCGCCACGAACTGTTGGGCTGAGAAAGGGGGCAGGATCCCCGGCCTTCGCCATGGTGGCCGCGAAAGACCGGATCAGCGTATCGATCTGCTGCCGGTCATTGTCCGGGAATGTGTCGCCTGCACTCAGCCCAGCCAGAATGAGCAGGCACCATAGAAGCTGTCGCGCCACAAAACTCCTGATGATTCCGATCGGTGCACAGCGAACTGGTAAGTCTGCAAGCATTCCGCAAAACCTACGACTCCACCGCCTCCACAACCACCGGCGAAGGAATGTCCTTGCCGAACTCGCCTTCCCATCGCGCCACCACCACCGTAGCCAGGCAATTGCCAACCACGTTGACCGAGGTTCGGCCCATATCCATCAGGGTATCCACGCCGAGGATAATGAATATCGGTTCCAGCGGAAGATTGAACGACTGCGCCATGCCCAGGAGGATGACCAGGGTCGAGCGGGGAACGCCGGCGATGCCTTTGCTGGCCAGCATGATGGTGGCCACCATCACTAACTGCTGGCCGAAGTCGAGGTGAATGCCGGCGGCCTGGGCTACGAAGACCGCGGCCAACGAGAGATAGAGCGTGCTGCCATCGAGGTTGAAGCTGTAACCGGTGGGCATGACGAAGGCGACGATGGGGCGCGGAACGCCGATGGCTTCCATCGCTTCCATGGCGCTGGGCAACGCGGCCTCGGAACTGGTGGTGGCGAAGGCGATGGATACCGGCTTGGCGATGGCCTTGATGAATTCGCGCAGCGGCACGCGCGCAGCCAGCGCGATGGGCAGCAGCACTAGCAGGATGAACGCCAGCAGCGCAGCGTAGAGCGTAGCCAGCAGCTTGAGCAGGTTGACCAGGATGCCGAGGCCCATGTGTCCCACGGTGTAAGCGATGGCGGCGCCCACTCCCACCGGCGCCAGGTACATCACCAGGTTGGTGAATTTGAACATGGTTTCCGACAAGGCTTCCGCCAGGTTCAGCAACGGAGCGCGCTTCTCGGCGCTGAGCAGCGACAATGCGATGGCGAAGATCACGCTGAAGACGACCACCTGCAGAATCTGCCCTTCGGCGACCGACTTGGCGATATTTTCGGGGAAGATGTGCAGGATCATGTCCGAGGCGGTTTGGCGCGCGGCGGGCGGGGCATCGGGACGCGCGGGAGCCGACGCCTCGGTGGGCATCTGGATGCCTACTCCGGCGCGGCTGATGTTGATGGCGGCCAGGCCAATGAAGATTGCCAGGGTGGTGACGACCTCAAAGTAAATCAGGGCTTTGACGCCCATGCGGCCGACCTGCCTGAGGTTGGAATGGCCGGCGATGCCCACCACCAGCGTGCTGAAAATCAGCGGCGCGATGATGGTTTTGACCAGCTTGAGGAAGATCAGGCTCAGGACCTGGAGGCCCATGGCTGCGTGGGGGAAGTCATGGCCAAATTCGGCGCCCACCACCATGGAAACCAGGATCCAGGCGGTCAGCGAACGCCGTAGCACCGCGTAAACGACCAGCGGGAGAATCGCCAGCCATCGCAGGCTGGCAGCGGCCGCCGCGGGCAACATCCCATAGCCGGCTGCCATTGCCAGCAGCAGGGCGAACAGGCCGAACGCGATCAGAATTTTAGTCTTCGACAATTTTTTCGCCAGTTTTCGCGTTTCAACGAAATCTTCGAGTTCTCAGCGCAGCCATTCCTCAAGTTCAATCGATTGATCGGTTTTCTGGTCGCGGTATTTCACAATGACCGGGGTATAGAGCGACAAGCCCCACTCCACCGCTTTGCCTTTCGTGATGTTGCGCGCGCCCGGAACCACCACCGCATTTTCGGGAATCATCAACGGGGCGCCGCCCTCGGCGCGGATGATGCGCTCGTGCACGATGTCATACACCGGCGTCGATCGGGTGAGGATGGTTCCCGACCCCAGCACCGCGCGCTTTCCCACGCGGGTACCTTCGTAGATGCCGCAATTGCCGCCCACCATCACGTCATCCTCAATCACCACCGGCTGGGCGTTCACCGGTTCCAGCACCCCGCCGATCTGGGCGGCGGCGCTGAGATGCACCCGCCTTCCCACCTGGGCGCACGAGCCTACCAGGGCGTGAGAATCGATCAGCGAGCCTTCATCCACGTAAGCGCCGACGTTGATGTACATCGGCGGCATGCAGATGACGGAGGGCGCAACGTAGGCCCCGGAACGGACTGCGGAACCGCCGGGCACGATGCGCACTTTGTCGCCGGGATGAAAATTGCGCGGCGGAAATGTGTCTTTGTCGACAAACGACAGGGCCTGGCGATCGCCGGTTTCGACGAGCTCGCCGATGCGGAACCCCGCGAGGATACCCCGCTTCACCCAGGCATTCACCTTCCAGCCATCACCTTCGGGCTCGGCGGCGCGGATGGCGCCGGCGGACAGGGCATCGCGAAACCGGCCAAATATTTCGCGCGCGCGGTCGCGATCAAAGCTGGCCTTGCTGGTTTCGACGAGAAGGGCCTCGATTTCCGCCTGCATTGCGGCCGCCGGCTGGCTGCTCACAGCAGGCCGGCGGCGCGGGCAATCCTGGTAAGCTCGGCGCGGGTTTCGTCTTTGACCGGAAGCATTGGCAGGCGGTAATTCTCTTGCAGCCGGCCCATCATGGCGAGCACGGCTTTGACCGGCATGGGATTCGATTCGATGAAATTCGCCTGCATCAACGGCAAATATTTATCGTGCAGCTCGCGCGCTTCGTTCCAATCACCACCCAGGGCAGCGGAGGCCATGCGCGACATCTCCGCGGGAATTTCGTTGGACGCCACCGAGATGATTCCCACGCCACCCACGGCGATCACGCTCAGGGTCAGCGCGTCGTCGCCTGAAAAGACGAGAAAGTCAGGCGGCACCGCGTTCATTACGCCCGCGATCTGGCTCATGTTGCCGCTGGCTTCCTTTACTCCGGCGATGTTCGGCACTTCCGCCAGCCGGGCCAGGGTTGCGGGCTCGATGTTGACCCCGGTCCGGCCGGGAACGTTGTAGAGAATGATGGGCTTGTTCACCGCCGCGGCGATGGCCTTGAAATGCTGGTACTGGCCCTCCTGCGTGGGCTTGTTGTAATAAGGCGAGGCGCTGAGAATAGCGTCAACCCCCGGCAGGTCGCTGATGGTCTTCGCTTTCCGCACCGCTTCACGCGTGGCGTTGGAGGTGGCGCCCGCCATCACCGGCACCCGGCCCGCCACCACGTCGATGGTGATGTTGATGACCCGCAGCCACTCCTCGCCGCTCAGCGTAGGAGTCTCGCCGGTGGTGCCGCAGGGCACCAGGAAGTCGATGCCGGAAGTGACTTGCCAATCTACAAGTTTCCGCAGCGCGGGCTCGTCGATGTCTCCGTTCGATTGGAACGGAGTCACCATGGCGGTGCCGCACCCATGCAATTTTTTTGAGTTACGGGCCATTGGAGGTTGACCGATTCTAGCGCGGATCATTTAGTTTTTGCCTTCGCATGCAAACTATTTTTCCATCTCGAGCGTTTCACTGAAGTCGTAAAAGCCTTTCTTCCCGTGCAGCCACTCCGCGGCCCGCAGCGCGCCGGTGGCAAACCCGCGGCGGGTGTGGGCGTCATGGGTCAGGGTAATGGTGTCTTCGCTGGAATCCATTCGGATGGTGTGGATGCCGGAGAAATCGCCTTCCCGAAGGGAGTTGATTTCTGACCGCCCGCCGTGATGTTTGGCAATGATCTGCTGCAGGGTGATGGCGGTGCCGGAAGGCGCATCTTTTTTTCCTGCATGATGTTTCTCCGTGATCGAAATCGTGTATCCGTAGGCGGCTGCTGTCGCCGCTTGCGCCGCCAGCTTGAAAAACAAATTCATGCCCACCGAAAAATTGGAGGCACAAATAAATCCGATGCCGTGCTCCGCAACCGTGCGCCGTACCTCATCGAGATGACCGTACCAGCCAGTCGTGCCCACCACCATGCTGGCCCCGGCGCGGGCACAGGCGGCGACGGTTTCCAGCACCGCATCGGGCCGGGTGAAATCGATGACCATATCGATCCCGCGCAGTGATGCGTCATTCAAGCCGCGGGCATGCGGGTTGTCGGCTCCGGTGAGTACGGTCACACTGTGGCCGCGCTCACGGGCTACCTCGCTGACCAGCGAGCCGGTTTTGCCGTTGCCTAACACCAGCAATTTCATAAGCGCGTACTTCTCAGTCGAATACCGATCGATCCAGATCGGAGAAAAATGCGGCGTGCAGAAGCTGCACGGTGGCCGGGACATCGGTTTCGTCGATCACGAAGCTGATATTGATCTCTGACGCTCCCTGGGAGATCATGCGCACCTTCATCTCGGGAATGGCGCTGAAGACCTTGGCGGCAATGCCCGGCGTGTTGCGGATATTGTCGCCCACCAGGCACACGATGGCCTTGCGGCCTTCGTACTTGACGTCGGCCAGGCGTGCCAGGTCTGAGGCGATGGCGGGGATGGCCTCATTGGAATCGACGGTCAGCGACACGCTGACTTCCGAAGTAGAAACCATGTCCACGGCGCAGCGGTGACGGTCAAACACTTCAAAGATCGACCGCAGAAAACCATGGGCCATCAACATTCGCGTGGCCACAACATCGACGATGGTGATGCGTTTCTTGGCGGCGATGGCTTTGAAAATATTCCTGCACGCGGGGCCGCGCGCCGAGATTCTGGTGCCTTCACTCGCGGGATTGCGCGAGTTCAAGATGAATACCGGAATATTGGTCTGCACCGCCGGCAGCAGGGTCGCGGGATGAATCACCTTGGCCCCAAAGTAGGCCAACTCGGCGGCCTCGGCAAAGCTGATGCTCTTGATGCGGTGCGCGTCCGCACACAGGTTGGGATCGGTGGTCATCATGCCGTCCACGTCGGTCCAGATCTCGATCTTCTCCGCAAGCATGCCCGCGCCCACGATGGCGGCGGTGAAGTCGGAGCCGCCGCGCCCCAGGGTGGTGGTGATGCCGCCCTGGGTACTGCCGATAAAACCGGCCATCACCGGCACCACATCCTGGTCGAGCAACGGCTGCACGTACAGGCGCAGGCGCTCGGGAATTTCATCGAATGCCGGCACGGCGCGGGTATGGGTGCCGTCAGTGACGATGCAATCCCGCGCATCGACGTGCGCGCTGGGAATGCCGAGGTGAATGAACGCCGTCGCCACCAGGCGGCTCGACAATCGCTCACCGAAGGCGGCCACGTTATCCAGGGTACGCGGGGTAAGTTCCTTGAGGGCCGCAATGCCGCCGATGATGGCTTCGAGCTCGCGAAAGTCGTCGTCGAGCTGGGCGCAGAGATCGGTGGCGGGCTCGGCGCCTCCCAGTAGCTCCCGCGCGGCGGCGGCGTGGCGCTCGCGCAGCTCGGCACAGGTTACGCCGGCCCAAGGGAGATGTTCATTGCCGGCCGCCGCATGGGCCATGGCGATGAGCTGGTCGGTCACCCGGGCCAGCGCGCTGACCACGACCACCGGCTTCTGCGGAATGCGGCCGCGCACAATCCCGGCGCTACGGGCGATGGCGGTGGCGTTTTCCACCGACGTACCGCCAAACTTCATCACGATCATGGCGCCAGGTCCAGAGTCGCGCGGTGCGAATTGGGAAGTGGAGAAGACATTCAGCCGAGATATCCTTCAGCCTTTAAAAGCTCGGCGTTGAGGACGGCGGCGCCGGCGGCGCCGCGAATCGTGTTGTGTGAAAGAACGGTGAACTTCCAGTCGAGCACCGAACACGGCCGCAACTTGCCCACTGTGGCCGACATTCCGCCGCCGCGCAGGGCATCGAGGCGCGGCTGCGGCCGGTCTGCCGCCTCATCGTAAAAAATGGGGTGAGCCGGCGCGCTGGGCAGCTTGAGCTTGTGCACCGCTCCGGTGAAGCCTCGCCAGGATTTAATGATGGCAGCGTCCGCCGCGGGCTTCCGCAGTTTTATGGATACGCTTTCGGTATGCCCATCTTCCACGGGGACGCGGTTGCATTGCGCGCTGATGGCGAACCCAGCCGGTGTAACCTTCCGGCCGCTGACCTTGCCCAGCAGCTTTCGGCTTTCGGCCTCCATCTTTTCTTCCTCGCCGGATACGTAAGGCACGACGTTCCCCAGGATGTCGAGCGAGGCCACGCCGGGGTATCCCGCGCCGCTTACCGCCTGCATGGTGACCACCATCACCTGCGCGATTCCGAACTCGGCGTGCAGGGGAGCCAGCGCCATGACCAGTCCAATGGCCGAGCAGTTGGGATTGGTCAAAATAAATCCGCCACCTTTTTTTCGCCAGGATTGCGCGGCGATCAACGCCAGATGCGAAGGGTTCACTTCGGGGATGACCAGGGGCACATCAGGATACATGCGAAACGCGCTGGAATTGGAGACCACCGCACATCCGGCGGCCGCGAACTGAGGCTCCAGGTCAAGGGCAATGGCGCTGTCAAGCGCCGCAAACACCAATCGCGGCGCACCCCGCGGCGAAGCCGGAGAAACTTTCATGCGCGCCAGCGGTGGCGGCAAGGGAGTGGAAAGGCGCCAGCGCGCCGCCCTCTCGTAGGGAAGTCCGGCCGAGCGGTCGGAGGCGGCCAGCCAGGCGACTTCAAACCACGGGTGATTCTCCAGCATCTGGATCAACCGCTGGCCGACCACGCCGGTGGCGCCGAGTATTCCCACTGGAATTTTTTTTGCCATATGGTGTAACGAATTTTACACGGCGGGGAAAAGATTTGATGAGAGGGTGGGCAACGCGTACCAACGCTACTCTGCCAGTGGTTTTTCCAGATATTCTTCCACGAACACCGCGATCAGGCCGGCGGTGGGCACCGCAACCAGCGCGCCCAGGACGCCTGCCAGCGCCCCACCGATGATCAGGGCCACGAAAATGGCGAGCGGGGGCAGATCCACGGTCGTCTTCATGATGCGAGGGGTGAGAAACGCGTTTTCCACCTGGGTGTAGATGAGATAGAACAGCAGCACCAGCATCATCTTTCCGGGAGAATCCGTCAGCGCCACGATGGAGGCAACACTTGCCGCTACTACCGGGCCCAGGATGGGGACAATATTGGCGGCGCCCGCCAGCACCGCCAGCACGTAGGAATAGCGCACCCCGATGATGGTAAAAAATATGCCGCTGGTCACGCCCAGAATGGCCATGAGCAGCAACTGGCCGACCAGCCAGTGGCGCACCCTGCGTTCGGCTTTGTGCATGGTGGCGAAGAGGCGGGTCTGGTGAGTGCGTGGAAATAAAGACACGATCCAGGCGGCCGCGCGATCGCCGTCAAGAATGAAGTAAGCGATCATAATGATGGCGCTAAACAATCCCACCAGGCCGCCCGCCAGGCCGCGAAATAATCCAAAAGCGCCGCCCACCGCGCCCGATTCATACTGCTGCAGGGAAGCGAATTTGAATTTTTCCAGAAACGGAATTTGGCGAATGCGAACGCTGAGTTCCTCGACGTGCACGTGCCAGTTGCTGCCCAGGGCGCGGGCATCACGAAAAATTGGAGGCAGCGCAAAAACCAGGAAGAGCACGATCAAACCCAGCACCGATAGCAGCAGCACCAGGATGGCGAGGCCGCGCCCCGGGCGCCATTCGCGGATCTGGAAGCTGCGAACGAACCTTATAGCGGGGGATAGAACGATGGCGAAAAGCGCGCTTACGTAAATCAGCAGCAAGACCGCGCGCACTTCAAAAGCCAGGTAGATGCTGAGGGACACCGCGAAAAAAAATAGAATGTCGGAGCGATGTCCGGCAGCCTGGGGCGCAGGCCCCACCGGTCCGGTGTCCCGTCTCTCGACCCAGGGCCTCATTTGAATCCTCCCAAATCCTTCAGTCCCTGACGATTTCGGTATTTTCGGAAGCGATCACGATGCGGACCATTTTCTTGTTTTCATCGAACCAGAGCAGCCAATCCCCGGTTTCAGTCGCCAGCTTGCAGCTGAAAACATCATGATCGACGCCGTGCAGGGTCATCTTCTCGCGGCTCACAAAGGAAAGTGAAACCATGCTGGATACATGCTGGTGGGGATTCAAGGTGCCGAACTGTGCCGGAACCGGGTTGCACTTCAACACGCCGTTGCCGGCGGTGCAAGCGCTGGCCAGGAACTTCCACGCCAGGATCTCGCGCTGCGAAAAGAAGTTGTCATCGAGTATGGCGGTGGAATGAGGCAGCATGTGCGACACGTCGCGGGCCTTTTCCTTGCCGCCCGCGATTACGCGTTCCACCAGGAACTCGTCGCTGGGCTCCACCACGACCTGGGCCTTGCCGGGCTGCACCTCTTGCCAGAGATAGCGGCGCAGGTCTCCGTTCGGACTCAACTCCATTTCCGCGCGCTGGGTGTTGCCGCCTTCGAGCACCTTGATCTCGGAACTGATCACGTTGACGTCGGGGCGCTGCTCGACTGTGAAAGTTTCGGTGCCAACGCGCTTGCCGGCGACGAAGATGCCAAAGCTGCCGGAATCTACAATGTTTCCCGACGCTCCCTTGGCCGCAATCGCAGGCCGCGTCGCGGTGAATGACAGCCATAGCGCCAGCGCTAACGCTCCCAGCCTTGAGATTTTCATCGCTCTTCTCCCTGAAACCGCGGTCATAAGTGCAACCGTTGCGTGATCTCCACGGCCGCCTGCCGCGGAGACTTTCCTTCGGTCAGTATGGTGATGGTGGATTGGCGATAGACAGCCAGTCTTTGTTGATAGATCGCGGAAAACTTTTCCACCTCCGAATATAAAGGCCGCGCCGCCCCGGCGCGCCGGCATCTCTCGAATAAGACGTCGATCACAGCGCACAAAAATACTGTCGGGGCTCCCGACCGGTGAACCAGTTCCCGGTTTTCCGGCTGCTGCAGCGTTCCGCCCCCCAATGACGCCACCGTTCCCGCATGCCCGGGGGATTGCGATGCTGCCGACGCCAGGAGCGCGCCCAGGGCTTCGGATTCCATTCGCCGAAATTCTTGTTCGCCATCCGCGGCGCGGGCCGCGCTTGAAAAAATTGCGGCAACGCTTTGACCCGCGGCGGCCTCGATCATTTCATCGAGGTCTTTGAATGTCCAACCCAACTCATCGGCCAGCGCGCGGCCGACCGTGGTCTTACCCGCTCCCATAAAGCCGGTTAGAAATACAAGCCTGGCCGGCGCTCCCCTGATCATCAACGAAGTTCCCCGCCGGGCATGATGAAAATATTTCCTGGTTAAAGAAAAGTTTAACACCGAAATGATTAGGGATTGACCGCGCCTGGAGGTGCCTCCGCAGGTTCGCCGACGTTCCCGCGAAGCATTGATGGTGATGAAGAGTGCCGGGAGGAACGGAGTGCTTAGGGAAAAAGTCTCGCGGAGCTAGGAGATGGTATCGGTGTCAGGCGGGGTGCGGGGAGTCCCCAACCCTTCGGTCTTCATGCGGCTTTCAATTTTTTCCCAAACGCTGGGGTCGGGATCTTCCTGCATCGGCAGCAGGCTTCGCGCCTGGGCCGCGATGTAACTGAGGTCGGCGACCAGGCTGGCGCAGGAAGGACATTCGCGCAGATGGGCTTTTTCTTCCGCGGTGCCGCCGCTTTCGATGATGAAGGGCAAAACCTGCTGCAATTCACTACAGGTCATCAGCACAGCCTCAATTAGGTACGCACCGGCACTAGGGGCGGATTCCATCGAGCTCGCCCCCGGGTTTTTCCTGCTTCAGCAACTCCCGCAGTTTCATTCGTGCTTTGTGCAGTTGGGACTTGCTGTTTCCGATACTGCAATCCATCATCTCCGCGATCTCGTTATGTTCGTAGCCTTCGATATCGTGGAGCACGAAAATCATCCGGTATCCCGGAGGCAAACCATCGATCACTCTTTCCAGGTTGACGCGATCAAGCGCTCCTGCCAGAACATTGTCGCGGCCGCCCACATCCTTGCGCGGACCATCCTCCTGGGGCTCGAGCATTTCTTCGAGCGAAACTTCCGGCAGACCTTTTTTCCGCAAGCGCATCAGTACAACGTTCACCGACATGCGATGCAGCCAGGTGGAAAAGGCTGATTCTCCGCGAAACGTCCCAATTTTCCGGTATAGCTGTAGAAAAGCCTCCTGCGTAAGATCTTCAGCATCCGCCGTATTACCGGTCATTCGCAGACAAAGCGAATACACCCGGCGTTTATGCATGGCATAAAGCGCGGCAAAGGAATGAGCGTCGCCGGCCTTGGCGCGTTCTATAGCCTCGGCTTCGGATAAGCCCGGTACCAGCGTCTGTTTAGCTTCTGCCAATTGGCCTTTTCAGGCCGCAATCGTTATTGGATGCGGCGGTGGTCGAAGTTCGTTGCATTTGTAAAGGAGGGTTTCGCAAGTTTTCCAACTCTTTCGAATTATACCTTCCCGGTCTTTCTCCAGAGCGGCGCTGCGGTCAAGAGGATTTATTTGGCGGAGCTGCGCAGCCGGGCGCCTCGCCAGTAGAGCACGAGGCCGAGAAGGATGGAAATCGCTGAGCTGCCGGCCACTTTCAATTCGAATCCCCATTTGTCGGCGACATCAGCGGTCGGAATTAGCGCCAGGATGATAGCCCCCAGCACGATCAGGAAGCCGATGCCGCCGGCCAGCCACACACCCACCTTGCCCCCGGGAATCAACACCGCATCGGGATTGGCCCTGCGGTCAGAGCGGTACGCCAGCTTGATGCCGGCGGCATACATATAAAGAAATGGCAGGAAGTTAAGGATGATGGCCGCATCCACCAGCGCCTGGTACGCGCCCTTCAGGTTTTCATTGATCTGAAACAGCACCAGCACCACGGCGGAGATCGCCGCCTGGATGAGGATGGATATATAAGGAGTGCGCCAGCGAGGATGAATCTTCCCAAAGGCCGCGGGCAAATAGCGATCGACGCCGGCCACGAAAGGAATGCGTGCCACGCCGGCCACCGTGGCGCCGACGCCGCCGGCATTTCCCACCGTGACCATGATGGCGGCCATGATTCCAAACCAGGCGATGCCCATGATTCCGGAAGCGCGTCCCATGGCCTGAAAGACTCCGTTGCGTGGATCAACCTCACCGGCCGGCATCAGGGTGAGCAGCGCGATAGTCCCCAGGATGTAGATCACCGCGATCATCAGGCCGGATGCGTAAATGGCGCGGGGAAAAGTCTTGCGCGGGTTCTTGACTTCTTCGCTCATGGTGCACACCAGTTCGAGGCCGGTGAAGGCGAAGGCGATCTGCGACCAGAAATTAATAGTGTCGAAATTGAATTGCGGCAGCGACGCCTTGAAGGTGAAGTGCGTGGCGGCGCCATGCTTGAAAAAGAAAACCGCGGCCAGCGCCACCAGCATGCTCAAGGGGACGTAGGTGCCGACGCCCCCCGCATTTTGCAGCCACTTTCCGATCTGCAGCCCGACGATATTCAAGCCTACGGCGATGGCCAGCAGCGCCAGGGCCGCGCTGAGCTGGAAGGGCAGATAGTTGGCCAGCCATGCGTACTTGGGCCCGGCAATGTAAACCGACATGGCCACGCTGGCCAGCAATAATCCGGGAAAGTAAAAAAAGGTATAGATCCAGTAGCACCAGCCGGCGATGAATCCGTGAAAATCGCCGAACGCTTCCTTGGTCCAGATATAGAGGCCGCCTTCGCTGGGAAAGCGCGTGGATAGCTCGAGAATGACGAGAGCGGTGGGGACAAAGAAAAAGATTGCGGCAAAGAGCCAGAGGCTGAGGGACGACTGCCCGTTGTGGGCGGCGGCGGCGATCCAACGCGGGCCGAGCACGGCTGCGATGTTGAACAACATCACATCCCAGAAGCCCATCTCGCGGCGCAGCTTGGGATTGCTCGATTCCACGCTGGTTGTAGAGCTGCTCAAAGCGCCTCCCGAATCCAAATAAAGTTAAGGAGATAAGATGCCCGCGGGGGCGCATCTGTTCTAGCGAAATGAAGAATAACACCGCCCCGGTCCAGAGTTCCGGCTAGCTGCCGATGAAGCGGGCGTACAAGGTGCGGGCCACCGCGGGGTCGGTGGTGCCTTTAATGATGGCGCGGCCATCGGGAAAGAGCGTGATCTCGTGTTCTTTATGCCGGAACTTCAGGATCAGCTCGTTATGCCGTACCTCGCCGTGAGGTTGCAGGCGTGCGCTGATCTCGGAAAAATCCATCTGCCGCTGGCGCTCGTGAATTTGTACCGAGTTTCGCCCGCACAGGGTGATCTGCGCGCGGCCCTTGCCGGCGAGGTGGTGAAACTGCCGCAGACCGCAAACCCGGCAAGTTGGGTTGCGCGTGGCTGTAATCTCGCTACGCTGGTTGGTCCACAGGTCCCATGAAAGCAGGGTTGTCCTGAGGGACTGGGTATCGTCCACCACTATCTTTACGGTTTCGGTCACCGCGATCGAGGCCACAGCACTGGCGGCCGAGTTCAGAATGCCCGCGGTGTCGCAAGTTTCCAGAGCGCCGGTTGGGGCCTCGGGAAAAAGACAGGCGAGGCAAGCGGTTTTTCCCGGCAGGATGTTCATGGTCACCGCGTATGCACCCACCGCCGCCGCATAGATCCACGGAATCCTATTTTTCACGCAGAAGTCGTTGATGAGAAACCTGGTCTCGAAATTGTCGGTGCCGTCGAGCACAATTTGCGCGCCACCCAGCAGCGATTCGATATTGGCCGGAGTCAGATCGAATACTTCGGGTTGAACCGCAACCGTGGAATTAAACGTGGCGATGCGGCGGGCGGCGGCGATGGCCTTGGGAAGCGACTCCGCGGCATCGGCTTCGTCAAATAACGACTGGCGCTGCAAGTTGCTGAGCTCGACGTAATCGCGGTCGATGATGCGCAGGTGTCCGGCGCCGGCGCGCGCCAGCAGCCCGCACAGTACCGAGCCCGTGGCGCCGCAACCTACAACCGCGACGGTGGCGGCGGCAAGCTTTTCCTGGCCCGTCTTTCCGATGGGCGTGAAGAGGATTTGCCGCGAATAGCGTTCATCATCCGGCATAAGGTGGGAACCGCGAGAGACTGATCAGGCGGCGGCGGTCGAATGTTCCACGACCTCGTAAACCGCCTGCAATGCCGCATCGAGCTGCGCGGCATCTTTGCCGCCGGCCTCGGCCATCTCCGGGCGTCCGCCACCCGAGCCGCCAACCCGGGGCGCGATCGCGGCGATGATTTTTCCCGCTTGCAGCTTCGCGACCAGGTCCTTGGTGACCGTGACCATCAATGCGACTTTGCCGTCCGCCCCGGCCGATCCCAGTGCGACCACGCCGGAGCCCAGACGGTCGCGCAGCGTATCCATCAGGCTGCGCAACTGGGTGCGCTCCAGATTGTCGGCGCGATGCACCAGCACCTTGATGCCGTTGACCAGCCGGGTTTGTTCGCCGGCGGAGGAGGCGGCGGAAGCCGCTGACTTCATGCGGGCGCGATCGAGCTCGCGTTTCAGTTCCTTGATCTGGCTTTCGTAATCCTGTACCAGGCGCGCGCCAAAACCGCGCAGGTTCTGCACGTCCTGTTCTTCGACGTGAACCCGGGAGCGCAACCCTTCTTCGAGGGCCTGCAGCTTGCGAAATTGTCCCAGGGCGCCTCCACCGGTAACCGCCTGCACGCGCCGCACTCCCGCCGAGACGCTGGTTTCATCCAGCAGCTTCACCAGGCCGATCTCGCCGGTGGCCGAGGTATGGATCCCACCGCACAACTCGGTGGAAAAGTCGCCGATCTTCACCACCCGCACCCGATCTCCGTATTTTTCGCCGAACAGCGCCATGGCGTGCAACTCATTCACCGCGACGTCGATGGGCACATCCACAAAAGTTTCCACCTTGCGATTGCGCAGAACCTCGGCGTTGATAAGGTCCTCGATGTCCTGTAATTCTTCGTCGGCCACCGGGGTGAAGTGCGAAAAATCAAACCTCAAATGGCCGGGATCGACCAGCGAGCCCGCCTGCTTCACATGCTTGCCCAGAATTTCGCGCAACGCCGCATGCAGCAGGTGGGTCCCGGTATGGTTACGCACGGTGGATTGGCGAACGGCGCTATCGACTACCGCATCGAGGCGGTCCCCTACGCGAAGCTCGCGGGTGAGGTGAACTCGGTGAGCGCGAACCCCTTGCACCGGCAACACGCATCCCGTGACCTGGGCAATGACGTTGCGGGTGCCGCTTTCATAAAACCAACCCTGGTCGCCGACCTGGCCGCCGGAGTCGGCATAAAAGGGAGTGCGATCGAGGACGACCTCGCCTACCTCGCCGGCCTTGAGTTCCTGCACGCCCACGCCGTTATGCACCATGGCGATGACCCGGCAACCGGGCAGCGAGCTAGTTTCGTATCCGGCAAAATCGGTGCGCGGCAAATCGCGGAACGCCGGGCTGGCCGATGCGCGGGCGCCGCCCTTCCACGAGGCGCGCGCCAGGTCGCGCTGCGCGGCCATGGCGCGGTTAAACCCGGCCTCGTCAAACCCCAGGCCCTGATCACGCGCGGCGTCGGAGATGAAATCGAGGGGCAACCCGAAGGTGTCGTAAAGCTTGAAGGCTTTTTCCCCGGGATAAACCGGCGCCGCGACCGAAGTTGCGTTGGACTTTTGTTGCAGCAGGGGCGAGAAATCTTCCTCCAGCCGCTTCAACCCTTGATCGAGGGTGTGCGCAAACCGCACCTCCTCGGAAGTTACGATTCCGGCCACCCGGTCGCGGCTTTCCTTCAGCTCAGGATAAGCCGCTTCCATTTGTTCGACCACCGCCGAAACCATCTCCGCCAGAAAAGGCTCGGTGGCGCCATTCAACCGGGCGTGGCGAATCGCGCGCCGCATGATCTTGCGCAGAACGTAGCCGCGGCCCTCGTTGGCGGGCAACACCCCGTCGGAGATCAGGAAGGTGGCGGCCCGCGAGTGATCGGCGATGATGCGCAACGATGACAGCGGAGGCGCCGTGCCACCGTTGGCGGCGGTAATTATTTTTTCGGCGCACGCCACCAGCGGCGTGAACAAGTCGGTTTCGTAATTCGATAATTTTCCCTGGAGCACCGAAGCCAGCCGCTCCAGACCGGCGCCGGTGTCGATGGAAGGCTTGGGCAACGGGTTCAGAACGCCCGCGGCGTCGCGCTCAAACTGCATGAAGACCAGGTTCCAGATCTCGACATATCGGCCGCAATCACAGGGAAACTTGCAATCGGTGTGTTCCTCGTCGGAAGCGACGGCGCCCATGTCGTAATGCAGCTCTGAACATGGGCCGCAGGGGCCGGTTTCGCCCATGGCCCAGAAGTTGTCCTTCATCCCCAGCTCAAAGATGCGGCCGGTATCCACGCCCTGTTCCCGCCAGTGCTGGTGGGCCTCGGCATCACGCTGCAAGCTTCCTTCGCCGCCGAAGATGGTGATGTAGAGGCGCTCGCGGGGAATGGCAAACCACTGCGGCGAGGTGATCAGTTCCCAGGCGAAGGCGATGGCTTGCTGCTTGAAATAATCGCCAAAGCTGAAATTGCCCAGCATCTCGAAGAAAGTGTGGTGGCGCGCGGTGAAGCCGACGTTTTCGAGATCGTTGTGTTTGCCCCCGGCGCGAACGCACTTCTGCGAAGTGGTGGCGCGGACGTAGTCCCGCTTCTCCGCGCCCAGGAACAGATCTTTGAACTGGTTCATTCCGGCGTTAGTAAAAAGCAGGGTGGGATCGTTCCACGGAACCAGGGATGACGACGACACGCGCTGGTGGCCCTGCTGCTCAAAATAAGCCAGAAATTTTTCGCGGATTTCAGAGCCAGTCATAAGTGTTTTATGAGGCGCATTGCGATCAGGATTGGGACTATGGAAGCCGCTCGCAGCGCTCGATGAGATATTTTTATTTTAGCATTACGCTATTTTCCTGCCGGCTACGCGAGTGGCTCTGCCTCCGCGCTTTCGCTTTCCAGCGCGGCCAGCGTCTCTTCATCAACCTTCCACGCTTTTAACACTTTGACGATGGCGCCGCCGCTGAAGCCGGCCCGCATCAGCATGCGAAAGATGCGCGCCACGTCGCGCTGCTCCCGGGGAGGGCGCGTCCGCTTGCGCAGCAGGTATTTTCGCGCCTGCTCCACTTCGTCCACCTGTTCGTAGATCACCGGAACGGTGCTGGCGATGACATCGCCATGAACGCCCTTGCCTTTGAGGTCGGATACTACGCGCCGGCTGCCGAACTTCTGATTGTCTTTACGCAGGGAAGAGTAGGCGCTGGCATAACGAGTATCGTTGAGGTAGTTGTGCTCTTTCAGCCGGTCGATTACGGCTTCAATCACTTCGACTTGCTCGGGCAGCACCTTTTGACGAAGCAACCGCTTGAGCTCTGCCACCGTGCGCATTTTGCGGGCCAGCGCTCCCACGGCATACTCGTAAAGCGCCGCTTCATCGTAGCTTTTGCGGGGCTTGCGGGCGAAGGGCATGCGTCCTTTATTGATGGCAATGAAAGAAAAGGCGAGCTCTTTAACAGGATCGGAAATGCGGCCCGGCCCGGGGAACTATCGTCCGTGGAAACCGGATTCTTCCATTTGCTCGCGCGCGGAATCGGCGGTGGAACCGATGCCCTGGACCTTGAGCTTGAAGTCATCCGGATTGGTCGCATTCTCCAGCGCCATCTCGTAGGTAATCAGGTCCTGCTGGAAGAGGTCGTAGAGGGACTGGTCAAAGGTCTGCATGCCGTACTGCGATACGCCCGCGGAGAGCGCTTCGGGAATGTGGCGGGTCTTCTCCGGGGTCATGATGCATTCCCTGATATAGGCGGTCGAAATCAATACTTCGACGGCGGGCACGCGCCCGTTGCCGTCCCCTTTGCGCACCAGACGCTGGCTGACCACCGCTTTCAAAGTCGCGGCGAGCTGCATGCGGACCTGTTTCTGCTCTGGCGGAGGGAACACGGAAATAATGCGGTTAATGGTCTCGACCGCGTCGAGGGTGTGCAGCGTGGAAAAAACCATGTGGCCGGTTTCCGCGGCGTGCAGCGCGGTCCCAATGGTTTCGAGATCACGCATTTCGCCAACCAGGATGACGTCAGGGTCCTGGCGGAGACTGGCGCGCAACGCCGAGCCGAATGAAGGCGTATCTACCTCCACCTCGCGCTGGTTCACGAAGCCTTTCTTGTCCCGATGCAGAAATTCGATGGGGTCTTCGATGGTGATGATGTGTTCCGGCCGGCTGGAATTGATGCGATCGATCATGGCGGCCAGGGTGGTGGATTTCCCCGAGCCGGTAACCCCGGTGACCAGCACCAGGCCGCGAGCTTCTTCGCAGATATCGTCGATGATCTTGGGCAGGTACAGTTCTTCAAGGGCCCTGATCTTGGTGGGAATCACGCGCAGGACCAGGCCCACATTGCCGCGCTGTTGAAACACGTTGACGCGGAAGCGGCCCAGGCCGGCCACGCCGTACGCCATATCGAGCTCGGTCATTTCCTTGAACTTTTGTTTTTGCCGGTTCGACATCATGCTGAAGGCCATGTTCAGCATGTCTTCGGCGGAAACGCGGGGCAGGTCGGAAAGCGAGACCAGTTCGCCATCCACCCGCAGGTGAGGGTAGTTGCCCACCTTGAGATGTAAATCGGATGCGTGGCGCTCAATCGCGAGCCGCAAAAGTTCATCAATGTGCATGGAGTCCCTTAAATGATTCAACCGGTACTGTCGCGCTATTTCCGCAATCGATTGCGCGGGTCATCGCCGGGGAACTGCTTCGCCAAACGTCCGGTGACAGCACGCCCCACGGTAACCGGCGCTTCCCGCGCCAGTTGGTTGAAACGTATCACGCCGAATGGCTTTTCGCAATCGAATCCGCCATTTCAGAGCGATTAGCTTGGTGATGCGCTCCCCCCGGGTTTTGGCTTGGTTACAATTGAACATGGGGGTGAGCATTGCGTGAGATAAACCCGGCGTGGCCGCACGCGGTCATCGTCGGCGCTGGTTTTGGCGGATTGTATGCGGCGCGCGCGCTGGCCAACCGGCCGGTGCGGGTCACCCTCGTCGATCGCAGCAACCATCACACCTTTCAGCCCCTGCTCTACCAGGTGGCGACCGCCGCCCTTTCTCCCGGCGACATTGCCACCCCCATCCGGCGCATCGTGCGCGGCTACTCCAACGTGGACGTTATTTTGGGAGAAGTGGAAGGGTTTGATCTCGGCCGCCACCTGGTCAAGCTCAAGAGCGAGCAGGAAATGCCCGGCGCCGAAGCCACGGAGCGGGCCGGACGAGACACGATTTCATACGATTTCCTGATCGTCGCCGCGGGCGCCACCCACGCCTACTTCGGCCATCCCGAATGGGAGTTTGCCGCTCCCGGACTGAAGACCCTGGAGAACGCGCTCGAAATCCGCCGCCGGGTCCTGCTGGCGTTCGAACTGGCGGAGCGCAACCAGGCGATGGGGGAAGCTGCGCAGCCGCTGAAGTTTTTCATCGTGGGCGGCGGACCCACGGGGGTGGAATTGGCGGGTGCGCTCGCCGAAATTGCCACTCACGCGATCAACCGCGATTTCAGGCAGATTGACACGCGCAGCGCCCGCATCATCCTGGTGGAAGGACAATCGCGCATCTTGTCGGCCTACCCGGAAGACCTTTCGCGCAGCGCCCAGCGTCAACTGGAAAAACTGGGGGTGGAAGTCCGCTGCGGCGCCCGCGTCACAAACCTTGAGCCCGGCAAGCTGACCGTTGGGGATGAAGTTGAGCCGGCGGCGGTCGTGCTGTGGGCCGCCGGAGTTTCGGCTTCGCCGCTGGGAGCGAGACTAAGCGAGGCCACCGGCGCGGCGCTCGATCGCTCCGGCCGCATCCAGGTGCAGGACGATCTCAGCCTGCCGGGACATCTCGAAGTGTTTGTGGCCGGCGACCTCGCGCTGATGACCGGAAAGAATGGGCAGCCTCTTCCCGGGGTGGCGCAGGTGGCAATCCAGATGGGGCGTCATTCCGCAAAAAATATACTGCGCGCGCTGCGCCGCCAGCCGCCGCTGCCGTTTAGTTACTGGGACAAGGGCAGCCTGGCGACCATAGGCCGCGGCGCCGCGGTGGGCGACCTGGGCAAACGGCTGCATATTTCCGGGGCGATTGCATGGCTGGCGTGGTTGTTCATACACATATTTTTCCTGATTGGTTTCCGTAACCGGCTGCTGGTCATACTGCAATGGGCGTGGGCCTATGTAACCTACGACCGCGGAGCGCGGCTGATCACGGGCAGTAATGCATTGCCGGGCTGGCCGGGATCGAAAAAGAAGTAGAAGGGACCGGGCGTGATGCGCGATAGGGGTGGCGGCTTCAACCACTCAAGCCCGGTGGTCCAAAATTGAAAGCCGCGAGCCAACAAATGGCGGCGAACCTACACCGCGACCGGCTGTTTGCTCTCCACGTTGATCGGCGTGAGCCAGTGGTGGCGATCAGGAGCGGCGCCGTGCACGATGCTGAAGAACTCCTTCTGCAAGGTGCGTGCGATGGGCCCGCTGATTCCCTTGTTCACCAGTATCTTATCCACCGACCGGATGGGCGTAATTTCCGCCGCCGTCCCGGTAAAGAACACCTCATCCGCGATGTACAGCATTTCCCGCGGAATCATCTGCTCGATGGTGGGAATACCCAGATCTGAAGCCAGTTGGATGACGGACTCGCGGGTGATGCCAGGCAGCACCGAGTTACCCAGCGGAGCGGTCAGCAATTTGCCGCGGTGCACAACGAAAAGATTTTCTCCCGACCCTTCGCTTACGTATCCGGTCACATCGAGGGCGATGCCTTCGACGTATCCGTTCATGATGGCTTCCATCTTGATGAGCTGGGAGTTCATGTAGTTTGCGCCCGATTTTGCCATGGTGGGCATAGTGTTGGGCGCCAGCCGGTTCCAGGATGAGACGCAGACATCGACCCCTTCGTGCTCGGCGCCTTCGCCCAGGTACTTGCCCCATTCGTAGTTGGCCAGGTAAACCTCGGTGGGAGAATTGGCGGGGTTCACGCCGACTTCGCCGTAGCCGCGGAAGATCAGGGGACGGATGTAGGAAGGATAATGGCGGTTTACCCGCACCAGTTCGCACATCGCCGAGACCAGTTCTTCGCCGGTGTAATCAACTTCTATGCGATAGATCTTGGCGGAATCGAGCAGCCGCCGAATATGCTCGTGCGCCCGGAAAATGGCCGGCCCCTGGGGCTGGGCATAGCATCGCACCCCTTCAAAGACGGCGGAGCCGTAATTGACCACGTGGGACATCACGTGGATGCGGGCGTCATCCCAGTTAATCATCTTCCCGTTGTGCCAGATTTTGTCGAAGGATTGAATCGGCATGAGAATCGACCTCGAATTCCGAAATTAAGACGACGCCATCGCTGCTGAACTAAATGCGTACCCCGGCCGTGCAGATTCAGCAATGCCGTTTTTTAGGCGGCGTAATTCGGCGGCCCGGCAAAAGCCGCGGCCGGACTACTGAATTTTTTTAAGTGAAACACCAGTACAACTTTGGAAATTATACGCCGCTCCGCCAGACGCCAATAGAGCGAGGGGCGCTGCCAGGCATATTTATTTTGATGCCGTGGCGGCGCCAGTTCATCGCTATTCTGGGGGAAATATTATTTTGCCGGCGCCGGCGCCACTGTAGTTTTAGCGGCGGCTTTTACGGGACCGCCATCGGCGGCTTTCAGGTATTGCGAAGGCCGTGAACGCATTTGCTCCATCGCGGTAAATGGCTTGGCGTAATCGTTGCGGGCGTTCCAGAAGAGGAATCCGGTGCCGCCCTTGGCCTTGGAGGCCTTCACCTGCACCTTGATATATTCCGCGGAGTAAGTCCTGGTGCGCCAGGCGAAAGCCTGCAGCCACGGGCGCAGCACCACGTGGGAACTGGATTGCGTGATCTGGCGAAATCGTTCCATAGACGTCCCGATGAAGTGTTCGGGAGCGTCTCCCGGCGAAGCGTAGCCATCCATATGAAAAAAGTGTGATGGATAAATCATGGGCGAAAGCACGTCGCAGTATCGACTCATGCTGACGATGTCCTGGCCGGTGTGGCGCAGATCCACGTCGCGCTGCCACGCCATGACGCCGAAGACGTCGAGCGACAACAGCACTCCCATGGGATGCAGCGCGGAATAGGCGCGCGACAGAAAGTCGGTGATCACCTGGGCGCGCGTCCACTGCGGATGCTCGGCCATGAAAGCGAAGCGCGCATCCTTCTGGTTGCCCTCGGCGGGGAAGCGGACGTAATCAAACTGGATTTCGTCGGCGCCTGACCGGGCCACCGATTGCGCCAGGGCAAGATCGTAATCCTGCACCGCCCTGCGCGAGGGATCGAGCCAAACCAGCTTGCCGTTTTCGCGCCACGGCGCCTTGCTTGCGGCCGAACGCACCGTCAGTTCGGAATGATGGGTCGCCTGGTACTGGTCGCGGAAAAGCGCGATGCGCGCGATTGCGTGCAGCTTCTGGCTGTGCAGAAAATGCACGAACTTGGGCAGGTTGGAGATGGGGTAGTTGGTGCGCACCGGCGTCAGGGGGTGGTCGAAGGGCACGCTCAGGGAGCCGTCGCTATCTTTTATATCGAAGACCACCGCGTTGCCACCGGCTTGTACCCACTTGCGGATGATCTGGATTCCGGCGGCGCTGCCCGCCATGGTTCCCGTCAAGTAAATGGCGCGAACTTCGCTGTCGGCGGGGATGGGCACAGATTTTTCCTCGATTTTTGACTGCATGATGGTGGGAACCGTGATCTTGTCCCCGGCATGCAGGGCCGCGTTGCGCTTAACCTGCGGGTTGGCGGATGCGATCGCATCCTCCAGTTCCTGCACCGTCATCAATGACGATTGCGAGAGAAACTTGCGCGCCACGATTTTCAAGGTTTCCCCGGCACGGGCAACGTGAACCAGGGAATCGGGGCCGGCTTTAATGTCAGCTACCGGTGTTTTCGCATCTGTTGCCGGGGCGGCGGCCTTTTCCGCGGACTTCCGCACCGGGCCCGCGGGTGCGGCTGCCCCAGTTGCTGGCGGAGTGGCGTTGCTGACAGCGGTAGCGTCGGCGGCTGGCTTAGCGCTGGGGGATGTCTGCTGGCTGGCAGCCGTAGTGGCCGCGCACCCGGCAACCCAAATGCTGCCGGCAAAAATCAGCCCGCACAAAATGGAAACAAAAAACGACAGGGATACAGAGGAACGGTGGGCTCGGGGGGGAGTAATCATTGTGTTGTATTTTGGGTTACCGCGGTAAACCTCAGAATTACTAATAGCACAGCTCGTTGCCGCCGCAGGGTTAGACCTTGGATGCGCTTGGCGGGAAAATTGATGCGATGGAAATCCCAAGGTGCCGCCACATTCCAACCTGCCCGGTTCCACCGTCCGGAGTAGGTAAAAAAATGAGGGAAAACCGCATTACCAAAGTGCGGTGTGCCAAAAACCGATTTTCCGAAACCCTGCATCTAATCGTTACAGGAGTGCAATTTCATCCGCAATCCTACATTTTGAGCCTTGGAGTGGATCCTATGTCGAGTCACAACCGAAGTTTTGGCCAGAAGACCCGTGCGGCGATGAGCAGCGGTTTATCGCTGGTCACGGTGTTCACGTTATTAGTAGGGGTTTCTCCGCAACAGGCGGAAGCCCGCTACGAACCCAAACCGGCGTGGAACATGATTCCACTCAATCAGGAAGTACAGCTTGGGCAGCAGGCCGCCAACGAAACCGATCACAAGATGCCGATTCTGCCGGCCAGCAGTCCGATCTCGCAATACGTGGTCAGGCTGGGAGCCGACATCGCCGCCCACGCTCCGGGCACCAAGTTCCCCTTTACTTATAAGGTTGTAAACCAAAAAGACATCAACGCCTTTGCTTTGCCCGGAGGCCCGATTTACATTAACCTGGGCACCATTCAGGCGGCAGACAACGAATCAGAGCTGGCCGGCGTGCTGGCCCACGAAACCTCGCACGTGGTCATGCGCCACGCTACAGCCGCGGCTTCCAAGCAAATGGTCGCGCAGGCAGGGCTGGGAATCCTGGGCGGGATGTTGGGCCGCGGCGCCGGCGCGCAACTAGCCGCCATGGGCATCCAGTTCGGAGCAGGCTCTTACTTCCTAAAGAACTCACGCACCGCTGAATCACAAGCCGATGCCGTGGGTGCGCAGATCATGTATGACTCCGGGTATAACCCCCAGGGTATGGTTGATTTCTTTCACAAGCTGCAGAGCCAGGGTGGTGGCCGCGGTGGGCCGCAATTTATGAGCGATCATCCCAATCCCGGCAACCGGGCCCAGGCGGTGGCCACCGAGTTGGCGGGTCTTCCCGGGAAAAACTATCGCACCGACAGCCCCGAATTTCAAAGCATCAAGCGGCTGGCGGCGGGCATGACTCCCTACACCGCGCAGCAAATCGCTTCCGGCCAATGGCAGAGCAGCGGCGCCGGCAGGTCGACCGGCAACGCCAACGTTGGCAACGGCGCGGGCACGATTTCGCAGATCAACCGCGATGTTTATCCCAGCGGCAACTATCGCGCGCTTAACCACCAGGCCTTCCAGATCAGCTACCCCGACAACTGGCAGGTGATGGGCGACCAGAGTTCCGCGGTCACCATCGCTCCTCAGGCAGGAGTCACCCAGAACGCGGTGGCCTACGGCGTGATGATCAACGGATATCAACCCGAGCAGGGAAGGAATGATTCACTCGACCAGGCAACTCATGAGCTGATCGCCACTCTGCGCCAGGCCAACCCCGACATGCGCCAGATTGGCCATGACGAGGACATATCGGTGAATGGTCAGAATGCCAAATCGGTGGATTTGATCAGCACCTCACCACTGGTGCAAAACGGGCGTCCGGTGCGGGAACGCGACTGGATGGTCGCCATGCAGAATGGCGACGGCAACATCGTCTATATCATCTTCATCGCCCCCGATCGCGACTACAGCGTTTTGCGCCCAACGTTTGAAAATATGCTGCGGTCGTTTCAGCCGCGATAGTTGACGGCAACGTAAAACCCGCTTCCGGAAGGAAGCGGGTTTTTTTTGGGCGAGTGATTTTTTGCTTAGCTGGAAAAGGCGAGATCAGCCCTTCTTAAGCTCCAGCAGAACCTGCCGCGCCACTTCTTTCAAACTTTCAAAGACCCCTGTGCCTTCAAACGCCACGGCCTCGAACACCGCTTCGTTCTTCTTCACCAGATCGCGCTTCAGATCTTCCACCGGCATGGCGCTGGGCAAATCGCGCTTGTTCAATTGCAGCACATAGGGCATTTTCATGAAATCGTAGCCGTGCTCCTTGAGGTTGTCCTGCAGGTTGTCGAAGGCTTCGAGGTTGGCGTCCTGGCGCTCTTCCTGGGAGTCGGCCACGAACACCACGCCATCGACCCCGCGCAGGATGAGCTTGCGGCTGGCGTCGTAAAAAATCTGGCCGGGAACGGTATAAAGGTGGAAACGGGTCTTGAACCCGCGCACTGTGCCCAGGTCTAGGGGCAGGAAGTCGAAGAACAGGGTGCGATCGGTCTCCGTCGCCAGCGAAATCATCTTGCCGCGCTGCCCTTCGGCGGTACGGTCGAAGATGACCTGGAGGTTGGTCGTCTTGCCTCCGAGGCCGGCCCCGTAATACACGATCTTGCAGTTAATTTCGCGGGCTGCGAAATTGATGAAACTCACGTGCCTACCTCGGCCGGGCCGTTACTTCCCCCGGAAAAGCTTCAGTCGTCAAAGCTACCCCGGGTATCCCCGGCGTAACTCTACATCTATCATAGCTTGTACGGTTGGCGCCGCCGCCCTCAGGCGGTTTATAAGTCACTGGTTGGATGCGTATTGGGGCTGGGGACCCATTTGGGCCCTACGGATCAACAGGGCGCACCCCCAAGGATCGCTGGCCGCAGGCTCGGGCTCCATCCCTATTCCTGCTTTGGCGGAGGGGCCGGGTAGTAGCCCTCCTTGGCGTAAACCTTGACGTTAGGAAGGCGAACCCTGACCTCGACGCTGCGGTAATTGCTGGCTTTAGTGCCCTTGGTGTTGTAACCCAGGGTGTACTGGTTGCGGGCTACTTCGGTGGCCCGGGCATAGGCGGCCTGAATGGAATCGCGGGTAAATTCCGCGAAGGCCTCCCCGGCGGTGGCGGAAACGTATTTGGGAAGGATGTTGCCGTAGCCCAGTCCGGGGATGCGCATGGATTCCAGCTTGTTCACGCCCGGTATGGCGGCGCTATCCACGCCGATGGCGAATACCTGGATTTCGTGGGTGAGCAATATCTTGAGCACATCGCTGTAACTGGCGCGGCTGCCATCCTCACGGCCATCGCTGATCACCAGGATGATCTTGCGGCGCGACAGAGGAAGCCGGCTGAGGTCTTGGGCGGCCTGCAGAATGGCATCGTTCAACACATTTGATTCGCGCCGAATGCTGGTATGCCGCGGCTGGCCGCGGTCATAATCCTGCCCGTTGACGGAAGGCCCCGAAACCATGGGACCACTGGTCACCGGCACCCCGCCGGTGCGTCCGCTGCCCCGCGCCTTGCGCAGGGCGAGGGTGAGCTGCTCGCCCACTCCGTTGAACTCCATTACCTTACGAACATTGCCGCCGTAGGTATAGACCGCGGCCTGGTCGTACTGGCTGAAGGCTGAGGCCAGGTTGGGCAGGGTCTCGTTCACCCGGCGCATGGCGGTATCGCTCAAGCCTTCATCGACCACGATGGCGGCGGAGAGCGGGAATGGGTCGCTGGAAAAGAAAGTGAGTTTCTGCATCACGCCATCTTCATAAATGGAAAAGTCGCGGGCCAGCAGGCCTTCTTCGAGGCGGCCGGAGTTGTCCCGCACCGTGACCGGGACCACCACGAAATTCACGATCGTGCGAAAGGTTGTTAGCTGGTCGCGGTCGTTGCCCGTGTCTTTATTGCCGTTGCGCGTTTGAATCTGGTTGGAGGGAGGCGGAAGCGGCGTCTCTGTGGGGTTGGCCGCCGGCTTGGGCGGGCCAATGGGGGTGTCATCGGTGGTCTCGGTGGCGGCGCCCGGGGCCGCGGTGTTGGCGGCAGGCATGGGCGCGGTCATGGAAGGCGGCGGCGCCACGGGCTGCGGCGGCCGGGTCGCGGAAGGCGCATCGGGGATGCCTTGCTGCATGGCGAACAGCCAGGCCGGCCGGGTTACGATCGCCATGAGTGCCAGGAACAGTAGGAGTGCGAATTTTGTGCCAACCTTCACGAGAGGCTCCCGCAGGAAAAATCTATCCTCGCAATTTTCCCCGCATCCAATTAGAGGATAACAAAAAATGCGCGCCGGTTATTCCTCGCAGGGGCCCGCCCTTTCCAGGATTGAAGATTGAAGCTTAAAGATGGAACCTGGGCGAGGCGGAGGATGTGCCGGGATGCAACTAGCGGAAACGGAATGGTGATGGTTTGATAAATATCTCGAAGATAAGTTTTTACCAATGGCGGTTGTGGGCAGCGATTCTCGCGGTCTCGCTGGCGGCCTTCGCCTTGCCCGCCGCGTCCCAGCAATCCTCGCCGGCCAACGATCCCAGCCGGGTGCAGGATAACCAGGGCCCTATCGAGACCCTCAAGGTCGAAGTGCGGCTCACCAATATTCTGTTTACGGTGAAAGACAAGCGCGGCGCATTGATGCCGAACTTGAAGAAGGAAGACTTCGAGATCTACGAAGATGGCCGCAAGCAGACCATCAAGAACTTCTCCTCGGAATCGAACCAGCCGCTCACCCTGGGCATCCTGGTCGATACCAGCGGCAGCCAACAACGGGTGCTGCCCATGGAGCAGGAGGCCAGTTACGAATTCCTGCAGCGCGTGTTGAAAGAGAAAGACCTGTCATTCCTGATCAGCTTCGACGTGAACGTCGAGCTGCTGAACGACTACACCTCGTCCGCCCGCGACCTGCGTTCCGGCCTGGAGCGCTTGAAGATCAACAACGCCGGCGGCGGAGGCATGGGAATTCCGGGAGCAGGACAAGGACCGTTTCCCACGTCCAATCCCCGCGGGACACTGTTATACGACGCCATCTACCTGGCGGGCTCGGAGAAACTCGGCACCGAAGCCGGACGCAAAGCCATGATCATTTTCACCGACGGCGAAGACCAGGGCAGCAAGCTCAAGATCAGGGACGCGATCGAAGCCGCCCAGAAATCCAACAGCATTGCGTATGTAATCCTGATTGCGGACCGCGGTTTTTATGGCGGGATGTATCGCGGCGACAGCGAGATGAAGAAGCTGGCCAACGAAACCGGGGGCCGGGTGATCGACGTGGGCAACCGTCCGGAAAAATTGCGGGACGCTTTCGCCCAGATCGAGAACGAGTTGCGCAACCAGTACAGCATGTCCTACACCCCCGATAACCCGCGCAAAGACCCGGGCTTCCGCAAGATCGAGATCAAGACCAAAGAGGGTTACAAGGTGCAGGCCCGCCAGGGGTATTACCCTGCGAGCAGCAGCAACTAGCGGCATTTTCATAGTTGGCGTACTCGATCACCGCATTCGAACAGCTAGAGAGAATGACGACACACAATCGTCTGAAGCGCTCGGGCTTTACTCTTTCGACCTCCTGCGTTTCAACTTCAACGATGTCTCAATGTGCGATGGTGATGCTGGCGGAGAGATTGCTAATGGCCGAATTGGAAAACTTCTCCAGGGCTTAAGCAACAACTAGCGGCTCGGTCACGATTCGTACGGAATTCGGAGCGGGAGCTACTGGCGGGGAGCGTAGTAGCCCCGGCGGGAGCGGACAGTAAACTTCTTGGCCTGGGTGATGATATCGATCGAACGGAATTTGCCGTCGCGCTGAAAGTCTTCGGGTTTGTAGGAGACTACATACTGGCTGCGAAGTTCCTGCTGAATCTCCGAGAAGGCATCGGCTACATCCTGGATCTTGAAGGGAAAGAACACCCGTCCCCCGGTGGCCTCGGAAATGCGCCGCAGCACTTTATCCCCTGAAGCCAGGGTCCCGCTGATATTGGTGCTGATGCTGTACACGATCACTTCGGCGCGCTGCGCCATCTCAATGGCCTCTTCGCGAGTGACGCGGCTCTGGTTGTCTTCTCCGTCGGAGACCACGATGATGGCGCGCCGCACGGTTTCATCGGCCTGCACCCGCAGCAGCTTGTCGCGGCAGGAGAAGTAAATCGCGTCAAAGAGCGCCGTGCCTCCACCGGGACGCAGCATCCGCACGCCATGCGCCAGTTTCTCGGTGCTGTCGGTGTAATCCTGCGTGATCTCATGCTCGCTGTCGAAACCCAGAACGAAGGCCTGGTCGCGCCCGGGTCGCACGATCTGGTTCAGGAATTCAATGGCCGAAGCCTGCTCGAACTGGAAACGGTCGCGGATGGAGTTGCTGGCGTCAATCAACAATCCCACGCGTAAGGGAAGATCAGTCTCAGCAACGAATGCCCGTACCTGTACTGGCTTCTTATCGTCGAGCACGGTGAAATCGGCCTTGGTCAGGTCTTTGACGAAGTGCTTGTGCTTGTCGATGACGGTGAAGATGACGTTCACCTCATCCACCGACTTGGTGATCTTCGTCAGTTTCACCGCTTCGTCGTTAGTAGCCACCGCGCCTGGCGGAGTGCCAGCAGCCGGCTTGGCGGGAACGGCAGGCTGGGTGGCGGCGGGAGCAGGCGCCTTGGCTGGAGTGCTGGCCGGAGGAGGAGCGCTGCGCGGCGGAGGTGCGGTCTTATCGGTTCGCGATGATGACGGCGCCGCGGGATAATCGGTAGTCTGCGCCGCCGTAAAGCTTGAGAGCGCGATGCCCAGCATCAAAAAGCAGGAAAGTTTCATCGGTAGTCTCGATTATATCTGCTGGCCGTAATTTCCTCCCTGAGTTGCCATTCTGACGTCCCCCGGCTTCTGCGAGCGGAACTAGAGCCAAACTACCTGAGGGATATTTATCGGGCCGGATAGGGGTTCTTCCTCTCCCCGGTAAAGTCGAGATCGTCCGAATGAGAACTGAAGGGAAAGGGGTGGCAAGAAAACACGATTTGCCGGTTGACGGAAAATTGAACGTCCCCCAAGACTATGGTTTCCCGGCAGCCGCGGCTGAGCCCTCGATGCGGTCCAGAAAACCCCGCAGTTCATCCGGAAGCGTCTGCTCGAAATCCAATTCCTTGTCCGTCCGGGGATGCAGAAAACTGATGGCCTGGGCGTGCAGAAAGTTTCGATCCAGCCCAATCGCATTCGACTTCACATTTGGGGATCCCTCGCCGCTCTTGGGCTTGCGAGTAGGTTTTCGCTTTCTTGGTTCCGGGGCAGCGGGCGGAGCCACGGTTCGGGGCGCGCCATAAATGGTGTCGCCCACCACAGGGTGTCCCAGCGCGGAAAGGTGCACGCGTATCTGGTGAGTGCGGCCGGTGTCGATCTTCACTTCCACCAGGGAAAAGTGTCCGTATTCGGAACCAATCCTTCGCAGCACTTTGTAGTGGGACACCGCGTCGCGGCCTCCGACGCCGCGGGTAGTCATGCGGATGCGGCGGATGCGGTCGCGGCTGATGGCAAGTTTGATCGTGCCTTCGTCTTTTCTCAACCATCCGTGCACCAGTGCAACGTAGCGTTTCTTGACCACGCGGCCGGCAAACTGGGCCGCCAGGTGACGGTGGGCGACGTCGTTCTTGGCCACCACCATCAATCCGCTGGTGTCTTTATCGAGTCGATGCACGATGCCCGGGCGCACGATTCCGCCCACCGTTGACAGTCCCTTGAAGTGATGCAGCAGCGCGTTGACCAGGGTACCGCTGCGGGCGGCGCCGGCGCCGAGATGCACCGTCATTCCCGCCGCCTTGTTGATCACCGCCAGGTCGCTGTCTTCAAACACTACATCGATGGGGAGGTCTTCCGCCATGGTTCCGGCCTGCGGCGCAATCATCGCGCGCAGGACGATAATGGTTTCTCCTCCGCGCAGGCGCAACGAGGCTTTTGCGGGCTTGCCGTCCAGCAGGATGCGATGATCACGCAGTAGTTGCTGGATGCCGGCACGGCTGACGTCACCAACATGCGCGACGAGGTACTGGTCGATGCGTGTTCCCGCGTTTTCAGAGGGAACGACCAGGGTGGAAAGCGGCTGTTCGTCCGATGCTGGCGATGATGGGAGAAGCGGGTCGATCATCGAGCGGCCGGTTCAAACGGGATGAAAAGAAAAGGAAAAAAGCCGACCCGCGGGGCCGTGGCCTGGGCCGTCTATGAACCCGCCGTTAGACGGTGGGAACCCTCCGAGATCCATTAGGCATTTCCGACTGGCGGACATTGCTCACCGGACCGTCGAGTGGGGCTCCCGTTCAAAAAGAGTTGGTTCAATAAACGGAGACCATTCCACAAACTTTGCAGGACGGCTTTCATGAAAGATGCTAGTGCATCGGCTTTGCACAAAGCAAGCCTGGTCAGAAAATTAAGCGGACGGTTTCCATTGACAATGACGGCGAGCGAATGTTTGCGTAATTCGTGGTGTTGAAAAAAACAGGAAAGGGGGAAGTGCGGGCGCAACGTTGAGTGTGGAGTGGTCCCGGTTTATCCGGCGCGGCGCTTTTCTTCGAGCACTTCGTCGAGCGCCCCGGAGAGGTGATTGGCTTTCTCCTGGTAGTTGGAGGCGATGGCGTCGTACTTCTGCTTGAGGATGTGATATTCGTCGGCGATGTTTAGCGCAGCCAGCACCGCCAGGCGCACGGAATCGACGGTCGAAGTCTGCTCGGCGACGGCGCGCATTTTGGTGTCAACGTATTTGGCGAGCTTGTGGATGTAGTCAGGGTCGCTGCCGCGCAGGTTATACGCCTGGTCAAAAATTTCCGCGCGCACGCTCTGGCCTGGGGTGGGTGCGCTCATGAGGCGTCTCGCGGCACGTTCCGGGTTGTGAAATTACTGTTCACGACAATGGCTCCGCCAGCACATCCATCTGCTTGAGCATTTTTTCCACGCGCCCGCGCACTTCTTCACGCTCTTTACGCAGGGAAATGAGCTGGGAGCGCAGCGATTCTGATTCTTCTTCACGCTCTTCCAACTGTTCGCGCAGGCGGGCGATGGTGATTTCGGAATTGGCCTTGGCTTCGCGGGCGGCTTTGAGTAGTTCAATGGTGCGATAAACCTTTTCTTCCAGCGAAACAAAATCATCGGAAGAAACTTCTACGTCCGGCCTCTCGGGGGCTTTCACCGGCATAAATTAGGGCCATCCATCCTGAAAAATTGAAATAAATTTACTGCTTAATGCGAAGTATATCGTAACCACCTGTGGAAATCGGATGACGGTTTAGGTACTTCTCAAGCCCGTTTCCCCGGCCTCTCATCCCAGGCCTTCCAGAAGGTCTGCATTTCCGCCGGCAGGCCCAGGGAGATGCGCGCGAAGGTGTTCATCGGGGGGAACGGCCGCCCGATGTGAATGAGTTTGCTCTCGAAGTACGAAATCAAGGTCTCAATGGGGACCCCCGTTTCCATCATCACAAAGTTGGCGTACGAGGGGATGACGGAGAGGTTGCGGGCGCGCGCCTGGGCGATGAACTCGCGGCGATCGGCGGCGTTGCGCTGTAACGAGTTCTGGGTGCCGGCGTCGTCATCGAGCCCGGCGATGCCGCCGCGCGCCGCCATGATGTTGACGTTGTCGTACAACTGGTAGGGTTTCATGCGCGCGATGTTGGCGGGCGTCGATACCGCGTAGCCCAGGCGCATGCCTGCGAGGCCAAATATTTTGGAAAACGTGCGTGCTACGATGACGCGATCGTCGCCAAAGGGGCGATCGAGGAATGAAACGTAATCGCCCTGCGGTCCCCCGGCAAAGTGGTGATAGGCCTCGTCGATCAGCACCCGCGCGTTCGATGGAATGCGTCCCAGGAACGCCTCGATGCGCTTGCGCGGTGTAATGCTGGCCGTGGGATTGTTGGGATTGCAGATATAAAACAACCCTGCTTGGCTTCCCCCCGCGCGCAGCATGGCGTCGAGGTCATGCGCATAATCACGATCCAGTGGAACGTGGATGACCGGCGTCCCGCCGCTCTCGGCGTAGCGGGCAATGGCTTCAAATGTGGGCGAGGCGACCACCAGCCGGGTCTCGCCCGTGGTGAAGGCGTCGCCGGCAATCCGCAAGATTTCGGTCGAGCCGCACCCCAGCAATACCTGGTCGCTGTTGACCTTGTGGGCGGCGATAATGGCTTCAGTCAGGCGCCCGTAGTCGCGATCAGGATAGCGGTTGGCCAGGTACATGCTGTCGCGCATCGCGTCCATCACCTTAGGCGGCGGCCCGTAGGCATTTTCATTGCTATTGAGCAGAATGGGCGCGTTCAACATGCGGCGCGGCGGCCGCGCAGGCTCACCCTGCCACAATTTTTCCATAGCGCCCGCGGGTGTGGCAGCAGTCATTCCCACAGCGGCGCCAACCGAAAGAGTCTTCAAAAAATTGCGGCGAGAGACGGACATGATGTGGCCTCCTGTATCGCGGATTGTAATTGATTGGGCCGGTGGGAGAGGGAGAGTTAGCTCTTCTGACGTAAGTACGCGTTTCTTTGATTTGTTATTCCGAGCGAAGTCGAGGAACCTTTTGTTTCCTGTGCGCAACCCGCACCGTCGGCCCAGCCCCAGACGCAAAGAATCGACGCTCAGGTTCTATGCGTAGCCTGCCTTTGACTTAGGGTGTGAAGCCCGCAATTCCATCACCAAGGGCACAGCACAATCCCCACGGGCTCGATTTACTTAAAACCCGAGAAGATTTCCTGGTTTGCCAAACAGATCAAAGGCAGGCTGCGCGTAGGACCAATTTGAGGGCCGGGTGAATCCATTGATTCAGGGTGACACTCCTGCAACCTTTCAGGAAACAAAAGGTTCCTCGGCTGCGCTCGGAATGACAACTCCTATAAAACGTCTCCTCATCACCTAAACTCGCTGCTGGCCGCCGAGACCTTGCAGCGCGGTTGTGATCTTCGCGCTCCAGTCCTTGACTTCGTCGTCAAGCAGAGTCCGCTGGTCTGACTGGAACCGGGCGCGCAGCAACGCGGAATACTGGCCGGCGGGAATGTTCTTTCCCCGGTAGATCTCACCCAGATCGAAACTCCGCATGTGCTCAATACCCAGCGCTTCCGCGGCGTTCCTGATTTTCTGGAAAGTAATTTCGGCGGGAAAGAAGAACGAGAAATCGCGTTCCACGGCGGGGTAGCGCGATATCGGCCCGTAGTGCGGCTGATGCGGCGCAACCTTGTAGAGCGCGGCCAAATCCAACTCCGCGATATATACCGGCTGCTTCAGCTTGCGTTCTTCCTGCAAGCGCGGATGGAGCTCTCCGAAGCGCGCGACCGTTACTGAATTAAAGACTGCTCGCGCACTGCGGCCGGGATGGTAATAAGCGCGCTCCACCGCCGCGTCATAAACCAGAGTTGCGTGCTCGAAGCGTTCCAGCAGGGTTTCGATATCGCCCTTGAAACGGCGGAAGGCGATGGTGGCCGCGTTGGCGTCGGCGGGCGAGATCCGTTCGCTGCTGTCACGCGATGCCAGCAGCGCATCCCAGGTCTGCGCAAGGCATGCGGCGGGCTGCTCGCTGGTCTCCGGTCCCGCCGAGGAATAGATCTGGCCGCACTCGAACAGGCGCGCCTCGGAGACTCCGCGGTTCAGGTTCCAGGCCATCATGTCGAGGATGCCGGGGAGCAGCGACGTGCGCATCGCCGGCGTCTCTTCGTTGATCGGGTTGGCCACCTGCGCCGCGGCAACCCTGGAAAAGGCGGCGGCATCCGCGTTGGAAATAAACGTCAGGGAGATAGCTTCGTTATAACCCAGGGCCAGCAGGGTAGCGCGTATCTTTGCCGCCTGGTTCGCATCCGGCGCTGGGTTCACTGCACCGGAGAAGGTCGGCAGCGTACTGGGAAAGCGGTTGTAGCCGTAGATGCGCGCAATTTCTTCGATCAGATCAATGTTGCTTTCCACATCGAGCCGCCAGGTGGGAACCGTGACCACGTAAGTGTCACCCTCCTGCGCAAAGCCGAACTGCAACCTGGTTAAGATTCGCCGGATATCTGCCCGGGGAATGTCGAGTCCCAGGATACGCAGCACTTCAGAGGCCGGCAGCCGCAGAGTGGGCCGATCGATGGGGCGAGCGATGCTATCGATGGCGGAGCCGCAGAGCTCGCCCGCACCCGAGGTGAGCAGCAATTCGGCCACCCGGTCACAGGCGACGGGGCACGTCCCCCAATCGGCGCCGCGCTCAAAACGGTGCGAAGCATCGGTGTGCATGCCCAGCCTCCGCGAGGTTCGCCGGACCGTGACGGGATCGAACCATGCCGACTCGATGAGCACATTGCGGGTGGCAGACGTGATCATCGAATCAAACCCGCCCATGACTCCGGCGATGGCGACCGGTTTGGCCGCATCGGCGATGACCAGGTCTTCGGGGTCGAGCTTGCGGTCGATGCCGTCGAGGGTTTTCAAGGTCTCGCCGGGCCGGGCGCGGCGCACCACGATTTTGCCCCCCTGCAAACGGTCGAGATCGAAGGCGTGGGTGGGATGTCCCATTTCGAGCAGCGTGTAGTTGCTGGCATCGGCGGCGCTGTTGATGGATTTGTGTCCCAGCAATTGCAATCGCCGTTGTATTTCCGGTGAAGACGCCTGAATGGTCAGGTTGCGAATGACCCGCGCGGTGTAGCGGGCGCAGCCTGCGGCGTCGGTGATTTCGATGGCGACGTCGTGTGCGCCTTGCGCCGCCGGCAGGCTTGGTGCGAGAGCGGGAAGATCGAGGTCATAAATGGCGGCGCACTCGCGCGCGATGCCGTAGTGGTTCATGGCATCGACGCGATTGGTGGTGATGTCGGTTTCGAGCACGGCATCGCCGCCGTCGCCGGCCACGTTCTCCACCGCCACGCCCGCCATGGTCAGATCGTGGGCCAGGCCAGTCAGGGCCTCGCGCGACTGCAGGTCGCAGGGCAGAGCGACAAATTCATTCAGCCATCGCAGTGAAATCTTCATAGTGGATCGATGGTTCGCGCGCTAGGCAAATTGCTGCAGGAACCGGACGTCTCCCTGGAAAAGCACCTGAATATCGTCGATGCCGTATTTCATCAGCGCCACTCGTTCCACGCCCATGCCGAAAGCGAAGCCGCTCACCACCGCGGGGTCGTAATCGACGAAGCCATACACCGCGGGATGCACCATGCCGCAGCCCAGCAGCTCCACCCATCCGGTCTGCTTGCACAAGCGGCAGGGCTCGTTGCCGCGGCGCCCGCTGCCGTCGCAGATGATGCAGCTGATCTGCACGTCGGCGCTAGGCTCGGTGAACGGGAAAAATGATGGATGAAAACGAGTACGCACCCTCGAACCGAAGAGCGCCTTCATGGCGTGCTCCAGGGTGCCCTTGAGATCGCAGAACGTAATGTTCTTGTCCACGGCCAGGCCTTCGACCTGGTGAAACATCGGCGAGTGGCTGGCGTCGGCGGTGTCGTGGCGATGCACTTTTCCGGGAACCACCATGCGCACCGGCGGCTTCTGCTTTTCCATGATGCGGATCTGCCCGGGGGACGTGTGGGTGCGCAGCAAGCGGCGCTCGCGGCGCGGCAGGCTCTCCTGCCCGGCCATGAGGAAGGTGTCCTGGGTATCGCGCGCGGGATGGTTAGGGGGGAAGTTCAGCGCCTCGAAGTTGTAGTAATCGTTCTCGATCTCAGGGCCCGAGCCGGTCGAATATCCCATGGCGGCAAAGACCGCGACGATCTCATTCATGGTGCGGATCACCGGATGCTCGGCGCCCAGCGGGCGTCGCGAGCCCGGCAACGTAACGTCCACCGGGGCCGTGGCGGAGCGATCGGTCGCCGCGAGCGCCGCGGTTGCGGAACCTGCGGGAGCGGCGAGGACCGCCTCTACCCGCGCTTCCACCGCGGATTTCAAGTCGTTGACCCGCTGGCCGGCTTCGCGCTTGGCTTCCCGTGGGGCCGCCTTCAGCCACTCATCGTTGACCTGGGTGAGAATTCCGCTCTTGCGTCCCAGCCAGCGATTGCGATACAGGGTGAGCTGGGCTTCGCCCTTGACCGCCAGCGATTCTTCTTCGAGCGCGTGCAGCAGCTCGTCCGCGGCCTGTTGCAGCGCCGCGGCGGAATAGTCATGGAGTTTTGCGACCGTGTACATAGTCAAGCGAGTGCTGCGGGAATCGAGACCTATGACCAGCGGTGAGGCGCATCACACCGCCGCATCGCTTTATTGCTCATACGAATGCGGCGGGTGGAACGCGTAGCGCGCAGGATCAGGCGGCGGATTTCAATGCCGCGGAGGCTTGCTCGGTCAGGTTCTTGAACGCCGCTGGATCGTGCACCGCGATGTCGGCCAGGATCTTGCGATCGAGCTCGATGCCGCTCTTCTTGAGGCCGTTGATGAACTGGCTGTAGCTCATGCCATTCAACTTGGCGGCGGCGCCGATGCGCACGATCCAGATGGAGCGATACTGTCGCTTCTTCTGCTTGCGGCCGGTGTAAGCGAACTTGAGGGCTCGCTCCACCGACTCTTTGGCCGAGCGAAACAGCTTTGACTTGGTGAGGAAATAGCCGCTGGCGCGATTAAGAATCTTTTTGCGCCGCGCGCGGCGTTTGGTGCCACGTTTTACCCTGGGCATGGTTGCTCCTTTTTAGTGACTCAGGCGGCTGGAGGCAAGGTGCAAAAATTGCAATGCCTCTTCACTCGCATTGGGGGAGAGCTGCTCTGCCCCGGTGGAAAAAACTTCCAACCGGACCAACCGCTCTGCACCGTTACATCCCTGGAAAAGCAGCCGGCTAAGCCGGCCCGTTCAAGCTTCCTGTAAACCGGAAGCTAGTAGGGAATCATTCTTTTTACTTTGGGCTGGTCGGCTTTCGAGACCATGGTGTCCACGTCGCCCTGACGCTTGCTCTTGGTGGTCTTGGAAGTAAGAATGTGGCGCATAAAGGCCTTGCCACGCTTTACCCTTCCGGAGGCGGTCTTCTTGAACCGCTTGGCGGCGCCTTTATGTGTTTTCAGTTTCGGCATAACGTCCTCTGGTGTGTGTTGGAACGATTCAATTCCGCTGCCCTGAACTCAGGGATTGGTGCCGCGCCGCCATTCCGCCGGACCTTCAGCGTGGTGGCTGTTGGGGAGGAGGAACGGGGGCCGCTGCCGCCACCGGTTTCATCGCCGGCTTGGGCTTGGCTGGCTTCTGGTCGGTCTTCTTGGGGGCCAGGATGGCATGCAAGGTATTGCCTTCCATGCGCGGCCTGAACTCCACGATTCCGGCGTCGCCAATATCTTTGATCAAACGCTCCAGCATGTTGCGGCCCAGGTTGGTGTGGGTCATTTCACGGCCGCGAAAGCGCAAACTGGCTTTTACTTTATCGCCATCGTGCAGAAACCGTATGACGTTGTTCTTCTTGAACTCGTAATCATGATCGTCCACGTTGATGCTGAACTTCACTTCTTTGAGGACGATCGTTTTCTGGTGCTTGCGGGAGGCACGTTCCTTTTTTTCCTGCTCGTAGAGAAACTTGCCGTAATCCATGATGCGGCAAACCGGGGGAACGGCGGTGGGCGAAATTTCCACCAGGTCAAGCTGCTTTTCGCGGGCAAGTTTCAGGGCATCAAACGGAGTCATGACCCCAAGCTGCCCGCCTTCCGCATCGATCACGCGAACTTCGCGCGCACGGATGCGGTCATTCATGCGAATAAACTTTTTGTCGATGCGGCCCTCCCCGGCAGCAACGGCGGAATCAGGTTCGTCCCGCCAAAGGCTTTAAAAACCTTAAACTTAAGCTAAAAAATTATAGCATGACGGCAGACGGCCAAGCCCCTTGTTGCAGGCGTTTCAGGCCGCGCTGCCGTGCAACCCTTCGCCGGTAAGCCCCTCGATGTTGACCCGCAGCCACTGGTTGGCGGCGTGCCGGCCGGCGACATCCACCTTGAGGTAATTATCGGTCAGGGCTTCAGTGGAACCGCTTTCGTGGCCCCGCGCCAGGGTGATAGCCGAAACCGAGCCCCCCAACTGGGACTGCCGGAAATCCAGGTTTTTGGCCGCCGCCAGGTCGCGGAGTATGCGGTTGCGCTCGCGCGCCACTCGCACCGGAACCTGTAGCGCCATGGCTGCTGCGGGCGTCCCCGGACGCGATGAGTAGGTGAACACGTGCAGGTAGGTGAAAGGCAGGGAATCAATGAAGCTGCGCGACTGCTCAAAAAGCTCGTCGCTTTCGCCGGGAAATCCGGTCATCACATCGGCGCCGATGGCGGCCGAAGGCATGGCCTTCCTGATCTTGTGGACCTTCTCCGCATAATGCCACGGGCGGTACTTGCGATGCATCATGCGCAAGACCGCGTCACTGCCTGACTGCAGCGGCAGGTGCGCGTGCCGGGCGATGCGCGGCGAGCCTGCCACCAGGCTGATGAGATCGTCAGACCAATCCATGGGCTCAACCGAGCTGATGCGAATGCGTTCGATCGCGCTACGCTCCAGAATCAACCGCAGCAGCGATTCGAAATCGCGTACCGGGGCGGTGCTTTCGAAGTCGCGCCCCCAGCGCCCCAGGTTGATTCCGGAGAGGACTACCTCGCGATACCCGGCAGCGGCCAGGGCATCAAGTTCGCGCAATACCTGCTCGCTCGCCAGCGACCGGTTGGCCCCCCTCACGAATGGAATGATGCAGAAGGAACAGCGGTTGTCGCAGCCATCCTGGATCTTCAGATTAGGACGGGTGCGGGCCTCGGCCGCGCCCACCCCATCGAACACCGGCGCGGCGAGCACCTCGGTATGGGCGAAGAGCGACCGGCCGTCGAATATATCCCCCACCAGGATGCGTGGCGGCGTGGCCAAGAGCGCAGCCGGAAAAAAATTGGTGGTCGCAGCCGGGGATGCGGCTGGGGAAAATGACGCAGCAGCCAACCCCGCGGCCTCATGCTTGTGGGAATTGCCGACCACCCAGGTCACCCCGGCCAGGGCCGCGATTTCCTCCGGCGCGCGCTGGGCATAACAGCCGGTGACCATGATCTTGCAATCGGGATTTTCCCGGTGGATGCGCCGGATGCTGGCGCGCACGTCCCGGTCAGCGGATTCGGTGACCGAACAGGTATTGAGAACCACCACCGAGGCGTGCCCTGGGTCTTCGGCCGGATCCAGTCCCTGGCCGAGAAGCTGGCGTTCGATGGCGGCGCCGTCTGCCTGGGTGGCGCGGCATCCGAAGTTGCTGACAAAGAAGGTGGGCACCTGCTGATTATACAAATCCGCAGCCGCGGCAACTTTCCTTGTCCCATCAGAACAGGCCTACAACTGCGCGGCGGGTGCGGGGCGTTGCTGGAAGCACTGGCGGCACAAGACAGGACGGCCCTGGGTGGGCTTGAAGGGGACGGTTGTGTCCCTGCCGCATTGGGAGCAATTAGTGCGGGTCTCCACCTTCTGGTACCCTGCGGCGCTCGCGGCCCCGATGGAGCTGGCCCTTTTTGCCTTGCACGGTTTGCAGCGGCGGGGTTCGTTCTTGAATTGCTTGTCGTGGAAAAACAGCTGCTCGCCGGCGGTAAAAATGAAATCTGACGCGCAGTCAACGCATTGCAGAGTTCTATCCTGGAATTCCATCCTGATCTGCCCCCTAGGTCCGTCTTCGCCCCTGCACAACCGGCAACCCCTGAAAGGCGGTCAGCCTGCCAAACTCGAGCGGACGCCAGCGGCGCCAGCCCTTCGTCCTGATGCATTCCACCGCAAACGTACGATGGAAATAGTTGTTAATAGGGCAAATGAAACGCGGGTAGATACGAGCCAGAAGCGGTATATAAGGTATGGAACCAGCGAAATCAAGATATAAAAGCGGCAGGGGATTTATGAGGTTTCCCCTGCCTTGAAGCTGAAGTGTAAAGCTATTCCTGCTCTTTGCGCATCTTTTTTCGGTTGCGCTTGCGGGCCAGCGCCTGTTTCACGCGTAATTTCTCGCCCGGCTTGAGGTAAAAGGAGTGTCGCTTGACCTCTTTAATAATGTCTTCCTGCTGAACTTTTCTTT